>NZ_JBHXTV010000008.1:0-333214 GCF_042671585.1 Streptomyces sp. NPDC127129
CAACAAGGACGCCCCGCATCCGGCGGCCGCCCGGCTGTGGCAGGAGTACCTCTACAGCGCCGAGGGCCAGAACCTCTGGCTCAAGGGACACGCCCGCCCGGTGCTGCTGCCCGTCATGACCGAGGACGGCACCGCCGACAAGGACGCCGTCACCAAGCTCCCGCAGGTCCAGGGCACCCCCGCCTTCCCGGCCTCCGCCGAGCTCGACCGGGCCAAGGCCACCCTCGCCGAGAAGTGGGACAAGGCCCTCTCCTGATGTCCACCACCACCCCCCGCGCGGCCCCCGGGCCCCCCCCGCGGGGGGGCGCGGCCCCCCCCCTTCCGTATGACACGATGCCTGCATGTCCACCGCGCTGATCGATCTCTCCCGATACCCGATCGTGCAGGCCCCCATGGCGGGTGGCGCGTCCTGCCCGGAGCTCGTCGGAGCCGTGTGTGCCGCGGGCGGGCTCGGGTTCCTCGCCGGGGGGTACAAGACCGCCGGCGGGCTGTACCAGGAGATCAAGCAGGTGCGCGGGCTGACCGGCGGGCCCTTCGGCGTCAACCTCTTCATGCCGCCCGGCGGGCAGCCCGCCGACCCGGCCGCCGTCGAGGTGTACCGGCACCAGCTCGCCGGGGAGGCCACCTGGTACGAGACGGCCCTCGGCGACCCGGACAACGGGCGCGACGACGCCTACGACGCCAAGCTCGCGATCCTGCTCGAAGACCCGGTCCCCGTCGTCTCGTTCACCTTCGGCTGCCCCGAACGGGACACCTTCGACGCCTTCGCCCGCGCGGGTACGTACACGATCGTCACCGTCATCTCCGCCGACGAGGCCCAGGCGGCCCAGCGGGCCGGCGCCGACGCCGTCTGCGTGCAGGGCGTGGAGGCCGGCGGACACCAGGGCACGCACCGCGACGACCCGGACGCCGCGCTCGCCGGGACCGGGCTCCTCACGCTCGTCACCCAGGTCCGGGAGGCCGTGCAGCTGCCGATCGTCGCGGCCGGCGGGATCATGCGCGGCGCGCAGATCGCCGCGGTCCTCGCCGCCGGTGCCGACGCCGCCCAGCTCGGCACCGCGTTCCTCGTGTGCCCCGAGTCGGGCGCGCACACGCTGCACAAGCAGGCCCTGACCAACCCCCTCTTCGTCCGCACCGAGCTCACCCGGGCCTTCTCCGGCCGCCCGGCGCGCGGGCTCGTCAACCGCTTCATGCGCGAGCACGGGCCGTACGCCCCCGCCGCCTATCCCGAGGTCCACCACCTCACCGCCCCCCTCCGCAAGGCCGCCGCCACCGCGGGCGACGCGCAGGGCATGGCCCTGTGGGCCGGCCAGGGGCACCGGCTGGCCCGCGAACTCCCCGCCGGCCGGCTCGTCGAGGTGCTGGCCGCCGAACTCGACACCGCACTCACCGCGCAGGCCCACAGGAGCAACGCCTCATGACCGCACCCGTCTTCGTCGTCGAGGCCGTTCCCGGCAACGGCCCCTTCCTCCTGGACGGCCCCGAGGGCCGTCACGCCGTTTCGGTGAAGCGGCTGCGCGCGGGGGAGGACGTCGTCCTCACCGACGGGCGGGGCGCCTGGGCCGACTGTGTGGTGCTCGGCGCCGAGGGCAAGGACCAGCTGACCGTCCAGGTCTCCGCCAGATACGAGGAGGCCGCGCCCGCGCCCCGTATCGCCGTCGTCCAGGCGCTGCCCAAGGGCGACCGCGGCGAACTGGCCGTCGAGATCATGACGGAGACCGGGGTCGACGCGATCGTGCCGTGGGCCGCGTCCCGCTGCATCACGCAGTGGAAGGGCGACCGCGGGCTCAAGGCCCTCGCCAAGTGGCGGGCCACCGCGCGCGAGGCCGGCAAGCAGTCCCGCCGCACGCGCTTCCCCGAGGTCGCCGACGCGATGACCACCAAGCAGGTCGCCGCGCTTCTCGCCGGCGCCGGCCTCGCCGCCGTGCTGCACGAGGACCGTGACCACCCGAGCGGCGCGCTCGCCGACGCCGAACTTCCCGCCGAGGGCGAGATCGTGCTCGTCGTCGGACCCGAAGGGGGCGTGTCCCCGGAGGAGTTGGCGGTCTTCGAGGCGGCGGGCGCGAAGCCGTACCGGCTCGGCCACAGCGTCCTGCGTACCTCTACGGCCGGTACGGCGGCCACGGCACTGCTCCTCGGCCGCACGGGCCGCTGGAGCTAGGGCCGGCCGGTGGCCCGATGCGCCCACGGTATGCGCGGAACCCGGTGGTGCGGCGAAGGGGATTCCGGGAACCCGGTGGGCGCGCAAGGCGGGCCGGTTCATAGGGTGACCGCATGTCCGACGAGTCTCCTCTGATCCGTAGTCTGCGCGCCGCGGTCGCCGCCGCGCCCGAAGACGTGCCCCTGCGGCTGCACTTCGCCGAACTGCTCCTCGCCGAGGGGCGCGGCGACGAGGCCGTCACCGAGGCCGCCGTAGCGCTCCAGCGCGCGCCGGGTGACGAGGCGGCGCGTGCGCTGATGCTCCGCGCGATGGGACACCCCGCCGTACCCGACGCGGCCCCGGCGACCCCACCGGCCCCAGTGGCTCCGGCAGCCACCGAGGCCCCGGCAGCCACCGTCGACCCGGCGGCCCCCGCCGCCCCCGCGGCCGACGACGCGCCCGCCCGGTCCTCCTCCTTCGACTGGAACGCCGCCGAGCAGGAGGTCGGGGACCTCGTCGGGCCCCGGTTCGTCGAGAGCGGCAACGACGGCACCCCCGACGGCGACCTGGAGCAGCCGCTCACCTCCGACGGCGGCGGAGACCCCGGGGACGCCTCGGCCTGGGACATCGACGCCCCCGGCTCCGTACGCCTCGCCGACGTCGGCGGCATGCAGGAGGTCAAGGACCGCCTGGAGGCCGCCTTCCTCGCCCCCATGCGCAACCCCGAACTCCGCAAGCTGTACGGCAAGTCCCTGCGCGGCGGCCTGCTCCTGTACGGCCCGCCCGGCTGCGGCAAGACCTTCATCGCCCGCGCCGTCGCCGGCGAACTCGGCGCGAGCTTCATGTCGATCTCGCTCTCCGACATCCTCGACATGTACATCGGCACGTCCGAGAAGAACGTCCACGACATCTTCGAGACCGCCCGCGCCCAGGCCCCGTGCGTCGTCTTCCTCGACGAGCTGGACGCCCTCGGCGCCAAGCGCTCCCGTACGCACCACAGCGGACTGCGCAACGTCGTCAACCAGCTGCTCACCGAGCTCGACGGAGTCGACGGGGCCGAGAACGAGGGCGTGTTCGTCCTCGCCGCCACCAACGTCCCCTGGGACGTGGACCTCGCGCTGCGCCGCCCCGGCCGCCTCGACCGGACCCTGCTCGTGCTGCCGCCCGACGCTCCGGCCCGCGAGGCGATCCTCCGCTACCACCTGCGCGAGCGCCCCATCGAGTCGGTCGACCTCGGCAAGCTCGTCAAGATCACCGAGGATTTCTCGGGAGCCGACCTCGCCCATCTCTGCGAGACCGCCGCCGAGTCGGCCCTCCTCGACTCCGCCCGCACGGGCACCGTCCGCATGATCAACATGAAGGACCTGCTGGGCGCGGCGAAGCAGCTGAAGCCGTCGAGCGAGTCCTGGTTCGCCTCCGCCCGCAACGTGGCGATGTTCGCCAACGACGGCGGGATGTACGACGACCTCGTCACCTATCTGAAGAAGAAGCGGAAGCTGTGAGCGTGAAGCACCCGCAGTTCGAACAGGCCGAGCTGCTGTACGACATGGGCCGGTACGGCGAGAGCCGGGAACGGGTCGCCCGATGCATCGCCGAGGCACCCGACGACCACCACGCGCTGGTGCTGCTCGCCCGCTGCCTCATCGCCGAGGAGCGGTACGCCGAGGGCCAGGCCGCCGCCGACGCGGCGCTGACCCACGCCCCCGACTTCGCCTTCGGGCACTACATCCGCGGTGTCGCGCTGCGGCGGCAGGGGCGGTCCCACGACGCCGAGGAGGCGATGCGGGAGACCATCCGTCTCGACCCGGACTACTGGGCGCCGCGTGCCGTGCGTGCCGAACTCATGCCCTTCGTGCGCGACCGGTTCCCGGGCGGCGACGCGGCGGCGGTCGCCGAGGGGCTCGCGGAGGCCCAGGAGGCCGTCAGGCTGGGGCCGGACGAGACCCGCGCGTGGGAGGCGCTGTACAAGCTCGCCCTTTTCAACCGGCGCCCCGACCTCGCCGACGAGGCCGTCCGGCAGCTCCTGCGGATCGACCCCACCAACACCCTCGCCGTGACGATGGCCACCGAGGACGAGGCCGCCAAGCCCGGCACCTCCGCCGCCCAGGCTGCCGACCTGTACGCCGGCGGCCTCGCCGCCGCCCCCGACTCCAACTGGCTGCGCAGGGACCTCGACAAGGCCGTCTACCGGATGCTGCGGGGGACGCGCTGGCTCGCGCTGCTCTGCCTGGCCCTGGCGGGTGTCACCCTCGACATCTTCCCGACCGACGGCGAGGAGCCGAAGGAACTCCCCATCGACCTCGGCACCCGGCTCTGGGCGCTCGCGCTGATGGCGGCGGTGTGGGGCTTCGGCGCCCTGCGCCGCTACCGGCGGATGCGCACCGGCGCCCAGCTGACCGTACGCGCGCTCGTGCGGAGGCTGTTCTGGCCGCGGGTCGTCCTCGCGCAGGCCACCCTCGCGACCCTCTGCGCCCTGGTGATGCTCCTCGTGCCGTGGACCGACCGCACGATCCCGCAGATCCTGTTCTGGGTGGGACTCGTACCGAACCTGCTCAGCATCACCCATGACCGGGACAAGGTCTGATGGACCCCACCCTGGACAGGGCCGACGCCCTCTTCGACGTGGGGCGGTACGAGCAGGCCGCCGCCCTCGCCGCCCAGCATCTGGCCACCGACCCGCAGGACGCCGCCGCGCTGGTCCTGCTGGCCCGCTGCCGGCACCGGATGGGCCGCGAAGAGGAGGCCTTCGATGCGGTCGAGGCGGCCCTGCTCGCCGAACCGGACTCGCTGCCGGCCTGGCTGATGCGTACCCACGTCCTGCTCGCGCTGAAGGAGTACGAGGAGGCGGAGCTGTCCGCCCGGTACGCCGTCGAACTCGCGCCGCAGTACTGGGGCAGCCACTACGCCCTCGGCACCGTCCTCGACCGTTCCGTCCGCGTCGAGCGCCGGCGCGAGGCGTACGAAGCGGCCCGGACCGCCGTCTCGCTCGGCCCCGAGGAGAGCGACGCCCACTTCCTCGTCGGCCTCACCGCCCAGCGCACCGGCAACCACCGAGTCGCCCGGCAGGCCTACGAGACGGCGCTGCGCCTCGATCCGCAGAGCAGCGAGGCCCACAACAACCTCTCCCTGCTGCATCTGCGCCGCCGCTGGTTCCGGCCGGGGGCGTGGACCAAGGCCGCCGAGGGCTTCGTCGAGTCGGCGGCGCTGGACATGAACGACCGCCAGGCCCGCTACAACCTGGAGACCATGGCCTGGGGCACCGCCGCGGGAGCCCGCTGGGTCGCCCTGGCCGGCTTCCTCGCCGCCGGCCTCGGCTCCGCGCCGCTCCGCAGCGGCGGCTCGGGCGGCGACGCCCTGGTCCCGTACCTGATCGGCGCGGTCGTCCTCGTCGGCGGCTGGGCGGGCTGGGCGGTGTGGATCACCCGGCGCGTACCGCCGAGGCTGCGCCGCCCGCTGCTCCTCGTGGCACGCAACTGCCGGCCCGTGCTCGCCATGGTGACCGCCGTCGCACTGCTCGGGCTCCACTCGGCCGTGTCGCTGGCCATGGTGACGGTGGACGCGTCCGTCGTCGGGGCGCTCGGCTATCCGCTCTTCTGGATCGTGATCATCACCTACTGGGTCAGCCGCTCCGCCCTGCAGCGCCGCGCCCCCGGACCCGAGCGCGGTCGGTGACACGGCCGATACGATGCCGGAGTATCTGATCTTCCGAGGCGAGGAGGCCCGGGCCATGGCCGGAGAGCCGCAGAGCGACTGCCTGTTCTGCAAGATCGCGGACGGGGAGGTTCCGGCGACGATCGTGCGTGAGACGGAGACCACCCTCGCCTTCCGGGACATCAACCCCCAGGCGCCCACGCACGTGCTCGTCATCCCGCGCGTCCACTACCCCGACGCCGCCAGCCTCGCCGCCGCCGCGCCGACCATCGCCGCGGACGTGCTGCGCGAGGCCGGCGAGATCGCCGCGCAGGAGAAGGTCGACGGCACCGGCTTCCGCATCGTCTTCAACACCGGGGCCGGCGCGGGCCAGACCGTCTTCCACGCCCACGCGCACGTCCTCGGCGGCCGCGGTCTCAACTGGCCCCCCGGATAAGACGTGTCCGTACGTGAACTCGTCGTGCTCGGGACAGCCAGCCAGGTCCCGACCCGGCACCGCAACCACAACGGCTACCTGCTGCGCTGGGACGGCCAGGGCATCCTGTTCGATCCCGGCGAGGGCACCCAGCGCCAGATGCTGCGGGCCGGGGTCGCCGCGCACGACATCGACCGGATCTGCGTCACGCACTTCCACGGCGACCACTCGCTCGGCCTGGCCGGGGTGATCCAGCGGATCAACCTCGACCAGGTCCCGCACCCCGTCACCGCGCACTACCCGGCGAGCGGGCAGCGGTTCTTCGAGCGGCTGCGGTACGCGACGGCCTACCGCGAGACGGTGAAGCTGACGGAGGCCCCGGTGGACGCCGACGGGCCCCTCGCGGTGACCGACTCGTACACCCTCGAGGCGTACCTGCTCTCGCACCCGGTGGAGTCGTACGGCTACCGGATCACCGAGCCCGACGGGCGCCGCATCCTGCCCGAGCGGCTCGCCGCGCACGGCATCAAGGGCCCGGATGTCGGCCGGATCCAGCGCGAGGGCGTCCTGGACGGCGTGACGCTGGACGAGGTCAGCGAGGTCCGGCGCGGGCAGCGGTTCGCGTTCGTCATGGACACCCGGCTCTGCGACGGCGTGCACGCGCTCGCCGAGGGCGCCGACATGCTCGTCATCGAGTCGACCTTCCTCGACGAGGACGTCCGCCTCGCCACCGACCACGGCCATCTGACGGCCGGACAGGCCGCCGCCGTCGCCCGCGACGCGGGGGTGCGGCACCTCGTCCTGACCCACTTCTCGCAGCGGTACGGCGACCCCGCCGAGTTCGAACGGCAGGCGCGGGCGGCCGGGTTCGAAGGCGAGCTGAGCATTGCCCAGGACCTCATGAGGGTCCCCCTACCGAAAAGATAGATCCATGCCCCTCCCCAAGGCCGAACTCCACCTCCACATCGAAGGCACCCTCGAACCCGAGCTGGCGTTCGCGCTCGCCGCGCGCAACGGCGTCACCCTGCCGTACGCGGACACCGAGGAGCTGCGCAAGGCGTACCTCTTCAGCGATCTGCAGTCGTTCCTCGACCTGTACTACGGGCTGATGGCCGTGCTCCACAGGGCCGAGGACTTCACCGAGCTGGCCGACGCGTATCTGGCGCGGGCCGCGGCGCAGGGGGTGCGGCACGCCGAGATCTTCTTCGACCCGCAGGCGCACACGGCGCGCGGGATCCCGATCGGCACCGTGATCGAGGGCCTGGCCCGCGCGCTCGACGGGGCGGAGGAGCGGCACGGTGTCTCGACGCGGCTGATCATGTGCTTCCTGCGCGACGAGTCCGCCGAGTCGGCGCTGGCGACGCTGGAGGCCGCGCGGCCGTATCTGCACCGGATCACGGGAGTCGGCCTGGACTCGGCGGAGGTGGGGCACCCGCCGTCGAAGTTCCGCGAGGTGTTCGCCGCGGCGGAGGCGCTCGGTCTGCGCAAGGTCGCGCACGCGGGCGAGGAGGGCCCGCCGGCGTACATCCGCGAGGCGCTGGACGTCCTCGGCGTGGAGCGGATCGACCACGGGCTGCGCTGCATGGAGGACCCGGAGCTGGTGTCACGCCTCGTGCGGGAGCGGGTCCCGCTCACGCTCTGCCCGCTGTCGAACGTACGCCTGAGGGCGATCGACGTCCTGGAGGACCACCCGCTGGCCTCGATGCTGGACGCGGGTCTGATGGCGACGGTCAACTCGGACGACCCTGCGTACTTCGGCGGCTACGTGGGCGACACGTTCGACGCGGTGCGCGGTGCGCTGGGCCTCGACCGGGAGCAGCTGCGGACGCTGGCCCGCAACTCCTTCGAGGCGTCGTTCCTGGACGACGACGAGGACCGCAGGGCGCGGTACGTGGCCGAGGTCGAGGCGTACGACTTCGACGCGGAGTGAGGCGTACGGAGCCGAGGACAGGGACGGGCCGGCCGGGCGCCGGGCCCCCGCCCGGCCGTTGTCTTCAGGACGGTCCCTAGCCCCGGTCGCTCGGGCGGGCCAGGCGGAAGGACCGGCGGTCGGCGCGGCGGCGGGAAGGGACCGGGATCTCGGTGACCTCCTGCTCGGGGGCGCCCATCTGCGGCACCAGGCCCGTCGCGGCGGTCGTCGTGCCCGCGAGCACCGCCGCCGGGGCGCCGCCGCGACGGCGCACGGAGCCGGGGACCAGCGGCCGGCCGGAGGTGTGCAGCGCGACCGCCGTCATCGGGACCGCGACCAGCAGGAGCAGGACGCACAGGACCAGGCCCATGCCCGGGTATCCGGCCTGCTCGGACAGGACGCTGCCTGCGACCGGCCCACAGGCCACGCCCAGGGAGGACGCCGAGCCCACCAGCACGGCCCAGCGGCCGCGCGGGTCCAGGGACGCGGCGAGACCGAGCAGGTACGACAGGACGACCGGGTAGAAGACGTTCCAGAGGATCTCGCCGGTCGCGAAGGCGGCCAGGTTCTCCGCGCGTGAGCTGATCAGTACGCACCCGGCGATGATCGCCGTGCCCGCCCCGACCGGCGCGGCCCGGCCGATCCGCGAGCCGAGCGCCCCCGCGGCCGTCACGCCCGCGAGCCCGGCCCCCAGGGCCACCGCGAAGACGGCGCCGACGGTGACCTCGCTCAGCCCGGCCTGGGTGAGTCCGATCCGGCCGCTCACGCCCCAGAGTGCGTTCTGCGCCATGGACCAGCACAGGATCGCCCCGGCGAGGACGAGACCGGAGCGCCGGTGGGGGAGCGGGGAGCCCCCGCCCCGGACCGGCTCCGCGGCGGCCGGGCGTCCGCCCCCACCCGCCAGGCCGCCCGCCAAGCCGCGCGTCAGGGGCCAGACCAGCGCCGCCGCCACGGCGATGGACGCGAACGGCAGCGCGTGGCCGCCGCCGAGGTGGGGGAGCGACAGGTAGAGCGCGCCGGCCGTCGCCGAGACCGAGAGCAGGCCGAGCGTCGAGGCCCGGTGCGGGTCCCGCTGAGACGCGATGCCCGCCGCGGCCACCGCCAGCGTCGTACCGGAACCGAAGCCGCCGAGCACCGCGCCGCCGACCACCTGCGGAACGCTCGTGGTCAGCGCCGCCGAGCCGTAGCCGGCGACCATGGCGAGCAGGCCGATGCGGGCCGCCCGGCGCGGGCCGAGCCGCTCCACGCGCGCGGCCAGCGTGAACCCGGCCGAGGCGGAGGAGAGGAGCAGCACCGAGCCGACCAGGCCCGCCTGGGCCGGGGTGAGGCCGAGCCCGGCGGAGAGTCTGCCGACGACGGTCGGGAGCAGGTACGGAGCGAGATAACCGGCCGTGAACAGGGCGACAAGGGGCCCCAGGGCACGCGGGCGCGACGACATGGGTGTTCCAGGGAACGGGAGGTATGGGAGGGGCGCCCGGTGTTGCACGGGATCGCGGGACATATCTATCAAGCGGGCGGGGGCCCGCAGAAGCCCGAAAGGGAAGGAAACCCGGCATTCGGCATGTGATCTGAGTCACTATGGGTTTGGGCCCTGATTCCCCGGGTAACCGCAGCCGTTTTTCATCTCGCCGCACCCGCCACTCAGGCCCCATCGGGCACACTTGACCTGATCCGCACCACGTTCGGGGAGCCTGCCGTGACCACAGCAAGGGGAGACCAGCAACGCGACGCGGGAGTCGACCCGTTGGTGCGTCTGCGCGAGCCCACCGACCCCGCCTGCGACGTCTTCCTCACCGGCACGGTCTTCCTCGACATCATCTTCACCGGCCTCGACTGCGCCCCCGTGCGCGGCACCGAGTCCTGGGCCAGGGGCATGGGTTCCAGCCCCGGCGGCGTCGCCAACATGGCCACCGCGCTCGCCCGCCTCGGCCTGCGCACCTCGCTCGCCGCCGCGTTCGGGGACGACCACTACGGCGAGTACTGCTGGGACGCCCTGGAGCAGGGCGAGGGCATCGACCTCTCGCTCTCCCGCACCGTGCCCGGCTGGCACTCCCCGGTCACCGTCTCCATGGCGTACGAGGGCGAGCGCACGATGGTCTCCCACGGCCACGAGGCCCCGCCCCTGGACGGCGCCCTGCCCGCCTACCCGCCGCACGCCCGGGCCGCCGTCGCCTCGCTCGCGCCGGGCCGCGGGGAGGAGTGGGTCGCCCAGGCCGCGCGGGGCGGCGCACGGGTCTTCGCCGACGTCGGCTGGGACGACACCGGCCGCTGGGACCTGAACGGTCTGACCGACCTGGAGCACTGCGAGGCGTTCCTGCCCAACGCCCAGGAGGCCATGCGCTACACCCGCACCGACTGCCCGAGGGCCGCCGCCCGCGCGCTCGCCGACAAGGTCCGCTACGCCGTGGTCACCCTCGGCGCGGAGGGCGCGTACGCCGTCGACGGCGCCACCGGCGAGACCGCGGAGGTGCCGGCCATCGAGGTGGCAGCCCTGGACCCGACCGGCGCCGGCGATGTGTTCGTGGCCGGTTTCGTCACCGGCACCCTCGCGGACTGGCCCCTCGCCGACCGGCTGGCCTTCGCCGGACTGATCGCCGCGCTCTCGGTCCAGGAGTTCGGCGGCTCGCTCTCCGCGCCCGGCTGGGGCGAGGTCGCCACCTGGTGGGAGCACGTCCAGGAGCACGTCTGCCAGGACCCGGAGGCCCTGCGAGACCGGTACGCCTTCCTGGAGCGGCTCCTCCCGGCCGCGACCCGGCCCTGGCCCCTGCGCCGCGCGGTCCCGACGATCGGGTTCAGAGCGGCCCCGTCGTAAAAGCCTTCGGCCGTGTCAGTGACAAGTCGTAGGCTTGGTATCCCAGAGGTTGTCGAGCAGCGAGAACCCTGCAACGGGAGGTATGTGCAGGCCACAGTGCCGGCCCATGACTCAGACACCCACAGCCCCCAAGGGCGCGCCGGGCGAGGCCCGCGCCCACTTCACCGTCCCCGCCAAGCATCCGATGGTGACCGTTCTCGGCTCCGGTGACGCACTCCTGCGCGTGATCGAGAAGGCGTTCCCGAAGACCGACATCCATGTCCGGGGCAACCAGGTCAGCGCGGTGGGCGAGGCGACGGAAGTCGCTCTCATCCAGAGACTGTTCGACGAGATGATGCTGGTGCTCCGCACCGGACAGCCGATGACGGAGGACGCAGTGGAACGCTCGATCGCCATGCTCAGGGCGAGCGAGAACGGCAAGGCGGAGGACGGCCAGGAGACCCCGGCCGAGGTGCTCACGCAGAACATCCTCTCCAGCCGCGGTCGCACCATCCGCCCCAAGACCCTCAACCAGAAGCGGTACGTCGACGCGATCGACAAGCACACGATCGTCTTCGGCATCGGCCCCGCGGGCACCGGCAAGACGTACCTGGCCATGGCCAAGGCGGTCCAGGCCCTGCAGTCCAAGCAGGTCACCCGGATCATCCTGACCCGGCCGGCCGTCGAGGCGGGCGAGCGGCTCGGCTTCCTGCCCGGCACGCTCTACGAGAAGATCGACCCGTACCTGCGCCCGCTCTACGACGCCCTGCACGACATGCTCGACCCGGACTCGATCCCGAAGCTGATGGCCTCGGGCACGATCGAGGTCGCGCCGCTGGCGTACATGCGAGGACGGACGCTCAACGACGCGTTCATCATCCTCGACGAGGCGCAGAACACGAGCCCCGAGCAGATGAAGATGTTCCTCACCCGCCTCGGCTTCGATTCCAAGATCGTCATCACCGGTGACATCACCCAGGTCGACCTGCCCGGCAGCACGAAGAGCGGTCTGCGCCAGGTCCGCGACATCCTGGACGGTGTCCCCGACGTCCACTTCTCGGCGCTCACCTCCCAGGATGTCGTCCGGCACAAGCTCGTCGGCCGTATCGTCGACGCGTACGAGCAGTACGACAGCCGAAACGGCCTGTGACATCCCGAAGCTGGAGCAGACGAGCACCATGTCGATCGACGTCAACAACGAGTCCGGAACCGAGGTCGACGAGCAGGCGATCCTCGACATCGCCCGCTACGCCCTCGCGCGGATGCGCATCCACCCGCTCTCCGAACTCTCGGTGATCGTCGTGGACGCCGAGGCGATGGAGCAGCTCCACATCCAGTGGATGGACCTCCCTGGCCCGACGGACGTCATGTCCTTCCCGATGGACGAGCTGCGCCCGCCCACGAAGGACGACGAGGAGCCCCCGCAGGGCCTCCTCGGCGACATCGTGCTCTGCCCCGAGGTCGCCACCCAGCAGGGCAAGGACGCGCCGACGCAGCACTCCATGGACGAGGAGCTCCAGCTCCTCACCGTCCACGGAGTGCTGCACCTGCTGGGCTACGACCACGAGGAGCCGGACGAGAAGGCCGAGATGTTCGGCCTCCAGGCGGCGATCGTCGACGGCTGGCGCGCGGAGAAGGGCCTGACCGGCCCCTCCCCGGCGCCCACCGTCTCCTGAGCCCCCGATGGACGCATCGCTCATCCTCGGTGCCGTCGGCCTGGTCATCGTCGCCTGGCTGGCCGCCTGCGCCGAGGCCGGCATCGCCAGGGTCTCCAGTTTCCGCGCCGCCGAGGCCGTACGGTCGGGGCGGCGCGGCGCCGAGAAGCTGGCGCAGGTCGCCGCCGACCCGACCCGCTATCTCAACGTGGCGCTGCTCGTCCGCGTCGCCTGCGAGATGGCGGCCGGGGTCCTCGTCACGTACGCCTGCCTGGAGGAGTTCTCCGAGACCTGGCAGGCCCTGCTCGTCGCCATCGTGGTGATGGTGCTCGTCTCGTACGTCGCCGTCGGCGTCTCTCCGCGCACCATCGGCCGGCAGCACCCGCTGAACACGGCGACCGCCTCCGCGTACGTCCTGCTGCCGCTGGCCCGCGTCATGGGCCCGATCCCGCAGCTGCTCATCCTCGTCGGCAACGCGCTCACCCCCGGCAAGGGCTTCCGCAAGGGACCCTTCGCCTCCGAGGCCGAGCTGCGGGCGATGGTCGACCTGGCCGAGCAGGAGTCGCTGATCGAGGACGACGAACGCCGGATGGTGCACTCCGTCTTCGAGCTCGGCGACACGCTCGTACGGGAGGTCATGGTGCCGCGCACCGACCTCATCTGCATCGAGCGGTACAAGACGGTCCGTCAGGCGCTGACGCTCGCGCTGCGGTCCGGCTTCTCGCGGATCCCCGTCACGGGTGAGAACGAGGACGACATCGTCGGCATCGTGTATCTGAAGGACCTGGTCCGCAAGACGCACATCAACCGGGACGCCGAGGCGGACCTCGTGTCCACGGCGATGCGGGCGGCCGCCTTCGTGCCGGACACCAAGAACGCGGGCGACCTGCTCCGCGAGATGCAGCAGGAGCGCAACCACGTCGCCGTCGTCATCGACGAGTACGGCGGCACGGCCGGGATCGTGACGATCGAGGACATCCTGGAGGAGATCGTCGGGGAGATCACCGACGAGTACGACCGGGAGCTTCCGCCGGTCCAGGAGCTGGGCGACGACCGCTTCCGGGTCACCGCCCGTCTCGACATCGGCGACCTCGGCGAGCTGTACGGCTTCGGCCCGGACGAGTACGACGACGAGGACGTGGAGACGGTCGGCGGACTCCTGGCCAAGGCGCTCGGCCGGGTGCCGATCTCGGGCGCCAAGGCGGTCGTGGAGCTGCCCGACGGGCGCTCCCTGCGGCTGACCGCCGAGTCCCCGGCGGGCCGGCGGAACAAGATCGTGACGGTGCTCGTGGAGCCCGTGCCCGCCGCATCCGAAGGGACCGGGGATGACGCCTGACCAGCTGCGCGCGTTCTGCCTGGAGTTCAACGACGCGACGGAGGAGTTCCCCTTCGGGCCGGACACCTCCGTCTTCAAGGTCGCCGGGAAGATGTTCGCGCTGTCCTGGCTGGACGGCAGACCTCTGCGTGTCAACCTCAAGTGCGAGCCCGAGGAGGCCGTGCGGCTCCGCGAGGAGTACCCGGCGGTCGCCCCCGGCTACCACATGAACAAGCGCCACTGGAACACGGTGACCGTCGGCGAGCTCCCGGACCGCATGGTCCGGGAGCTCGTCGAGGACTCCTACGACCTGGTGGTCGCGGGCCTCCCGAAGGCGGTCCGGCTCCGCCTCGACCGGCCGTAGCGCAGGTCGCGCGGCGCCCTGCCCGCCCGGAGGGGCGCCGCGGGGCGCCGTACCCGATCGCGTTCCGGCCAGGCTCGTTCGGGGCCGGGGATGGATGCCCCGGGGATGGATGCCCCGGGCACAGGAATGTCACAGCGGCCGGATATTCTCCTGGCGATCCGGCCGTCCCCCTCCCTCCGGTGCCGGTTAGTCACATCACTCGCACCTGCAAGGGGTTCTCTCCATCATGCGTACTCGCATCCGCCACGGCTTCGCCGCCGCCCTCACCGTCTCCGCGCTCTCCCTCGTCGCCGCGTGCGGTGGCGGCGACACCAAGGACGACGCCAAGAAGGACGCCGACAAGCCGGCCGCCACCACGTCCGCGGCTCCCACCTCCGCGGCTCCCGCCACGCCGCTGACGGCCGCCCAGATGAAGGCCGGCATCCTCGAGGTGAAGGACCTGCCGTCCGGCTGGAAGACCACCAAGCACGAGTCGACCTCGTCGGTCTACAAGGTGGACAAGCCCGCCTGCCAGCCGCTCGCCCCCATGCTGGGCGGCGACATCGCCGGCGCCACCAAGGGCGCCACCGGCGACTTCGCCGTGGGCAACAACGACTCCGAGATCACCGAGGAGATCGTGACCTTCGACGGCACCGGCGCCGCGGACTACATCAAGAAGCTCGGCGGCGCGCTGGACGCCTGCCCCGACTTCACCACCGAGGCCGACGGCACGAAGATGAAGGTCGCGGTCAAGAAGATCACCGCCCCGCAGGGGGTGGAGGAGGCGCTCGCCTTCCAGCTGTCGCTGGAGGTCGCGCCCGGGATGAAGATCGAGCCGAACCTCATCGTCGTCCGCCAGGGCACCGGTGTGATGCGGTTCCTGCACCTCGCCGACGCCGCCACCGCCAAGAAGGACTTCGACGGCCTCGCCAAGCTCGCCACCGACAAGTTCGTGAAGGGCGCGCAGAGCTGATCCCGGGCCCCGACCTATCCTCGGGGCATGACGAATCAGCCTGACCACGGCGCCCTCGGCGCCGAGGACCTCAAGATCATCACGCTGGCGCGCAGCGCCCGCGCCCGCAACGGTGTGCCCGAGGGCGCGGCGGTACGGGACGAGACCGGTCGCACGTACGTGGCCGGGACCGTGGCCCTGGAGTCGCTCAAGCTGAGCGCGCTGCAGACCGCGGTCGCGATGGCCGTGGCCAGTGGCGCCCAGTCCCTGGAGGCCGCGGCCGTCGTCTCGACCGCCGACGCGGCGTCGGACGAGGACCGTGCGGCGGTACGCGACCTCGGTGGTCCGGACACCCCCGTCCTGCTCGCCGGGCCCGACGGGCAGCTGCGCGTCGCGGTCACGGCGGGCTGAGGTCCAGGCGGGCCGAGGTCCAGCGGGCTGAGGTCCAGGCGGACAGGAAAGGGGGCTCGGCAGCATGCCGGGCCCCCTTTGCGCGTTTGTGAAAAATCAACGAAACGTCTCTTGTCTTCCCCGGTCCGGTGCGCGTCAATGACAGCGGTCCGTCCGACGGACCGTCAGATCTACGCCTCACGCAGCGTCCGCACCCCTGCGTGCTTCATCGGGAAGGGGTGCGACCTCATGAGAGGCAGCAACTTAGGAATCGGTGCCGTCCTCGCGGGCGCGCTCGCCGTGACCGGACTCGCCTTCGCCCCGGCGGCCGCCGCCGTGACGCCGGGGAGCGCCACGGCGACGTACGACTGCGGGTTCTGGGGCGGAGGGCTCGCCACCCTCCAGGCCACCCAGAGCGGTACGGCCGCGACGATCACCCTCACCTCGGCCGTCAAGACGCCGGTCGCGGTCGGCGCCGACACCATCAAGGCCCAGCTGACGATGGCCAAGGGAGGTGGCGGCACCCGCGTGTTCAGCGGCACCAGGAACCCGGCCCTGGCGGCGAACCAGTCCGTCACCATCGGTCCGCTCAGCGGGACCGTGGCAGCCGGTGACAGTCTCAACTCGTACTTCGCCGGCACCGCGCTCACCATGACGATCTTCGGCGTGACCGTGAACTGTGACGCGGTCACCTCGCAGTCGCCCGGGCCGTTCGTCTTCTGACGGGCCCTGTCGCACCACTCGCCGGCGTCGCCTCGGGCGGCGCCGGTACCTGTGTTGCGCACGCGTCTGACCAGGCAAAACGTCGATCTTGACAGCATCTGATGGGCCATCAGTCGGTGCATTTCGATTCCATTGACTTCTCCTCACGCGCGGCCGTCAATGGCGCCCTCTCATCCCTCAGGAGGGGGCACACACATGGCTTTGAGAAACCCGCCCCGAAGACGGCGCTGGACCGCCGCCCTCGGGGCCACCGCCCTCGTGTTCGGCGTCGCCGGCGCACTGGCGTCACCGGCCGGAGCGCTGCCCGCGTCCCAGGCGGTGGACTTCACGACCCGCTGCGTCCCGCCGCCGATCGCCGGCATCCCGCCCATCGAAGGCACCACGACGGCGGAGATCACGGTCGACAAGCCCACGCCCAAGGTCGGCGACACCGTCACGGTCACCTACACCGTCACCAAGCCGGCCGCGTCGAACCCCGTCGACCTGGCCCTTCCGGCCGACATCATGACCCCGAGCGGCAAGGTCGTCCTCGGCGGCGCCCAGTCCGGCGCGGTCACCGTCACCGGGCCCAAGAAGAACCCGCCGGTCCCCGGCAAGGGCGCCTTCCCGGCGTTCTCGATGACCGGTACGTTCACGGTCACCGCGCCCGGCTCGATCAGCCTGTCGCCCGGCGACTACAACATCCACACCAGCTACATCATGGAGCTGGACACCCCCTGTACCGTCCTGAACCCGCCCGCCCCCGTCTCCGAGACGGTCGTCGCGAGCGCGCAGCCGGGAGCCAACGAGCGCAACATCGCGCTCGACGCGGCCTCCGGCGCACCGGGCGCCCGGACCACCGTGACCGGCGCCAAGTTCACGCCGCTCGCCGAGGTCACCGTCGTCGGCCGGTCCGGCGCGGCGGAGACCGCCGACAGGATGACCGTCACGACCGACAGCGCGGGCGGGTTCGTCGCCCGCCTGAAGGTCAACGACAAGGCGACCACCGGGATCGTGGCGTACGAGGGTGCGGCCTGGGACCCGGAGAAGGGTGCCGGACCCGCCGCGTACACCGTCATCGACGACACCCCGCAGCCGCCGAACAGCCAGAAGCTCACGGCGTCCGTCGCGGCGGGGCAGCTGTCGATGACCCAGGCCGGTGACGCCGTCCAGCTGTCGTCCGTCGACTTCGGTCAGGGCGGCGCGGCCACCGGCGATCTGAAGACGGTGACGGTCAAGGACTTCCGCGGCGGCCCCGCGGGCTGGTCCCTGACCGGCAAGGTCACCGACTTCACCGGACCCGGCGGCTCCATCGGCGCCGGAGCCCTCAGCTGGACCCCGGCCTGCACCACCAAGGCCGGCAGCCCGAGCACCTGCGTACCCGGCTCGGCGGGAACGGTCGGCAGCGGCGGGGCGACCCTCGCCTCGACCCCGAACGGCACGCTCACCGGCGGTGAGTTCACCGTCGACGCCAAGGTCTCCCTCGACGTCCCGGCGTTCACCGCGCCCGGCTCGTACGCGGGCGTCCTGACGCTCACGCTCAGCTGATCCTCGGCACACACACGGCGGGCCGGGCGCGCACCCGGTCGGCCCGCTCCGAACCCCCGCTCCGAACCCCCGCTCCGAACCTCGCCCCCAGAACCCTGCTCCGGAGCCTGCTCCGGAACCCCGCTCCGAACCCCGGGAGGGTCCGCACCGTGCGCACCAGGCTGTACGTCCTCCTCGTCGCGGCGGCGCTCGTGCTGCTAGGCGCCCCGTCCGCCCGAGCCGCCGACAACGGGGAGTGGGCCGTCTACCCGGCCGCCTCCCAGCTCGGCAGCCGGCCGTACTTCTACCTCTCCGCGGACCCCGGTACGACCGTCACCGACGAGGTCACCGTCACCAACAAGACCGGCACCCCCCTCACCTTCCGGCTCTACGGCGCCGACGCCTACAACACCGAACGCGACGGCGGCTTCGCCATCCGCACCAGCCGGGAGAAGCAGACCGGCGCCGGTGCCTGGATCGCACCCGCCCGCACCCGCGTCACCGTCCCGGCCCGCTCCTCCGTCACCGTGCCGTACACCCTGACCGTCCCCGAGGACGCGGAGCCCGGAGACCACCCCGGCGCCGTCGTCGCCCTCGACGAGCGCGTGGAGTCCGGCGGGAAGGGCTCGGTCGCGGTCGGCGTCCAGCGGGCCGTCGGAGCCAGGGTCTACCTCCGGGTCAACGGCCCCACGGTCCCCGCGCTCGCGGTCGAGGACGTCACCCTCGACCAGGACCGGCCGCTCGTCCCCGGCGCCGGAAAGAGCACCGCCCTCATCTCGTACACGCTCCACAACCGCGGCAACGTCACCCTCAACCCCCGGGTCGCCCTGCGCGCCGAGGGCGTCTTCGGCCGCACCCTGCTCGCCCGCGACCTGGCGAAGATCCCCTCGGAGCTGCTGCCCCGCCAGAAGATCCGGCTGACCGAGCGGTGGACGGGGTCGCCGCAGTTCGACTGGGGCGAGGTGACGCTCACGGCCACCGCGAAGGACGTACGGGAGACCGGGCGCGCCACCTTCCTCGCGCTGCCCTGGCTCGCCGCGGCCACCGTGCTCGCCGGGGGAGCGGCGGCGCTGATCGGGCTGCGGGTCCGGCGCCGCAGGGGCTCCGGCGGGCACTGAGTACGTGACGACGTCCCGCATCGGGGAGAATGGCCCCCATGAGCGCTCGTAACCAAGAATCCGAAGCCGTCCACCGGGCCGGCTTCGCCTGCTTCGTCGGCCGCCCCAACGCGGGCAAGTCCACCCTCACGAACGCTCTGGTCGGCCAGAAGGTGGCGATCACCTCCAACCGGCCGCAGACCACCCGGCACACCGTGCGCGGCATCGTGCACCGCCCGGACGCGCAGCTGATCCTCGTGGACACGCCCGGCCTCCACAAGCCGCGCACGCTCCTCGGCGAGCGCCTGAACGACGTCGTGCGCACGACGTGGGCCGAGGTCGACGTGATCGGCTTCTGCCTGCCCGCCGACCAGAAGCTCGGCCCCGGCGACCGTTTCATCGCCAAGGAACTCGCGGGGATCAAGAAGACCCCGAAGGTCGCGATCATCACCAAGACCGACCTGGTCGACTCCAAGACGCTCGCCGAGCAGCTCATCGCCGTCGACCAGCTCGCCAAGGAGCTGGGCTTCGAGTGGCAGGAGATCGTTCCGGTCTCGGCCGTCGGCGACAAGCAGGTCCAGCTCGTCGCGGACCTGCTGATCCCGCTCCTGCCGGAGTCCCCGCCGCTCTACCCCGAGGGCGACCTCACGGACGAACCGGAGATGGTGATGGTCGCGGAGCTGATCCGTGAGGCCGCGCTCGAAGGCGTCCGGGACGAGCTGCCGCACTCGATCGCGGTCGTGGTCGAGGAGATGATCCCGCGCGAGGACCGCCCGGCGGACAAGCCGCTGCTCGACATCCACGCGAACGTCTACATCGAGCGCCCCAGCCAGAAGGGGATCATCATCGGCCCGAAGGGCAGCCGCCTGAAGGAGGTCGGGATGAAGTCCCGCAAGCACATCGAGGCGCTGCTCGGGACCCCGGTCTTCCTCGACCTCCACGTGAAGGTCGCGAAGGACTGGCAGCGCGACCCCAAGCAGCTCCGCAAGCTCGGCTTCTGAAGCCTCCGCGCGCCTGTGGGACAGCCGTAGCCGCCGTCGCGGCCGCCCCGACCGCAGCGGCCGTCGCGGTCAGGCGCCTTCCTTCAGGACCTTCGTGATCAGGGCACGCTGCGACTCCGTCAGGCGCGGGTCGCAGCAGCGGACCGTCTCGTCGTCGACCGTGATCTCGTACGAGAAGCCGTCCGGCACGCCCCGGACGTCGCCGTTCCCCTCCCGGAGAACGGCGACGGCCAGCGTGTGCCACTCCCCGGCGTCCTGCCGGCCGGAGGTGTCCACCTCGGCCGACCGCTCGATGCCCGCGAAGCCGCCGGTGCGCCGCACTCGAATACGCATGCCCCTGGTCTATCAGTCCGTCGGCACGCCCACAGCTCCCCAGGCCTTCAGGACGGCCTGGATCTCCTCCCCGTCCCCGTACCGCGCCCGCGCCGCCGCCACCGTCGCCGCCGCGAACTCGGAGAACCGCGTCTCGGGGGTGAGCGTCCCGCCGGTCATCACGTCGTACCAGATCTGCCCCGCCCGCTCCCAGGCGTTGCCGCCCAGCTCGGTGGCGACGAGGTAGAAGGCGTGGTTCGGGATGCCCGAGTTGATGTGCACCCCGCCGTTGTCGCGGCTCGTGCGGACGTAGTCGTCCATGTGGCCCGGCTGGGGGTCCTTGCCGAGGACGTCGTCGTCGTACGCCGTGCCGGGGGCCTTCATCGAGCGCAGCGCCGCCCCCTCCACGTTCGGGTGGAACAGGCCCTCGCCGATGAGCCAGTCCGCGTCCTGTGCGCTCCGGCCGAGCGTGTACTGCTTCACGAGTGAGCCGAAGACGTCCGAGACGGACTCGTTGAGCGCGCCCGACTGGCTGAAGTACTCCAGGTTCGCCGTGTACTGGGTGAAGCCGTGCGCCAGCTCGTGACCGATCACGTCCACGGGCAGCGTGAAGTCGAGGAAGATCTCGTCGTCGCCGTCGCCGAACACCATCTGCTCGCCGTTCCAGAAGGCGTTGCCGTAGTTCCGGTCGTAGTGGACGGTCGCCAGGAGCGGCAGCCCCGCGCCGTCGACGGAGTCCCGGCCGAAGCCCTTCAGGAAGAGGTCGAAGGTGGCGCCGAGCCCGGCGTACGCGCGGTTGACCGTGGCGTCGCCGGTGGCCTCCTGGCCCTCCTCGCGCACCACGGCACCCGGCAGCTCCGTGCCGTTCCGCGCGTCGTACACCGTGCGGCGGGGGCGGGCGGACTCCGCCGGTTCCGCGGGCCCCGCGGACCGGGTCACGGCCGGCTGGGAGAGGACGCGGCTGGTCCGGTTCATCGCGTCGGCGACCAGCGTGCGCCGGGCGACCGCCGCGACGGCCGGGTTGTCGGAGGCTGCCAGGTGCTCCAGGAGGTGCGGCGGCACGATCGTGCAGAAGACCGGGTGGACGGGGACGTACGCGTGGGAGGTCATGCCAGCAATGTGGCACTGGGTCACGTCACTGTCACTAGAGGCGACCATGATCCGCGAAATGGAGTGATTCGTCACCCTTTCGTATTGTCGGCCCGGCCGTCCCGCATACTGAACAGGACGTCCGCGCTCCGCGGACCTGAGCTAGGCTGCGGCACATCATGCGTTTCGGGCTGCTTCTCCTTAGCTGCCGCGGCGAGGGCCTGTAGTCGTAGGCCGACCCCCTCCCCGCGGGACCTGGTGTTGCGTTCGACAGTCGGCCGTCCCCCCGGAAGGACCCGAGGAGCCCTACGCAATGTCTCAGCCCGTTGGCCGTCCGACGCCCATCACCAACGCCACCCGGACGCAGAAGCCGTCCGGCATGCCGATCCACAAGTACGGCCGGTACGAAGCCGTCCACATCCCCGATCGCACCTGGCCCGAGCAGCGCATCACCAAGGCTCCCCGCTGGCTGTCGACCGACCTGCGCGACGGCAACCAGGCGCTGATCGACCCGATGAGCCCCGCCCGCAAGCGCGAGATGTTCGACCTGCTGGTGCGCATGGGCTACAAGGAGATCGAGGTCGGCTTCCCGTCCTCCGGCGAGACCGACTTCAACTTCGTACGCTCCATCATCGAAGAGGGCGCGATCCCGGACGACGTCACCATCTCCGTCCTGACCCAGGCCCGTGAGGACCTGATCGAGCGGACCGTGGAGTCCCTGGTCGGCGCCAAGCGCGCCACCGTCCACCTGTACAACGCCACCGCGCCCACCTTCCGCCGGGTCGTCTTCCGCGGCTCGAAGGAGGACATCAAGCAGATCGCCGTCGACGGCACGCGGCTGGTCATGGAGTACGCCGACAAGCTGCTGGGCGACGACACGGTCTTCGGCTACCAGTACAGCCCGGAGATCTTCACCGACACCGAGCTGGACTTCGCCCTGGAGGTCTGCGAGGCGGTCTGTGACGTCTGGCAGCCCGAGGAGGGCCGCGAGATCATCCTGAACCTGCCCGCCACCGTGGAGCGTTCGACGCCCTCCACGCACGCGGACCGGTTCGAGTGGATGTCCCGGAACCTGACCCGCCGCGCGTACGTCTGCCTGTCCGTCCACCCGCACAACGACCGCGGTACGGCCGTGGCGGCGGCGGAGCTGGCCGTCATGGCCGGCGCCGACCGCATCGAGGGCTGCCTGTTCGGGCAGGGCGAGCGCACCGGCAACGTCGACCTGGTCACCCTGGGCATGAACCTGTTCAGCCAGGGCGTCGACCCGGAGATCGACTTCTCGCAGATCGACGAGATCCGCCGCACCAGCGAGTACTGCAACCAGATGGAGGTCCACCCGCGCCACCCCTACGCGGGCGACCTGGTCTACACCGCCTTCTCCGGCTCCCACCAGGACGCCATCAAGAAGGGCTTCGACGCCATGGAGGCCGACGCGGCCGCCCAGGGCAAGACCGTGGACGACATCGAGTGGGCGGTCCCGTACCTGCCCATCGACCCGAAGGACGTCGGCCGCTCCTACGAGGCCGTCATCCGGGTCAACTCGCAGTCCGGCAAGGGCGGTATCGCGTACGTCCTGAAGAACGACCACAAGCTGGACCTGCCGCGCCGGATGCAGATCGAGTTCTCGAAGATCATCCAGCAGATGACGGACTCCGAGGGCGGCGAGGTCACGCCGGCCGCCATCTGGTCGGTCTTCCAGGACGAGTACCTGCCGAACCCGGACAACGCCTGGGGCCGTATCCAGCTGCGCTCCGGCCAGACCACCTCGGACACGGACGGCACCGACACGCTGACCGTGGAGGCCGTCGTCGACGGCGTCGACACCGTCCTGACCGGCTCCGGCAACGGTCCGATCTCCGCCTTCTTCGCCGCGCTGCAGTCGATCGGCGTGGACGCCCGTCTGCTGGACTACCAGGAGCACACGATGAGCGAGGGCGCCTCCGCGCAGGCCGCCTCGTACATCGAGTGCGCCATCGACGGCAAGGTCCTGTGGGGCATCGGCATCGACGCCAACACCACCCGCGCCTCGCTGAAGGCCGTCATCTCGGCGGTCAACCGCTCCGCCCGCTGATCCGCCCGCCCGGGCCGGGGTGCCTCCCCGGGCCGGAACGCCTCCCCGGGCCGGGGTGGTCCGTCACCCTTTCCGGTTGACACGGCGAAGTACCCGAAAGGGGCCCGTCCACACGGACGGGCCCCTTTCGGGCTGGAGCGGCGGCTCCGAGCCCCTCTCGCGGCGGTGTCGTGTCTCGGCCAAGTCGATGGCGATCTGTCGACGAGGTGCTGACGCCACATCATGGATGTGGTTAACATCACTCCCCACGTCGGCAAAGTCGCCGGGTCGTCAAGGGAGGTGCGGCGTGCGGTCTGCCCGAGAGTCACGCGGACGAAAAGTGATCCTCTGCGGCGTTCGTACCTCCTGGAACACCGTCGGAGACGGCGAGTTCTTCTGCGAGGAATGCGGCGGCGACCGCAACTACCGCAGGCGGACGGGACGCCGCCGGTTCGCCGTCCTGGGCGTCCCCCTGCTGCCCCGCGGCCTCGCCGGGCCCGTCGTCGAATGCACCGCGTGCCACACCCACTTCGGCACCGAGGCGCTCGACCACCCGACGACGAGCCGGTTCGCCGCGATGCTGCGGGACGGCGTGCACACGGTCGCCCTCGCCGTCCTCGCCGCGGGCGGCACCTCGTCCCGTACGGCCGTGGACACCGCGGTCACGGCGGTCCGCGCGGCCGGCTTCGACGAGTGCACCGGAGTCCAGCTCACCGACCTCGTCGAGGCGCTCGCCGCCGACACCGGCCGGTTCCTGCCCGACGCGGGCGGCGGCGGCGCGGCCCTGGCCATCGAGCTGCACGAGGCCCTGGAGCCGCTCGCCCCGCATCTGGCGGCCTCCGGGCGCGAATCGATCCTGCTCCAGGGAGCCAGGATCGCGCTCGCGGACGGGGCGTACAGCCCCGCGGAGCGGGACGTGCTCCACACCGTCGGGAACGCGCTCGCGCTCTGCTCCGACGACACCGCCCGGCTGCTCGCCACGGCGAGGACGCTGCTGTAGGACGGCTCTTCTGGCGGCTCACGGCTCACGGCTCGCGGGCTCACGGCTCGATGTTGTGGTTGAGCCGGAAGAGGTTGCCGGGGTCGTAGCGGCGTTTGACCGCACGCAAGCGGTCGTAGTTCTGCCGGTAGTTGGCGCGCACCCGGCCCTGGTCGTCGGCGTCCATGAAGTTGATGTATCCGGCCTCCTCGGTGTGCGGCCGCAGGTCCCGGTCGTACGCCCGCGTCCAGGCGATGTTCGCCTCGTTGTCCGCCGGGTCCGTGTGCGTCGTGCCGATCGCGGCCGAGAACGAGGCGTCGCGGTGGGCGAACGCGGTGTCCTCGGGGCCGACGCGGTGGCACGCGCCGTCGATCGGGAAGATGGCCGTGTCGCTCTCCATCGACGGCAGCGTCCGGCCGTAACGCATGTGGACGTCGATGGCGCCGTCGCTGAGATCGCGGCTGAAGTTGCCCTTCCAGTAGTGGTAGAGCCCCGGCGGCAGATCCTCGTCGAAGAGCGTGTTGACCGCCGGGTACGGCATCCGCTCCACGAACCTGCCCACGACCGGGCCCAGCTCGTCGAGGAGGCCGAGGACCTTCTCGTCCTCCGTGGCGGGGCCGCTGTAGCAGGTCAGCAGACCGCAGAGCGGTCGGCCGTGCCAGCGCTCGGGCACGAACGGCAGGTCCGGACCGAGGATGACGACGAAGATCGCGTTGAGCTCCTCCGGTGCCTCGGTGATCATGTCCCGCCAGCGCCGGGCCACATCCCCGTCGAGCGGGTGGAGGTCGATTCCGCCGAGGACGTCCGAGACGGGGTGCAGGCGGTGGACGAGCGAGGTGACGACCCCGAAGTTGCCTCCGCCGCCGCGCAGCGCCCAGAAGAGTTCGGGGTGCCGTTCGGCGTCGCAGGTGACGAGGGTGCCCTCGGCCGTCACCACGTCGGCCTCGACGAGGTTGTCGCAGCTCAGCCCGTAGCGGCGGGCCAGGTTGCCCATCCCGCCGCCGAGGGTCAGACCGCCGACGCCGGTCGTGGAGACGACGCCGCCGGTGGTGGCCAGGCCGAAGGCGTGCGTGGCGTGGTCGAAGTCGCCCCAGGTGCAGCCGCCTTCGGCCCGGGCGGTACGGCCCACGGGGTCGACGCGGACCGAGCGCATCCGGGACAGGTCGACGACGAGCCCGTCGTCGACCGTGCCGTGACCGGCGACGGCGTGGCCGCCGCCGCGGACCGCGAGCGGCAGCGCGTGGTCCCGGGCGAAGTGGATGCCGGCGATCACGTCGCCCGCGTCCGCGGCGCGGACGACGACGGCCGGGTGGCGGTCGTGGAGGGCGTTGTAGACCCGGCGGGCCTCGTCGTAGGCGGGGTCGCCGGGGACGACGACGTCGCCGCGGACGGAGGCACGGAGGGTGCCGAGGGCCGAGGCGGGTGGTGGGTCGGGGGATGAGGCGGGCGGTGGGTCGGGGGATGAGGCGGGAGGCCTTTCCGGGGGCGGGTCGGGGGGCTCCGCGGTCAGGGTGGTGCCGGTGGTGTCCATGCCCCCGTTCTAGGCCGGGGGCGAGGGCGCGGGCATCGCTCGAACCACCCATGTCGGGCGTGGGCCGGTCGTGGGCGAAACGGCCCATGGGGGCGGGACGGGAGCCCTTGCCCCGGCCGTCCCGCCCTGGCCGTCCCGCCCTGGCCGTCCCGCCCTGGCCGTCCCGGGCGATCGGCTACGCGGGTGCGCCGGCCATGCCGTGGGCGTAGGCGTAGGCCGTGGCGGCGGTACGGGAGGTCACGTCCAGCTTGGCGAAGATGTTGTTCAGATGGCGGGCCACCGTGTGTTCGCTGATCACCAGCGCCCGGGCGACATCCCGGTTCGTGCCGCCCTCCGCGACCAGCCGGAGCACCTCCGCCTCGCGGGCGGTCAGGCCGCCCGGGAGCGGGCGGCGCCGCCTCGCCGTCAGCAGGGCCGCCGCGCGGCGGGCGTCGGGCAGTGCGCCGAGCCGCTCGAAGGCGGCCCGGGCTGCCATGAGCTCCAGCCGCGCCGCCTCCTCGTCACCCGCCGCCCGGTCGGCCGCGGCGAGCAGCATCCGTACCTGCGCGGCCTCGTACGGGACGCGCAGCTCCAGCCAGCAGGCCAGCGCACGGCGCAGCGGACGCACGGCGGCCGGCTCGTGGCGGGCAAGATCGAGTGCGCCCCGGGCGGTGTCGGCGACGGCGCCCAGGAGCGGCGCCTCGCCGGGCAGCGCCTCCAGTTCGGCGACCGCCTCCGCGGCGTCGTCCAGGTCCCCCACGGCCAGCGCCACCTCCGTCCGCGCCGCGAGGAGCCGTGCCCGGCCGAGGAGGTCGTGGGCCTGGTCGCCCCGGCAGGCCAGGGCCAGTTTCAGGCCCGTCACGGCGGCGTCGGCCTTGCCCTGCGCGAGCCGGAGCAGCGCGAGACCCGGCTGCGGGATGCGGCCGAGCTCGTGGGCGTGCGCGTACGCGGTGGCGGCGTCGTCCAGGCGGCCCTGGCGCCGCCGGATCTCGCCCGCCGCGTAGTACGCCTCCGCGGCGACGTCGAGGCTGTCCACCGGTACCTCGTGGCAGACCCGCGCCGCCTCGGCCTCGGCGAGCTCCCAGGCCCCGCGGAGATCGAGCACCTCGACATGGTGGATCCGGCACAGCCCGCGGAACGGGTTGTCCGTGACGGCGTCGGGGGTGGGGGCAGGGGCGGATACGGGGTAGGGGGAGTCGGCTGCGGCTTCGGGCGGGCCGCCCGGAGCCCCGGGCGCCGGCCCGGGCGGTGCGGGGCGGCTCTCCGTGTCCGGCACGCGGACGTGCTGTGACCAGGGGACCTCGCACCAGGCCATCGCCGCGTCCGTCCACTCCACCGCGCGGCCGAGGTCCGCCGCCTCCATGCACTGGGTCAGCGCCAGACAGAAGAGCCAGCCGGTGAACATCCCGCTCAGCTCGCCCGCCGTCACCGCGCACATCGCGTCGTCGAGGAGCGCGAGTCCCTCCGCCCGGTGGCCGTTCGCGAGGAGGACCGCCGCGTGCGCCTGACGGCCCAGGGCGATCAGGTCCGGACTGCCGGAGTCGAGGGCGAGGCGTTCCATGCGCCGCGCCGCGGCCAGCGCCGCCTCCGGATCGCGGTGCTCCTGGGCCTCCTCGGAGTCCGTCCAGGCGATGAGGCACTGCTCGGGGCAGTCCGGGTCGCCCTCCAGGTGGTGCCGGGACCGGTGCAGCCACCCGGCCGCCGCCGCGGGCCGGCCGAGGCAGCGGTACTCGAAGTGCAGCCACCAGGCCACCTGGCCCGCCCCGCGGTGGTCGCCCGCCGCCACGTACCCCGCGTGGGCGCGCAGCCGCGCGGTGACCGACTCGTCCACGTGCCCCGTCCACCAGGAGGCGTCGGCGAGGAGGTCCAGGTCGGCGGCGTCCAGGGCGGCGGTCGGATGCCGGTCGGCGTCGCGCAGCAGGACGTACGCCTCGGCCCACGCGTCCCGGGCCGCCGCGTCCCGCGCCCGCGCGACGGCGGAGGTCTCGTCGACGGGGACGGCCATCGCCGCTCACATCCCTTCCCGGCCGTGCCGGCCCTTCCAGAATATGAGCGCGCGGCGCGCACGGCCTCCCGTACTCCCCGCGGAGTAACCGGGCCTCCGTACCGCCCCCGGCAGTAGCCCTCAACTCGGCCTTCAGCGCGAGGAATCCGCGGCGGGACGACGGGAGTCTGGGATCGACCCAGACGACCGCACCGACCGGAGGGAGCCCCCGCCATGGAGGGCCGTAAGAGGACCGTCGGCTGGGGGGTGCTGGCCCTGTGGGTGATCCTGATCGCCCTCGCCGCACCCCTCGCCGGAAAGCTCGGCGACGTACAGCGCGACCGCGCCGTCGACTATCTGCCCGCGAGCGCCGACTCGACCCAGGTCGCGAAGATCACCGAGCAGCTGCCGGGCGGAGACTCCACCGACCTCGTGCTCGTCTACCACCGCGACGGCGGGCTGAGCGCCGCCGACAAGGCCACCGCCGCCCGGGAGGTGGAGCGGGTGGCGGCGGAGCACCCGCTCACGTCGCCCCCGGTGCCCGTCCCCTCCGAGGACGGCAGCACCCTCCTGTACGCCGTGTCCAGCACCGAGCCCGGTGCGGACGAAGCGGCCAGGGACGCCTTCGTGCTCGACGTCCGCGAGACGGTGAGCGGCGAGGTCGGCGGCCCCGGCGCGCTCGCCACCGACGCGAGCGAGGTCTACAACTCCCTCGACGGACCCCTCCTCTACACGACTGTCGCCGTCGTCGCGATCCTCCTGATCGTCATCTACCGCAGCCCCTTCCTCTGGCTCGTCCCCCTGGTCGTCGCGGGTGTCGCCGACTACCTCTCGATGGCCGTCACGTACGCACTCCACCAGGGCTTCGACATCAGCGTCTCCGGCCAGAGCACCGGGGTGATGACGATCCTCGTCTTCGGCGCGGGCACCGACTACGCCCTCCTTCTCGTCTCCCGCTACCGCGAGGAGCTGCGCCGTACCGAGCGGCCGTACGACGCCATGGTCACCGCCCTGCGCGGCTGCGGGCCCGCCGTCCTCGCCTCGTCCGGCACCGTCGCGCTGGGGATGCTCTGCCTGCTCGCCGCCGACATGAACAGCAGCCGGGGCATGGGCCCCACGGCCGCCGTCGGGGTGCTCTGCGCGCTCGTCGCGATGACGACGCTGCTTCCCGCGCTGCTCGTCGTTCTCGGCCGGCGGGTGTTCTGGCCCCTGATCCCGGCGTACGGGAGCGCGCCGAAGGCGGCCCGCCGTTCCCTCTTCGCGGCGATGGGCTCCTCGGCGGGCCGCCGTCCCCTGGCCGTCCTGGTCGCGGGCGCCGCCGCCCTGGCGGCGCTCGCGCTCGGTGTGCTGAACCTGCCGGGCGCCCTCAAGCAGGAGGACTCCTTCACCTCCACCCCGGAGGCGGTCGCCGCGATGAAGACGCTCGCCGCCGCGTACCCGGAGATGGGCACCCAGCCCATCACGGTCGTCGCCCCGACCGACGCCGTCCCCGGGGCGCTGCGGACCGTCCTCGCGACGGACGGCGTCGCGAAGGCGGAGCAGGGCCGTAGCGGCGGCGGCTGGACGGAGATCTCCGTCGTCGCCTCCGACCCGCCGCAGTCGGCGGCCGAGACCGCGACCATCAGGGAGCTGCGGACCGCGCTCGGTGACGGCGTGTACGTCGGCGGGCCCAGCGCCGAACAGCTCGACATGACCGACACCAACGCCGGCGACCGGAACATCGTCGTGCCGCTCGTCATCGTCGTCGTCCTGCTCGTCCTGATCGTGCTGCTGCGCAGCCTCGTCGCACCGCTGATCCTGGTCGCGGCAGTCGTCGCGGTCTGGGGCGCGGCCCTCGGCATCGGCGGACTCGTCTTCGAGTCCCTCTTCGGCTTCGGGGGGACCGACCCGGGCCTGGCGCTGCTCTCCTTCGTCTTCCTCGTCGCCCTCGGCGTCGACTACGGCATCTTCCTGATGCACCGGATGCGCGAGGAGTGCCTGAACGGTTCCGAGCCGGGTGCGGCGGCCCTGACGGCCCTGCGCACGACGGGCGGCGTGATCGCGTCGGCGGGACTCGTCCTCGCCGCCACCTTCGGGGTCCTCGTCAACATGCCCATGGTGCAACTGGCGGAGCTGGGCTTCGTGATCGCGGTCGGCGTCCTGCTCGACACCTTCCTGGTCCGCACGTACCTCGTCACGAGCGCGAGCGTGCTGCTCGGCCGGAGGGTCTGGTGGCCGGGGCCGCTGGCCAAGAGGCCCGCGCCGAACGGCGGTTCGCCGAAGGCCGGCACGTCGGCTAGCGGTTCGCCGGCCGACGGCTCGTCAGCCGACGGTTCTTCGAGCGGCGGTTCGTCGGCCGGCGGTTCGTCAACAGGTGATTCAGGGACCGAGCGGGCTCCCGTACGGGTGTGATCGGGGGCGGGTGGGGGGCTTCCCGGACTGTCAGGAGCCCCCGCCCGCAGGGAGGATGACGTCATGGACTTCGCAGCGGCCTTCACCCGTGACCCGCAGGCGGCGCCGTACCCGGTGAGGTGCGACGCGGCTGCCGCGGCGGTCTTCGCCGCCCTCGCGGCGGTGATCGCGCTCACCGTCGAGGACGGCCGTCGGCCGGACCTGCTCGGCTGGGCGCTGCTGCTCGCCGCGCACGTCCCGCTGGCGTGGCGGCGCAAGGCGCCCATGCCGGTGCTGCTCGCCGTGGTGGCCTGCGTCGCTCCCTACCACGCGCTGGACTACATGCATCTGGCGCCGATACCGACCTCGATGACCGCGCTGTACACGGTCGCGGCCACCGGGAGTCCGAGGCGGACCCTGTTCGTGGGTCTGTCGATCACCTCCATCACCCTCAGCATCCAGATCTTCGTCAACCCGCACGAGGTGGTGGAGCTGCTGCGGGTCTCCGGCTGGGCGATGGCGACGCTGGTCTTCGGGGCGAGCATCCGGCTCTACCGGCAGCTGGTGGCGGGCGTGGTCGACCGGGCCGAGCGCGAGGCGGAGCGGAAGGTCGCCGAGGAGCGGCTGCGCATAGCCAGGGACCTCCACGATCTCCTGGCGCACTCGATCACCCTGATCGGCGTGCAGACGTCGGTCGCCGCGCACGTCCTGGTCGCCGACCCGGACCGGCTCGACCGGGAGGCGCTCGCCCGGGCGCTCGACGGCATAGCCGAGACGTGCCGGGAGGCCCGCTCGGAGGTGCGGACGACGCTGGACGTGCTGCGGGCCGCGCCGGAGGGCCCGCTGCCCGATCTCGCGTCCCTGCCCGATCTCGTACGGTCCTCGGGTGCGGACCTGACGCTCCGGACGGGGGAGGCGAAGGTTCCGGCTGCGGTGGGGGCTGCGGCCTACCGGATCGTGCAGGAGTCGCTGACCAACGCCGTCCGGCACGGGGGTGCGGACGGAGGTGTCCGGGTCGATGTCGCCCTGGCGGACCAGGTGTTGACGGTACGGGTGACGGACGGCGGCTCGTCTCCGGGCGGCTCGGGCGGCTCGGGCGGCTCGGGTGGCTCTGGGGGCGTCGGCGGCTCCGGCGGCGGCTCCGGGTACGGGATCGTCGGGATGCGCGAGCGGGCGCGGAGTGTGGGAGGGACACTGAGCGCGGGCCCGCGGGCCGGCGGGGGCTTCGAGGTCACGGCGGCGCTGCCGCTCGTGGCGAGGGAGGGGGTGACGGCGTGATCCGGGTACTGCTCGCGGACGATCAGACGCTCGTCCGGGCGTCGTTCGCGATGCTCGTCGACTCGGCGCCCGACATGGAGGTCGTGGGCCAGGCGGCCAACGGCAAGGAGGCGGTGGAGCTGGCCCGTTCGGCGCGGGCGGACCTGGTGGTCATGGACGTCCGGATGCCCGAGCTCGACGGGATCGGGGCGACGCGGCTGATCGCCGCCGACGAGGACCTGGCAGGGGTGAAGGTCCTGGTCCTGACGACGTACGACACGGACGAGCACATCCTGGAGGCGTTGCGGGCGGGCGCCTCGGGCTTCGTGGTCAAGGACATCCGCCCGGCCGAGCTCCTCGCGGCCATCCGCACGGTGGCGGCGGGGGAGTCCCTGCTCTCCCCGGGACCGACGGCGCGGCTGATAGCCAGGGTCCTCGCCACCCCGGACACACCGGTGACGGGAGGACCGGAAGAGCTGTCGGACCGGGAACGCCAGGTGCTCGCGCTGGTGGCGAGAGGTCTCAACAACACGGAGATCGCGGAGGCGCTGGGGCTCTCGCCCCTCACCGCGAAGACCCATGTCAGCCGGATCATGGGCAAGCTCGGGGCGCGGGACCGGGCGCAACTGGTCATCGCCGCCTACGAGTCGGGCCTGGTGGCACCGAGTCGCTGACGCGGGCCGGGCCCCCACCGGTCAGGTACCGGTGGGGGCCCGGGAGGTCGGGGCGAGACATCGCGCGGTCGCAGGGCGGTGCCTGCGGGCGGTGGCGTCAGCCGAGTTCGACGCCGCTCGCGCGGAGCATGTCCTCGCGCTCGACGATCTTCACCCGCTCGCGGCCCTGCGGCTCGCCCAGCGCCTTCTCGGCGGCGTCGAGGGCGTACCAGCCCTCCCACGTCGTGTACGTGATGCCCTTGGTCTCCAGGAAGGCGACGACCGCGTCCTTCTCGGGGGTCTCGGGGGTGAGGAGACGGCCGTTGGCGAAGTCGTCGAGCAGGTTCGCGACGGTCTCGTTGGCGTCGCCCTTGGTGTGACCGATGAGGCCGACCGGGCCGCGGCGGATCCAGCCGGTCACGTACGTCGACGCCAGGTGGGCGCCGCCCTCCTCGATCACACGGCCGCCCTCGTCCGGAACGGTGCCGGAGGCGGTGTCCCAGGGGAGCTTGGGCAGTTCGTCGGAGAGGTAGCCGACGGCGCGGTAGACGGACTGGACGTCCCAGTCCGTGGTGTGGCCGGTGCCCTTGACGTTGCCCGTGCCGTCCAGCTCGGTGCGTTCGGTCCGGAGGCCGACGACCCTGCCGTCCTCGCCGAGGATCTCGACCGGCGACTCGAAGAAGTGGAGGAAGAGCTTGTGCGGGCGGTCGCCGATGTCGCGGATCGCCCAGTTCTCCAGGGTCTTGGCGACCATGTCGGTCTGCTTGTTCTTGCGCCGCTCGGCGATCGAGCCCTCGTCGTAGTCGATGTCCTCGGGGTTGACGATGACCTCGATGGTGGGGGAGTGGTCCAGCTCGCGCAGCTCCATCGGGCTGAACTTCGCCTGCGCCGGGCCACGGCGGCCGAAGACGTGGATCTCCACGGCCTTGTTGGCCTTCAGGCCGTCGTAGACGTTCGGCGGGATCTCGGTCGGCAGCAGCTCGTCCGCGGTCTTGGCGAGGATGCGGGCGATGTCGAGCGCCACGTTGCCCACGCCGAGGACGGCGACCTTCTCGGCCTCCAGCTCCCAGGTCCGCGGGACGTCCGGGTGGCCGTCGTACCAGGAGGCGAAGTCGGCGGCGCCGAAGGAGCCGTCCAGCTCCACGCCGGGGATCTTCAGCTCACGGTCGGCCATGGCGCCGGTCGAGAAGACGACGGCGTCGTAGAAGGCGCGCAGGTCGTCCAGGTGTACGTCGGTGCCGTAGTCGACGTTGCCGAAGAGGCGGACCTGCGGCTTGTCGAGGACCTGGTGCAGAGCCGTGATGATGCCCTTGATGCGCGGGTGGTCCGGCGCGACGCCGTACCGGATGAGGCCGAAGGGGGCCGGCATCCGCTCGAAGATGTCGATCGACACGCCCGGCTCGGCGGCGGCCTCGGACTTCAGCAGCGCATCGGCGGCGTAGATTCCGGCGGGGCCGGCGCCGACGATCGCGACCCGGAGAGGGCGGGGCATGTCAGGTTCCCTTCGCAAAACGACGTGACGACGATGGCTGTCGTCACTTAGGTCACCCTAAATAACGCCTGAAGCGCACCGGTACCCGCCCCCGGCCTATGAGCCCATAAGGTGAACTTATGACTCCTCAAAGGAGGGGCTGGACGTCGCCGCAGGGATGGGTGTCGTGGTGCACGCTGAGCGTTCACCGTCATTCATTGCAACGGCCTGATGGTCTGACGTTGCGTTACGTTACGAAGCGTTGCAACGAAAAAGCCTTAGTGGCCTGCAGTGATGGTGATTCTGCGCAGCAAGTGTGTTGCCTGTTCTTCGAACGCAACGTAGCTTTTCCTTCATCGGAAACAGCAACGGATCACAGGAGAGCATGATGCAGAAGTTCGACACCACCGCGCCGATCGCCGCCGTTGTGAACGTCCCCGCCGGACGCCTTCGGTTCGTCGCCGCCGACCGCGCCGACGCCACCGTCGAGGTCCGCCCCGCCGACCCCTCCAAGAGCCGTGATGTGAAGGCGGCGGAGCGGATGGTCGTCTCCTACGGCGACGGTGTCCTGCGGATCGAGGCCCCCGCGGCGGAGAGCCGGATCCTGGGTGACGCCGGATCCGTCGAGGTGACGGTCCAGCTGCCCGCCGGCTCCCGCGTCGAGGGCAAGGCCGGCGCCTGCGAACTCCACGGCGTCGGACGGCTCGGCGACGTCGCCTTCGAAGGGGCTTACCGCCGGATCAGGATCGACGAGGCCGCGAGCCTCCGCCTCGCCGCGGTCGACGGCGACGTCGAGGTCGGCCGGCTGGGCGGCTCCGCGGAGATCAGCACCGCACGGGGCGACATCCGGATCGCCGAGGCCGTGCGCGGCACGGTCGTGCTCCGTACCCAGTCCGGCGACATCTCGGTCGTCGCGGCCGCCGGCGTCTCGGCCGCCCTGGACGCCGGTACCGACCACGGCCGCGTCGACAACGCCCTCAAGAACGACGGAACCGTCGCACTCGACATCCGTGCCACCACCTCCCGCGGCGACATCACCGCCCGCAGCCTCTGACGCGCGGCGGCGGGTGGGGCAGGATCCTCCGCGGCGCACCCCGGCAGCACGTCGGGGTGCGCCGTTCCGTGCGTGGTGTGTCACCGCTGGGGCGTTTGCGATTCGCCCGTTCGAAAAGGGTGCCGGTTTGCAGGGCGTCCTCGAATGGGCGCGTCCCGTCCGGGTGAGGCTTGTGCATTCTCTGTTCGAGCCTCGCCTTGGCCATGGCTTAACTCCCCGGCTCCGCCGGGCAGTTCCAGGACCTGCGCATCTGCCGATTCTACGGATTTCGCACCACCTCGGGTGCGGTAAACGCGAAATGGATTCGGAAAGGGATGCGTTGGTGAAGGAACAGTTCACGCGGTCGACATCGGGGCCGTCGAAGAACGAGCGAGACGGTGGCGGATTTGCGCGAGGAACCCCGCCGTACTGCCGGGGGAAGAAAGGGGCCGTCATGAAACTGCCCATCGGGTCGTACGCCGTCGAGATCCGCACCGGTCGTGTGGGCACGGTCATGGGGCACGAGGGCCCGTACATCCAGCTGCGGCCGCTCGGCGGCGGGCGCGAGTGGGACGCGGAGCCGGAGGACGTCCGCGAGGCCACCTCCGCCGAGCGCCTCCGGGCCGCCACCGCGCACGCGAACGCCCGCAGCCGGGGCGAGGTGCCGTGAGGGCGGGAGCGGCCACGGGGCACTTCCCCCGTACGGGAGAATGGGCCGCATGAGTCTGTTCCGCGACGACGGCATCGTGCTGCGCACCCAGAAGCTGGGGGAAGCGGACCGCATCATCACGCTCCTCACGCGCGGTCACGGACGGGTACGCGCCGTGGCGCGCGGAGTGCGACGGACCAAGTCGAAGTTCGGCGCCAGGCTCGAACCCTTCTCCCACGTCGACGTGCAGTTCTTCGCCCGCGGGAGCGATCTCGTGGGGCGCGGGCTCCCGCTCTGCACCCAGAGCGAGACCATCGCCGCCTACGGCGGCGGGATCGTCACCGACTACGCCCGCTACACCGCGGGGACGGCGATGCTGGAGACGGCCGAGCGGTTCACGGACAACGAGGGCGAGCCGGCCGTGCAGCAGTACCTGCTGCTCGTCGGCGGGCTGCGCACCCTCGCCCGGGGTGAACACGCACCCCATCTGATCCTCGACGCCTTCCTGCTCCGCTCCCTCGCCGTCAACGGCTACGCGCCGAGCTTCGAGGACTGCGCGAAGTGCGGGCTGCACGGGCCCAACCGGTTCTTCTCGGTCGCGGCGGGCGGCGTCATATGCGGCGACTGCCGGGTGCCCGGCAGCGTCGTACCCTCTCCGGAGGCCATCGGCCTGCTCAGCGCGCTGCTCACCGGCGACTGGGCGACTGCGGACGCGTGCGAGCCGCGTCACGTCAGGGAGGGGAGCGGGCTGGTGTCCGCCTATCTGCACTGGCACCTGGAGCGCGGCCTGCGCTCCCTGCGGTATGTAGAGAAGAGCTAGGAGATCCATCGCCATGGCCATCGCACGACGCGGAATCCTCGGACGGCAGCGCCGGGAGTACAAGGTCCCCGAGCCGCACCCCTCCGGTGCCCGTCCGCCGAAGCTCCCCGCCGAGCTGGTGCCCAACCACGTGGCCTGTGTGATGGACGGCAACGGCCGCTGGGCCCAGGAGCGCGGCCTGCCGCGCACCGAGGGCCACAAGGTCGGCGAGGGCGTGGTCCTCGACGTGCTCAAGGGCTGCCTGGAGATGGGCGTCAAGAACCTCTCCCTCTACGCCTTCTCCACGGAGAACTGGAAGCGCTCCCCCGAGGAGGTCCGCTTCCTCATGAACTTCAACCGGGACGTCATCCGCCGCCGCCGTGACGAGATGGACGAGCTCGGCATCCGCATCCGCTGGGTCGGCCGGATGCCGAAGATGTGGAAGTCGGTCGTCCAGGAGCTCCAGGTGGCCCAGGAGCAGACCGTCGGCAACGACGCGATGACGCTCTACTTCTGTGTGAACTACGGCGGCCGCGCCGAGGTCGCCGACGCCGCGAAGAAGATCGCGGAGGATGTGGCGGCGGGCAGGCTGGACCCGGGGAAGGTCAACGAGAAGACCTTCCAGAAGTACCTGTACTACCCGGACATGCCGGACGTCGACCTGTTCCTGCGCCCCAGCGGCGAGCAGCGCACCTCGAACTACCTGATCTGGCAGAGCAGCTACGCGGAGATGGTCTTCCAGGACGTTTTGTGGCCGGACTTCGACCGCCGTGACCTGTGGCGCGCCTGCGTGGAGTACGCCTCCCGCGACCGCCGTTTCGGTGGCGTGGACCCGGCGGACATGGCCGTCCTCGACAAGGGCTGAGCCGGAGGCCTCGGCGCGAGCCCGGGCGGGGCGCGCCCTCCCCGCCCCGCTACGATCACGGCTCTTGTCGCCGGAGGCCGGGAGGGGCCGTGACCGAAGAGCAGTACGAGACGACGCCGGAGACCGTGGAGCTGGCCTACCTGCCCGTGGTGTCGGACGCGACGGAGGCTCTCCGCACCCGCATGCGTGCCACGCCGGCGGGACGGCTGCAGAACGCCATGCTGCTGAGCGCCGCGGGGCTGCTGGCCCTGGTCCTCGTCGGCAGCGTCATCGGCCCGAAGGGGCCGACCCTGAGCGGGACGGGGCTCTGGGCGTTCGGACTGGTGCTGATCGCCTTCCTCTATCTGATGGTTCCCGCCCTCCAGGGGCGGCAGGTGCACCGGATGATCGGCCCGCAGGGGGAGTTCCGGGCTTTCGTCGACGGCGCCGGGATACGCGTGGTGTCGCTGCACAGCGAGACGACGTACCGGTGGACGATGCTCACCCGGTATGCCGAGACACGCGACCTGTTCGTCGCGCTGACCCCCGACAGGTACGGCATCGGCATGGTCGTCCTGCCCAAGCGCGGGGCGGCCGACCCGGGTGAGGTCGACCGGCTGCGGGCTGCGCTCGACCGGTACAGCACGCGGGTCTGACCCGGCGGACGCCTCCCGGACGCAGGCGGAATCCCGGACGCAAGGGGAATCCCGGATGCAAGGGGAATCCCGCACGCAAGGGGAATCGCCAGCGGAATCGCCAGCGGAAAAGGGCCCGCACCGGATCGCTCCGGTGCGGGCCCTTCCGTACCGCCTGAAGGCCTGCGTGGCCCTGCCCGAAGGGCTACTTGGCCGCGCACTCCGCGCAGGTGCCGAAGATCTCGACGGTGTGCGCCACGTTCACGAATCCGTGCTCGGACGCGATCGTCTCCGCCCACTGCTCCACCGCCGGGCCCTCCACCTCGACCGCCTTGCCGCAGATGCGGCAGACGAGATGGTGGTGGTGGTCGCCGGTCGAACAGCGGCGGTAGACCGTCTCGCCCTCGCTGGTGCGCAGCGCGTCGACCTCGCCGGCGTCCGCGAGGGTCTGGAGCGTGCGGTACACCGTCGTGAGGCCCACGGAGTCGCCGCGGTGCTTGAGCATGTCGTGCAGTTCCTGAGCGCTGCGGAACTCGTCCACCTCGTCGAGCGCCGCCGCCACCGCGGCCCGCTGCTTGGTCGAGCGGCCGCGTACGGGGGGTCCTGCCGTCGCCACGGGGGCCTCCTAGTGATGTCGTCGCCCCCGCCATTCTGCCAGGCTGCTAGAGCGTGGCGTCCTCCGTCGGCCGCCGCGTTCCCGGAACAGCCATGTCGCATTCCGCCGAGGACGGCGACGAGGACGAGGCCGCGGCCTCGGCGGCCCGGGCGCGGCGTCTGGCCAGGGGCGCCGAGAGCGCCGTCAGGACGATGAAGACGCCGATCGCGAGCAGCACGATGAGCGAGCCCGGGGGCAGGTCCTGGTAGTACGTGGTCACGGTGCCCGTCAGCGTGACGCCGGTGCCGATGACGATCGCGAGGACGAAGGTCGCGCGGAACGAACGGGACAGCTGCTGCGCCGCCGCCACCGGAACCACCATAAGCGCGCTGACGAGCAGCAGGCCGACGACCCGCATCGCGACCGTGACGGTCACGGCCGCCGTGATCGCGACGAGCAGGTTCAGGGCGCGCACCGGCAGGCCGGTGACGCGGGCGAACTCCTCGTCCTGGCTGACCGCGAAGAGCTGGCGGCGCAGCCCGACGGTGACCAGGACGACGAAGGCGGCGAGGACGGCGATCGCGGTGACGTCCTCGGACGACACCGTGGACAGGGAGCCGAAGAGGTACGAGAGCAGGTTGGCGTTGGAGCCGCCGCCGACCTGGATCAGCATGACGCCGCCCGCCATACCGCCGTAGAAGAGCAGGGCGAGCGCGAGGTCGCCGCGGGTGCGCCCGTACGTCCGGATCAGCTCCATCAGCACGGCGCCGACGACGGCGACCAGGGTGGCCATCCACACCGGGCTGCTGTTCAGCAGGAAGCCGAGGCCGACACCGGTCATGGCGACATGGCCGATGCCGTCGCCCATCAGCGCCTGGCGGCGCTGCACGAGGAAGATGCCGACGGCGGGCGCGGTGATGCCGACGAGGACGGCCGCGAGGAGCGCCCGCTGCATGAAGGCGGGTTCGAGGAATTCCATGATCAGGTCAGCTTCCTCAGGTCAGCAGACCCGTACGGAGCGGCTCACCGGCCGCGTGCGGATGGACGTGGTCGTGGCCGGGCAGGGCGTGCTGGCCCACGGCCTGCGGCGGCGGGCCGTCGTGGACGACACAGCCGTCGCGGAGGACCACGGCCCGGTCGATCAGCGGCTCCAGGGGGCCGAGCTCGTGCAGCACGAGCAGCACGCTGGTGCCGCCCGCGACCTGTTCGCGCAGGGTGGCGGCGAGGATCTCCTGGCTGGCGAGGTCGACTCCGGCCATCGGCTCGTCCATGATCAGCAGCTCGGGCTGCGAGGCGAGCGCGCGGGCGATCAGGACGCGCTGGTGCTGGCCGCCGGAGAGGGCGCTCACCGAGTCCTTGGCGCGGTCGGCGAGGCCGACGAGTTCGATGGCCCGGTCGACGGCGGCCCGGTCGGCCTTGGTCAGTCGGCCGAACGTACGGCGGGAGAGCCGGCCGGAGGAGACGACCTCGCGGATCGTGGCGGGGACGCCGGAGGCGGCGGTGGTGCGCTGAGGGACGTAACCGACGCGGGCCCACGCGCGGAACCGCTTCTGCTCGGTGCCGAAGAGGGAGATCGCGCCGCCGGTCAGCGGCACCTGGCCGATGATCGCGCGGACGGCGGTGGACTTGCCGGAGCCGTTGGCGCCGAGCAGCGCGATGACCTCACCGGGGTGCACGGCGAGGTCGACGCCGCGCAGGACGGGGCGCGCGCCGAGGGTCGCCGTGGCTCCGCGGACGGATATGACGGGCGTGACGGGCGCGCTCACGGGTGCCTCCTGCTGTGCGTGGGTCACTTCGCGCCGAGGGCCTTCTTCAGCGCGGCGAGGTTGGACTGCATAACCTCGATGTAGTCATCGCCCTGGGACTTGTCCGTGATTCCCTCCAGCGGGTCCAGGACGGCGGTGGTGAGGCCGGTGTCCTTGGCGAGGGTCTTCGCGGTCTTGTCGCTGGCGAGCGTCTCGAAGAAGACGGTGGAGACCTTCTCCTTGCTCGCGATGGTCTGGAGCTCCTGCATCCGGGCGGGGCTCGGCTCGGACTCGGGGTCGATGCCGGTGATGCCCTCCTGGTCCAGGCCGTAGCGCTCGGCGAGGTAGCCGAACGCGGAGTGCGTGGTGATGAAGGTCTTGGTGGTTGTGTTCTTCAGGCCGGTCTCGAACGCCGTGTCCAGGTCACCGAGCTTCTTCACCAGGGCGTCGGTGTTCTTCCGGTAGTCGGCGGCGTGGTCCGGGTCGGCCTTCGCCAGGGAGGCGCCGACACCCTTGGCGACCTCGGCGTACTTCACCGGGTCGAGCCAGATGTGCGGGTCGGCACCGGCCTCCGACTCGTGGCCGTGGTCGTGCCCCTCCTCCTCGTGGCCGTGCTCCTCGGCGCCGTGGTCGTGGCCGCCCGTGCCGTGCGCTTCGAGCTTCGTGAGGCCGGCCGCGTCGACGGTGTGCTCCACACCCGCCTGCTTGATCGCCTCGTCGACGGCGGGCTGGACGCCCTTGAGGTAGAGGATGTAGTCGGCCTCGCCGAGCTCGCCGATCTGCCTCGGCTTGAGCTCCAGGTCGTGCGGCTCGACGCCCGGCGCGGTCAGCGTCTCGACGGAGACGTGCGCGCCGCCGATCTGCTCGGCCAGGTACTGCATGGGATAGAACGACGCCACCACGCTGAGCCTGCCGTTCGCCTTGTCGGCGGCGTCGGACGTCCCCGAGCAGGCGGAGAGGGTGACGAGACCGAGCGCGACGGCTCCGGCGACGGCGGTGGTGGGTATCAGACGGCGTACGTTCATGACACTCATTTTCAACAAAACTGGAAACGGTTGTCAATTGCCCTTCTTGTGTTCCCGGCCACGCCCTTGCCGACCGGTCCGCGTGCGCGGGGAAGCCGGACCGATTTGATACGGGGGGTGCGGGCGCCGGTAACCTGAAGCATTCGCACTTCGTCGTCGTAATGAAGAGAGCACCGTGGCCGCCGACAAGATCGACACCATCGTCAGCCTGAGCAAGCGCCGTGGCTTCGTCTACCCGTGCAGCGAGATCTACGGCGGCCAGCGTGCCGCCTGGGACTACGGACCGCTGGGTGTCGAACTCAAGGAGAACATCAAGCGCCAGTGGTGGCGTTACATGGTCACCGCGCGCGAGGACGTCGTCGGCATCGACTCGTCGGTGATCCTGGCCACCGAGGTCTGGGAGGCCTCCGGTCACGTCGCCACCTTCACCGACCCGCTGACCGAGTGCACCTCCTGCCACAAGCGCTACCGCGCCGACCACCTGGAGGAGGCGTACGAGGAGAAGCACGGCCGTCTCCCCGAGAACGGCCTCACCGACCTGAACTGCCCCAACTGCGGCAACAAGGGCACCTTCACCGAGCCCAAGCAGTTCTCGGGTCTGCTCTCCACGCACCTCGGCCCGACGCAGGACTCCGGCTCCGTCGCGTACCTCCGTCCCGAGACCGCGCAGGGCATCTTCACCAACTTCGGCCAGGTCCAGCAGACCTCGCGCAAGAAGCCCCCGTTCGGCATCGCGCAGATGGGCAAGTCCTTCCGGAACGAGATCACTCCGGGCAACTTCATCTTCCGCACCCGCGAGTTCGAGCAGATGGAGATGGAGTTCTTCGTCAAGCCGGGCGAGGACGAGCAGTGGCACGAGTACTGGATGGAGCAGCGCTGGAACTGGTACACGGGCCTGGGTCTCCGTGAGGAGAACATGCGCTGGTTCGAGCACCCGAAGGAGAAGCTCTCCCACTACTCGAAGCGCACCGCCGACATCGAGTACCGCTTCCAGTTCGGCGGCAGCGAGTGGGGCGAGCTCGAGGGTGTCGCCAACCGCACCGACTACGACCTGAAGGCGCACTCCAAGGCGTCCGGGAACGACCTGTTCTACTTCGACCAGGAGACCCAGGAGCGCTGGACCCCGTACGTCATCGAGCCCGCCGCGGGCGTCGGCCGCACCATGCTGGCCTTCCTGCTCGACGCGTACAACGAGGACGAGGCCCCGAACGCCAAGGGCGTCATGGAGAAGCGCACCGTGATGCGCCTCGACCCGCGCATCGCGCCGGTCAAGGTCGCCGTCCTGCCGCTCTCCCGCAACCCGCAGCTGTCGCCGAAGGCCAAGGGCCTCGCCGCCGACCTGCGGCAGAACTGGAACATCGAGTTCGACGACGCCGGCGCCATCGGCCGCCGCTACCGCCGCCAGGACGAGATCGGTACGCCGTTCTGCGTCACCGTCGACTTCGACACCCTGGACGACAACGCGGTGACCGTGCGCGAGCGCGACACCATGAAGCAGGAGCGCGTCTCCCTCGACCAGATCCAGGGCTACCTGGGCAGCCGCCTGATCGGCTGCTGACCAGCCTGATCGCCTGCGCCGAAGCCCCCGGTTCCATCGGAACCGGGGGCTTCGGCGTATCGAGCGGAATGCCTGCCGAGGGACGGCCTAGGGGCGCAGGCCGCGCAGCAGGAGGTCCACCACCGCGTCGAACTCCGCCTGGATCGTGGGGCGTTGCCACTCAGGGGCGTAGGCCGGATCGTGGAACCGGGCTGTGGCCGCGAAGAGGGCGCGCGCCGTGCTGTCCGCGTCGGGGGCGGTGAACTCGGCGCCCCGGACGCCCTCCTCGACGATCTCGCGCACCTGGCCGACCAGGACGCCCAGGTGGTCCTCGACCACTCCGCTGTTCTCGTCGAGCAGGACCTCGTACGTGGCGAACAGCTCCGGGTCGTCGCCCGCCTTGTGGCGCTTGGCGTCGAAGAGCTCGGCGAACCAGGCGCGGAGCTTCTCCGGGGCGGGCCGGCCCGCGGAGCCGGTCAGCTCGGCCAGCACGGCTTCCGTACGGGAGAGCCAGCGTGCCGTCACCGCCTCCCGCAGCGCCGCCTTCGTGCGGAAGTGGCGGTAGACGCTGCCGTGGCTGACGCCGAGGACCCGGGCCACGTCCACCACCGTCGCCTTGGCCGGGCCGTACCGCCGCAGCACCTCCTCGGTCGCTTCGAGGATGCGCTCTGCGGTCAGGGTCTCGGTGGGCATGGGATGACAGTACCTGTCAGCCGAACCGCAGGTCAGTGCTCGCTGTCCAGGTGGGCCATCTGGGCCGCCGGGTAGCGCTCGCCGGCCGCCGCGCCCGCGGGGACGGCCCGCTCGATCGCGTCCAGGTCGGCGGCGTCCAGGGTGACCTCCAGCGAGCCGAGGGCCTCCGTGAGCCGGTCCCGGCGACGGGCGCCGACCAGCGGGACGATGTCGGCGCCGTGCAGGGCGCCCTGCGCCAGGACCCAGGCGATGGCGGTCTGCGCGACCGTGACGCCCTTGGCCTCGGCGATGGCCCGCAGCTGCTCCACCAGGTCCAGGTTCCGGTGGAGGTTGTCGCCCTGGAACCGGGGGGACATCCCGCGGAAGTCGCCCGGGGTGAGCTCGCGGTCACGGGTGAAGTGGCCGCTGATCAGACCGCGCGACAGCACGCCGTACGCCGTGATGCCGATGCCCAGCTCGCGCGCGGTCGGCAGGATCTTCTCCTCGATGCCCCGGGAGATCAGGGAGTACTCGATCTGGAGGTCGGCGATCGGGGCGACGGCCGCCGCCCGGCGCAGGGTGTCCGCGCCGACCTCGGAGAGCCCGATGTGGCGGACGTGTCCGGCCTCGACCAGCTCGGCGATCGCACCGACGGTCTCCTCGATCGGCACGTCGGGGTCGACGCGGGCGATCCGGTAGATGTCGATGTGGTCGGTGCCCAGGCGTTGCAGGGAGTACGCCGCGAAGTTCTTCACCGCGGCGGGCCGGCCGTCATAGCCGGTGAAGCCGCCCTCGACGGTGCGCAGGGCGCCGAACTTCACGCTGGTCAGGGCCTTCTCGCGGGCGGCCGCCGGAGCCGTGCGCAGGGCCTCGTTGATCAGCAGTTCGTTGTGCCCCATTCCGTAGAAGTCGCCGGTGTCGAGGAGCGTGATCCCGGCGTCGAGCGCGGCGTGGATCGTCGCGATCGACTCGGCGCGGTCGCTCGCGCCGTACAGCGCGGACATGCCCATGCAGCCGAGGCCGAGGGCGGAGACCTCGGGGCCGGTGGCGCCGAGGCGGCGGGTCGGGAGGGTGCGGGTGGAGGTCATGGGGGTCTCCTCGGGAGGGACGCGGAACGCCGGAGGGTGACGCATGACAACTATGGCATGACGACTGACAGATTTCAATGTTTGTCATTCGTGCGGATGGTGCGGCGGAAAATCGGGTGCCTGGGGTGTGCGGGGCGGGTAGCGTCCCCACCATGTATGCGTTCTTCCAGATCTACGAGTGAGAGCGCGGCGGGTCTCGACGCCCGCCCCGCCGGACGATCCCCTCACCACTTCTCACCATTGGGAGAACCCCATGGCCAAGGGCCGCAACAACCTCCTCGGCGTCGGCGGACAGCGCAAGAAGCTGTCCCGAGGCGACCAGCAGGGCGCCGTGCAGAACAGCAGCGCCGACCGCAAGGCCGCCGTCGACCAGAAGCAGGAGCTGCTGAGGAAGATGCGCGAGCGTGCGCTGGGCGCTGAAGGCGCCGACACCGCCGCCGCGGACACCACGGGCGGCCAGGAGTAGCCGCAGTCGCCAGGAGGTCGTGGGCCCGGGTCACGGAAGGTGACCCGGGCCCACGTGCGTGCCGCCCGGTGTGCGGCTCGCCCATGTGCGTGCCCGCCGGTGGGCGGGCTAGCTCACGGTGCGCGGCAGGCGCAGGCTCATCAGGGCGGTGAGGAGCACCGCCGCCACCTGGATCAGGAGCGTCACCGTCAGCGCCGTCCCCATCGAGCCCGACGCCGACAGCGACAGGAACAGGGAACCGAGCGTCGCCACGCCCAGGGCCAGGGCGGACTGCTGGGTGGTGACCATGACGCCGCTGCCCACGCCCGCCCGGTCCGCCGGCACCTCGGAGAGGACGACCCGGAACAGGACCGGGAGCTGGAGGCCCTGGCCGAGCCCCGCGACGGCCATGCCCGGCAGGAGACTCCAGGCCGAGAGGCCGGGCCAGGAGCCCCAGGCCGCCAGGGCGAGCAGTCCGATGCCGAGGGCCTGGACGAGGGCACCCGCCGTGACGATCCGGGTGCCCCAGCGCCGTACCAGCCGGGGGCCAGCCAGCGAGGCGCCGAAGAAGGCCACCGCCATCGGGACCAGTGCGAGGCCCGAGACCACCGCGCTCATCCGCAGGCCCTGCTGGAGCGCCACCGCGATCACGAACATGAAGCCGCCGAAACCGATCGAGAACGGCAGCACCAGGGCGAGCCCCCGGCGCAGGGAGACCAGGCCGAGCAGGCTCGGCGGTACCAGCGGCGTACGGCCCCGCCGGTCGGCCCGCAGCTCCACCCACCAGAACGCCCCCGCGGCGAACGGGAAGATCGCGAGTGCGACCCAGGTCCACAGCGGCCACCCCGCCGCCCGCCCCTCCGTGAGAGGGGCGAGAAGCGTGAGCAGCGCCAGGCCGAGGAGGAGCGTGCCCGGGACGTCGACCGGTGCCGGGCGCTCCGAGCGGGTCTCCGGGACGGTCCGCACGGCGAGCAGCAGTCCGGCCACCGCCACCGGCACGTTGACCAGGAAGATCGCCCGCCAGCCGCTGCCCGCGACGTCGGCCGCGACCAGTACCCCGCCCAGGATCTGACCGGCCACCATCGCGAGCCCGGCGGTGGCTCCGTACAGGCTCAGCGCCTTCGCGCGCCGCGCCCCCGTCGTCGAGGAGTGAATGGTCGCGAGGACCTGCGGCAGCATCAGCGCGGCCGAGGCACCCTGTGCCACCCGCGCCCCGACGAGCGTCCAGGCGTCCGGGGCCAGGCCGCAGGCGAGCGAGGTCACGCCGAAGGCGGCCATTCCGGCGAGGAAGAGCCGACGGCGGCCGAAGAGGTCGCCGAGGCGCCCGCCGAGGACGAGCAGCACGGCGTAGCTGAGTCCGTAGCCGGCCACGACCAGCTCCAGCATCGCCGGACCGGCCGCCAGATCGTGGTCGATGGTGGGGAGGGCGACGTTGACGATGAAGAAGTCGATCAGCGGCAGCGCGGCGCCCAGGAGCACGGTGAAGAGTCCGAGCGGGCCGAGAACGGGGGCCCCGTGACCGACGTCGGCGCCGGTCCCGCGGGCGGGGGTGGTGGTGAAGGCTGGAGTACGCACGCTGTCGACGATCCGCCCCGACTCAGCCTGGTACCAGAGTGTCTTTATCCTGGTACTAGCACTACCTGGCAACGGGCTGAGCGCCCCGGCACCCTGGGAGCATGACGACCATGGCTGTGGAGACCACGCGCACGCGAGGCCCGGAGGACGGTGCCGTGCGAGGCCCCGAGGCCGACAGCACGCGAGGCACGGAGGCCGGCACCGTGCGAGGCGCGGAGGCCGGGACGCGGACCGACGTCCGGCGGCACGAACTCGCCGCCTTCCTGCGCAGCCGCCGCGAGCGGATCACCCCCGAACAGGTCGGCCTGCCCCGCGGCCGGCGCCGCCGCACACCCGGACTGCGCCGCGAGGAGGTCGCGCACCTCTCCGCCGTCGGCGTCACCTGGTACACGTGGTTGGAACAGGCCCGGGACATCCATGTCTCGCCTCAGGTCCTCGACGCCCTCGCCCGGGCACTCCAGCTCGACGCGACCGAGCGCACCCACCTCTTCGCCCTCGGCGGCGAGACCGACCCGCACCCCGAGTCGCCCTGCCCGACCGTCACGCCCGCCCTGCGCGCGATGCTCGACCAGCTGGAGCCGCTGCCCGCCTGCATCCAGAACAGCCGGTACGACATCCTCGCCTACAACCGCACGTACGGCAGGCTGCTCTGCGACCTCGACGAGCTGCCGCGCGAGGACCGCAACTGCATCTGGCTGGCCTTCACCAACGAGGAGTGGCGGGCCGCCGTCGCCGAACTGCCGGACGTCACGCGCGCGATGGCGGGCAAGTTCCGGGCCTCCATGGCCGAGCACCTCGCCGAGCCCGCCTGGAAGGCGCTGCTGCAACGGCTGGAGACCGCCTCGCCGGAGTTCCGGGAGATCTGGGCGCGCCACGAGGTGGTGGCCCAGGGCGGCCGCACCAAGATCATCCGTAACGCCCATGTCGGGACCCTGCACCTGGAGCACACCAACGTCTGGCTCGGTCCGACCTCCGGACCGCGCCTGGTGACGTACGTACCGGTCGACCAGGAGTCCCGCGCGGGGCTCGACCGGCTCCTCGCCCTCGCGGTTCAGGAGGCGCCGGTGGTCGCACCCGCGGGCGCCTGAGCCTCCTCCGCCTCCAGCCGCCGCGCGGTCCGCTCCGCCGTCCCCATCGCCCACTTCCCGCTGGTCAGCGCGCCGACCAGGAGCACGCAGAGACCGCATCCGGTCATGATCCAGTAGCCGCCCCTGCTCGCCGCGACGAAGTCGTCCGTACGGGAGAGCGTGCCGACCCCGGCGGCCAGAACCGCGCCCACGACGGCGACGCCGAGCGTCTGGCCGATCTGCCGGCTGGTGGAGGCGACGGCCGACGCCACTCCCGCCTGGGAGAGGGGCATGCCCGAGACGGCGGTGTTGGTGATCGGCGCGTTCACCATGCCGAAGCCGATTCCGAAGACCACGTACCCGGCGAAGAGCATCGGATCGTGCGTCTCGGCCTCGAAGGCGGCGAAGGGCAGGCAGCCCGCCGCCATCGCCGTCCCCGCGAGCAGCAGGGGCAGACGCGGTCCGCGCGCCCCGACGAGCCGCCCGGAGAGCGGGGCGAAGACCAGGGTCATGGACGCCATGGGCAGCATGTACAGGCCCGCGTCCAGGGCGGAGAGCCCGCGGACGTTCTGGAGGTAGAGCGTGTTCAGGAAGAGGAACCCGCCGAGGGCGGCGAAGGCGCAGACGGCGATGACCGTGGCGCCGCTGAACGGGGCGCTCCGGAAGAACCGCAGGTCGATCAGGGGCTCCCGGCGCCGGGGCTCGTAGAGCAGCAGTCCGGCGAGCGAGGCCAGCGCGACACCGGCGAAGGGGAGGCTGCTCTCGATGATCGCGTACGTCAGCGAGCCGAGGAAGGCGGCGACCAGCACCTGGCCGACCGGGTCGGGACGGCGGGGCCGGGGCGCCCTGGACTCGGGGACGTAGCGCAGGGTCAGCAGCAGCGCGGCGAGGCCGACCGGCAGGTTCACCCAGAACACGGCCCGCCAGCCCACCGAGTCGACGAGCAGCCCCCCGACCACCGGTCCCGCCGCCATGGAGACGCCGACCACCCCGCCCCACAGCCCGATGGCCCGGGCGCGCGCCGCCGGTTCGGTGAAGGTGTTGGTGATGATGGACATGGCGACCGGGTTGAGGATCGAGCCGCCGACCGCCTGGATCATCCGGAACACCACCAGGGTCTCCAGGCTGGGGGCGAGCGAGCAGAGGAGGGAGCCGAGGGTGAAGAAGACGAGTCCGGTCACGAAGACCTTGCGGCGGCCGATCCGGTCGGCGGTCGAGCCGGCGAACATCAGCAGCGAGGCCAGGACCAGCGTGTAGGCGTCGATGGTCCACTGCAGCCCCGCGACGGAGGCGTGCAGGTCACGCTGCATGGCGGGGAGCGCGACGTTCAGCACGGTGTTGTCCAGGCTGACGATCAGCAGGCTCATGCAGCAGATCGCCAGGATGACCCGTTTCCGGTCCCGGAGGGGCGGCGCGGATGTGAGCTCGGGCATGTGCGGATCGTACGGCTGCCTAAGGACTGCCGCAGTGCGCGACAATGGCTGAATGACCGCGTTCTCCCCCCTCTCCATCGGGCCGCACATCGTGCAGCCGCCGGTGGTGCTCGCGCCGATGGCCGGCATCACCAACGCCCCTTTCCGCACCCTCTGCCGCGAGTACAGCGGCGGCAAGGGCCTGTTCGTGAGCGAGATGATCACGACGCGGGCGCTGGTGGAGCGCAATGAGAAGACCATGCAGCTCATCCGGTTCGACGCGAGCGAGCAGCCGCGGTCGATCCAGCTCTACGGCGTCGACCCCGTGACGGTCGGCAAGGCCGTACGGATGATCGCGGACGAGGACCTGGCCGACCACATCGACCTGAACTTCGGCTGCCCGGTCCCCAAGGTGACCCGCAAGGGCGGCGGTTCGGCCCTCCCGTACAAGCGGCCGCTGCTGCGCGCGATCCTGAACGAGGCCGTCTCCAACGCGGGGGACCTGCCGGTCACGATGAAGATGCGCAAGGGCATCGACGACGACCACATCACCTATCTGGACGCGGGCCGGATCGCGGTCGAGGAGGGCGTGACGGCGATCGCCCTGCACGGGCGGACGGCGGCGCAGCACTACGGCGGTACGGCGGACTGGGACGCCATCGCGCGGCTCAAGGAGCACGTACCGGAGATCCCGGTGCTCGGCAACGGCGACATCTGGTCGGCGGACGACGCGCTGCGGATGATGCGTGAGACCGGCTGCGACGGCGTGGTCGTGGGGCGCGGCTGCCTGGGGCGGCCGTGGCTCTTCGCCGACCTGGTGGCGGGCTTCGAGGGCACCGGCGCCTACGCGCAGCCGGGGCTGCGCGAGGTCGCGGACGCGATGGTGCGGCACGCGCGGCTGCTCGGCGAGTGGCTCGGGGACGAGTCGCGCGGTGTCATCGACTTCCGCAAGCACGTGGCCTGGTACCTGAAGGGCTTCTCGGTCGGTTCCGAGATGCGCAAGAAGCTGGCGATCACCTCGTCCCTGGACGAGCTGAGCGCTCAGTTGAGCGAGCTGGATCTGGACCAGTCATGGCCGACGGGCGCGGACGGCCCGCGCGGCCGAACGTCGGGCAACAACCGCGTGGTGCTGCCTGACGGCTGGTTGAAGGACCCTTACGACTGCGTGGGTGTCAGCGAGGAGGCCGAGCTGGACACGTCCGGGGGGTGATCCCGGCGGTCCGGATCGTGGAAAATCGGGCCGAAGTTCGGCGTGATCCTCGCCACCCTTGATAGGGGTGCTGCTCAGATGAGCAGATTACGAGGCGTTGTACTTATGGAGGGGTGGCACTGGGTGCCACCCCTCTTGCGTTCAAGACTTGAACGCAGATGCTCAAGAAGCCGCTCATGTGAGCGGGTAACCTCGAGTTTGAGTCAAGGGGGCTTCGGAGCCTGAAAGCGGAAGCTACTCGTCAGTTACTTTCGATGCGCTGGCGGACGGGTGGTTAAGACCATGTGACCGGTAGGCATACCTCCACAGGAGCCTTCGATCTGGGTATGTTCCTCGCCGTCAGGGCAGCCACCGAGTCCTCGAGGAGTCGAGACACGTGTCGGAAAACAAAGATCAGAAGTTCGTGTACGACTTCACCGAGGGCAACAGGGACCTGAAGGACCTGCTCGGTGGCAAGGGTGCGAACCTCGCCGAGATGACCAACCTCGGCCTCCCGGTTCCCCCCGGCTTCACGATCACCACCGAGGCGTGCAAGGTCTACCTCGACAGCGGCTCCGAGCCGGTCGAGCTCCGTGACGAGGTCACCGCCCACCTGGACGCTCTCGAGCAGAAGATGGGCAAGAAGCTCGGCCAGGCCGACGACCCGCTGCTCGTCTCGGTACGCTCCGGCGCCAAGTTCTCCATGCCCGGCATGATGGACACGGTCCTGAACATCGGCCTCTCCGACGCGTCCGTCGAGGGCCTGACCGCGCAGTCCGGCGACGCGCGCTTCGCCTGGGACTCGTACCGCCGTCTCATCCAGATGTTCGGCAAGACCGTTCTCGGCGTCGACGGCGAGCTCTTCGAGGAGGCCCTCGACGAGGCCAAGGCCGCCAAGAAGATCACCGTCGACACCGACCTCGACGCGGCCGACCTCAAGAAGATCGTCAACCACTTCAAGAAGATCGTGAAGGCCGAGGCCGGCCGCGACTTCCCGCAGGACCCGCGCGAGCAGATGGACCTCGCCATCGAGGCCGTCTTCAACTCCTGGAACACCGACCGCGCCAAGCTCTACCGTCGCCAGGAGCGCATTCCCGGCGACCTCGGCACCGCGGTCAACATCTGCTCCATGGTCTTCGGCAACCTCGGCCCGGACTCCGGCACCGGCGTCGCCTTCACCCGCGACCCCGCCTCCGGTCACCAGGGCGTCTACGGCGACTACCTGCAGAACGCACAGGGCGAGGACGTCGTCGCCGGCATCCGCAACACCGTGCCGCTGGCCGAGCTGGAGTCGATCGACAAGGCGTCGTACGACCAGCTGATGCAGATCATGGAGACCCTGGAGACGCACTACAAGGATCTCTGCGACATCGAGTTCACGATCGAGCGCGGCCAGCTGTGGATGCTGCAGACCCGCGTCGGCAAGCGCACCGCCGGTGCCGCCTTCCGTATCGCGACCCAGCTCGTCGACCAGGGCCTGATCGACGAGGCCGAGGCGCTCCAGCGCGTCAACGGCGCCCAGCTCGCGCAGCTGATGTTCCCGAAGTTCGACGAGAACGCCAAGGTCGAGCAGATCGGCCGCGGTATCGCCGCCTCCCCGGGCGCGGCCGTCGGCAAGGCCGTCTTCGACTCGTACACGGCCGTCAAGTGGTCCCGCTCCGGCGAGAAGGTCATCCTCATCCGCCGTGAGACCAACCCGGACGACCTGGACGGCATGATCGCCGCCGAGGGCATCCTGACCTCGCGCGGCGGCAAGACCTCGCACGCGGCCGTCGTCGCCCGCGGCATGGGCAAGACCTGTGTCTGCGGCGCCGAGGAGCTCGAGGTCGACACCAAGCGCCGCCGGATGACCACCTCCTCCGGTGTGGTCGTCGAGGAGGGCGACGTCGTCTCCATCGACGGCTCCACCGGCAAGGTCTACCTCGGTGAGGTACCCGTCGTACCGTCCCCGGTCGTCGAGTACTTCGAGGGCCGGATGCACGCCGGCGCCGACGACGCCGACGAGCTGGTCGCCGCCGTCCACCGGATCATGGCCTACGCCGACCGCGTCCGCCGGCTGCGTGTCCGCGCCAACGCCGACAACGCCGAGGACGCCTCGCGCGCCCGCCGCTTCGGCGCCCAGGGCATCGGCCTCTGCCGCACGGAGCACATGTTCCTCGGCGAGCGCCGCGAGATGGTCGAGAAGCTGATCCTCGCCGACACCGACGAGGAGCGGACCGAGGCCCTGGAGGCCCTGCTCCCGCTGCAGAAGAAGGACTTCGTCGAGCTCTTCGAGGCCATGGACGGGCTGCCCGTCACGGTCCGGCTGCTCGACCCGCCGCTCCACGAGTTCCTGCCCGACATCACCGAGCTGTCGGTCCGCGTCGCCCTCGCCGAGGCCCGCAAGGAGCCGCACGAGAACGAGCTGCGCCTGCTCCAGGCCGTGCACCGGCTGCACGAGCAGAACCCGATGCTGGGTCTGCGCGGTGTCCGGCTCGGCCTGGTCATCCCCGGCCTGTTCACCATGCAGGTCCGGGCGATCGCCGAGGCCGCGGCCCAGCGCATCGAGGCCAAGGGCGACCCGCGTGCCGAGATCATGATCCCGCTCGTCGGCACCGTCCAGGAGCTGGAGATCGTCCGCGACGAGGCCGAGCAGGTCATCGCCGAGGTCCAGGCCAAGACCGGTGTGGAGCTGAAGCTCGCGCTCGGCACCATGATCGAGCTGCCGCGCGCCGCCGTGACCGCCGGTCAGATCGCCGAGGCCGCCGAGTTCTTCTCCTTCGGCACCAACGACCTCACCCAGACGGTCTGGGGCTTCTCCCGGGACGATGTGGAGGCCAGCTTCTTCACCGCGTACCTGGAGAAGGGCATCTTCGGTGTCTCGCCGTTCGAGACCATCGACAAGGACGGCGTGGGCGCCCTGGTTCGCAGCGCTGTCGAGTCCGGCCGCGCCACCCGCCCCGACATCAAGCTCGGCGTCTGCGGCGAGCACGGCGGCGACCCGGAGTCGGTGCACTTCTTCCACGAGGTCGGGCTCGACTACGTCTCCTGCTCGCCGTTCCGGATCCCGGTGGCGCGCCTGGAGGCCGGCCGCGCCGCGGCGGAGTCGAAGGGCTCCGACAGCCGCTGAGCCCCCGGGCTCGGCCCTGCTGGACTGCCGCTGACCGGACGTTCAGTAGCAAAGGTCACCGGAGTCGCCGCTCGTCCCCGACCCTCAACCGATGGGCGGCGGCTCCGGGTCGCAAGAGAGATGGGGCGGACACCTTGTGCGGAGGTGTCCGCCCCGTCGTATTTCGTCCACCCCGGAGCGGCCCCGGGATGTTCGCCGGATGTGAGTTTGTGTTCAATCGAGGCCGATTGAATTATTGGCCGTTGAACTTTCGGTATTGAACTTTCCACGATTGGTCCCGCAAAGAACGGGACGGGCGCGACCCCCGGATCCCCACCCGGTGGCCGCGCCCATTACCCATGCCGGGCAGGTGAGCCGCAACCCTCGCCGACCGCCGCCGGACGCGCAAAGCCCCCCACGGTCTTCGCCACGCCACCTCGGTCCTGAAGGTTTCCTGCCCGACCCCCACAGCTTTTCCGTTTGCCCCCGGTCGCCGCGATGCTTTTCAAGTGTGGCTGAAACACCCTGGTAACGTGCTGTGATGATGTGCATACTCATCGACGGGGGCGGTTGCGAGTGCACAGGTGGGGGTTCAATGCTGCGGATTCATTTCACCGCGAGCGATGTGGCGGGGGTGCGGATGGCGTCCCGTCCGGACGTTCTGTGGGAAACGATTCTCAGCTTTCATCGGCTTAGGGACCGGCGCGGGCCGGTCGTCTACGGAGAATGGCGTTCCGACACGCGTCCACGGCTCAACGGGGAGACGCGACTGCTCGCCGCCCTCGTTCCGAGTCGCGGTTACTTCCCCGACTTCCTGACGCCTCCCGAGGGCCTCCACGGCCTCGACGAGGGCCTTCAGGCGCTCCGCGAGACCCCCGTGGAGCGGCTCGGGTCCGAGCTGGCGCTCCTCGGCGCGGACCGGGCCGGCGGCCGTACGGTGCCGCACTCGCTGCGGGCCCTCGCCGAAGGAGGTGGAGAACCGTTCAGCCGGCTCATCGGGACCCTGCGCAGCTACCACCGCGCGGCGATCGAGCCGTACTGGCCGCACATCCGCGCCCGGGTCGAGGCCGACCGCGCGCTGCGCGGCCGGGCGCTGCTCGACGGGGGCGCGGAGGAGCTCCTCGCCTCGCTGCCGCCGATGTTCCGCTGGCGCTCGCCCGTCCTGGAGGCCGACTATCCCGTCGCGCGCGACCTCCACCTCGACGGCAGGGGCCTGCTGCTCCAGCCCTCGTACTTCTGCCGCGGCACCCCGGTCGTCCTGCGCGACCCGACGCTGCCGCCGGTGCTCGTCTACCCGACGACGCACTGCGAGGCGCCCACCGTCCACGAGCCGGGCGGCTCCTCGCTCGCCAAGCTGGTCGGCAACACGCGCTCGGCGGTCCTGCACGCGATCGGCGACGGGGGCACCACCAGTGAACTCGCCCGCAGGGCAGGGGTGTCGCTCGCCTCGGCCAGTCAGCACGCGGGCGTCCTGCGCGAGGCGGGCCTGGTCGCCACCCTGCGGCACGGCAACGCGGTCCTGCACACCCTGACGCCGCTGGGCGCCGCCCTGCTGGGCGGCGCCCGGAGAAGGGTGGCGGGGGCCGTGTCGGCGGCCCCCGCCGAGCGCCTCTACGCCCGGAACGGGCCGGTCACCTCGTAGGTGATGCCGCCGGAGGAGCTGCCGGAGGTACCGCGCTGGCTGGAGAAGTAGAACCGGCTGCCGTCGGGGGAGAAGGCGGGCCCGGTGATCTCGGAGGCGGACTGGCCGCTGATCCGCAGGAACGGCGCGACGACGTCGTCCGGCGTGATGATGCAGATCTCCATGTTGCCGCCGTCCTCGGCGATGAACAGGTCGCCGGAGGAGGAGCCGGTGACGTTGTCGACGCCCGTCAGAGGAGCGCCGCCACCGGACACCAGCGAGTCGTCGTAGGCGAGTTCGTAGGTGTTGGTGGTGAGGTTGAGCTGCCAGAGACGGTTGTCGCCCTTGGTGGTGAACCAGACGGTGTCGTTGGCGTAGTGGCAGCCCTCACCGCCGTTGAACTTCTTCGAGCCGGAGACCTGGCTGCGCGTCACGGTCGGAGAGCCGTCCGGGTCCGGGACGTTCTGCCAGGTGAAGGAGCCGGAGGTGGCGGTGCCGGCCACCAGCACCTGGAGCGTCCCGGAGGAGAGGTTGCCCCAGGTGGTGGGTATGAACCGGTAGAAGCAGCCGCTCGTCTCGTCCTCGGTCAGGTAGACGACCTTGCGGACGGGGTCGGCGGCGGCGGCCTCGTGCTTGAAGCGGCCCATCGCGGCGCGGCGGACCGCCGCGTTCACGCCGTACGGGTCGGTCTCGTAGACGTATCCGAGGCTCACCTCCTCGCAGGAGAGCCAGGTGTTCCACGGGGTCTTGCCGCCCGCGCAGTTGGTGCGGGTGTTGGAGAGGATGCGGTAGGCGCCCGTGACGGCGCCGTTGGAGCCGAACTTCACCGCGCTCGCGCCGCCGCCGGGGTTGATCTCCGAGTTGGAGACATAGATCCAGCCGCTTCCGTCGGCGAAGCAGGCGCCGCCGTCGGGGGCGTTGTGCCAGGTGTACGAGGTGCCGGGGACGGTCTGTCCCGACCGGGCGATGACCCGGCTGCTGAATCCGCTCGGCAGCAGGATGCCGTTGGCGTCGGCCGGGCCGAGGGCCCCGTAGGGGCCTGCGCCGGGCTGGGCGGGGGCCGCGTAGGCCGCCCCGCGCATCAGGGTGCCGCCGAAGGCGGCCGCCGACGTGCCGATGACCGCACCGCGCAGGAAACTGCGTCGCTCCACGTCTCACTCCAGAGGGGGTGGTGTGTGAACCCGCCGCACCGGTCGGCGGCGGGGTCGCGCGCTTTCGGAACCTAGGAGTACGGAGTTGGTACCGAGTTGACGGTGCAGCAACAACCGATGAAGGGGAAGCGTCGGTCGGAATGTCAGTGGGGTTCACCGGCGCACGCAGGCGCACGGCGACCCGACGCCGGCGCGATCCGAGGAAAACTTCCCGCGCGCCGATGAGTTTCCGCCGGGCCGGCCGTCTTAACTCTCGAAAGCGCACCTGAGGCACCCGAGACACCCGAGACAGATGAGAGAGCGGACACCATGAACCAGATGATCTTCGTCAACCTGCCGGTCAAGGACCTCGAGGCCTCGAAGGCCTTCTGGGGCAAGCTCGGCTACTCCTTCAACCCGCAGTTCAGCGACGACACCGCCGCCTGCATGATCATCAGCGACACGATCTTCGCGATGCTGCTGACCGAGCCCAAGTTCAAGGAGTTCACCGCGCCCGGCAAGGAGATCGCCGACGCGACCAGGACGAGCGAGGTGCTCCTCGCGCTGAGCGCAGAGAGCCGCGAGAAGGTCGACGAGCTGGCGGACGGTGCCCTCGCCGCCGGCGGATCCGCGGCGAAGGACCCCATGGACTACGGCACGATGTACGGCCGCTCCTTCACGGACCCCGACGGCCACCACTGGGAGGTCATGTGGATGGACCCGGCCGCCATCGAGGGCTGATCACCGGGCGGGCGTCCCCGCCGGTCACCCCTTCAGGCCGTCGTACGTCACGCCGGTGAGCTGCTCCGAGGCAACCCAGAGCCGCTCGCCGGCGATGTCGTCGAGGGTCCACCGCGCCCGCCACGAAGCGCCGGGCGCACCCCGCACCATCAGGAAGGAAGGGCCGGTGAACGAGTCGGCCGCCACCCCGTCCGCCGTCGCCGCGTAGAGCGTCGGCAGCGCCCCGGCCTCGGCCGGCTGGGCGAGGATCCGGTTGCCGAGCTCGATGATCCGCTCGGCGCCGGTACGGCCCTCCATCCGCGCCCCGGCCGTCTGGAGGTTGGTCGCCGCGTATCCGGGGTGGGCGGCCGCCGCCACGATCCCCGAGCCCGCCGCCCGCAGGCGCCGGGCCAGCTCGTGGACGAAGAGCAGATTGGCCGTCTTCGAGCGACCGTAGGCGATCCAGCGGCGGTACTTCCGCTCGCTGTTGAGATCGCCCATGTCCAGCCGGGATATCGCGTGCATGCCGCTGGAGACGGTGACGACACGGGCCGCGGGCGCGTCGAGCAGCCGGGGCAGCAGCAGGCCGGTGAGCGCGAAGTGCCCCAGGTGGTTGACGCCGAACTGCGTCTCGAAGCCGTCCGCGGTCCGGGCGTACGGCAGTGCCATCACCCCCGCGTTGTTGACGAGCAGATCGAGCCGCTCGTACGGGAGCGAGGCCGTGAACTCCCGTACGGACGAGAGGTCGGCGAGGTCCAGCGGACGGAACTCCACCTCCGCGCCCGGCACTTCGTTCCGCACCCGCTCGACGGCCGCCGTGCCCCGCTTCTCGCTGCGGCAGGCGAGCACCACCCGGGCGCCCCTGCGGGCCAGTTCGCGGGCGGTGACCAGACCGATGCCGCTGTTGGAGCCGGTGACCACGGCGGTGCGGCCCCGCTGGTCCGGGATGTCGCGGGCGCTCCAGGCGCGGGTGCCGGTGCGGGTGGTGCCGGTGCTGCGGCCGGGCGTGTCCATGCGGACCCCCTCGTTCTTACTCCGGAGTAGGGACCGCACAGCCTACGTCCGACCGCCTCAGGCAGAAACGCCGCCGTCCGACTCACACCGTACGGACCGGGAAGACCGCCACCGAAACCCCTTCGTCGTCCAGGCACCTGCCCGTCTCCAGGTCGAAGCGCTGCTTCAGGAGCGGCGAGGCCACGAAGGTCCGGCCGCCCGCCGAGCCGAGGAGCCCCCGGGACAGCACCTGCGCGCCCGTGAACGGGTCGCGGTTCTCGATCGCGTACGGCCGCCCCGTGCGGTCCAGGAAGAGCGCCGCCTGCCGGCCGTCGGGGAGGAGTGCGGCCACGCCCCGCCCGGGGATCAGCCGGGATGTCTCGCAGACCGTCGTCCAGGCGTCGGCCTCGACGTCGTGGGAGAGTTCGAGGTTCATCGGGCTTCAGACCCCTTCCAGAGTTCCGATGGTGAGGACGGTCAGGTCCGGCTTGATCTGGTCGCGCTCCGGGACGAACCGCACCGACGGGTCCGGCGCGTCCGGCGCGTTCACGAAGGAGACGAAGCGGCGCAGCCGCTCCGGGTCGTCCAGGGTCGCGGCCCACTCGTCCTGGTAGTCGTCGACATGGGCCGCCATCAGCGCCTCCAGTTCGTCGCAGAGCCCCAGCGAGTCGTGGACGACCACGTCCCGCAGATGGCCGAGCCCGCCCTCGAGCCGCTCCAGCCACACCGAGGTGCGCTCCAGCCGGTCGGCGGTACGGATGTAGAACATGAGGAACCGGTCGATCAGCCGCACCAGTTCGGCATCCGACAGGTCCTGCGCCAGGAGGTCCGCGTGGCGCGGGGTCGCGCCGCCGTTGCCGCCGACGTACAGGTTCCAGCCGTTCGCCGTCGCGATGACGCCGAAGTCCTTCGACTGCGCCTCCGCGCACTCCCGCGCGCAGCCGGACACCGCCGACTTGAGCTTGTGCGGCGAGCGCAGACCCCGGTAGCGCAGCTCCAGCTGGATCGCCATCTTCACCGAGTCCTGGACGCCGTAGCGGCACCAGGTCTGCCCCACACAGGACTTCACCGTGCGCAGCGACTTGCCGTACGCGTGCCCCGACTCGAAGCCCGCGTCGACCAGCCGGGTCCAGATCGCCGGCAGCTGGTCCACCCTGGCGCCGAACAGGTCGATCCGCTGGCCTCCCGTGATCTTGGTGTACAGCCCGAAGTCGCGGGCCACCTCCCCGATCACGATGAGCTTCTCCGGGGTGATCTCGCCACCCGGGATGCGCGGCACCACCGAGTACGAGCCGTTGCGCTGCAGGTTGGCGAGGAAGTGGTCGTTGGTGTCCTGGAGGGAGGCCTGCTCGCCGTCGAGGATGTAGCCGCCCGCCCCGATCGTCGGCGCGAGGCTCGCCAGGATGGAGCCGACCGTCGGCTTGCAGACCTCGCAGCCCTCGCCGCCCCGCGCCTCCGGCCGGCCGTGCGAGTCGAGCAGCTCGGCGAAGGAGGTCAGGCGCAGCGTGCGGGTGATCTCGTACAGCTCACTGCGGGTGTACGCGAAGCAGCCGCACAGCCCCTTGTCCGCGGGCTCCGGCAGCAGTTGGCCGATGAGCTTCACGCAACTGCCGCAGCCCGTCCCCGCCTTGGTGCACTTCTTCACCTCCGGCAGCGTCGCGCACTGGCTGATCGCGTGCTTGGTGACGTTGTGGCACGAGCAGATGACCGCGTCGTCGGGGAGCGCGGACGGCCCCAGCGCGACCGGAGCGCCCGCGCCCGCCGGGAGGACCAGCTGCTCGGGCGAGACGGGCGGCACCGAGCCGGTGAGCGGCCGCAGCATCCCGTACGAGTCGGCGTCGCCGACCAGGACACCGCCGAGCAGCACGCCCTCCCGGTCGATCACGAGCTTCTTGTAGACCCCGGAGCGGGAGTCGGAGTACACGACGTCGAGGCAGCCCTCGGCCGTGCCGTGCGCGTCACCGAAGGAGGCCACGTCCACACCGAGCAGCTTCAGCTTCGTCGACATGTCGGCGCCCGTGAAGGAGCGCTCCTCGGCCTCGTCGGCGATCGTCGCCGCCGCCGTCAGCGCCATCTCGTAGCCGGGCGCCACCAGGCCGTACACCCGGCCGTCCGAGGCGAGCGCGCACTCGCCGATCGCGTAGACGGACGGGTCGGACGTCCGGCACCGGTCGTCCACCGCGATGCCGCCGCGCTCTCCCACCGTCAGGCCGCAGTCGCGCGCCAGCTGGTCCCGGGGCCGTACACCCGCCGAGAAGACCACCATGTCCGTGGCCACCTCGGAGCCGTCCGAGAGGCGCATCCCGGTGACCGCGCCGTCCTCGGTCACGACCTCCTGCGTGCCCGTGCCGGTGTGGACCGTGAGACCCATCTGTTCGATCGTCCGCAGCAGCGCCGCGCCACCGCCGTCGTCGACCTGCACCGGCATCAGCCGGGGCGCGAACTCCACGACGTGCGTGTCGAGTCCGAGACCCTTGAGCGCTCCCGCCGCCTCCAGGCCGAGCAGACCGCCGCCGACGACCGCGCCGGTCGTCGCCGTCTTCGCGTACTCCTCGATCGCGAGCAGGTCCTCGATCGTCCGGTACACGAAACAGCCGCGCGCGTCCTTGCCCGGGACGGGCGGCACGAAGGGGTACGAGCCGGTGGCCAGCACGAGCGTGTCGTACGCGAAGACCTGTCCGGAGCGGGCCGTGACCGTACGGGCCGCGCGGTCGATCGTCTCGGCCGGGTCCCCGACGTACAGCTCGATGCCGTACTTCGCCATGAAGCCGTCCTCGACCATCGACAGATCGTCGGGGGTCCGGCCGCTGAAGTACGAGGTCAGCTGGACGCGGTCGTAGGCCGGGCGCGGCTCCTCGCAGAGGACGACGACCCGCGCGCGCTCGGTGACGCCCCGGTCCGCGAGCGCCTCCAGGAACCGCTGGCCGACCATGCCGTGGCCGACCAGGACGAGAGTGGGGGTGTGCATCTCAGGAGCCTCCGTCATGGGTGAGCAGATGAAGCAGGGGAGCGTCGGGCAGGGCCTCGTCGCCCTCCCACGCCCGGGCGAGCGTTCCGACCGCGGCGAGATCGCCGAGCAGCACGCCGCCGACGAGCCGGTCACCGCGGACGACGACCTTGCGGTAGGCGCGCCGGGTGGCGTCGGTCAGCTGGACGACGTCGTCCCCCGGCAGCGGTGTGGCCTCGCCGAAGGCGGCCAGGTCGAGGGCCTCGGGCCCGCCCAGCGTGAGCCGGGTCAGGGCGCGGGTGCCGGTGTAGGCGGGGCGGGGCGCGACGGGCCCGGCCGGGAGGGAGCCCGCGCCGGCCGCATCGGCCGGGACGTCCGCATCGGCCGGGACGGCCGTCTCCGACCCGAGGACGTCCGCGAGCGCGTCCGCCTGTTCCAGCGCCGGGCCCGCCAGGCCGTACACGCGGCCGGCGTGCTCGGCGCAGTCGCCGATGGCGTGGATGTACGGGTCGGAGGTCCGCAGCTCGTCGTCGACGACGACACCCGTACGCACGTCGAGCCCCGCCTCCCGGGCGAGGCCGGTCCGCGGCCGCACCCCGCACGCGAGGACCACGACCTGGGCGTCGAGCACGAAACCGTCGGCGAGTTCGACCGCCGTGACCGCTCCGTCCCGCTGTCGCAGCCCGCTGACCCGGCACTCGGTGTGCACCTCGACTCCGAGGGACTCCACGTGCGCCCGCAGCAACTCCGATGCCGACGCGTCGAGCTGACGTTCCATCAACCGCTCGCCCTGCTGGGTCAGCACGACCTCCGCGCCGAGCGCGGCCAGCGCGCGGGCCGCGGAGACCCCGAGCAACCCGCCGCCGATGACGACCGCGCGGACCCCGGGGCGGACGACGCCCCGCAGCTCCAGGCAGTCGTCGAGCGTACGGAAGGGGTGGACGCCGGACGGCAGCAGCGCGCCGCGCAGTCCGCGCAGCGGCGGAAGCACCGGGTTGGAGCCGGTGGCCAGGACCAGCCGGTCGTAGCCGACCTCCGTCCCGTCCTCGCACTCCACGGTCCGGGCGGCCCGGTCGATCCGCACCGCCCGCACCCCGCGCCGCACCGGCTCCAGAGGGGCGGGCAGCGCGATCACCTCCGGCGCGTACCGCCCGGCGAGGACGTCCGCGAGCAGCACCCGGTTGTAGGGCGCGTGCGGCTCTTCGCCGAGGAGGGTGACGGGCAGACGCTGGGCGAGCCTGGCGCCCGCCGTCCCGCCCCCGACCACCACGATCCGTGTACTCATGCACCGAAGCGTGCGGGGCGGGTGTTACCCGTCGGCATCCCGGCTGTTTCCCGCACGGAACGCTGATCTCAGCTCCCGGGGGATCGCACTGTGAGGCGCGCGGGTGTGAGGCTTAACCGGTGGTCAGGGCGTCCTCAAGAGGGCCTTAAGGATCGCGGGGGAGGGGCTGACCTGGGGTTCTCGTATACCGCCGGACCCTAGTGTGCGGTGCTGTGACCACCGAGGTTCAGGAACCGACCCATCCGGCGCTCGCCGCCTATCTGGAGCAGCGCGAGGGGCGCGTGCGGCCCGCGCCCACCTCCCGGCGCGTCCCGCCCGCGCCTCGTGACCCCGCGCCCCGGCGCGTCCCACCCGTGCGCCGTACCTCCGCACCCCGTACCCCCGCACCCCGACCCCCCGCGCCGCTGCGCGTCTCCCCCGACCGGCTGCGCGACGGCCTCGTCGGCGGGGCCGGGGGCGTGGCCCTCGTCTGGGGCGTCCAGGCGCAGCCCTCCGCGCGGCTCGACGCCTTCTTCGCCGGTGGCGCCCACCTCACCGGGCTGCTCGCCGGATACGGCGTGCTCGTCATGCTCTTCCTGATGGCCCGCGTCCCCGCCGTCGAGCACGGCGTCGGGGCCGACCGGCTCGCCCGGTGGCACGCCTTCGGCGGCCGGTACGTCCTCGGCCTCGTGGGCGCCCACGCGCTCCTCGCGCTCTGCGGGTACGCCGTGCACACCCGTACCGATCTCGTCACCGCCGCCGGAGGACTGCTCTCCTACCCCGCGCTCGCCGCCGCCACCGCCGGTACCGCGCTCTTCGCCGCCGTCGGGGTGACCTCCGCCCGGGCCGCCCGGCGACGCCTGCGACACGAGACCTGGCGGGCGGTCCATCTGCTCAGCCACCTCGCCGCCGCCCTCGGCTTCGTGCACCAGCTCGCCGGACCCGACCTCACCGGGAGCGTGCTCGCGCTCTGGGGCTGGTCGATGGCGCACGCGACGGTCGCCGTCGTCCTCGTCTGGTACCGGATCGTCGTCCCCGTCCGGCAGGCCCTGCGCCACACCCTCCGCGTGACCGAGGTCCGCGACGAGAGCCCGGACGTCGTCTCCGTGACCATCCGTGGCACCGGCCTGGAGCGGCTGTGCGCCGAGCCCGGCCAGTTCTTCCGCTGGCGGTTCCTGTCCCGGCGGCTCTGGCGCACCGCGCTCCCGTTCTCCCTCTCCGCGCCGGTCCGGGACGACACCCTGCGGATCACGGTCAAGGCCCTCGGCGACCACACCCGCCGGATCCGCCGTCTGCGCCCCGGCACCCGCGTGCTCGCCACCGGCCCGTTCGGCGCGCTCACCGCCCACCGCCGCACACGCCGGAAGGTGCTGCTGCTCGCCGGGGGCGTGGGCATCACCCCGATGCGGGCGCTCTTCGAGACCCTGCCCGGCGGGCCGGGCGACGTGACGCTGCTCTACCGGGCCTCCGACGCCGAGGGGCTCGTCCTGCGCGAGGAGCTGGAAGGCATCGCCCGCGGACGAGCGGCCGCCCTGCACTACCTCCTCGGCCCCTCCGACGGCTCCTTCGACCCCCTCGCCCCGCAGGCCCTGCGCAACCTCGTGCCCGACCTCGCCGCCCACGACGTCTACCTCTGCGGCCCGCCCGCGATGGCCCGGGCCGCCACCGCCTCCCTCGTCCGGGCCGGGGTACCCGCCCGCCGCATCCACTCCGAGGACTTCAGCCATGACTGAGCACCGCGCCAAGCACCGCATGCGTCACCGCGCCCGGCGCGTCCACGCCGCCGACCGGGCCAGACGGCAGGTCGCCGCCGGCCTCCTCGCCGCCGGTGCCCTCGCCGCCACCTTCCTCACGGTCGCCGTCGAACCGGCCGCGCCGCCCGCGCCCGACCGGTCGCCGGCGGGCACAACCTCAGACGTAGCTCAACTCTCCGGGGATTGATGGACTGCACACCCATCTCCTCCCTAGGCTCGCGGGCATGCCTGACATATCCCTGACCACCCTCGTCCTGCTCTGCCTCGCCGCGCTCGTGGCCGGCTGGATCGACGCCGTGGTCGGCGGGGGAGGGCTCCTGCTGCTGCCCGCCCTGCTGCTCGGGCTTCCGCACGCCTCGCCCGGGCAGGTCCTCGGCACCAACAAGGCCGTCGCCATCGTCGGCACGACCGGGGCCGCCGTCGCCTTCGTACGCAAAGCCCCGGTCCAGGTGAAGACGGCGGTACGGATCGGTCTGGCGGCCCTCGCGGGGTCGATGGCAGGAGCCTTCTTCGCGGCCGGGATCAGCAGCGACGTGCTGCGCCCCCTCGTCATGGTCGTGCTCGTGGGCGTGGCCGCGTTCGTGATGCTGCGGCCGTCCTTCGGGACGCAGACGGAGGCCAAGGGACCTGTCGGCCGGGCCCGGGTCGTGACCGCGATCGTGCTCGTCGGCGGCGGCATCGGTTTCTACGACGGACTGTTCGGGCCGGGGACCGGCACCTTCCTGGTCCTCGCGCTCACCGCCGTACTCCATCTCGACATGGTGACCGCCTCCGCCACCGCCAAGATCGTCAACGTCTGCACCAACGCGGGCGCGCTCGCGATGTTCGCCTACCAGGGCACCGTGCTCTGGCAGCTGGCGGCGGTCATGGCCGCCTTCAACCTGGCCGGCGGGATGATCGGAGCGCGGATGGCGCTGAGCAAGGGCGCCGCGTTCGTCCGCCGGGTGCTCCTCGTCGTCGTCTTCTCGCTGGTCGCGAAGCTCGCCTTCGACCAGTGGTCCTGAGCCCGACCGCGTTCAGCGCACGCCGATGAGGTGGCCGAAGGCGACCACGTTGCCCTGGTAGCCGTTCTTCTCGGTGAAGCCACCGCCGCAGGTGATCACGCGCAGCTCGGCCCGGTCGGCCCGGCCGTAGACCTTCGCGTCGGGGAACGCCTTGTTCGGGTACACCTCGACGGCGTCGATCGTGAAGACGGCGGTCCGCCCGTCCTGGCGGTCCACCTCGATCCGGTTGCCCTTCTTGAGCGCGCCGAGGGCGTAGAAGACGGCGGGGCCCCGCTTGTTGTCGACATGGCCGGCGACGATCGCGGTGCCCTCGGCGCCGGGGGTCGTACCGCCCTCGTACCAGCCGGCCAGGTTGCCGTTCTCCGCCGGCGGTACTTCGAGGGCGCCGTCGGGGCCCAGGCCGAGCCCCACCATGGGCGTGTCCACGTCGATCTCGGGGATGCGCAGCCGGACCGGGGCGGAGGGCGCCAGCGGGTCGGCGGCCGCCGTGGTGTGCGCGTTCGGACCGGCGGCGAAGGCCTGGGCGGCGGACGGGACCGGCGGCGTGACGTTCTCCGACCCGTTCTGCACGAGCCAGATGCCGACGCACGCGGCGACGGCTATGCCCCAGCCCTTGCTCCTGTTGCTCACGTTCTGCCCTCTCGGGGTGGTGCGGGGAAGGGGCCCGGGCGGGGAGCGGGGCCCCGGGTGTGGCCCTGCCCCCGCCGGGCCTCATGCGGGCGCGCGGCGGGGGCAGGACGTGCGGTACGTCTCAGCCGTCCTGCGCGCCGCTCGCCCGGCGGCGCAGGAGCCACGTACCGCCGACGGCAGCCGCGGCCAGCACCGCCGCGCCCGCCGCGATCTGGGTGGTGTCGGGGCCGACGCTGCCCCCGACACCGGTACTCACATGGCCGGTCGGGACCTTGTGCTCGACCCGGAGCTCACCGCGCGCGGTCCTGCCGTTGTCGCAGGCGACGCTGATCCAGTAGGTACCGGCCTTGGTGTGGTGCGGGACCTTGAACTGCCCGACCACGACCTCCTTGTGCGTGCTCGGGTTCAGCTGGAAGTCGCCGGCACCGAGGGACTGCGCGTCTCCCACACCGTGGCCGTGCTTGCCGCAGGCGAGCGTGTTGACGGTGACGGTGGTGCCCGGGGTCGCGGAGGACGGATAGACCTCGAGCGTCCCGGAGTCCCCGGCGTACGCGGGGGCGCCGAGGGCACCGACGGCGGCGACCGTCAACGCGGTACCGGTGAGCAGGCGGGCAGTGGTGCGCATGGGGTCCTCCGGGGCGCGCGAGCGGTCATGCCGGGGAGGCCTCCCGGGAGGGACTTCCCGGGACCTACCTCCTAGGACCGAGATAAGTGCCGCGACGCGCCGCGCGCCTGCTGAGGGAGGGTCAGAATTACGCCGTCCGGTGCGGCGCGGCGCCTTGCCCGGACGGTGTTTACGCAGGTCAGGAGGGGTTACGGAGAGTCAGCCGACGGCCCGTGTCGAACGGGTGACACGGCCGGGCCCGCCCCGGAGCCCGCGGACCGCCGGTGCCGCCGGGCCCCGCCCCCCGGTGCCCGCCCCCGAACCATCAGGCCCTCGACGGCCGCCCTGGCCGTCCCTCAGACGATCAGGCCCTCGATCGCCGCCCTGGCCCACTCCTGGGCCCCCACGGTCGTGCCGGCCGCGACCCCCGTCGCGACGGGGGCCAGGACTCCCCTGAGCGTGGCGAGCGCGCGGCGCACCCTGCCCTCCTCGGGGTCCGGCTGGGTGATCACCTCCAGGACCTCTCCGGCGGCGCCCTCCGCATCCTCGCGGTCCCGCTCGCCGAGGCCCGCCCCGGGCAGCTGCCGCAGCAGCTCGGTGACGCGCTCGGCGAGCTCCGCGTACCCCGGCGCGACCTGGCTGTTGACCTGCTGGTTCTGGGTGACCGTCTCGTTGTTCCAGGCGAGCTGGTTATGGGTGGACGTGCCATGGAACACGGGTCCGTCGTAGTTGTGCACGTTCCGCGGATCGCTCATGGGCTGGAATCGTCCCTTCCGGTCTGCTGCTGGCTGACGTTGTCGTTGTTCCACGAGAACTGGCTGTGGATGACCGGGCCGTAGATCACCGGACCGTTGTAGTTGTTGATGACCGTCGGCGTGGGCTCGACCGTGTGGACGGTCTTGTGGACGACCGGCAGCGACGTGCGCAGCGCGACCAGGTCGACGCGGCCGTTGTCCAGCACTGCGGCTCCCGGCGCTCCGCCGACGGAGCAGTTCACCACGCGGCCCCCGCACTCGTCGGTGAAGGCGGCGCCCATGGTCGCGCAATCGGTGAACTCGCTGTCCGCGAGGTCCAGGTAGGCGGAGCCGCTCCCGATCAGCCCGGTACCCGCCCCGCGCACGGTGAGGTTCTTCGCGGCGAGCTTCGCCCTGCCGTACGCGACGGCTCCTCCGACGCTCATCGCGCTGATGTCGCAGTCGTGGACGAGCAGTTGGGCCTCCTCGCCGACGCCGAAGCCGACCACCCCCCGCTCCGCCTTCACGTCCCTGAGCGTGACCCGCGACTGGCCGAGGGCGGTCACCGCGGTGACCTCGAAGTCACGGAACACCACGTCGGTGAGGTCGGCCGCGGTGCCGCCGTCGCCCTGGGTGGTGTCCAGGCCCTGGGGGCAGCGGTCCACCCTGACGTGCTCGAACACGCCTTTGGACCCGTTCCAGACCCGTAGCGCCGAGGCCGTCAGGTCCTCGATCCCGATCCCGGTGAACCGGCCTCGCCCGCCGTCCGTCAGGGCGATGCCGACGTTGCCTTCCGAGATGCGGCCGCCCCGCACCTCCGGCGCGCCGCCCTGGGTCGAGAAGACGGCCACGTTCCCCGCGCGCAGGACCTGACAGTCCTCGAACCTGCCACGCGCCGATGTCTGGACGTTGATCCCGGTGTCGTGGCAGTCCGTGAGCACACATCCGCGCACCACCGGATCGGCGCCGCTCGCCGCGCCGATCCCGTGCCGGGCGTCGGTGACGTGTGTGTTGTCCACGGAGCCCCGTGACTGCTCGATGAACATGATCCCCTCGGCGTGCACGGCGGTGATCGTGCAGTCCGCCACCGTCAGCTCGGCCCGGGAGTCCGCCATGAGGGCCGCGTGCCCCGTGCCGGTCAGCTCGCATCCCGTGACCTCGGCGCCGGCGTCGCTGACGCGCACCCCGTGGATCCGGCTGCCCTCGATCCGGCTGCCCCGGACGGCGACCCGCGCGCCCTCGATCACCGCGATCGCGTTGTCGGCGGCGTCGGTGAACCGGCACCGCTCGACGAGCCCGGCCGACCCGGCGAACAGCGTGCGGCCGTGCAGGACCACGCTGTCCCTCAGGGTCACGGAGGTGCGTGGCCGTGCGTTCAGGGCGACGCCGCCCGAAGCCCGGATCTCGGTGTGCTCGAGCGTGAGCGTTCCCGCCCGGCAGGCGACGGCGTCGGCATCGCGGCCGGTCAGCGCGAGGCCGTGCACATGGACCGACCCGGAGGTGTCCAGTACGGTCCCGCCGGTCCCGCTCACGACCACGGAGCCCGGTCCTTCGAGCGCGGTCAGCCGGACCTCACCCCGGACGAACAGCGTCTCGCCGTAGTGACCGGGCGCGATCTCGATCTGCGCGGCCCGGCCCCGGGCGGCCGCGGCGCGCAGGGCGGAGGTGATGTCGGGGTAGGCGCGACGACCGCCCCGCGGCGAGACGACGTACCTCGCGACCATCTCCGGACCCCCATGTCACCCACCCGTACCATCGATGCTACCGGGCGCACGGCCTCGAACAGCCGTGGAAGCAGGGCGTGTTGGGAGGGAGTGAAGAGAGCCCCGGGCGCTCCCTACAGCCGCTCCCACGGCACCGACCCGTACGCCTCGTGCACCCGCGTCATCAGCTCCTCGTCCACCGCGAACCCGAGCGCGTCGATCCCGCCCACCGGTGCGACGCCGCGGGAGTTCGTCACGAACGCCGCCCGCATCCGGGGGAGATCGGCCGTCGTCACCCGGCGCCGGACGGATCCCAGGCGCTCCTCCAGGAGGGCCATCGTGACGCCCGTGAGGCAGGGCGCGGAGGGCCAGATCACCGATGTGCCGTCCCAGAAGGCGATGTTGGTGACCGCGCCCTCCGCGATCTCGCCGTCCCGGGAGACCAGGAGGGCGTCGTCGTAGCCCTCGCGCCGGGCCGCCTCGCCGTAGTAGGACTGGCCGAAGCCGCCCAGGTGCTTGATGTGGGGAGCGGGGCGCCAGTAGTCGACGGACTTCAGGCGCTGCGGGGTTCGCGGGGCGGAGGCCGGGGCCCGGAGGACGGTCACGAGGCGGACGCCCTCGTAGACGTACACCCGCGCGGTCGCGTCGTCGAGGCCCGCCGTCCTCAGCGCGCCGGCCAGGAGGCCCCGGACGTGCTCGCCGTCGATGCCCTGCCCGAAGAGCTCACGGGTGGCGCGGTCCAGGCGGTCGACGTGCAGGCCGAGGCCGCGGACCCGGCCGTCCCGTACCTGCATCGCGGTGAAGTGGCCGAAGCCGCTCAACAGGGTGGCGAGGAGCGCCGGATCGGCCGCCGGGGCGCCGTCGATCTCGATGTGCGGGAGGGGTGTCGTCATGCCTCTCACCGTAGGCCTCCGCGCTCCCGAAGATCCGCGCTTGACCTCAACCAAGCTTGAGGTATCAGGATTCTCGGCATGGACATCACCCACGCGGACTCCACGCCGCTCAAGCTCGCCCTCGTCGTCGCCAGCAACCGCGAGGGGCGGTTCGCGCCCGTCGTCGCCGCATGGTTCCGCGCCCGCCTCGCCGAACGCGCCGACTACACCGTCGACGTCGTCGACCTCGCCGACGTCGACCTGCCCGTCCTCACCCACCACCCCGACGCCGCCGCCTCGGCCGAGCTCGCCAAGGTCTCCCCGGTCCTCGCCGCCGCCGACGCGTTCGTCGTCCTCACCCCGGAGTACAACCACTCCTTCCCCGCCCCCCTGAAGTCCCTCGTCGACTGGCACTACACCGAGTGGCGGGCCAAGCCCGTCGGCTTCGTCTCCTACGGCGGGATCTCCGGCGGTCTGCGCGCCGTCGAACAACTGCGGCAGGTCTTCGCAGAGCTGCACGCCGTCACCGTCCGCGACACCGTCTCCTTCCACAACGCGCATGGCGATTTCGACGAGGACGGGAGCCACCAGGACCCCACCGGACCCGACGCCGCGGCCAAGACGATGCTCGACCAGATCGCCTGGTGGGCGCACGCCCTGCGCAACGCCAAGTCCGTCCGCCCCTACGGCGCGTGAGGGGGAGCCGCACCGATGCTGCTCCGACTCGTGGCGGGCCGGCTCCGGCCCTACCGGCGCGCCCTGGCCCTCGTCGTCCTGCTCCAGCTCGTCCAGTCCGTCGCCTCCCTCACGCTTCCCACCCTCAACGCCGACGTCATCGACAACGGTGTGCTGCTTGGCGACACCGCCCATGTCCTCACCGGCGGCGCCCTGATGGCCGCCGTCACCCTCCTCCAGGCCGCCGCCGCGGCCGCCGCCGTCTACCACGGCGCCAGGATCGCCATGGGCGTCGCCCGTGATCTGCGCGCCGCCGCCTTCCGCCGCGTCCAGGACTTCTCCGCCCGGGAGATGAGCCGCTTCGGCACCGCCTCCCTCATCACCCGCACCACCAACGACGTCCAGCAGGTGCAGACGTTCGCCGTCCTCGTCCTGACGATGCTCGTGGCGGCTCCGCTGCTCTGCGCCGGAGGCGTCGTCATGGCCCTCGACCAGGACGTTCCGCTCGCTCTGCTGCTCCTGCTCTTCGTCCCGCTCATGGCGGGCGCCGTCGGCACCGTCGTCCTGCGCATGCGACCGCACTTCCGGGGGATGCAGGAACGCGTCGACGGGGTCAACCGGGTGATGCGCGAGCAGATCACCGGAATCAGGGTCGTCCGCGCCTTCGTCCGCGACCGTCACGAGCAGCGGCGGTTCGGCGCCGCCAACGACGACCTGCGGTCGGTCGGAGTGCGGGTCGGCCGGCTCCAGGCCCTGATGTTCCCGATCGTGCTGATCGTCTGGGAGCTCGCGACCGTCGCCGTCATCTGGGCGGGTGCCCACCGGATCGAGTCCGGGGCGCTGCAGGCCGGTTCGCTGATCGCGTTCCTCGGCTATCTGCTGCAGATCATGATGTCGGTGATGATGGTCCTCTTCCTGCTGATGCACATGCCCCGGGCCGAGGTCAGCGCCGAACGCATCCAGGAGATCCTCCACACCGAACCGTCCGTCACCCCGCCCGCCGCTCCCGTCCGCGAGCTGCGCGAGGCCGGCCGGCTCGACATCCACGACGCCGGCTTCAGCTACCCCGGCGCCGAGGAACCCGTCCTGCGCTCCGTGAGCCTCACCGCCCGCCCCGGCCGCACCACCGCCGTCATCGGCTCCACCGGCAGCGGCAAGACCACCCTCCTCGGCCTCGTCCCCCGGCTCTTCGACGCCACCGGCGGCCGGGTCACGGTCGGCGGCGTCGACGTCCGCGACATGGACCCGGCGCTCCTCGCCCGTACCGTCGGACTCGTCCCGCAGAAGCCGTACCTCTTCTCCGGCACGGTCGCGAGCAATCTGCGGTACGGCAGACCCGAGGCGACCGACGACGAACTGTGGCACGCCCTGGAGGTCGCCCAGGCTGCCGACTTCGTGCGGAAACTCCCCGAAGGCCTCGACGCGCCGGTCTCACAGGGCGGCACCAACCTCTCCGGCGGCCAGCGCCAGCGCCTGGCCATCGCCCGGGTCCTCGTCGCCCGACCGCGGGTGTACCTCTTCGACGACTCCTTCTCCGCCCTCGACAACCGCACCGACGCGCTGCTGAGGGAGGCCCTCGCGGCGGAGACCGCCGAGGCGACCGTGGTCATCGTCGCCCAGCGCGTCTCCACCATCCGCGACGCCGACCGGATCGTCGTCCTCGACCAGGGCCGGGCCGTCGGCAGCGGCACCCACGAGGAACTCATGCGGGACAACGCCACCTACCGGGAGATCGTCCTCTCCCAGCTCACCGAGGAGGAAGCAGCGTGAGTGCCCCCGAACGCCGGGGACCGGCCGTCCAGCAGCGCGGCCCCGGCATCAGCACCCCGTCCCTCGAACGCTCCCTCGACTTCCGCTCCTCCGGCCTGCGCCTGCTGCGCACCATGGCCCCCGACCGCCCCCGGCTCCTCGGGGTGCTCGCCGCCGCGGCCGCGAGCGTCGCCCTCGCCGTCCTCAGCCCGCTGATCCTCGGCCACGCCACCGACCTCGTCGTCTCCGGCGCCGCGAGCAGGGCCGGGGTGGACTTCCGCGCCGTCGGCCAGGCGCTCGCCGCCGCCTTCGCGGCCGTCGCCGGCGCCGCCGCGCTCACCTGGCTCCAGCAGCGGCTCGCCACGACCGTCGTCCAGCGGGCCGGGCACCGGCTGCGGGCCGAGGCCCAGCGCAAGCTGGCCCGGCTGCCGCTCTCGTACGTCGACCGGCAGCCGCGCGGCGAGGTGCTCAGCCGCACCACCAACGACATCGACAACATCGTCCAGACCCTCCAGCAGGCGTTCAGCCAGATGGTCCGGGCGCTGCTCACGATCGTCGGCGTGCTGGTGATGATGTGCTGGATCTCGCCGCTGCTCGCCCTCGTGGCCCTCGCGGCCGTCCCCCTGTCGCTGGTGGTCGCGGCCCGGATCGGCAAGCGCGCCCAGCCGCAGTTCGTGCGGCAGTGGGCCGTCACCGGCCGCCTCAACAGCCATGTCGAGGAGATGATCACCGGGCACGCGGAGGTCGTCGCCTTCGGGCGGCGCGACGCGGCCGTGGCGCGCTTCGACGAACTCGGCGAGGAGCTGTACGCGGCGAGCTTCCGCGCCCAGTTCATCTCCGGCTTCATCCAGCCGGCCCTCACCTTCGCCGGCAACCTCAACTACGTCCTGATCGCGGTCGTCGGCGGGCTGCGGGTGGCGAGCGGAACGCTGAGCATCGGGGACGTCCAGGCGTTCATCCAGTACTCGTACGAGTTCAACGGCCCCGTCAACCAGGTCGCGGCCATGGCCAGTCTGCTGCAGTCCGGGGTCGCCTCCGCCGAGCGGGTCTTCGACCTGCTGGACGCGGAGGAGGAGTCCCCGGAGCCGGAAACCGTGCCCGGGCACGCACCGCTCCCGGCGGCGGTCACCGGCCGGGTCACGTTCGAGGAGGTGGCGTTCCGCTACGAGCCGGACAAGCCGCTCGTCGAGGACCTGTCCCTGACCGTGGAGCCCGGCCGGACGGTCGCGATCGTCGGTCCGACCGGTGCCGGCAAGACCACGCTGGTCAATCTGCTGATGCGGTTCTACGAGGTGACGGGCGGGCGCATCACCCTCGACGGCGTGGACGTCTCGGCCATGACCCGCGAGGACCTCAGGTCCGGGATCGGCATGGTCCTCCAGGACACCTGGCTCTTCGGCGGGACGATCGCCGAGAACATCGCGTACGGCGCCGGTGGCGAGGTCTCGCGCGAACGGGTCGTCGAGGCCGCCATGGCCACCCATGCCGACCGCTTCATCCGGACCCTGCCCGACGGATACGACACGGTCCTCGACGAGGACGGAGCCGGGCTCAGCGCGGGCGAGAAGCAACTCATCACGATCGCACGGGCGTTCCTCTCGGAGCCGGCGATCCTCGTCCTCGACGAGGCGACCAGCTCCGTCGACACCCGCACCGAGGTCCTCATCCAGCGGGCCATGTCCTCGCTCCGGAAGGGCCGCACGTCCTTCGTGATCGCGCACCGGCTCTCCACCGTCAGGGACGCGGACGTCATCCTGGTGATGGAGAACGGCTCGATCGTCGAACAGGGCACGCACGAGGAACTGCTGGCGGCGGACGGCGCGTACGCACGGCTCTACGCGGCCCAGTTCGCCCAGGCTGCCTGAGTACGGTGAGGGGATGACCCTCGCATGGACCGTGCTCACCACCACCGACAGCGCCGCCAAGGCGCAGGAGCTCGCGCGCGGGGCGGTCGAGGCCCGCCTCGCCGCCTGCGCGCAGATCTCCGGACCGGTCACCTCCGTCTACCACTGGCGGAAGGCGATCGAGACCGAGGAGGAGTGGCAGGTGCTCTTCAAGACGACGGCGGCGCGCTACGAGGAGCTGGAGGCCCACCTCCTCGCCGCGCACGACTACGACACGCCCGAGGTCCTCGCCACCGCCGTGGTCGGGGCCTCGGCGGCCTACCTGGCGTGGCTGGAGGCCGAGACGACCGGGCCCGCCGCCGGATGACCGAGCTGCCCTTCTTCGTCTACGGCACGCTGCGGCCGGGCGAGTACAACCACGACCGTTTCCTGCTGGGCCGCACGGCCGCGGAGGAGCCGGCCCGGCTCACCGGAGCGCTCCTCCACGACGGCCCCGGCTACCCCTACGTGGTGCCGGGCGAGGGTCTGGTCGCGGGCGACCTGGTGACGGCCGCGCCCGGGGAGTACGGCGAACTCCTCGCCGTACTGGACCGGGTGGAGCTCCCCGCCGGGTACGAGCGGGCCGAGCGCGAGGTGGTCCGGGTCCGGGACGGGGCGGCCGTCCGGGCCTGGGTCTACTTCGCTGCGCAGGGCACGCCGTACGGACCGCTCATCAGGGGCGGGGACTGGCGGGCTCGACCCGGACCGCGCACGTCTTGAACTCGGGCATCCGGGAGACCGGGTCGAGCGCGGGGTTGGTGAGGGTGTTGGCGCGCCCCTCGCCGGGCCAGTGGAACGGCATGAACACCGTGTCCGGCCGGATGGCCGTGGTGATCCGCGCGGGCGCGACGGCCCGCCCGCGCCGCGACACGACGGCGACGCGCTCGCCCTCGGCCACGCCGATCCGCTCGGCGAGCCGCGGATGCAGCTCCACGAAGGCCCCGGGCGCGGCGGCGTTCAGCTCGTCGACCCGCCGGGTCTGTGCCCCGGACTGGTACTGCGCGACGACCCGGCCGGTGGTCAGCACGACGGGGTACGCGGCATCGGTCTCCTCGTCGGGACCGCGGTGCACCACCGGCACGAACCGCGCCCGTCCGTCGGGCGTGGCGAAGCGGTCGAGGAAGAGCCGAGGGCTCCCGGGGTGGGGCGGCGCCCCCTCGGCGGGCTCCGGGCAGGGCCAGAACACGCCGTCCTCCTCGGCGATACGGCGGTAGCTGATGCCGGAGTAGTCCGCCGGACCGCCCGCCGACGCGCGGCGGAGTTCGTCGAAGACCTCTTCCGGGTCGGTCGGGAAGCCCTTCTCCCAGCCGAGGAGCGCGGCGAGGCCGTGCAGGACCTCCAGGTCCGTGCGGACCCCGTCCGGCGGGGTGATCGCCCGCCGCCGCAGCAGCACCCGGCCCTCCAGGTTGGTCGTCGTCCCCGTCTCCTCCGCCCACTGGGTGACCGGCAGCACCACGTCCGCCAGCTCCGCCGTCTCCGACAGGACCACGTCCGCGACGGCCAGGAAGTCGAGCGAGCGCAGCCGCCCCTCGATGTGGCCGGCGCGCGGCGCCGAGACCACGGGGTTGGACCCCATCAGGAGCAGCGACCTGACCTCGCCCCCGAGCGCGTCCAGGAGTTCGTACGCGCTGCGGCCGGGCCCCGGCAGCGAGGCCGGGTCCACCCCCCACACCCCCGCCACGTGCGCCCGCGCCGCCGGGTCGTCCAGCTTGCGGTAGCCGGGGAGCTGGTCGGCCTTCTGGCCGTGCTCGCGGCCCCCCTGGCCGTTGCCCTGTCCCGTGAGGCACCCGTATCCGCTCATCGGCCGCCCGGCCCGCCCCGTCGCGAGGCAGAGGTTGATCCACGCGCCGACCGTGTCCGTGCCCTTCGACTGCTGCTCCGGGCCGCGCGCGGTGAGCACCATCCCGCTCTCCGCGTCGCAGAACATCCGCATGGCGTCCCGCAGGAGCGGCACCGGTACGCCGGTGATGCGCTCGACCAGTTCGGGCCAGTGCGCCATGGCCCCGGCACGGGCCGCCTCCCACCCCGCCGTACGCTCCCGGACGAACTCCTCGTCCACCCGTCCCTCGGCGACCACGAGATGGAGGAGTCCGAGGGCGAGCGCGAGATCGGTGCCGGGGCGCGGGGCGAGGTGGAGGTCGGCCTGCTCGGCGGTGCGGGTGCGGCGCGGGTCGACGACGATCAGCTTCCCGCCGTTCGCCTTGAGCTCGGTGAGGTAGCGCAGCGCCGGCGGCATCGTCTCGGCCAGGTTGGAGCCGACGAGGATCACGCAGCCGGTGCGCGGGACGTCCTCCAGCGGGAAGGGCAGCCCCCGGTCGAGCCCGAACGCCCGCTGGTGCGCGGCCGCGGCGGACGACATGCAGAAGCGCCCGTTGTAGTCGATCTGCGAGGTGCCGAGCACGATCCGGGCGAACTTGCCCAGCGTGTACGCCTTCTCGTTGGTGAGCCCGCCGCCGCCGAAGACCCCCACGGCATCGGGTCCGTGGTCGACGCGGGTCCGGCGCAGTCCGTCGGCGACGGCGGAGAGTGCCTCCTCCCAGGTGGCCGACTTCAGGGCCCCCGTGTCAGGGCATCGGACCAGGGGCCCGGTCAGCCTGACCCGGGAGGAGAGTACGGCCGGGGCGGTACGGCCCTTGCCGCACAGCGCGCCCCGGTTGACGGGGAAGCCGGGGCGTTCGACCACCTCCACGGAGCCGTCCGCGGGGCGCAGCCCCATGCCGCACTGGAGGGCGCAGTAGGGGCAGTGCGTGGGGGTGGTGGCAGCCTCGGACATGCGGAAAGCGTGCGACGGCCGTGTTACGGGAGGCGACGCCCCGCATTACGCCTCCGGTACGTCGGGCTCCGAGGTGGGCCGCCCCGGAGGTGAGGGTCAGCCCGCCGGGGCGAGCGCCTCCGTCACGCCCTCCTCGCGCTCCCCGAGGAAGTGCGGATCCGGCCGCAGCGTCGCGTCCAGGGCCGCCTTGCCCGCGGCGGCGAGCTCGCGGACTCCGCCGTAGTAGAAGACGGAGTCGTGCGGTTCGACGACCTTGACCCCGTACGCGTCGATGCCGGCCGCCCCGCAGAGGGCGACGGCCCGCCTGATGTGGAAGTCCTGCGTCACGAGGACGGCCCGGTCGACTCCGAAGATCTTCTTGGCCCGGACGCAGGAGTCCCAGGTGTCGAAGCCCGCGTAGTCGCTGACGATGTGACGGTCGGGCACCCCGCGCCCGGTGAGGTACGCGCGCATCGCGTCGGGCTCGTCGTACTCGACGCGGCTGTTGTCGCCGGTGACGAGGACGACCCTGACCTTCCCCGCGCGGTAGAGCTCGGCGGCCGTGTCGAGCCGGTGCGCGAGGTACGGCGTCGGCCGGCCGTTCCAGAGTCCGGCGCCGAAGACGACGGCGACGTCCTGTGCGGGGACGTCGGCGGTGGTCCGCAGGCGGCCGTCGGCGACGGCGTGCATCCAGGTGGCGGGTGCGAGGGCGAGGACGGTGCCCAGCATGACGGCCTGGACGGTACGGCGGCGGGCCCGCCGGGTGCGGGGCAGCAGGGCGACGAGGCGCCGCAGCAGGGCGCCCGGGCGCGGCGGCGGCACGACCCGTTTCAGCCGGGCGGGTACGCGTACGCGTCGCATGGACGAACCTCCGTGGATCTTGCCTGCCCCGTCACCCTGTTCGACGCGAATCGGCGCTGTTCGGTTCGCCGCCGCCGTAGAGAAGGGCGGCCAGGGCGATGCCGAGCAGCGTCCCGAGGAGCTGCGCCCCGACGAACCCCGGCAGCGAGCCGGGCGCGATGCCGGTGAAGGAGTCGGAGAGGGCGCGGCCGACGGTCGCCGCCGGGTTGGCGAAGGAGCCGGAGGAGGTGAACCAGATCGCCGCCGCGATGTAGGCGGCCACCGCGAGCGGTGCGAGCGCGAGGCGGCCGATGCGGCGCAGCCCGAGGACGAGCAGGACGAGTCCCGCGGTGGCGACGGTCTCGCCGAGGAGGAGGTGGTGGTCGGAGCGGACCTGGGTGGACCAGGTGCCGGGCGCCCGTCCGAACATCGTCTCGGCGAGCAGCGCGCCCGCGACCGCGCCGACGAGCTGGGCCGCGCAGTAGGCGGCGACCTCGCGGGCGCCCGGGGCGTTCTCCTCGCCCCGGCGGGCCCACCACTCGCAGAGGGTGACGGCGGGGTTGAGGTGGCCGCCGGAGAGGGGGCCGAGGAGCGCGATCAGGATGCCGAGGCCGATCGCGGAGGCGAGGGAGTTGGCCAGCAGGCTCACCCCCACGTCACGGCTGAGGGCCTCGGCGCGGATGCCGGAGCCGACGATGACGGTGACGAGGGCGGCGGTGCCCACGAGTTCGGCGGCGACACGTCTGGAGAGCCGGGGCGGGGCGGTGGGAGTCATTCGCATGGTGGAAAAGATATTCCGCTAGATAAAAGAATGAGGGAAGAAGGGGTGAAGCCGTACGATCCGCAGATGATCACCGAGGCGGCTCTCGACAACGCGGAGTGGTGCGACGCGATGTGCCGCGCCCACGGGCGCCCCGGGGTCTTCGGCCCACGCGCCTGGACGAACGGGCGCCGCACCCCGCCGTACTACCCGGACGCCGTGACGCTCACGGCCGACGCGTCCGTACGGGACGTCCTCGACGGCATCGACCGCCGGGCCCCCGGCGCCTCGGTCAAGGACTCCTTCGCCCGGCTCGACCTGACCGGCGAGGGCTTCCGGCCGCTCTTCGAGGCGAGTTGGATCCACCGGCCCGCCGGACGTCCGGCGCCGGCCGCGACGGACGGGACGCACTGGCGCGCCGTCCGTACCCCCGCGGAACTCGCCGCGTGGGCGACGGCCTGGAGCGGGGGCGACGCCGAGGAGGCCGCGCTCTTCCGCGCCGGACTCCTCGCCGACCCGGCGACCCGCGTCGTCGCGGGGTACGGCTCCGACGGCAGGATCGCCGGGGGAGCGGTGCTCAGCGGCAACGGCCGGGTGACCGGCGTCTCCAACCTCTTCGCCGCCGACGGCACCGACCCGGCCGAGGCCTGGGCCGGCTGTCTGAGCCTCGTCGGCGACGGCGGCCCGGTCGTCGGCTACGAGTCGGGCGACGACCTGCCGCCCGCGCTCGCCGCCGGCTTCGAGGAGATCGGCACCCTCCGGGTCTGGCTGGCCGTCGACGCCTGACAGCTCCGCGGGGCGCTCCGTGAGCCGGTGGAAAACACTCGTGACGCCCACGCAACGGGGAGGCAACGCGGCGCCGTCAGGATCGGTGCATGACGGAGCGGGACAGTACGTTCGACAGCACGGCCGAGCTGCTCGGCACGATCACCACGCGGCTCGGGGAGCGCCTGAGCCGGGTCCGCCCGTTCGACGTCCCGCGCCGCCGCCCCGCCCTGGTCGCCGTCGGCCACGGCAGCCGTGACCCACGCGCCGCCGTCACCCTCTCCCACCTCGTCGAGCGCATCCGCGAACTCCGCCCCGGCCTCGACGTCCGCCTGGCGCACATCGAGCTGAACACCCCGCTGCTGCCGGACGTCCTCTCCGACGTCACGGCGGGCATCGCGGCCGACGTCACCGGCGACGCCACGGCGGGAGTCCCGGGGCGGGAACCGGCCGGACCGGGGGCCGTCCTCGTCCCGCTCCTCTTCGGACCCGGCCACCACGTCAAGCACGACCTGCCCGCCGCGGCCGCCGCGCTGCCCGAGGGCCAGGTCCGGACCGCCGCGCCCCTCGGCGCGCATCCGCTGCTCGTCGAGGCCCTCGCCGACCGGCTCGCCGAGGCGGGCTGGACCTCCGCCGACAGCGCCTCGCGCGCCACCGGTGTCGTCCTCGCCGCGGCCGGGTCCCGCGACCCCGAGGGCCTCGCCGCCGTCCGCCGGATCGCCGCCGCCCTGTCCGAGCGGCTCGGCGGTGTGCCCGTCCTGCCCGCGTACGCCTCCGCCGCCACCCCGACCGTCCCCGACGCGGTGCGCGTCCTCGCCGCGCGGGGCCGCCACCGGGTCGCCGTCGCCTCCTGCTTCACCGCCCCCGGCCTCTTCGCCGGCCGCGCCGCCGCCCACGCCCCCTGGATCGCCGCGCCCCCGCTCGGCGACCACCCGGCCCTCGCCCGCCTGATCCTCCACCGCTACGACGAGGCGCTGACCCGCGCCCCACGCCGGGAACTCGCCGTCACCCGCTGACGCCGCCCGCGAGCCGTGGATGTTCCGCGGCCGGGGGGACGGCCTCCCGCACGACGGAGAGATCACCGGCCTCACCTCACCCCCGACGGCACCCGCCTCCTCACCTGCGCGGCGACCGGCACCGTGAGCTGCTGGGATCCCCGCACCGGCGCGCTCCTCTCCGGCTCCACCGACCCCGACGGCCGGGTGGACGGACTCGCCGTCTCCCCGGACGGCCGGTGGACCGCCACCGCGGGCAGGATGCTGCGCGTCCGGGACGCCGCCACCGGCCGAACGGTCGCCGCAGTCCGTTCCGAGACGGCCCTGAGCTCCTGCGCCTGGCCCCCCGACGGCCGCGGACTCGTCGCGGCCGGCGAACGCGGCCTGCACTCCTTCGAGTTCCCGCCCTGACGGCCCGTCTCCGGTCGGTCCTCGCCCCGGTTGTCCGTCCCGCCCGTTACCTTCGGTGCATGGAAGGCTTCACGGACACCCCTGGCATCACGGACACCCCCGGCTACGACGACGACGCCACCGAGCGCTGGGCCGCCGAGCCCGACAAACGGCCCGGGCGGACCGCCTTCCAGCGGGACCGGGCGCGGGTCCTGCACTCCAGCGCCCTGCGCAGACTCGCCGGCAAGACCCAGGTCGTCACCCCCGGCTCGGTCAGCCACGCCTGGGACGCCAGCCCCCGCACCCGGCTCACCCACTCCCTGGAGTGCGCCCAGGTCGGGCGCGAGCTCGGCGCCGCGCTCGGCTGCGACCCCGATCTCGTCGAGGCCGCCTGCCTCGCCCACGACATGGGCCACCCGCCCTTCGGGCACAACGGAGAGGTCGCGCTCAACGACTTCGCCAAGGACTGCGGCGGCTTCGAGGGCAACGCCCAGTCGCTGCGGCTGCTCACCCGGATCGAGCCGAAGCGGTTCATCGCCGACTCCGCCAGCGGCCGCCCCGTCAGCGTCGGCCTCAACCTCACCCGCGCCGCGCTCGACGCCGCCACCAAGTACCCCTGGACGCGCGGCGGGCACCCCGAGGACCCCGACTCGCCGAAGTTCGGCGTGTACGAGGACGACCTGCCCGTCTTCGACTGGGCCCGCGAGGGCGCCCCCGCGCACCGCAAGTGCTTCGAGGCGCAGGTCATGGACTGGTCCGACGACGTGGCCTACTCGGTCCACGACTTCGAGGACGGTCTGCACGCCGGCCACATCGACCCGAACATGCTCTTCGCCGAGCCCGAGCGCGCCGACATCTGGGCCGTCGCCATCGGCCGGTACGTACCGCACGACACCGATCCGCAGGAGCTCGCCGAGGCCCTCGACCGCCTCGTCGACCAGGACTGGTGGCCGCACGGCTACGACGGATCGGCGGTCGCCCAGGCCCGGCTCAAGGACGCCACCAGCCAGCTGATCGGCCGCTTCTGCCTCGCCGCCGAGGGCGCGACGCGTCAGGCCCACGGGAGCGGCCGGCTCACCCGGTACGCGGCGGAGCTCGTCGTCCCCCGCGCGACCCGCAACGAATGCGCCGTTCTCAAGGCCGTGGCCGACCGGTACGTGATGCAGCGAGCCGAGCAGGAGGCGCTCCGCGCCGACCAGCGCATCATCCTCGCCGAACTCGCCGAGGCGCTCACCGCCCGTGCCCCCGAGGGACTCGACCCGCAGTTCCGGGCCTTCTTCGACGCGGCGGACGACGACAGGTCACGCAAGCGGGTGATCATCGACCAGATCGCCTCCCTCACCGACGCCTCCGCCTCCACCCTCCACGCCCGCCTCAGGCCGCGCCGTGCCTAGGGGGTGTCCGGCGCCCGCCCTCTTTCGCCATCACGCTCCGTGCGGGACGCTCGGCGGAGCGCCCGAGGCGGTACGGCTCGCCGAACGCCCGGAGGCGTAGCGTAGAAGCGGACGCAACGAGGAGGCATCAAGTGGTCGACGCAGATCAGACCTTCGTCATCGTCGGCGGGGGACTGGCCGGGGCCAAGGCGGCGGAGACACTCCGCTCCGAGGGGTTCACCGGCCGCGTGATCCTCATCGGCGACGAGCGCGACCACCCCTACGAACGCCCACCGCTCTCCAAGGGCTATCTGGCCGGCAAGGAGGCGCGGGAGTCCGTCTTCGTGCACGAGCCCGCCTGGTACGCCCGCGCCGAGGTCGAGCTCCACCTCGGGCAGCCCGTCACGGTCGTCGACCGCGAGGCCCGCACCGTACGCCTCGGCGACGGCACCACCATCCGCTACGACCGGCTTCTGCTCGCCACCGGATCCGAGCCGCGCCGCCTCGACATCCCCGGCACGGGACTCGCCGGCGTCCACCATCTGCGCCGGCTCGCCCACGCCGACCGGCTGCGCCAGGTCCTGGCCGCCCTCGGCCGGGACAACGGCCATCTGGTGATCGCGGGCGGTGGCTGGATCGGTCTGGAGGTCGCCGCCGCGGCCCGCGGCTACGGCGCCGAGGTCACCGTCGTCGAGTCCGAACCCACCCCGCTCCACCAGGTCCTCGGCCCCGAGCTCGGCCAGCTCTTCGCCGATCTCCACACCGAGCACGGCGTCCGCTTCGTCTTCGGCGCGCGGCTCACCGAGATCGTCGGCCAGGACGGCATGGTCCTCGCCGTCCGTACCGACGACGGCGAGGAGCACCCCGCTCACGCCGTCCTCGCCGCGATCGGCGCCGCCCCGCGCACCGCCCTCGCCGAGGCGGCGGGGCTCGCCCTGGTCGACCGCGCCCACGGCGGAGGCGTCGCCGTCGACGAGTCGCTGCGCACCTCCGACCCCGACATCTTCGCGGCCGGGGACGTCGCCGCCGCCGCTCACCCGCTGCTGCACACCCGGCTCCGCGTGGAGCACTGGGCCAACGCCCTCAACGGCGGCCCGGCCGCCGCCCGCGCCATGCTCGGACAGCACGTCTCGTACGACCGCGTCCCGTACTTCTTCTCCGACCAGTACGACCTGGGCATGGAGTACTCGGGCTGGGCTCCGCCCGGCTCGTACGACCAGGTGGTGCTGCGCGGCGACGCCGGTAAGCGGCAGTTCATCGCGTTCTGGCTCAAGGACCGCAAGGTGCTCGCCGGGATGAACGTGAATGTGTGGGACGTCACAGAGCCGATCCAGCGGCTCATCCGTGCCCAGTCCCCGGTGGACACCGACGCCCTCGCGGACCCGTCCGTCCCCCTGGAGAGCCTGATCTGAGGAGACCGGCGCAGCCGGCGGTGTCCTCCTGGGGGAGGACCCGCCCGCCCGCCCGTAGAATTCATGCGTGGCAGGCAGGATCAACGATGACGACGTGAAGGCGGTACGGGACGCGGTCCCGATCGACGCCGTCGTGTCCGAGTACCTGCAGCTCCGCAACGCGGGCGGTGGCAACCTCAAGGGCCTCTGCCCCTTCCACGACGAGAAGTCGCCCTCCTTCCAGGTCAGCCCCGGCAAGGGGCTGTTCCACTGCTTCGGCTGCCAGGAGGGCGGCGACACCATCGCCTTCGTGATGAAGATCGACCACCTCTCCTTCTCGGAGACGGTCGAGCGCCTCGCCGCCAAGGCGGGCATCACCCTGCGCTACGAGGAAGGCGGCTACAACCCCGGCCACCAGCGGGGCGAGCGCATCCGCCTGGTCGAGGCGCACAAGGTCGCCGCCCAGTACTACATCGACCAACTCGACTCGCCCGAGGCCGAGATCGGCCGGAAGTTCCTCGCCGAGCGCGGCTTCGACCAGGCCGCCGCCGCGCACTTCGGCGTCGGCTACTCCCCGGCCGGCTGGGACCACCTCACCCGCTTCCTGCGCGGCAAGGGCTTCTCCGACAAGGAGCTGATCCTCTCCGGGCTCTCCCAGGACGGCCGCCGCGGCCCCATCGACCGCTTCCGCGGCCGGCTCATGTGGCCCATCCGGGACGTCGGCGGCGATGTCGTCGGCTTCGGCGCGCGCAAGCTGCGCGAGGACGACAACGGGCCCAAGTACCTGAACACGCCCGAGACGCCGATCTACAAGAAGTCCCAGGTGCTCTACGGCATCGACCTGGCGAAGAAGGACATCGCCAAGGTCAGCCGGGCCGTCGTCGTCGAGGGCTACACCGACGTCATGGCCTGCCACCTCGCCGGCGTCACCACCGCCATCGCGACCTGCGGCACCGCGTTCGGCGGCGACCACATCAAGATCCTCCGCCGGCTCCTGATGGACAACGGCTCGGCCCGGGTCATCTTCACCTTCGACGGCGACGCGGCCGGCCAGAAGGCCGCCCTGCGCGCCTTCGAGGACGACCAGAAGTTCGCCGCCGAGACGTACATCGCGATCGCACCCGACGGCATGGACCCCTGCGATCTGCGGCTCGCCAAGGGCGACCAGGCCGTCGCCGAGCTGGTGGAGCCGCGCACCCCGCTCTTCGAGTTCGCGCTGCGCCAGATCGTGCGGCGGTACGACCTGGAGACCCCGGCCGGCCGGGCCGCCGCCCTCGACGAGGCCGCGCCGATCGTCGCCCGGATCAAGAACATCGCCTCCCAGCACGAGGTCGCCGTCCAGCTCGCGGGCATGCTCGGCATCCTCGACACCCAGTTCGTGGTCAGGCGCGTCGGCCAGATCGCCCGCTGGCAGCGCGACCGTGGCGGCAGGGGCGCCGCCCCCGGGCCGGCGGCCCCGCAGCACGGGGGTGCCTCCCATGCCCGAAGGGCTGCGGGGGAGTACGGCGCACCGGTCCCTTCGGCCGCTCCCTCCGGGCCCGCGCTCAACCTGCGCAGCCCCGCGCACCGCACCGAGCGCGAGCTGCTCAAGCTGGCCCTCCAGCGCCCCGAGCTGGTCTCCCCGGCCTTCGACGCGTACGGCGCCGACGAGTTCACCGCCCCGCCCTACGCGGCCGTCCGCCAGTGCGTCCAGGACGCCGGCGGTGCCACCGGCGCCCCCGACGACTACCTGTCCGCCGTCCGCGAGGCCGCCCCCGACGACACGGTCCGCGCGCTCGTGACCGAACTCGCCGTCGAGACGATCTTCGCCAAGGTCGTCGACGAGGTCTACGCGGGCGCCCAGCTCGTCTCGGTCCGCCTGCGGGCCGTCGACCGCCGCATCCGCGACATCCAGGGCAGCCTGGCCCGCCTCGGCGCCCATGGCGACCCCGCACAACTGGCCGCGGTGCAGAACGAGTTGTGGGTCCTCACCCAGTACGCCCAGTCGTTGCGCACCAACGGCGCCGACGCGCTCTGACGTTCGGTCACCTCGCGAACTCAAAAAGTCACCGCACGCCCCTCGTGGCGGCGATGTGTCGTACCCCACACTGGGGAGCGGTGCCTGAGCCCCCGGAGCACCGGCAGCGATCACCCTGGAGGTCGCCCCCGTGCAGACCCAGACCCTGTCCCCGACGGATCTCGTGCCCGGGCAGCGCCCGGCCGTCCACCACCCGGAGGCACCGGCCTCCGCGGAGCCGGCCGAGCCGGCCGACCCGCCCGAGCCCGCCGAGTTCGTGGACGACACACCGGAACCGGAGCCGGTACCGCGCCGAGTCGACCTGGGCGGGAACGGGCCCTCCTCCGACCTGTTCCGCCAGTACCTGCGGGAGATCGGCCGCATCCCGCTGCTCACCGCCGCCGAGGAGGTCGAGCTCGCCCGCCGCGTCGAGGCCGGGCTCTTCGCCGAGGCGAAGCTGGCGTCCACCCCCGATCTGGACTCCCAGCTTGCGCTCGACCTCGACCGGCTCGTCGTCCTCGGCCGGATGGCCAAGCGCCGGCTCATCGAGGCCAACCTGCGGCTCGTCGTCTCCGTCGCCAAGCGGTACGTCGGACGCGGGCTGACCATGCTCGACCTGGTGCAGGAGGGGAACCTCGGACTGATCCGTGCCGTGGAGAAGTTCGACTACGCGCGGGGCTACAAGTTCTCGACGTACGCGACCTGGTGGATCCGCCAGGCGATGTCCCGGGCTCTCGCCGACCAGGCCCGGACCATTCGTGTGCCCGTCCACGTCGTCGAACTGATCAACCGGGTGATCCGGGTCCAGCGCCGCATGCTCCAGGAACGCGGCTACGAACCCACCCCGGAAGAGGTCGCCGCCCAGCTCGACCTGGCCCCCGAACGGGTCGGCGAAGTGCTGCGCCTCGCCCAGGAGCCGGTCTCCCTGCACGCCCCCGTCGGCGAGGAGGACGACGTCGCGCTCGGCGACCTCATCGAGGACGGAGACGCCACGAGCCCCGTGGAGTCGGCGGCCTTCCTCCTGCTGCGCGAGCACCTGGAGGCCGTACTCTCCACCCTCGGCGAGCGCGAACGCAAGGTCGTCCAGCTCCGCTACGGCCTGGACGACGGCAGGCCCCGCACCCTGGAGGAGATCGGCCGGCTCTTCGGCGTGACGCGCGAACGCATCCGCCAGATCGAGTCGAAGACCCTCAACAAGCTGCGGGACCACGCCTTCGCGGACCAGCTCAGGGGCTACCTGGACTGACCCTGGGGGTCAGTCGACCTCGGCGACCGCCTGGGCGAACTGGGCCGCGTAGAGCCGTGCGTACGCGCCGTCCGCCGCCAGCAGTTCCTCGTGCGTGCCCTGTTCGACGATCGAGCCGTTCTCCATCACCAGGATGACGTCCGCGTCCCTGATGGTGGAGAGCCGGTGCGCGATCACGAACGACGTACGCCCGTGGGACAGCCGGGCCATCGCCTTCTGGATGAGGACCTCGGTGCGGGTGTCGACGGAGCTGGTCGCCTCGTCGAGGACGAGGATCACGGGGTCGGACAGGAACGCCCGCGCGATCGTGATCAGCTGCTTCTCGCCCGCGCTGACGTTCCCGCCCTCGTCGTCGATGACCGTGTCGTAGCCGTCGGGCAGGGTCCGGACGAAGCGGTCGGCGTGCGCGGCGCGCGCCGCCTCCTCGATCCGCTCCCGGGTGACCTCGCCACTGGCGCCGTACGCGATGTTCTCGGCGATCGTCCCGCCGAAGAGCCAGGTGTCCTGGAGGACCATGCCGATCCCGGACCTGAGGTCCTCGCGGGTCATGGCCGACACGTCCACGCCGTCGAGGGTGATGCGCCCGCCCGTCACCTCGTAGAACCGCATCAGCAGATTGACCAGCGTGGTCTTGCCGGCACCGGTCGGACCGACGATCGCGACCGTCTGGCCGGGCTCCACGGTCAGGGACAGGTCCTCGATGAGCGGCTTGTCCGGCTCGTAGCGGAACGCCACCTCCTCCAGGGCGACCTTGCCGAGCGACTCGGACGGCCTCTCGCTCCTCGGCGCGTCCGGTTCCTGCTCCGCCGCGTCGAGCAGCTCGAAGACCCGCTCGGCCGAGGCGACGCCCGACTGCACGAGGTTCGCCATCGACGCGACCTGCGTCAGCGGCATCGAGAACTGGCGCGAGTACTGGATGAACGCCTGCACGTCACCGATCGACAGCGTGCCGCTCGCCACCCGCAGCCCGCCGACCACGGCGACGAGCACGTAGTTGAGGTTCGAGATGAAGAACATCACCGGCTGCATGACACCGCTGTTGAACTGCGCCTTGAAGCCCGCCTCGTACAGCGCCTCGTTCTGCTCGCGGAAGTCCGCCGCCGACTCGTCCTGCCGCCCGAAGACCTTCACCAGCGCGTGCCCGGTGTACATCTCCTCCACATGGGCGTTGAGCGTGCCCGTGGAGCGCCACTGCTGCACGAAGTGCGGCTGCGACCGCTTGCCCACCTTGGCCGCCACCACCACCGACACCGGCACGGTCACCAGCGCCACCAGCGCGAGGAGCGGCGAGATCCAGAACATCATCGCCAGCACACCGACGATGGTGAGCAGGGAGTTGATCAGCTGTCCCATCGACTGCTGGAGCGTCTGGGAGATGTTGTCGATGTCGTTGGTCGCCCGGCTCAGCACCTCACCGCGCTTGGCCTTGTCGAAGTACGACAGCGGCAGCCGAGCCAGCTTCGCCTGGACGTCCTCCCGCATCCGGTAGACCGTCCGGTTGATCACCTTGATCGACACCCGGGTCGCCACCAGCATGAGCAGACCGGCGGCCACGTAGATCGCCAGGACCCAGAGCAGCACCTCGCCGACGGCCGAGAAGTCGATGCCCTGCCCGGGGACGAAGTCCACCCCGGAGAGCATGTCCGCCATCCCGGTGTCGCCCTTGGCCCGCAGGCCCTCGATCGCCTGGGCCTTCGTCGTGCCGTCGGGCATCTGCCGCCCGACCACACCCGCGAAGACCAGGTCGGTCGCCTTGCCGAGGATCTTCGGACCGACCACCGAGGCCGCCACGCTGAGCACACAGGCGATCAGCATCAGCCAGAGCGCGCCCCGCTCGGGTGCCAGCTGCCGCAGCAGCCGCCTGCCCGAGCCCTTGAAGTCCATCGACCGCTGGTCGGGGCCGCCACCGGCCATCATCCGTCCGCCAGGACCGGCCATCAGGCTGCCTCCGCCTCGGTCAGCTGGGAGAGCACGATCTCCCGGTAGGTCTCATTGCCCGCCATCAGCTCGTGATGGCGCCCGGTGCCCACGACCCGGCCCTCGTCGAGGACCACGATCCGGTCGGCGTCCCGGATGGTCGACACCCGCTGGGCGACGATCACGACGGTCGAATCCGCCGTCTCCGCCTTCAACGCCTCCCGCAGGAGCGCGTCGGTCTGGTAGTCGAGCGCGGAGAACGAGTCGTCGAAGAGGTAGATCTCCGGCCGCTGCACCAGGGTCCGGGCGATCGCGAGCCGCTGCCGCTGCCCGCCGGAGACGTTCGTGCCGCCCTGCGCGATCGGGGCGTTCAGGCCGTGCTCCAGCTTCTTCACGAAGTCGGCCGCCTGCGCGACCGCCAGCGCGTGCCACAACTCGTCGTCGGTCGCGTCGGGATTGCCGTACCGCAGGTTCGTCGCGACCGTGCCCGAGAAGAGGTACGGCTTCTGCGGGACGAGCCCGACCGTGCGCGCCATCAGCGCGCGCTCCAGCTTCCGTACGTCCACGCCGTCCACGAGCACCTCGCCGCCGGTCACGTCGAAGAGCCGCGGCACCAGGCCGAGGAGCGTCGACTTGCCGCTGCCCGTCGAGCCGATGATCGCCGTCGTCTCGCCCGGCCGCGCCACCAGCTCCACGTCCCGCAGGACCGATTCCTCGGCGCCCGGGTAACGGAACTCCGCGCTCCGTACCTCCAGATGGCCGCGCCGCCCCAGCTCGCGCACCGGCTCGGCCGGGGGCACGACGCTGCTCTCCGTGGCGAGGACCTCCTCGATGCGCTCCGCGCAGACCTCGGCCCGGGGCACCATCATGAACATGAAGGTGGCCATCATCACGGCCATCACGATCTGCATCAGATAGGCGAGGAACGCGGTCAGCGCGCCGATCTCCATCCCGCCGCTGTCGATGCGGTGTGCTCCGAACCAGACCACCGCGACGCTGGAGACGTTCACGACCGTCATGACCGTCGGGAACATCAGCGCCATCAGCCGGCCGGTCGCCATCGAGACGTCGGTCAGCTCGGTGTTCGAGACCTTGAACCGGTCGCGCTCGTAGTCGTCCTTCACGAAGGCGCGGATCACGCGGTTGCCGGTGATCTGCTCGCGCAGCACCCGGTTCACCGTGTCGAGCCGCTCCTGCATGGTCCGGAACAGCGGGCGCATCCGCTTCACGATCAGGGCGACCGAGACGCCGAGGACCGGCACGACCGCGAGCAGCACCGCCGACAGCGGCACGTCCTGTCCGAGCGCCATGACGATGCCGCCGACGCACATGATCGGCGCGGAGACCATCAGCGTGAACGCCATCAGGACCAGCATCTGGACCTGCTGCACGTCGTTGGTGGTCCGGGTGATCAGCGACGGCGCGCCGAACTGTCCGAGCTCACGGGCGGAGAAGGACTGCACGCGCTCGAAGACCGCCGCGCGGACGTCCCGGCCGAGGGCCGAGGCGGTGCGCGCCCCGTAGTACACCGCGCCGATGTTGCAGACGACCTGCACCACCGAGACGGCGATCATCACGGCGCCGAACAGCAGGATGTAGCCGGTGTCACCGTTCACGACACCGTTGTCGATGATGTCCGCGTTCAGGCTCGGCAGGTAGAGGGACGCGCAGGTCTGCAGGAACTGCAGCAGGACCAGCAGTCCGATGGGCTTTTTGTACGGTCGAAGGTGGGTTCGGAGAAGTCGTAGGAGCACGGGTTCTACTATCGCCCGCGCTCCCGGGACGTTACGAGCCAGTTTTGTCGAGTCTTGAACGGACTCCGCTACCAGCCGAATCCGTTGCCGCTACGCGCCGAACGCGCCCGGGTGCGTCTGCTCCCGCGTGGCCACGTACTGCTGCCGCACCGCCTGGCCGACCGCCAGCTCCTCACCCGGCTCGAAGACCTGCGCGGCGGCGCCCTGCCAGGCCGGGGGCGCGGCCGGGGAGAGCGTTCCGCGCGCGACCCCGAGCGCCCAGGCGGCCTGCCGCGCGGCGCCACGCGCCGCGTAGTCCGCGGGCTGCGGGACGACGACCTGCGCGCCGAAGACCGAAGGGGCGATCGCCTGGACGGCGGGCAGCCCGGCCGCCGCGCCGAGCAGGAACACCCGGCGGACCTCGACGCCGCGCCCGCGCAGGACGTCCATGGCGTCGGCGAGCGAGCAGAGCATGCCCTCGAACGCGGCCCGCGCGAGGTGCTCGGGCTTCATCGACTCGCGGCGCAGCCCGCTGAGCGTGCCGGCGGTGTGCGGCAGCTGCGGGGTGCGCTCGCCCTCCAGGTACGGCAGGAGGACGAGTCCGGAGGAACCGGGTGTCGACTTCAGCGCCAGCGCCGACAGCTCCTCCAGGCTCTCCGCGCCGAGCATCTCGGCGGTGCCGCGGAGCGCCCGCACCGCGTTGGAGGTGTGGACGACCGGCAGGTGCATCCCGGTCGCGTCGGCGAAGGAGGTGATCAGGCCCTGCGGATCGGCGAGCGCCTCGTGGTGCACGGCCATCACGGAGCCGGAGGCGCCGAGGGAGACGACCGCGTCACCGGGGCCGAGCCCGAGCCCGAGCGCGGCGGCCATCGTCTCGCCCGTACCGGCGGAGATCAGCAGCCCCTCGGGGGTGGTCCCGGCGGCGTCGGCCGGGCCGAGGACCTCGGGGAGCACGGCCTGGTGGCCGAGGGCCAGCTCGACCAGGTCGGGGCGGTAGGCGCCCGCGCCCGCCGACCAGTAACCGGTGGCGGAGGCTGCGCCGCGGTCGGTGGTGCGGCGGACGGGGCGTCCGAGGAGCTGCCAGACCAGCCAGTCGTGCGGCTGGAGGAGCATCGCGACACGCTGGGCGTTCTCCGGCTCGGAGCGGGCCAGCCAGCGGAGCTTGGTGACGGGCTGCCCGGCCTGCGGCACGGAGCCGACGGCCTCGGCCCAGGCCTGCCGCCCGCCGAACGCCTCGACGAGATCCGCGGCGGCGACCTGCGCCCGCTTGTCGTTGCCGACCATCGCGGGCCGCACGAGGGCGCCCTGCGGGTCGAGCGGCACGAGGCCGTTCTGCTGGGCGGAGACGCCGATGGCCTGCACCCCTTCGAGCAGCCCGCCGCCGGCGGCCTCGCCGAGCGAGAGCAGCCAGGCCTGCGGGTCTACGTCGGTGGCCTTGGGTTCACCCGGGTGCGGGGCGTACCCCTGGCGCAGCACGGCACCCGTGTCCGCGTCGCAGACGACGATGCGTGTGAACTCGGCAGAGCTGTCCAAGCCGGCGACTATCCCCATGTAGGAGATTCTGCCGCACGCCGGGGAGTACGGGGAGCGCGTGCGGGGTAGGAGACGCGTTTTCGGGCATCCGCCCGCCCTCCGGCGGCCGGCTCGGCCGCCGCTGCCGTGCCGGACACCGCCCGGCTAGGTGTTGCTCACACCCCAGTCGTCCTCGGTCACCTGGCCGTTGTGGTGGCGCAGCGCGTGGATCCGGTCGGTGACCGAGACCGGCAGCTTGTCGCCGACCTTGTCGCTCACGGCGTGGAACGCCTTGCCGGCGACCTGCCGCCCGGTCTGCGCCGCGGACTCGGCGGCGTTGCGCACCGCCGGGTTCTGCGAGAAGTCCCGCGCGGACTTCTTCATCTGCTCGTATCGCTCGCGCCCGGAGCGCGTGCCGAGGACGTAACCGACGGCCAGTCCCACGACGAACGTCAGCTTGTACCGCACGGCGGCACCACCCTTCCCTTGAGCTTCCCTGATCCTTCACTGGTGCCCACGAGCGCCCACGGCATACCGATTGGCGGAGCACCCCCCTGCTTGCGCTAATGTATGTGTCGCAGCGAGCGAGCGCCGCCCGGGAACACCCGAGGTGGATCCGTTCGGTGCAACGCAGCAATCCCCTGTAGCTCAATTGGCAGAGCAGCCGGCTGTTAACCGGCAGGTTACTGGTTCGAGTCCAGTCGGGGGAGCGCGATCCCCTGTAGCTCAATTGGCAGAGCATTCGGCTGTTAACCGGAGGGTTGCTGGTTCGAGTCCAGCCGGGGGAGCAAGCGAAAGAGGACCCTTCGGGGTCCTTTTTCTTATGTCCGGGAACCATGCGCCACGCTGCGCGGTCCTCATGGTCGAGCAGTGCGCGGCAGAGCCCGACCATCCGGAGCAGGAGATCGTATGAGCGGCTATGCTGCGGCAGACGGCGCGCACACATGTACGCGCCACGCGCCAAGGGGCGGTAGCTCAGCCGGTTAGAGCAGCGGACTCATAATCCGTCGGCCGTGGGTTCGAGTCCCACCCGCCCCACCACCGCATGGTGAAGCAGAATCGTTCTGACCAGGCACTTTCCCTGGTCGGACGATTCTCGCCACACGATCGCGACGGGCCTCGCCCACGCGTCTCCCCCAGTGTGGGGACCGAGCGTCGAGGCGAGCGGTCCGACACGCCCGAGTCACTCGGATGCCGCACCACTCGGTCCCCGCGCCCCTGCCGTGGTCGCCCCGCGACACCCCTCCCCGCTGGGTGACCCACGTCACACGGAGCGCCTGTCAGCAATGGCGGCGCCGTCTCGTCAAGGGGGTACGGACACGAGACAGGAGCAACGCCATGAAGCACCGCATCGTCGTACTCGGCGCCGGATACGCCGGGGCCTTCGCCGCCGGGAACCTGGCTCGCCGGCTTTCGCCCGCCGACACCGAGATCACCGTCGTCAACGCCGGGCCCGACTTCGTCGAACGGATGCGGCTCCACCAGCTCGCCGGCGGCCAGGACCTCGCGGTCCGCAAGCTCGCCGACGTCTTCGCCGGTACCGGGGTGCGCCTGCACCTGGCCCGCGTCACCGCCCTCGACCCCGAGCGCAGGACGGTCGCCGTCACCGGCGAGGACGGTGACGGCGAGCTCGGGTACGACACGCTTCTCTACGCGCTCGGCAGCTCCGTCGCCCGCCACGGCGTCCCCGGCGTGGCCGAGCACGCCTTCGACGTGACCGGCCTGTCCTCGGCGCTGCGGCTGCGCGAGCGCCTGGACGGACTGGGCGCGGGCGGCACCGTGCTCGTGGTCGGTGAGGGGCTGACCGGCATCGAGACCGCCACCGAGCTCGCCGAGTCCCGGCCCGGCCTGAAGGTCGCGCTCGCCGCCCGCGGTGAGCTGGGCGCCTGGCTCTCCCCGAAGGCCCGCCGCCACCTGCGCCGTACCTTCGACCGGTTCGGCATCACCGTCCACGAGCACACGGGCATCGAAGCCGTCGAGCCGTCGTGGGCCATCGGGGCCGACGGCAGGTCGATCCCGGCCGACGTGACCGTGTGGTCGGCCGGATTCGCGGTCCACCCGATCGCGGCCGCGAGCGGCCTGGAGGTGGCCGAGACCGGCCAGATCGTCGTCGACCGCACCATGCGTTCGGTCTCGCACCCGGACGTCTACGCCGCCGGTGATGCCGTCCATGCGATCGGCGACAACGGCCGTCCGCTGCCGATGTCCTGCGCCTCGGCCGGGTTCACCAACATGCAGGCGACCGCCGCGATCATCGCCCGGCTGACCGGCGCCGAGGTCCCGACGACCGGGCTGAAATACCACGGCAACCACATCAGCCTCGGCCGGCGGGACGCGATCTTCCAGATGGTGGACGGGGACGCCCGGGCGAAGTCCTGGTACCTGGGCGGCCGGACCGCCGCACGGCTCAAGGCGGGCGTGCTCAGCGGGGCCGGGTTCGGCATCGCCCACCCGACCTTCGGTATGCCCAAGCGCAGGCGCCGCCTGGCCGCCGCGCCCGCCGCTCCCGGTGTGAGGGTCACCGCCTAGGTGACGCCGCCTAGGGTGTTCCGCATGGACAGCGCTGCCGTCGACCGTTTCGAGGCCAGCCGGGGGCGGCTGGCCTCGCTCGCGTACCGTCTGCTCGGCTCGGCCGCCGACGCCGAGGACGCCGTCCAGGAGACGTTCCTGCGCTGGCAGGCCGCGGACCGCGCGCGGGTCGGGGTGCCGGAGGCATGGCTGACCAAGGTCGCCACCAACCTCTGCCTCGACCAGCTCCGTTCGGCCCAGGCGCGCCACGAGCGCGCGGCCGGTGCCTGGCTGCCGGAACCGCTCCTGGAGGGCGACCCGATGCTCGGCCCGGCCGACACCTTCGAGCAGCGCGAATCGGTGTCCCTGGCCGTGCTGACCCTGATGGAGCGACTCTCGCCCTTCGAGCGGGCCGTCTACGTCCTGCGCGAGGCGTTCTCGTACGGCCACGCCGAGATCGCCGGGATCCTCGGCATCACCGAGTCCGCGAGCCAGCAGCACCTCCACCGCGCCCGGGCCCGGGTCGGCGCCGAGCGCCGCCGTGGCGCGGAGACCGACCCCGCGTCCGCCCGCCGGGTCGTCGAGGAGTTCCTCACCGCCGCCGTGTCGGGGCGGACCGAACGCCTGGTGGCGCTGCTCACCGACGACGTGACGGCGGTCTCGGACGGCGCCGGACTGGCCAGGCACCTGCTGCGGTTGCGGACGCCCGAGCGCGTCGCCTCGTTCGTACGGGCCGGCTTCAGGTCCACCCCGGCGAAACGGCGACTGGCCGGCGGCTCGCCCGCGTTCCACATCGCGCGGGTCAACGGCTCTCCGGCCGTGCTCGCCGTGATCGACGGCCGGGTCGTGGGCATGGTCGCGTTCGGTATCGGCGACGGCAGGGTCGCGTCCCTGCACGGCATCGCCGCGGCGGAGCGGCTCGGGCGGCTCAGCGATGCCTGGGGCCGGCACGAGCCCGACGCTCCGGTCATCGACGCGTGGTGACGCGCCGGACCATGGTGACGCGCCGGCGCAGGGTGACCTGAGCCGCCGGAATCCGCGAGGGCCGCCCCCGACGGTGCGGCGGGCGGCCCTCGCGCGGCCGGCCGGCTGTCTACATCAGCGGGGCGTACGCGGCCGGCGCCGTAGGCAGGTCGATTCCGTGGGCGAAGAGGGCGGCGCGGACCCGGTTGTCGACGCCGATCTTGCAGTAGATATTGCTGACGTACGCCTTCACCGTCGACGCCGTGAGCCCCAGCCGTCCGCTGATCTCCACGTTCGTCAACCCGCCCCCGATCAGGGCCAGAATCTCGCGCTCACGCAATGTCAGAAACGCGGGCAGCGGCTTCTCTTCACGCCCGCCCAGCTTCGGGCCCGGCAGAAACGAGCACCACAGCATCGCGAGCGGCAGCACGGCCGCGCCGGCGGCCATCGTGTGCACGGCGTGGGCCAGGGCCCGGGGGTCCACCCCCTCGGGAAAGTAGCCGGAGACGCCCGGCGGCAGGGGCTGGGGCCGGCTCGCCATGCTGTCCGGGTCGCCGATCAACGCGACCGGCACGCGCCGGAGTTCCCGCCCTCGCAGGGCCGTGAGGAACAGCTCGAGCTCGGGCAGCTGGTCGGCGGCGAGCACGCTCGTCCGCGGGCCCTCGCGCACCGCGGCGATTCCCGCCTCCGCGGACGAGCACACGGTGACGGCGAACTCCCCTGTTTCGGTCAATGCCTGTTCGAGGCCTCTGCGAATCCATGGATGGTGATGAATGAGGGTGACGTGGTCCATGGTGAATCCCCCTGAGTACTGCAATAAGCCGTGGTCGGGAGGAAACCTACCCCAGACAATCAGCCACGCCCCAGGGACAGTTAAGAGGGAATTCGATCAGAAACGGTTGCGGTCCGGTGCCCGACAACCCGGGATTGCGCGGACGGTGACGTATCGGCCGACTTGTCCCGCGGACCAACCAAAGGAGGCGCGCGATCGGCAGTGTGCAGGGCCGCGCCGAGCGCAGAGGATCAAGGCATCCCGGCGGCTCCGCCACCGGGGGAGTGCCCGCCCCGCTCCAATCGGGGCGGGCACCTGCTCGATCGTATCGATCCCATCGAAAGGAACGACAGGTGCTCACTGCCCTGCGCGAGACGCCGCTGCGTCTTGCCACCCAGGCCCAGATCCTCGCCACCACCGCCCCCGCGGCCCTGACCCAGCACGCCTCCATGGCGCTGGCCAAGGCCAAGGGCACCGAGGACGAGCCGCGCTTCCTCGCGCACCGCATCTGGCAGATCGTCCTGATCGTCGCCATCGCCGTCGTCCTGGTCGCCGGCATCGTGTCCTACGCCCTGGTCGCGTACCAGTGCGTGAGCCGTGGCTACGACCGCGTCAAGTGGAGCGGCCCGAACGGCTGGCGCGTCTGGGAGTTCAAGATCATCTGCGAGAAGTACTGAGTCTGAACGCCCGGCTCGCCCCCACGTCCCCCGACGTGGGGGCGGGCCACCCCTTCACCCGTACCACGACCTCTTGGACCCAGCGTGAAGAAGATCGTCAAGTCCGCCCTCCTGGCGCTCCTGGGCGGGGCCGGCCTGAGCCTGGCGGCACTGGTGCTGTCCATGATGTACGCGATGTCCCGGGACGGTTCGGTCAGTGTGCCGGGCCTCATCGACTACGTGCAGACCGACGCCCAACTGAGCATGCAGCCCTCCGGGTACTTCCCGCTCGTCATCGTCGCGCTGGGTGTCGCCTGCTTCCCGGTGGCGTACGGCGCGCTGTCCAGGAAGCGGGGTGACGGCCATGCCGCCCGGTGACCCCGCCGTCGTCGTGGAGGGCGTTGCCGCGCCCGCCCGCGCCGAGGACTCGCCGTACGAGATCCCGCTGGCGCTGGAGGGCCTGAGCAAGCGGTTCGGTGGCCGCCACGCCCTGCGCGACGTCACCGTGACCATGCCCGCCGGCGCCGTGTGCGGACTGGTGGGGGCCAACGGAGCGGGCAAGTCCACCCTGTTGCGCTGCGTCATCGGGCTGACCGAACCGAGCGGCGGAACCGGCCGGGTCTTCGGGGAGAAGCTCGGCACCGACTCCGCGAAGCGCCTGGTGTCGTACGCGCCCGACGAACTGCCCATGCCCGACATGCTCACCGGTCACGAGTACCTGGGTCTGATCGCGGGTCTGGAGGACCGCCCGCGGGACCTGATGCGCAACGCCGAGCGGCTGGCCGAGATCTTCGGCATCGACGGCGCCCTCACCAAGCTCGTCGGGTCGTACAGCCACGGCATGAAGCGGCGCCTGCAGTTCGCCGGAGCCTTCAGCAGCGACGCCCCGCTGCTCATCCTCGACGAGCCCTTCTCGGGTCTCGACGTCGAGGGCTCCGTGCTCCTGCGGCTCGCGCTGCGCACCTGGACGCGATCCGGACGCTCCGCGCTGGTGACCATCCACGACCTGCACACCGCCGAACGCGAATGCGACTTCATCGTGGTGCTGTCCGACGGCCGCCTCGTCGCGCAGGGCGCGCCCCGGTCCATCAGCGAGACGGCCGGGACGTCCACGCTCGAAGCCGCGGTGCTGCGCCTGAGCGGTCTGGAGAACGTCTCGGAGACGGCGGACGACATCTTCGCCGAACTCATGGGGCCGGGCTCATGACGGCCGCCCCCGTGTCCGCCGGCGCGCGCGGGCTCCACCTCGCGTCCCCGCGGCCCTCGAACCGGCGCTCGCTGCGGCCCTCCCTCGCCATCGCCGGGGCGACCGCGCGGTCCCAGCGCAACACCGTGCGCCAGATGCTGCGCCGTTCCCCGGTCGTCACGTCGGCCGTCCTGCTGGCCCTGGTCGTGTTCGGGCTCGCCATGGTCGCCTTCCAGGTCCAGGCCCTCGCCCCGCTGGTCCACGAGCAGACCCTCACCGCCCTCCAGGACCGCCAGCTCAAGGAGGTCAACCGGGCGGCGCTCGCCGGAATGGCGGCCGCGGCGTCGGGGGCCACGCTGATCCTGGACATCCTCGGTCTCCAGCCCGCGGGCGTCCGTGTCCTCGCCGTCTCCAAGGGGGTCGGCCGCTGGAACCGGGCCCTGGGCGAGCTGATCCCCCCGTACGTCACGGCGATGACCGTGGCCTCCTTCCTGGTCGGCCCCGTCACGGTGCTGTCCCTCACGCGCGTGCAGGCGACCGGCGGCACCGGCTTCTGGCTCGCGCTCGCCGTGGCCCTGCTGTTCACCGCGCTCACCGCGCTGGTCGCCACCGTCACCACGCTCGCCGTCCAGGCCCTGACAGCGCTGGTCATGCGGTCGTCGAACGACGCGCTCGGCGTGAAGTCCGTCAGCGCCTCGCTCTGCGGCGTCCTCCTCATCACCGGAATCGGTCTCGTCCTCGCCGGCCGCACCTGGGGCCTGTACGTCCTGTGCCCGCCGCTGGCCGTGACCGGAGGCGTCCCCGAGACCCTCACCGGCGTGCTCCTCGCGGTGGTCGCGGGGCTTGCCTGGGGCGTGCTGTGCGCGTACGTCCTCTCCTTCGCCGGCACGACCGCGCGGAACAACGAAAGCGGCGCCCCGTGGCGGCTGGGCTTCGTCCGGCTGCCGGGACGCGGCGCCCGGACGGAGGCGCGCCAACTGCTGCGCGACCCGCTCTACATCTCCGCCACGTCCGTCTCCCTCGCCGCCGCGGCGGCCATCGCGGTCCTGTATCACCTCGGCTATCTCCAGGACGCCACGGCCTCGTTGCTCCTGCTCGCCGTCTGCGGCATCTCCTCCCTGATCACCGGTCTCGCCCCGTTCCGGCTCGCGGGCAACGCCTGGATCTACGCCATCCACCCCCGGGGCTTCTCCCGCTGGGGCCGGCAGAACGCCTTCGGGGCGATCGCCGCGGGTCTTGCCACCGTCGTCGCCGTACGCGTGGTCAGCCTGGTGCCCTTCGAGGCGGGCCGGGACCTGGTCATCCTCAGCATGGCGCTCGCCGGGAGCGCGCTGAGCGTGCTGTACGGACTGGCCACGGTGACCGCCGACTTCTCGGAGAAGCGGGTGACCCTGCTGGTCAGCGGGTTGTCGAGCGGAGCGACCCTGGGCGCGCTGTTCTGGCTCGCCTCCTCCGTCGACGCGCTCTCCACGGCCGCGGCGACCGCGGCCCACTGGCTGCTCGTGACCGCGGCGGCCCTCTGTGCGGTCCAGCAGGTGATGCGGGTCAAGGACCGCGACTTCGCCCGGACGGCCGAGCGGTGATCCTGCTGCGCCTGGTTCTGGTCGCCCTCGTCCACGGCCGCAGGCCGATGGCCTGGCTGGCGCTCGCGACCGGACTGATGCTGGTGTGCGTCTGGCCGGCGGGCTGGACGTTCCGGCTCCTCGTGCTGGCGGGGTTCGTCGCCGTCCCGCTCAGCGTCGTCGTGCACGAGTACGGCCATGCCCGGACGGCGCTCCTCCTCGGGGCGCGCGAGCTGCGGGCCGAGTGGCGGGGCGGCTCGATGGCCGTGTCGCACGAGAGCCTCGGGGCGGCGCGGAACCTGGCGGTGGCGCTCGGCGGACCCGCGGGCTCGGGAGCGGTCGGCGGAGCCCTCGTGACCGCCGGCCTGCTCTGGGGATGGCAGCCCCTGGTCCTGCTCGGAGCGATCGTCGCCTTCCCCGCCAGCACCCTGATCCCGCCCGGTCACGACGGGCGGACGTGCCGCCACCAGGCCCGCGAGTGGCTGGCCGCCCGAGCCTGACCACGTATCGGGAGACCTAGGCCCCCGCCCTCACGGACGAGCCCTCACGGACGAGCCCTCACGGGGCTCGTCCGTCGGTCGTCGGGGGTGCCTCGCCCGCCCCGCCGCCGTAGGGTGAACCGCGTCGCGTGGCCGGAACGCACACCTCCGCGGGGTGCCGGGGGAGTGAGCCGTTCCGAATGCCGCATCTCCCTCAGCGGCGGCCATCCCCGGATCGAGCGGTGCCGGGCTCTCCCTCTTCTCGTCGACACCTCCCGAGGACCTCTACTCCTCGTTCATTTTTTCTCCGTCTCTGCTTCACCGATCCGTGGAGCGCGCACCGCCCAGTGCCGTGATTGTCATGCGCGCAGCCACGGCGGCGGGGTCGATTGTCGGCCACGCGTGAGGTCCGGGCGGAGGGGGCGATCCGTGTCTCGGCCACGGTTTCTGTTTGTCTCATGGGTGGACGTCGAAAGACGCCAGGCGCACGAGTGGACGCCGGGCGCGCTCGGCGCGGAAGCCGTGACCTGGCGGCTCGTCGGCGCCAACAACCACGAACTCGGCCGCGGCCCGGATGTCCACGGCGGCCACTCCTCCTGCTGCGCGGCCGTCGTGCGGCTGCGCGAAGGGCTCGACCGCGCGGTCCCCCTCTTCAGCATGGCCGCCACCACCGGGGCATGGACCTGGCAACTCGCCCTCGACGAGCACCGCGTCGCGGTCGCCGCACGCTCCTTCCGGCGCCAGCGCGAGTGCCGTCACAGCCTTCAGCTCTTCCTCGCGGCCGCGGCCGAGGGCGAGCCGGCCACGAGCGTGACGTACACCCGGCGCCTGCGTGGTCTGCGGCTGCCCGACGCCGTGCAGGGGAACGCCTCGTGAGCACCGTCACCACCGCCGACACCGACGTCGTCGACGTGCCGCGCCCCAGGTCCAGGGCGGGTGACCCGGCCGACCGGCTCTTCCGCGGCGGTGCCCGCGGCGCCGGCGGCATCGTCCTGATCACCATGACCCTGGTCGGCGTCTTCCTCGCGGTCCGGGCGGCCGATGCGCTCGGCGAGGCGGGCTGGTCGTTCGTCACCACCCCCGCCTGGGAGCCCGACTCCCAGAACTTCGGCATCGCCGCCGTGCTTCCCGGCACCCTGCTCATCGGCGCCACCGCGATCACCTTCGCCGTCCCGCTCGCCCTCGGCACCGCGCTCTACATCACCGAGTACGCGCCCCGCAGGCTGCGCCGGACGCTGGTGAGCCTCGTCGACCTGATGGCCGCCGTGCCCAGCGTGGTCTACGGCCTGTGGGGCTTCTTCTTCCTCCAGCCCCACATCACCGGCCTGGCCCGCTGGATCTCCACGTACTTCGGCTGGATCCCGGTCTTCACGGTGGACGGCGCCGATCCGCGCGACCCGCTCGCGCCCGCGACCGTCTACACCTCCTCCACCTTCATCGCCGGGATCGTCGTGGCGCTGATGGTCACCCCGATCGCCTGCTCGGTGATGCGCGAGGCGTTCGCCCAGGCCCCGCCCGGGGAGCGGGAGGGCGCCTTCGCGCTCGGGGCGAGCCAGTGGGGGGTCATCCGTACCGTCGTCCTGCCCTTCGGCAAGGGCGGCATCATCGGAGGGACGATGCTCGGGCTCGGCCGGGCGCTCGGCGAGACCATCGCCGTCGTCATGATCATCTCGCCGGTCTTCTTCTTCCAGCCGCACGTCCTGGAGAACGGCGCCAACTCCGTCTCCGCGCTGATCGCCCTGCGCTACGGAGCAGCCAGCCCGCTCGGCATGTCCGCGCTGATGGCGGCCGGCCTCTCGCTCTTCCTGATGACCCTCGTCGTCAACTTCATCGCCTCCTCCGTCGTCGCGCGGAGCCGGTCCGGAACGGGAGCCGAGGCATGACCACGGGCACCGCAGACACCACCGCGGCAGGCACCGCGGACACCCTCGAGTCCCCGGCGGTCACGGGCCCGACGGTCACGCCCGACGTCGTCCCCGACGGCCCCGGCGCGCCCGCCGAGGCCCGGCGGGCGACCTCCACGCTGCACGCCCGCGACGTCTTCGCCCTCGTCGGCTCGGGCGCCGCGGCCGTGGCCATGACCGCCGTCCTCTTCGGGCGCGTGCTGCCGTGGAACGCCCCGCTCGGCTTCACCGTCGTCGCCTACCTCGCCTTCACGGCGCTGTACGCCGTCCTGGTCTCCCTCGACGAGACCGGCGCCACGGTCCGCGCCCGGCTCGCCCAGACCCTGGTCCACGCCCTGGCGGGGCTGCTCCTCGCGGCGCTGCTGTTCATCGTGGGCTACGCCCTGTGGCGCGGTCACGAGGCGCTGCCGCACCTGAACTTCTTCACCGAGGACATGTCCGGCACCGGACCCCTCCAGCCGATCACCGACGGGGGCATGCTGCACGCCATCGTCGGCACCCTCCAGCAGATCGGCATCTCGCTGCTCATCACGGTGCCGCTGGGTCTCGCCTGCGCGGTCTTCCTCAACGAGGTGCCGGGCCGGTACGCCCGGTTCGTACGGACCATCGTGGAGGCGATGACCGCGCTGCCGTCCATCGTGGCCGGCCTCTTCGTCTACGCCACCGCGATCCTCGCCCTGGGCCTGGACAAGTCCGGCTTCGCGGCCGCCCTCGCGCTCTCCGTGATGATGCTGCCGATCATCATCCGGGCCGCGGACGTGGTCATCAGACTGGTGCCCGGTTCGCTCCGGGAGGCCTCGTACGCGCTGGGCGCCGGACAGTGGCGCACGGTGTGGACGGTCGTGCTGCCCACCGCCCGCTCGGGGCTGACCACCGCGGTGATCCTCGGGACGGCGCGCGGCATCGGCGAGACCTCCCCGGTCCTGCTGACCTCGGGCGCCGCGACCGGTCTCAACCTCAACCCGTTCGACGGGCCGCAGACCTCGCTGCCGCTGGCCACCTTCACCCTGGTCGCCTCGCCCGAGAAGACCATGATCGTCCGCGGGTTCGGCTGTGCCGCGCTGCTCATGGCGCTGGTCCTGCTGCTCTTCCTGCTGGCCCGGCTCATCGGCGGGCGCGGCCCCGGCCAGCTCAGCCGCGGCCAGCAGCGCCGCCGGGCGGCGGCGTCGCTGCGCGACCTGGAGCGGATGGGCGGCGCGCGGACGGCGACGCCGGCATGGCCGCTGGGCGCCGAGGGCGACACGGGAGGCCCGCGCCCGGGCCGGCCCGGTCCCGAAGGACCGACACCGCCGGCCGGCTGACGGCCCGTAGCCCCACACGCTCCCGTACGACACGCCTCGTACGACCGTACGACCGCTCGCCCGCTCGCCCGCTCGCCCGCTCGCCCGCTCGCCCGCTCGACCGCGCTCCACCCGCCACCGATCAGGAGACCCTCGATGTCCGGACGCCCACCGGCAGCACTCCCCATGCGCGTGCTGCGGCGCACCCTGGCCGTGCTCGTCACCGCCCTGGCGCTCGTGGTGCCCGTCGCGCCGCCCGCCGCCGCCGAGAGCTACGTACCGGTCTCCGGCGCGGGCTCCACCTGGAGCCAGAACGCCCTCGACCAGTGGCGGGCCAACGTCAAGCAGTACGGCATGACGGTCAACTACAACGGCACCGGCTCCTCCGACGGACGCAACCAGTTCCGCAACGGCACCGTCGACTTCGCCGTCTCGGAGATCCCGTACGGCATCAACGACTCGGGCGTCGCCGACCCGCCGCCCTCGCGGAAGTTCAGCTACATGCCGATCGTCGCGGGCGGCACGGCCTTCATGTACAACCTGCGGATCGGCAACCGCCGGGTGACCAATCTGCGGCTCTCCGGCGAGAACGTCGCCAAGATCTTCACCGGCGTCATCACGATGTGGAACGACCCGGCCCTCAAGGCCGACAACCCGGGGCTCGCGGCCAGCCTCCCGGCCCGCAGGATCGTTCCTGTGGTCCGCTCCGACGGCTCGGGCACGACGGCCCAGCTCACCACCTGGCTCAGCAAGAAGCACGGCGGCCTGTGGGACGCGTACTGCGGCAAGGCGGGCCGTCGCACACCCTGCGGGCCCACCTCCAACTTCCCCGTCATCGGCGGCAAGGGCTTCGTCGGCCAGTCCGGCTCCAACGGCGTCTCCGGCTACGTCGCCCAGGACGGCAACCAGGGCACGATCACCTACGTCGAGTACTCGTACGCCGTCTCCACCACCGGCTTCCCGGTGGCCAAGATCCTCAACGAGGCGGGCTACTACACCGAGCCCACCGCCCAGAACGTGGCCGTCTCGCTCACCAAGGCGGGCATCAACGCCGACCTCACGCAGCGCCTCGACGAGGTCTACAACAGCGCCGACCCGCGCACCTACCCGCTCTCCAGCTACAGCTACATGATCGTCCCGACCGCGCTGGAGTCGAACTTCAACCCCCAGAAGGGCAAGTCGCTCGGCGCGTTCGCCACGTACTTCCTCTGCCAGGGACAGCAGTCGGTGGACCGGCTCGGCTACTCGCCGCTGCCCATCAACCTGGTCCAGGCCGGCATGACGCAGATCCGCCGCATCCCCGGGGTGGTCGCCGAGAGCGTCGACATCAAGAAGTGCAAGAACCCGACGTTCTCCAGCGACGGCACCAACACCCTCGCCAGGACGGCACCCCAGCCGCCCGCCTGCGACCGCAAGGGCGCCACCCAGTGCGACATCGGCACCGGAGGCGACAAGACCCCCACCAGGACCGGCGGTTCCTCCGGCGGTTCCGGCGGCAGCGGCGGCGCGAACGGTGGCGGCACGGGCGGTTCGGGCGGTACGGGGACGGGCGACGCGACCGGCGGCGCAACGGGCGGCTCGGGCGGCGGCTCCACCGGTACGACGGCCACGGGCGGCACCGGTGCGACCGGCGGCTCGGGCGCCGCCACGGGCGGCGCACTCGACCCGGACACCGGCCAGCCCATCGCCGCGGGCGACGCCGGAGGCTCCGGCGGGGGCGGCGGCGACCTGTACGGCGTCCCGGTGACCACCGCCGCCGGCGTGGGCGGAGGGCTCCAGACCGCCCTGATGACCCTCGGCGCCCTGCTCTTCCTCGCCGTCACCGTGGGCCCGCCGCTGCTGCACCGGCGCCTGGCCGCCCGCCGCGCGGGGGAGGAGTCCCGATGACCCGTACGCGTCCCCGCCCGACCGCCCGTACCGCGGGCCGCTCCCGGCTGCGGCACCTCGTGGGCACGCTCTGCCTCGCCCTGGTCCCCGTCGTCGCCACCGTCGGCACGGGCCTGGACCCGGCCGCCGCGCCCGCGTACGCCGCGACCGGCGACGGCTCGCAGGCGACCGTCCCGGGCACGGGCCCCTTCGCCGACCTGAAGGTCACCGTCAGCCAGACCCGCAACCTCGTCAACCAGGTCGTCAAGGTCACCTGGACCGGGGGCGCGCCCACCGTCTCGGACACCGCGTACGCCGCCAACTACCTGCAGATCATGCAGTGCTGGGGCGACGAGCGCGGTCCCGGTACCGACCAGTGCCAGTTCGGCGGCTCCTCCGCCCTCGGCGCGGGCGCCGGCAACCAGGCCGCCGGGGCGTACACCAACAGCCGCCAGCTCAACTACGGCGCCCACCTGAAGGACTCCGAGAACCAGCCGCTGCCGCCGCCCAGCCCGAGCGGCATCTCGTACGCGCCGTTCCGCTCGGTCACCGGCGACGACGTCAGCCCCGGCAACTGGAACGAGTTCTTCGACGTCAACAGCACCAACGAGATCCCGTACGCCCGCACCAACGCACGCGGCGCCGGCGAGGTCTACTTCGAGGCGCAGACCGGCGTCGAGGCCCCCGGCCTCGGCTGCGGCGCGGCGATCGAGAAGCAGGGCGCGGTCACCGGCCGCGGCTGCTGGCTGGTGATCGTGCCGCGCGGCACCACCGAGGTCGACGGCTCCCCGTACACCGGCCAGTCGAGCGGCCAGCTCCAGTCCTCGCCCCTCAGCCCGGCCAACTGGAAGCACCGCATCACCGTCCCGCTCGGCTTCGAACCCATCGGCAGCCACTGCCCGATCGGCGCGGAGGAACGCGGCACCCTGGGCAGCGAGATGGCCGCCGAGATCGTCACCCGCTGGCAGCCCACGCTCTGCCGGACCGGCGCCAAGGCCATCTACGGATACGCCCAGGTGCCCGACGAGACCGCGCGCGTCAAACTGCTCTCGGGCAAGCCCGGCCTGGTCTTCGTCGGCCGCCCCGCCCAGATCACCACCCCGCGCGAACCCCACCGCGCGCCCGTCTACGCCCCGGTGGCGCTCTCCGGCATCACCATCGGCTACTTCATCGAGAGCCAGGCCTCGTTCGCGGCCCCCGACGAGGTCAGGCAGCGCAACGGCACCCGGATGACGAGCCTGCGGCTCACCCCGCGGCTGGTCGCCAAGCTCCTCACGGAGTCGTACCGCGACGGCGTCTCCCGCTTCGCCGAGAGCGTCGCGAAGAACCCCGTGAACCTCGGCCGCGATCCGGAGTTCATCCGGCTCAACCCCGCCTACGCCGACCTCGACTTCGGCGGGAAGCTCGGCGACGCCCTCGTCCCGCAGCCGCTCGCCGACACCACCCGGCAGCTGTGGGAGTGGGTGGCGCAGGACCCGGCCGCCGCCGAGTTCCTGAAGGGGACCCCCGACGACACCGGCACCCACGGCAACGCGGGGAACGCGGGGATGACCGTGAACCCGCACTACAAGAACATCGCCCTGCCGGTGGACTCCTTCCCCAAGAGCGATCCGTACTGCCAGCCCTTCGAGGACCGGCCCGACTTCCCGCTCTGCATCCAGGACAAGAAGCCGTACGCCACCGACATGCACGCCGCCGCGCGCGCGGCCGGCCGCGGCGACACCCTGGCCCGTACCTCCTGGGACGCCACCGCCACCCCGCCCGCCTACAAGAAGGACCCGCCGCAGCCCGCCGGCCAGCGGGCCGTGCTCGCCGTGACCGACACCGCCACCGCCGAGCGGTACGGACTGATGCGCGCCGAACTCCTCAACGCCTCCGGCCGGTTCACCGCCCCCGACACGGCGTCCCTCACCGCCGCCGCGAACGCCCGCAAGCCGGGCGCGAACGGGGTCAGCGTGCCCGACCCGGGCACGAGGAACCCGGCGGCCTATCCGCTCACCGTCCTCACCTACGCCGCCACCGTCCCGGCCGATCTCACCGCCGCCGAGGGCCGTGACTACGGCACCCTGCTGACCTACGCGGCCGGCGCGGGACAGACCCCGGGCGTCACCTCCGGCACCCTGCCGCACGGCTACGCGCCGCTGCCGCAGGCGCTGCGCGCGCAGACCCGTGAGGCCGCGCAGAAGGTGACGGCACTGGCGGGCAGGTCCCCGTCGACGTCTCCCTCCCCGTCCACGGGGACGGGCAGCGGAGGGACGTCCGGCGACACCGGTTCCGCCCCGACGGGCGGCGGTCCGGGCGGATCCGGTACGGGCTCCGGCACCGCGGGCGGCCCGGGCACGGGAGGCGCGGCGGACGCGGGCGGGACGCAGCCCACGACGAGCCCGAGCCAGGCCGCGCCGCCCGCCGCCGGCAAGCCCTCACCCGGCGCGCCCACCACCACGGCACTGGGCGCGCCGACACCCGGCTGGGCCGTCGGCCTCGTCCGGCACGCGCTGCTGGTCTGTCTGATCGTCGGCGCACTCGCGGCCTTCGCCGGCCCGCTGCTGCCGAGGTACCTGCCGCGTCTCGTGGCGGCCGCACGCCACCGCACAAGGAGGTGATGCCCAAGTACGTCTGACTCGTCCGCGCCAACGGAAGACCCGCACACGCGCCCCGGGCACCACCCGGAGCGCAGCCTAGCTGAGGAGAACCCCCAGTGAACAAGAAGAAGACCGGCCTCGCCTTCGCCGCGGCGGCGATCGCGGTCGTCACCGTCGGTGGCGGCCTCGCCTCCGCCGACCCGGCCGGCCCTCCGCAGTACCGCCAGCTCTCCGGTGTCGGTTCCGACACCACCCAGGACGTCATGAACGGCCTCGCCGACGCCGTCGTGGTGAACGGGCAGAAGGTCATCGGCTCGTACGACGCCACGGGTTCCGCGAACATCACCACCAAGAACCCGGCGACGAACCCCAACTGCACCATCCCCCGCCCCAACGGCTCGGGCGCCGGCCGCTCCGCGCTGCTGACCTCGCTCCAGGCCGGCAACGGGTGCCTGGACTTCGCCCGTTCCTCCTCCCTGAGCCTGGGCGCGGCCAACCCCGGCCTCACCTACGTGCCGTTCGCGATCGACGGCGTCTCCTACGCCATCACGCCCGGCTCGTCGATCCCGCGCAAGCTGACGCTGGCCGACCTGAAGGCCATCTACCACTGCGACCCGAACTACGTGGGCGCCGGACCGAACTACGACATGACCGTCTACCTGCCGCAGGCCGGTTCCGGCACGCGCTCCTTCTGGCAGTCGCAGATGGGCATCACCGAGGCCGACGTGGTCGCGGGCGTCTACCCCTGCATCAAGGACAAGAAGGGCACCGCCCCGGTCCAGGAGCACGACGGCCGCGTCCTCGACGACAAGTCGATCGTCCCGTTCTCCATCGCGCAGTACCAGTCGCAGTCCTCGCAGACCATCGCCGACCTGCGCGGCCGCGCGATCCTCGGCACGGTCGACGGCCTCTCGCCGACGGTCCTGAACAGCGGCTTCGGTGTGAAGCGCGACGTCTACAACGTCATCCCGACCAGCAAGGTCGGCACGGCGCCGTGGAGCGACGTCTTCGTGGGCCCGAACTCCGGCATCTGCAAGCAGACCGCCGTGATCAACACCTACGGCTTCGCGACCAACCCGAACTGCGGCGACACCACCAAGCAGACCCCCTGATCAGGAGCTTGACGTGCTGAAGAACAGAGTCTCCCGGGCCCTGGCCCTCGGTGTCGCGGCCGTCACCACCGCCTTCGCGGCGGGCCTGGCCACCGCCGGCGCCGCGTACGCCGCGCCGATCGGCACCCTCGACATCACCCCGGCCACCGGTGCCGACACCAGTGGCATCTCCTTCACCACCTCGGGCGCCTGCCCGGCGAACGCCACCAACGTGCTGGTGAAGGTGGAGGGTTCCGGCTTCCCGGCCGGCGGCCTCAACGTGGTCGGCAACTCGCCCATCACCACCTACCCCACGGCGGGCAACGGCGGCATGGTCATCCCGCTGACGTCCACCATGCGCGACTACGCGTCCCAGGCGGGCTTCACCACCCTCCAGGGCAAGTACGACTTCACCGTCATCTGCCGGACCGCGTTCAACGGGACGAGCCTCGGCGACTTCACGGGCGCCGTCTGGTTCACGTCCAACACGACGTACCAGGCCAACGACCCGGCCGTGAAGACGGACACCAGCACCTCGCTGGCGGTCACCCCGGCCGGTCCGGCCCAGGTCGGCACCGCCGTCACACTGACCGCCACGGTCACCCCGTCCGGCGCTCCGGGCTCCGTACAGTTCAAGGACGGCTCCGCCGACCTCGGCACCCCGGTCACCGTGACCGGCGGCACGGCGACGCTGACCACGAGCAACCTGACGGCCGGCACGCACGCGCTCACCGCCGTGTTCACCCCGTCCAACGCCTCGTACAACGGCTCCACCTCGACGGCCGTCTCCTACGAGGTCAAGCCGGCCGCGGCGACGCAGACCACCACGGCCCTCGCGGTCTCCCCGGCGGCGAGCACCCCGCAGTACAGCCCCGTCACCCTCACCGGCACGGTCTCCCCGGCCGGCGCTGCGGGCTCGATCAGGTTCACCGACACCGTCGCCGGCGCCACCACGCCGCTCGGCACCGTCCCGGTCGGCAACGGCACCGCCGTCCTGACCACCTCCAGCCTGCCGGCCGGTCCGCACTCCTTCACCGCCGTCTTCGTCCCGGCCGACCCGGCCCGGTACACCGGCTCGGACTCCGCCGCGATCCCGTACACGATCGGCGCGTTCACCGGAGTGACCGCCTCGGAGACCATCACCACCACGGTCAACGCCGGCGCGCTCGTCATCAGCGTCGACAACCCGCGGGTCACGCTCCCCTCGCCGGTGCTGAACAACGACGGCGACCTGCTCACCACGGCCGGCGCCCTCAGCCCGGTGACCCTGACCGACACCCGCGCCGGCAACCCGGGCTGGACCGTCAGCGGCCAGGTCGCCGACTTCTCCGACGGCGCCACGCACACCATCAACGGCCAGAACCTCGGCTGGTCCCCGAAGGTCGTCGACAAGGCGCCCGCCCAGACCGTCACGGCCGGTTCCACCGTCCCGGCGGCGTCCGGCGCGGCCCCCGGCGACACGGGTACCGCGGGCCTGAAGGCCGCGCGCACCCTCGCCAACGGCACCGGGCTCGGCACCGCCCACATCGGCGCCGACCTGGCCCTCAACGTGCCGACCTCCACGGCGGCCGGCACGTACACCGCCACGCTCACCCTCACCGCCATCTGATCCAGGCGTGAGTTCCGGGGCGGAGCCGCGCCGCGTACGGCGGTTCCGCCCCGCCCCTGACCTCTGGAGAACCGTCATGACCGTTTCCCGCCTCATCCGACGCGCCGGGCTCGCCGGCCTGTCGCTGCTCGTGGCCCTGGCCGTGCTGCCGGGTGCCCCGGCCCTCGCCGCCGACGGCCCCAAGGAAAGGAAGGCCGTCTTCGGCGTCCAGCCCGCCGGGCCGAAGAAACCCGACCAGCGGCCCCACTTCTCGTACGGGGTCACCGGCGGCGCCGCGGTCCGCGACCGGATCGCCCTGTGGAACTACGGCTCCGAGCCGCTGACCCTCGCCGTCTACGCGAGCGACGCCGTCAACACCGTCGACGGCGGCTTCGATCTGCTCGCCGCCGACAAGAAGCCGACCGACACGGGCAGTTGGATCAAGCTGGCGAAGAACAGGGTGACGGTCCCGCCCAAGGGCAACGTCATCGTCCCCTTCACCCTCACCGTGCCCGCCAAGGTGACCCCCGGCGACCACACCGGAGGCATCGTCGCCTCGCTCTCCGGCACCGGGAAGGACGCGAAGGGCAACCAGGTCCGCCTCGACCAGCGGGTCGGCGCGCGCGTCTACCTGCGGGTCGCGGGCGCGATCAAGCCCGAGCTCACCGTGGAGAACGTCCGCGCCGAGTACCACGGCACCCTCAACCCCTTCGGGTCCGGCTCGGCCACCGTCACGTACACCGTGCGCAACACCGGCAACGTCCGGCTCGGCGCCCGCCAGGCCGTGCGGGTCAACGGGATGTTCGGCTCCTCGGTCACCGCCGAGGGCGCCCACGACCTCGGCGAGCTGCTCCCCGGGAACGCCCTGACCGTCACCGCCGAGGCCGACGGCGTTCTGCCCCTCGTGCGTTCCTCGGCCGTCGTCTCCGTGCAGCCCGTCGCGACCCGGGACGGCGTCGACCCCAAGCTGCCCTCGCTGACCCACTCGGTGTCGCTGTGGGCCGTGCCCTGGACCCTGCTCGCCCTGCTGCTGCTCGGCGTCGCGGGCTTCCTGTGGCGACGGCGCCGCCGCCGCACGGACCGGGGCCAGCCGGACCGGCGGCCCTCGGGCCCGGCCCCGCGGAACACCTCCGGGACCCCCGAGTCCCCCGAGACCCCGGACTCCCCCGACAAGGAGCTCATCGTGCAGTTCACCCGCCTCTCCCGGCGGACCGCGGCCGGTGCGGCCGCGGCCGCCGCGGTGGTCCTCGCCGGCGTCGGCGTCGTCACGGTGCCGACGGCCTCGGCCGCCCCGCTGGGTACGGCGAAGGTCAACCCGGGCCAGGGCACCGACGAGACCAGCATCGACCTGACCACCTCGGCGGCCTGCCCGGCACCCGCCACCAACGTGCTCGTGAAGGTGACCGGCAAGGGCTTCCCCGCAGAGGGCAAGAACGTGGTCGGCAACTCGCCGCTCACCACCTACCCGCAGGACCCGAACGGCACGGGGTTCGTCGTGCCGCTGACCATGACCATGCGGGACTACGCCAACGAGGCCGGGTTCAGCACCCTGGAGGGGCGCTACGACCTGACGATCGTGTGCCGCAAGGCGTTCGGCTCCGAGACCTTCGGCGAGTTCACCGGGGCGATCTGGTTCACGTCCGACACCGTGTACCGGGACACGGACCCGGGCGGCCCGAACCCCACGGGCACCCCGACCGGCACCCCGTCCGGCACGCCCTCCGGTACGCCGTCGGGTACCCCCTCCGGCACCCCGTCGACCACGGCGACGCCCACCCCGACCGACTCGGTATCCCCTTCGCCGAGCACGACGGCCACCGGCGGTGACACCGTCGGCGTCTCCACCAGCATCCCGCCGAACGCCTCCCCCTCCACCACGGACCCGGCCTCCACGGGCGGTTCGTCCGCAGCCGGCGGCTCCGGTTCCGGCTCGGGCGGCGGCACCGGTGGCACCGGCGGTGGCGGCCTCGCCGACACCGGCTCCGACCCCCTCCTCGTCGGGCTGCTCAGCGCCGCCCTGGTCGCGGCCGGCGCCCTCGCCGTCCGCTGGGCCCGCCGGCGCGGACTGATCACCTTCGGCAACAACTGACCTACGGAGCACACGCGATGACAGCCACCTCCACCCCGGTGGACGTGCGTCCCGCCCCCGCCGGGCCGGGGAGGCCCAGTGCCTCCCCGGCCCCGGCACCGGCCGGGCCCGCACCCCGCACCAGCCCGCTGTGGGCCGTAGGCGGAGCCCTGGCCATCCTCGGCGCGCTGCTCCTGGGCTTCGTCGCCGAGGTCGGCCCGCTCGGCCACGTCCGCCACGAGCGGGACCGCCGCGTCGGCTACGCCGAGGTCCGCGGCTCGCTGGCCAACGGCACCACCCCGATCGGTGCCACCACCGAACCGGGCACGCCCATGGCGTTGCTGACGATCCCTCAGCTCGGTCTGAAGGAGGTCGTCCGGGAGGGCACCACCGCGGAGGTGCTGACGTCGGGCCCCGGACACCGGCGCGACACCGTGCTCCCGGGCCAGGCGGGCAACAGCATCCTGATGGGCCGGCGTGCAGGGTACGGGGGTCCCTTCGGGCACCTCGCGGACCTGCGGGCAGGTGAGACCTTCCAGGTCACCACCGGTCAGGGCGAGCACACCTACCGGGTGCTCGGCGTCCGGCGCGAGGGTGACCCGCAGCCGCCCGCGCTGCGGCCCGGCACGGGGCGGCTCACGCTGATGACCGCGACCGGCTCGCCGTACCGGCCGACGGGGGTCCTCCAGGTCGACGCGGAGCTGACCTCCGAACCGCAGCCGGGTGCCGTCCCCGCCTTCCGCTTCGGCCGGGTCCCGGCCGACGAGCTCCCGCTCGCCGGTCAGCCCTCGACCTGGCTCCCGCTCGTCCTGTGGTCGCAGGCGCTGCTGCTCGCCGCCGCCGGTCTCGTCTGGGCCCGGTCACGGGTGCCCCGGGCGCACGTCTGGCTCGTCGGCTTCCCGGTCCTGGTCGCGCTGGCCCTCGCGGCCGGCGACCAGGCGGCCCTCCTTCTCCCCAATCTCCTGTAAGGACAGTCGTGGCCTCCCACCTGGACGCACGTTCCATCTCCGCCTGGTTCGGGACCCGCAAGGTCCTCAACCGCGTCTCGCTGACCATGCCGGCCGGCATGGTCACCGCGCTGATCGGCCCCTCGGGCTGCGGCAAGTCGACGTTCCTGCGCATCCTGAACCGGATGCACGAGCTGATCCCGGGCGCCGAACTCGCCGGTGAGGTGCTCCTGGACGGCGACGACATCTATGCGCGCGGGCGCCGGCTGACCGAGGCCCGGCACCGCATCGGCATGGTCTTCCAGAAGCCGAACCCCTTCCCCGCGATGTCGGTGTACGACAACGTCACGGCCGGTCTGAAGCTCACCGGGACGCGCGTGGCCGCGAGCGACCGGGACGCGCTGGTGGAGGAGTGCCTGACGAAGGCGGGTCTCTGGAAGGAGGTCCGCGACCGGCTGCGCCAGCCCGGCGGCGCGCTCTCCGGCGGGCAGCAGCAGCGTCTGTGCATCGCCCGCTCGCTGGCGGTCCGGCCGCGCATCCTGCTGATGGACGAGCCGTGCTCGGCGCTCGACCCCACGTCGACGCGGCGCATCGAGGAGACCATCCGGGAGCTCGCGGACGAGGTCACCATCGTGATCGTGACCCACAACATGCAGCAGGCGGCCCGCGTCTCCGACCAGTGCGCCTTCTTCCTCGCCGAGCAGGCCACCCCCGGCATGATCGTCGAGCACGGTCCGACGGAGGCGATGTTCGGCAGCCCTCGCGACCGGCGCACGGCGGACTACGTGGAGGGCCGCTTCGGCTGACGTGCGCGGTCGTACGGCAGCACAGAGGGCCCGTACGTGTCGGACGACACGTGCGGGCCCTCTGCGGCGTCCCGGGCGCCGGGACGGCGGCAGGACTACTCGACGACGAGCTCGACCTGGATGTTGCCGCGCGTGGCCTTGGAGTACGGGCAGAACGCGTGGGTCTTCTCCAGCAGCTCGCGGCCCGGCTCGCCCTGGAGGTGGTCGGGGAACTCGGCGCGCATGACGACCGCGAGGCCGAAGCCGCCGTCCGTCTCGTCCTTGCCGATGGAGACCTCGGCCGTGATCGAGGCGTCCGCGATGTCGATCTTCTCCTGGCGCGCCACGAGGCCCATCGCGCTGGCGAAGCAGGCGGCGTAACCGGCGGCGAAGAGCTGCTCCGGGTTGGTGCCCTGGCCGTTGCCGCCGAGGGCCTGCGGGTGGGCGAGGGGGAGGTCGATGTGGCCGTCGGAGCTGACGGCGCGGCCCTCGCGGCCGTTGGCGGTGGCGACGGCGGTGTAGATCGCGTTCATGGGTCCTCGTTTCCCTGTGCGGTCGGGGTCTGAGAGAGACAGTAGCGTGCAATTCAGTTGTGCACAACTTAATCGTTCGCCATGAGGTGTCCCGTACCCTGGAGCCATGGAGACGCTCGACACGAACCGGGACGAGGACTTCCTCCGCCTCGACCAGCAGATCTGCTTCTCGCTGCACGCCGCGACCCGCGCCTTCAACGGCGTCTACCGCGCCGCGCTCAAGGACCTCGGGCTCACCTACCCCCAGTACCTGGTCATGCTCGTGCTCTGGGAGCACGGCGAGCTGCCGGTCAAGCGGATCGGCGAGCACGTGCGCCTCGACTCCGGGACGCTGTCCCCCCTGCTCAAGCGCCTGGAAGCGGCCGGATACGTCGAGCGGCGCCGCTCCGTGGAGGACGAGCGCTCCGTGACCGCCCGCCCCACCGAGGCCGGCACCGCCCTGCGGGAGAAGGCCCGTGCCGTGCCCAGGCGGATCGCCGCCGCGACCGGCATGGAGCTGGAGGAGATGCGCGCCATGCGGGCCCGGCTCGACGAGCTGGCCGTCCGGCTCGACAGCGTCGACCCGGACGACCTCGGCCCCTGCGGGTAGGGCACTGCGAGAGGGCCCCTGCCCGCAGGGGCCCCCTCCGCGCGGTCACCCCTGACCCTCCGACGTGATCCGGGGCACCTTCCGCAGGAGCGCGACCACCAGCACCGCCGTCAGCAGCGCGAACCCCGCGCTCAGCGCCGACGCCGACTGAAGAGCCGCGGTGAACGCCTCCCGGGCCGTCGCGAGCAGCCCCGCGTCGGCCACCGCGGCCGCGCCGCCCAGCGACTCGCGCGCCGCCGCCGGGGCGTCGCCCGGAACTCCGCCGCGGTAGACCACCGCCGCCACACTGCCGGTCACCGCGATCCCGAGCGCCAGACCCAGGTCGTACGCCGTCTGCCCGGTCGCCGCCGCCGCGCCCGCCCTCTCCGGCGGGGCCGCGCCCACCGCCAGGGCCGTGCCGAGGACACTGATCGGGGCCGCCCCGAACATGATCACCGTGAGGGCCAGGGAGGCCACGACCACCCCGGAGGCCAGGGCCAGCACCGCGTACCCGGTCAGCGAGACCAGCAACCCGCCGGCCAGGACGTACGCCGGACGGAGGCGGCGGGCGAGCGGCGGGGTCAGCTGCGAACCGGCGACCAGACCGGCCGCGCCCGGCAGCAGCCACAGACCGGCCTCCAGCGGGGACAGCCCGGCGACCGCCTGGAGGTACTGCGGGACCAGGTACTCCACCCCGTTGAGCGCGGTCATCCCGAGCAGCAGAGTGAGCAGCGCGCCCGTGAAGGCCCGGTTCCGGAAGAGCCGGAGGTCGAGCAGCGGGGTCGCCAGCCGGTTCTGCCGCCGTACGAAGAGGACCGTGAAGACCAGCCCGGCGGCGAACGCCGCGCCCGTCTCCGCCGTCGGGCCGTGGGCGGCCAGCGACTTCACGCCGTACACCAGCGGCAGGAGCGCCGGCAGGAAGAGCGCGACGCTCGCCAGGTCCAGCCGGCCGGGACGCGGATCGCGGTACTCCGGCAGCAGCACCGGAGCCGTGACCAGGGCGATCAGCATGACCGGCAGGCCGATCAGGAACACCGACCCCCACCACCAGGAGGCCAGCAGCACCCCGCCGACGACCGGCCCGAGCGCGAGGCCGACCGAGAGCGCCGTCACCCACATCGCGATCGCCGTGGCCCGCTGCCGGGCGTCGTGGAACATATGGCTGATCAGCGCGAGCGTGGAGGGCAGTACGGCGGCGCCCGCCACACCGAGCAGGGCGCGTGCCGCGATCAGCGTCCCGGCGTTCGGCGCGTACGCCGCGAGGAGCGAGGCCAGCAGGAAGCCCGCCGAGCCCGCCATCAGCAGCCGCCGCCGGCCGAGCCGGTCCCCGAGCGTGCCCATGATGACCAGGGTGGAGGCGGTGAGGAAGCCGTAGATGTCGGTGATCCACAGCAACTGGGCGCCGCTCGGCCGCAGATCGGCCGCCAGATAGGGGGTGGCGAGCCACAGCACGCCGAGGTCGGCCGTCATCAGGGTGACGGGGAGGAGGAGAACGGCGAGGCCGAGCCACTGACGGGCTCCGGCCCGCGCCGGCGCCGCCCCGGCGGGCGACGCGGGCGATCCGGGCGCCGCCGCCGGTCCGGGCGATCCGGGAGTACGGGGCGATCCGGGAGTACGGGTGGTGGTCATCGCGACAGTGCTCCGTCCAGGGCTGTGCCCGCCTCGGCGAGCAGCTCCCGCACCCGCTCCGGGCGCAGGTCCTTCGGTACGCCGGTCAGCTCGGTGCCGTACACGCTCCGCACCGACACGTCCCGGATCCCGCAGTACTCGGAGACGGCGACGCGCAGTTGGGCGTCCAGGACCGTGTCGAGGCCGAGCTTCTCGATCTCCTCCGGCGGGTTGCCCAGCAGGGCCATCCAGACCAGCCGCTTCGCCGCCAGCCGCGGCCTGCTGCGGCCGTAGGCGAAGCCGTAGTTCCACACCCGGTCGATCCAGCCCTTCAGGACGGCGGGCGGCGCCATCCACCAGACCGGGAAGACGATCACGATGTCGTCGGCGGCCAGGATGCGGTCCATGTGGGCGTGGACCTCAGGGGTGTAGGTCTTCTCCCGGTCCTCCCAGTCCGGTTCGTCGGCCGGTCGCAGGACGGGGTCGAACCCCTCGGCGTACAGATCGAGGACGTCGACGGTCCCGCCCGCCCCGGTCAGCCGTCCGTGGAGGAGGCCGGCGACCTGGGCCGTGAGCGAGTCGGAGCGGGGGTGGGCGTGGACGAGGAGGGTGTGGCGGGTCATGACGGCTTCCTTCCGGGGGAGTCGGGGGATCAGAGACCGAGGCCGGAGCCGCCGCTCGCGTCGATGTTCTGGCCGGTCACCCAGCGGGCGTCGTCGGAGGCGAGGAAGCCGACGACATCGGCCACGTCCCCCGGCTGCCCCACCCGGCCGAAGACGGAGAACCCCGCGGCGTGCGCCTTGGCGGCCGGGTCGGCCATCCACGGGTGGATGTCGGTCTCGATCGTTCCGGGGGAGACCGCATTGACGGTGATGCCCCGCGATCCCAGCGTCTGGGCGAGGGTCAGCGTCAGCACCTCGACCGCGCCCTTGGAGGCGGCGTACGAGGTCATGCCGGGGAAGGCGACCTTGGTGACACCGGAGGAGATGTTGACGATCCGGCCGCCGTCGCGCAGCCGGCCCAGACCGTGCTTGACGATGAAGAAGGGTGCCTTGGCGTTGACCGCGAACACCCGGTCGTAGTCGGCCTCACCGACCTCGTGGATCGTGCCCGGCCCGGCGATCCCGGCGTTGTTGACCAGGATGTCGACGCCGTCGGCGTGGGCGTCGAAGGCGGTCCAGAGGGCCTCGGCGTCCCCGGGGACGCCCAGTTCGGTCCGGATGGCGAACGCCGAGCCGCCGGCCGCCTCGATCGCGGCGACCGTCTCCTTCGCGGCCGCCTCGTTGCTCGCGTAGTGGACGCCGACCCGGGCGCCGTCGGCGGCCAGCCGGAGGGCGATCGCGCGGCCGATCCCGCGGCTGCCGCCGGTCACGAGGGCGGTCTTGCCGGTGAGGGAGGTGGTGGACATGGGGTTCTCCTCGGATGCGGGGCGTTCGGCCGGTGCCGGCCGTCCGCCGGTGTGCCGTTCTCTTGACGGGGACGACTCTGCGGGGCGGCTGTTCGGGTTCGGCCCGGGCCGTGTTCGGGTCCGGTTCGGACGGTGTTACGGCCCTGCTCAGACGGGGAGTTACGGTGGCTCCATGCGATTCGGGGTGCTGGGGGAGACGGCCGTACGGACCGAGGACGGCCGGCTCGTCCGGGTCCCGGAGCTCAAGGTGCGCGTCCTGCTCGCCTCCCTGCTCGTCGACCCGGGCCGGCCCGTCGCCACCCACCGGCTCGTCGACGACCTGTGGGGCGAGGAGCCGCCCGGCAACCCGGTGCGCGCCCTCCAGGCCAAGGTCTCCCAGCTCCGCCGCGTCCTGGAGGAGGCCGAGCCGGGCGGCCGGGACCTCGTCCTCTCCCGTGCGCCCGGCTACCAACTGGTGCTCCCGGACAGCGCCTTGGACGCCTCCCGGTTCACCGGGCTCGCGGCCGAGGCCCGTGCCGTCCCCGAACCGGCCCGGCGGGCCGCGCTCTTCGCCGAGGCCCTGGAACTGTGGCGCGGGCCCGCGTTCGCCGACGTCGCGGACGAACCCTTCGCCCGCGCCGCCGCGAACCGGCTGGAGGAGGAGCGGCTCGTCGTACGGGAGGAGGCGGCCGAGGCCCGGCTCGCCGCCGGGGAACACGCACTGCTCACAGGGGAGTTGGCCGAACTCGTCGAACGGCATCCGCTGCGCGAACGGCTGCGCGCCGTGCAGATGCGCGCCCTGTACCTCTCGGGACGCCAGAGCGAGGCGCTGGCGGGGTACGAGGAGCTGCGCACCCGCCTCGCCGACGACCTGGGCCTGGACCCGAGCCCCGGACTCGTCGCGCTGCAGCGCTCGATCCTCCGCCAGGACCCGGCGCTGGCCGTGACGGCCGAGCCCGAGGCCCCGGCCCCCGTGCCGGAGACGTCGCCGCCGCCCCGCCGGAGGGCCGGCGAGGTCCGGGGAAACGTTCCCGTGCCGCTCGCCGGGCTCGTCGGGCGGGAGGACGCCGTCGCCGAGGTGTGCGGTCTGCTCGCCACGCGCCGGCTCGTCACCCTCACCGGACCCGGCGGCGTCGGCAAGACCCGGCTCGCCGTGGAGGCCGCCAGGGAGGCGGGACCGAACTTCCCCGACGGTGCCTGGATCGTCGAACTCGCCGGAGCCCGCGGTGATCTGGTCGAGGTCGTGGCCGCCACCCTCGAACTCCGCGACGACGGCGTCTGGGGCGTCCTCCCCGACGGCCCGAAGGACGGCGCCCTGCGGCTCGCGGAGGTTCTGCGCGGCCGGCGGACCCTGCTCGTCCTCGACAACTGCGAGCATGTGATCGACGAGGCCGCCGCGCTGACGGAGCTGCTGCTGCGCAACGCACCCGGACTCGTCGTGCTGACGACGAGCCAGGAGCCCCTGGCACTCGCCGGGGAGACCCTCCGGGCCGTTCCGCCGCTGACCCCCGACAGCGCGGCCGAGCTCTTCGCCGCCCGGGCGACCGCGGCCGCCCCCGGACTCGTCCTCGACGAGGCGGGCCGGGCCGCGGTGGACGCCGTCTGCCGCCGCCTCGACGGCATCCCGCTCGCCCTCGAACTGGCCGCGACCCGCGTCCGCGCGCTCGGCGTCCACCGGCTCCTCGAACGGCTCGACGACCGGTTCCGCCTGCTCAGCGCCGGGCAGCGGGGCGCCCCCGCCCGGCAGCAGACGCTCCGGGCGGTCATCGACTGGAGCTGGGAGCTGCTGACCGACCCCGAGCGGACGGTCCTGCGCCGGCTCGCCGTGCACGCGGAGGGCTGCACGCTGGAGGCGGCCGAGGAGGTCTGCGGGGGCGAGGGGACCGAGCCCGGGGAGGTACTCGACCTGCTCGTACGGCTGGTGGACCGCTCGCTCGTCGTCGCCGTCGACGGCCGGGAAGGCCCGCGCTACCGGCTGCTCGAATCCGTGGCGGCGTACAGCCTGGAGCGGACGGCGGAGGCCGGCGAGACCGAGGCCGTACGCCGACGTCACCTCACGTACTACACGCGCCTCGCGCGCACCGCCGAACCGGAGCTGCGCGGACCCGGACAGCGCGGGTGGCTGGCGCGCCTGGACGCCGAGGGCGCGAACCTGCGGGCGGCCCTCGACCGGGCGGTCGACCAGGGCGCGGCGGACGAGGCGCTCGGCCTCGTGGACGCGCTGGCCTGGTACTGGATCCTGCGCGGCCGGCTCGGCGAGGCGATCCGCTCGACGACGGCCGCCCTGGGGACGGCCGGGGGTGACCCGGCGCTCCGCGCCCGCGTCGAGGTCTGGCGGACCGGGCTCACCGTCATGAGCGGCGACGGGACGGACCGGCGGCGGCGCATCACCGCCGCGCTGGAGGCGTGCGACGCGGCGGCGTCCGAGGGGACGTCCGTCCCGTGGGCGCGCTGGTTCCTCTCCCACGCGCTGTGCGGAACGGGCGGCCGGAGCGAGGGCGAGGCCCTCACCGGCGAGGCGCTCGAGGGCTTCCGGACCCACGGCGACCGGTGGGGAGAGGCCGCCGCCCGGGCGGACCGGTCGGTGCAGCGGCTCCTGAAGGGCGACCTGGCCGGCGCGGAGGAGGACGCGGCCTCGGCCGCCGAGCTGTTCGCCCGGCTCGGCGACGCGTGCGGAGGGCTCTGGTCCGTCTATCCGCTCGCCACGGTCGCCGAGGTGCGCGGCGCGTACGAGCGGGCCGCGCGGCTCAAGCGGGCCGGTCTGGAGACCGCCGAGAGCTTCGGCCTGACCACCGAGGTGCCCGACCTGCTGTCGGGGCTCGGCCGGACCGCGCTCCTGACCGGCGACCTGACGCAGGCCCGGGCGTACCACCGGGCGGGGCGGGAGAAGGCGATCGAGGTCGGGTTCCGGGCGGGCGAGATCAACGCGGTGCTCGGCCTGGCCCTCGGCGCCCGCAAGGAAGGCCTTCTCGACGAGGCCGAGGGGCACCTCCGCGAGGTTCTCGACTGGCACAGGCTGGTCGGGCTCGACGGCGCGAACGCCTTGATCCTCGCCGAGCTCGGCTTCGTGGCGGAGCTGCGCGGCGACGCGGGCGCTGCGCTCGCGCTGCACGAGGAGGGGTACGAGACGGCCTTGACGACCGGGGACCCGCGCGCGGTGGCGCTGGCGCTGGAGGGGCTGGCAGGAGCGGCGGCCCTGGCCGGGCGGGGCGAGGCGGCGGCGGTGCTGCTGGGAGCGGCGGGGGCCTCGCGGGCGTCCACGGGCGCGCCCCTGCCGGCGGCGGAGCGGGGGGACGTGGAGCGGGCGGAGTCCTCGGCCAGGGCCCTCCTGGGCGAGGCCGCCTACACGGCGGGCCGGGCCCGGGGGGCGGTCCTCGGCGCGGAGGAGGCGGTTCGGGAGATGAAGGCCCTGGGGGCGCAGGTCACATAAGGGCGCCGCGCCGGCGGGTGGCGGCGGAGGCGGCGAAGGGGCCGGGAAATGGTAAGGATCCGTATCCGGACTCACCCCTATACTCCGACCATGTCCTCCCTCACGCTGCGCCGCGCCACCGCCGACGACTCGCGTCGGCTCAGCCGGCTCGTCCGGAAGTCCGCCGCCTATCGCGGCGACTACGCCTCGATGGTCGACGGCTATGTCGTCGGAGGGAGCTACATCGAGCACCACCCCGTCTTCGTCGCCGTCGACGAGCACGACCGCGTCCTCGGGTTCTACGCCCTCCTCCTCGACGAGGCCGAGCTCGACCTCGCCTTCGTCGCCGACGAGGCACAGGGGCGGGGCATAGGGCGGCTCCTGATGGAGCACATGACCGCGCAGGCCCGTGCCGCCGGGCTCACCTCCGTACGGGTCGTGGCGCATCCGCCCGCCGAGGAGTTCTACCTGCGGACCGGAGCCCGCCGCACCGGCACCGTCGAGCCCGCGGGCCGGATCCACTGGGCCAGGCCCGAGCTCCGGTTCGACGTCGCGTGAGCACCACCGAGAAGGCCGAACAGGCCGACCGCCGCCGCGTCTTCGCCGACCTCACCCCGCTCCGTACCTCCGCGCACTACCGCCGTCTCTGGTTCGGCAACACCGTCTCCTGGGTCGGCCAGGGCATGACCGCGCTCGCGGTCTCGCTCCAGGTGTACGACATCACCCGCTCGCCGTTCTCCGTCGGGCTCGTCGGGCTCTTCTCCCTGGTCCCGCTGATCGTCTTCGGCCTCTACGGCGGCGCCATCGCCGACACCGTCGACCGCCGCAGGCTCGGACTCGCCAGCGCCACCGGCTCCGCCGTGCTGTCCGCGGCCCTCGCCACGGCCGCGTTCGCCGGCTTCCACCAGGTCTGGTTCCTGTACGCGATCGTGGCCCTGCAGTCCGTCTGCGCCGCGCTCAACTCGCCCGCCCGGACCTCGATGATCCCGCGCCTGCTGCCTGCCGAGCAGCTGCGCGCCGCCAACGCGCTCAACTCGATGACCATGACGTTCGGCACGCTCGTCGGCCCGAGCCTCGGCGGCCTCCTCGTCGGCGCCGGCGGCTTCCAGACCGCGTACCTCATCGACGCCGTCGCCTTCTCCGCAGCCTTGTACGCGATGTGGCGGCTGCCCGCCATGCTTCCCGAGCGGACCGGCAAGAAGCGCGCCTCCGTCCTCGACGGCCTGCGCTTCCTCGCCACCCGGCCCAATCTGCGCATGACGTTCTTCTCCGACTTCTGCGCGATGATCCTCGCCCACCCCCGCGCCCTGTTCCCCGTCGTCGCCGTCCTCTGGTACGACGGCGACGCCACCACCACCGGTCTGCTCGCCGCCGCCCCGGCCGCCGGAGCGCTCCTCGGCGGAGTCCTCAGCGGCTGGCAGGGGCGCATCCACCACCACGGACAGGCGATCCTGCTCGCCGTCGCCTGCTGGGGCACCGCGATCGCCGTCTTCGGCCTCACCCGCAACCTCTGGCTCGGGCTGCTCCTGCTCGCCCTCGCCGGCTACTCCGACACCGTCTCCATGATCTTCCGCAACACGATGATGCAGGTCGCCGCCCCCGACGAGATGCGCGGCCGGCTCCAGGGCGTCTTCATCGTGGTCGTCGCGGGCGGACCCCGGCTCGGAGACTTCCTCGCCGGCTCGGTCGCCGACCTCACGTCGCCCGCCGTCGCCGTCACCGGAGGCGGCATCGCCTGTGTGCTCGCCATCGGTCTCCTCGCCCTGTACGGGAGGGAATTCCGCCGGTACGACGCACGTCGTCCCACGGCCTGAGCTGGCGGTTGGCCGCCACGGCACATAGCCGCCAGGCCGTACCGTATTCAACGGCCTCCGTCCGGAACAGACTCCTCGCGGCGCCCGGAACCACCCCTTCCCCCGGGTGCCGAGGAGTGCGTCGATGATCAGACCTTCCGCAGGAGGAAGGGCCGGGCTGCTCGCCGCCGGCATCTCCCTGGTGCTGCTCTCGGCAGGGCAGACCGCCGCTGCCGGGGGAACCACCGCCCCCGCCGTACCCGACACCTTCAAGGGCGCGGCCGACGCGAGCGCGACCGTCACGCTCATCACGGGCGACCGGGTGACCGTCACCGAACTGGGCGGCGGCCGGAAGACCGTCACCGTCGACCGGGCCGAGGGCGCCACCGGCGCCGTGCGCAGCGAGATCTCCGACGGCCGGATCACCGTCGTCCCCGACGAGGCCCGCCCCTACCTCGCCTCGGGCGTCCTCGACCGCCGGCTCTTCGACGTCAGCGGCCTCATCGCGCAGGGCGTCACCGACGAGCTGCCGCTCATCGTCACCCACGGCCGCGGTGCTCGCGCCGCCGCGCCGCGCGGCACCGAGACCGTCCGCGCCCTGCCCAGCATCGGCGGCGCCGCGGTGGAGGCGACCGACCCGGCCGCGTTCTGGCGGTCGTTCACCTCGCCCGTCACCCGCTCCGCGGGCGGCAAGGTCTGGCTCGACGGCAGGGTCGAGGCCGCCATGGCCGAGTCCAACGCCCAGATAGGCACCCCGAAGGCGTGGGAGGCCGGGCTCACCGGCAAGGGCGTGAAGGTCGCCGTCCTCGACACCGGCGCCGACCTCGGCCACCCCGACCTGGCCGGCCGGGTCGCCGAGTCCAAGTCCTTCATCGAGGGCCAGGAGGTCGCCGACCGCGACGGCCACGGCACCCACGTCGCCTCCACCGTCGGCGGCAGCGGCGCCGGTTCGGAGGGCAAGGAGAAGGGTGTCGCGCCGGGCGCGACCCTCGCCGTCGGCAAGGTCCTCAGCGACGAGGGCTCCGGCACCGAGTCGCAGATCATCGCCGGCATGGAGTGGGCCGCCAAGGACATCGACGCGAAGATCGTCTCGATGAGCCTCGGTTCGCGCGAGGCGAGCGACGGCACCGACCCGATGGCCCAGGCCGTCAACACCCTGAGCGCAGAGACCGGCGCCCTCTTCGTCATCGCCGCCGGAAACAGCGGCGCCCCCGGTTCCATCGGCTCGCCCGGCGCCGCCGACTCCGCGCTCACCATCGGCGCCGTCGACTCCGCCGACCGGGCCGCCTACTTCACCAGCCAGGGACCGCGCTTCGGCGACCAGGCCCTCAAACCCGACCTCTCCGCGCCCGGCGTGGACATCCTCGCCGCCCGCTCCCAGCTGGCCTCCGGCACCGGCCTCTACACGACGATGAGCGGCACGTCGATGGCGACCCCGCACGTCGCCGGCGTCGCCGCGCTGCTCGCCGAGAAGCACCCCGACTGGACCGGCGCGCAGCTCAAGAACGCCCTGATGTCCTCGTCGAAGACGCTCGGCGACTCCGCCTACGCGCTCGGCGCCGGCCGGGTCGACGTGGCCGCCGCCATCGCCGCGAACGTCACCGCCACCGGCTCCGCCGACCTCGGCTTCTTCGCCTGGCCGTACGAGGAGAACAAGCCGGTCACGAAGACCGTCACCTACACCAACCACTCCGACTCCGCCGTGGAGTTGAACCTCGCCGTCGAGGGGATGCCCGCGGGCGTCGTGACCCTCGCCGACACCACCCTCACGGTCCCGGCCCACGGCACCGCGCAGACCACGGTCACCGGCGACGGCACCAAGGCCCCCGTCGGCAACGCCTCCGGCCGGATCGTCGCCTCGACCGCCGGCACGCAGGTCGCGCACACCGCGCTCGGCCTGGTGAAGGAAGAGGAGCGCTACAACCTCACGATCCACGTCAAGGACCGCGACGGCGCCCCCGCCCCCGCCACCGTGGTCGTCAAGCAGCTCGCCGAGGGAGATCACGACCCGTTCCCGGTGGCCGTCGGCGACTCGGGCACCGTGGAACTGCGGCTGAAGCCCGACACGTACACCGTCGACACCTTCCTCGACGTGCGCGGCTCCAAGGGCAAGGACTCCCTGGGTCTCGGCTTCCTCACCGACCCGGAGATCGTCCTCGACCGGGACCGCGAGATCACCCTCGACGGACGGCAGTTGAGGGAGATCCGGGCCGAGGTCGAGCAGCGGACGGAGACCCGGCAGCTGCTCATGGAGTTCGACCGCGACGCCCACGGCGCCTCCTACGGCGGCGCGGTGCAGGTGCCGCCGATGTACGACTCGGTCTTCGCCGCGCCCACCCGCAAGCCGGCCAACGGCACCTTCGAGTACCGGACCGTGTGGCGCCTGGGCAAGCCGGTCGTCGAGGGCAGCGTCGACGGCGACCGGCTGTCCGACGCCCGCCCGCAGGCCGGTACCACGGTGCTGGAAGGCCGCCACCGGCTCGACGTCGTCGACGCGGGCACCGGCACGGCCGCCGAGTACGCGGGCAGGAACGTCAAGGGCAAGGCCGTCCTCGTCCGGGCCGGCACGGTCCCGAACACGGAGCTGGCCCAGAACGCCCAGGACGCCGGCGCCACGGCGCTGTTCGTCACCGACGACCGGCCCGGCCGGCTGATGTCCTGGTTCGGCACCGCCGCGTACGAGGACCGTCCGCTCGCCGTCGCCACCGTCAACGCCGCCGACGCGGCACGGCTCGCGGACGCGGCGAAGCGCGGCAAGCGGATCGACCTGACCGGCACCCGCTTCACCCCGTACACCTACGACCTCTCCGAGGGCCACCCGGGCGCGATCGGCAAGGACCTCGTCTTCCGGCCCGGCCGGGACGAACTGGCCACCATCCGCTCCGCGTTCCACATGCCCACCGGCAAGAAGGAGCTGGGCGGGGAGTTCCGCTACTCGATCACCGACACCTTCCCCATCGGTTTCGGCTTCAAGGAGTACATCGCCTTCCCGGCCGAGCGCACCGAGTACGTCTCCACCGGCACCGGCCAGGGCTGGCACGAGTCGGTCGACCTCGCCGACTCCCTGGAGCAGCGCGCAGGCGTCAACTCCTACCGGGGCGGCAGCACCCGTACGCTCGACTGGTTCGAGCCGGTCTGGCACCCCTGGCTCGGCACCGGCCTCGGCTGGGGCCAGCAGCGGGCCGGCAACGACCTGAAGTTCAACACCCCCGGCTGGGGCGACTCCGGCCCCGACCACACCGGCTTCGGCAATGTGTGGGGTGACGACTCGATGACCCAGTTCACCGAGGTGTACGTCAACGGGACCCGGGTCGACCGCAAGATGAGCTCCGGTGCCTACGCCTGGGACTCCCCGGCGGAGGAGGCGACCTACAAGGTCGTCACCGACACCACGATGGACCCGGCGCGCTGGCGTCTTTCGACCAAGGGCCACGCCGAGTGGAGCTTCCGCTCCAAGGAGACCCCCTCCGACCGCTTCACCTACCTCCCCCTGATCAACCTCGGCTTCGACGTCGACACCGACCTCAAGGGCGATGTGCGCGGCGGAAGCCGGGTGCCCGTCGGGATCTTCGCCGAGTACGTGAAGGGGGCGGCCGACACCGGCAGGATCGGCGGCGGCACGCTGGAGGTCTCGTACGACGACGGTGCGACCTGGCAGAAGGTCACGCTGAAGAAGTCGTGGGGCGACGCGTCCTGGACGGGTGAGCTGCGGGTGCCGGACGGCGCGCGGTTCGTCTCCTTCCGGGCGGGCGCGTCCGACGACCGGGGCGGCTCGGTCAACCAGGAGATCATCCGGGCGGTCGGGGTGAAGTAGCCCCGGAACCATCGGACATGGGGGAGTCCCGGCACGGCGTGGAGCCGTGCCGGGACTCCCGTCGTCCGGCGCTCAGCCGCCGCGCCTCACGATCCCGCGCACGATGCCCAGCTCCACCAGGTCCTGGGGCCGCAGCCGGAGCTGGTCGGCGGTGGCCGGTGCCTGGTCCTCCGGCCTCTTGAGGATGGCCGAGGCGAGCTCGGGGGCGATGACGGAGAAGTAACTGTCGGGCGTGGCCCAGGTGTTGCCCGGTGCGGCCAGCGCCAGCGCCCCGCCCGAGCCGCCCTCGCCGACCAGGAGCGAGGTCACCGGGACCCGTGCCTCGGCGACCGCGGTGAACGCCTCCGCGATGGCCGGACCCGCTCCGGCCCGCTCGGCCCGGGCGTCGTTGGCGGCGCCCGGGGTGTCGATCAGGGTCAGCACGGGGATCCCGAGCCGGTCCGCGAGCCGGATCAGCCGTGCGACGGTCCGGAAGCCCGCGGGGCGCGTCGCCGAACCGTCCTGAGCGGCGTACGCGACCGGTCGCCCCTCGTGGAGGCCGAAGCCGCACTCCACCCCCGGGTCCACCCCGCCCGCCCGGTCCCCGCGCAGGGTGGCCCGCGCCGTGAAGTAGGCGTCCAGATAGGCCCCGGCGCGAGGCCGGCCGGCGTCCCGGGCCCGTACGACGGCCTCCCAGCCGCTCCCGGGCGGCGCGGCCTCGGTGAGTGCCCGGGGCGGAGGAGCGGGTGCCGACGCCGGTCCGTCGGGCAGGCCGTCGGCCGTCAGCAGACGCAGCCACAGCGCGAGCGTCGTCCGCAGCTCCTCCGGTGCGACGAGCGCGTCCACATGCCCGTGCTCCCACTGGCTGTCGGCCGTGTACGCCTCCGGGTCGGCGTCCCTCGGACGGACGCGGGAGCCGGCGAAGGCCACCTGCGCGGAGGGGAGGGCGAGGACCACGTCCGCGCCCGCGCCGACGGTCGCCCAGCCGCCGCCCGTGGACGGGTCCCGGAGCACCGTGACATGGGGGACCCCGGCCTCCCGCAGCCGTACCGTCGCCTCGGCCACACGCTGCAGCTGGGCGAGGGCGATCATGCCCTCCTGCATCCGGCTGCCGCCCGTCGCCACGAGCGACACCAGCGGGACCCGGTCCGCGCGCGCGGTCCGGTACGCGGCGACGAGCCGGTCCCCGGCCGCCTGCCCGAGCGAGCCGCCGAGGAAGCCGAACTCGAAGGCGACCAGGACCACAGGGCGACCGCCGATCGTCGCCCTGCCGTACAGGACGGACTCCTCCTCGCCGGTCCTCGCCGCCGCGCGTGCGCGTGATGCGGCGTACCCGGCCCAGCCGATCGGACCCTCGGGCAGCGGCGGCGCCGGGGAGGCCGGGGGAGGCAGCGCGGTGAAGTCGCCGGTGACCAGCGCGACGACCTCGCGGGCCGTGAGCCGTTCAGCCATGGAGGGCCTCCGGGAGCGCCTTCTTCAGCAGCTTGCCCATGTCGTTGCGGGGCAGCGCCCGCAGGAAGTGGACCGTACGCGGGCGCTTGTGCGGGGCGAGGAGCCCGGCGACATGGTCCGCCAGTTCCCCGGCCGTCGGCGGCTTCTCCGCGTCGACCGGCACCACCCAGGCCACGATCCGCTCCCCGAGATCGGGGTCCGGCGCACCGGTCACCGCGGCCTCCAGGACCGCCGGATGTTCCAGGAGCGCGTTCTCTATCTCGCCGGCGCCTATCTTGTATCCGCCGCTCTTGATCAGGTCCGTGGCCTTGCGGCCCACGATCCGTACGTACCCGTCGGGTTCACGGACCGCCATGTCGCCGGTGCGGAACCAGTCCCCGTCGAAGGCGGCGGCCGTCGCGTCCGGCCGGTTCAGGTACGCGGTGAACAGGTTCGGGCCCTTGACCTGGATCTCGCCGACGCTCTCCCCGTCGTACGCCCGCAGCTCCGTGCCGTCCTCCTCCACGAGCCGCAGCTCCACGTCCCTGAGGGGGAGCCCGACGGATCCGGGGCGCGGACGGGACCCCACGGGGACGCCGGTGTTCATCAGGGTCTCGGTCATGCCGTACCGCTCGATCACCGTCCGGCCCGTCGCCGCCGTGATCCGCTCGTGGTCGTGGACCGGCAGCGCCGCCGAGCCGGAGACCAGCAGCCGCGCCCCGGCCAGCGCCCTTACCAGCGCCGGATCACCGCCGAGCGCGTCCGCGATCCGGTGGTACATCGTCGGTACGCCGAACAGCATCGTGCCGCCGCCCGCGCCCAGCTCCCGCGCCACGCCCTCGACGGAGAACGCGCCGAGGTGCCGCACCGATCCGCCGCGCCGCAGCGGCCCGAGGATCCCCAGGATCAGCCCGTGGACGTGGAAGAGGGGCAGTGCATGGACGAGCACGTCGTCCTCGGTCCACGCCCAGGCCTCCTCCAGCGCGTCGAGCGAGGCGGCGATCGCCCGGCGGGAGAGGACGACGCCCTTGGGCGGTCCGGTGGTGCCGGAGGTGTAGACGATGAGGGCGGCGGACTCGGGATCGTCGGGCTCCGCGCCGGAGAAGGCGAAGGCCGCCGAGACCGGGGTGTCGTGGTCGACCGCCGCCCCGACGTCGATCCGGGGCACGTCGGCCAGTCCCGCCGGCAGCACGTCGTCCGCGCCGGCGAGCACGGCCCCCGGCAGGCTGTCGCCGAGTATGTGCGCCAACTCCCGCTCACCCGTACGCGGATTGATCGGGATCGCCGGAACGCCGGCCAGCAGCGCGGCCACCACGCCGACGGCCGTCGCGGCGGTGGGCGTGGCCCAGACGGCCACCCGTCCCGCGCCCAGGATCCGCGTCACCAGGGCGCCGGCCGCCTTGCCCAGGTCCTCGTACGTGAGCGTCTCGGCGCCGAAGCGCAGTGCGGGCAGGTCCGTACGGGTCCTCAGGGCCGGGAACAGCGCGTTCAAGGGTCGTCCTCCTCGCGTGGCGGGATGCGAGAGGCATTCTTCCCCCGCCTCAGGGCCGGTGCGCTGCGACCTTGCTCACCTCCGGGGCGCCGCCGTCGTCCCCGGCCGGCCGGAGGGTCCGCATCCGCCCGTACGCGTACACGCAGCCCGCGAGCGCCAGGTCGGACAGGAGCATGAAGCCGATGGAATAGGAGTCCTTGGCGCTGTAGATCGCCCCCATCACGAGCGGCGGCACGAACCCGCCGAGTCCGCCCATCGCGCCGACGATGCCGGTGACGCTGCCCACCTGCGGCTGCGGGGTGACCTGGGAGACCAGTGCGAAGACCGAGCCGCTCGCCGTGCCGAGCCCGGCGGCCATGCAGAGCAGGGCGATCGTGCCGCCGGGGTTCAGCGGCGGGTCGAAGGCCTGGACGATGGCGAAGACGGCGGCGAAGCCGAGCGCTGCGGCGGTCACGAGCGCCGGGTGGATCCGGTCCGAGAGCCAGCCGCCGATCGGGCGGAAGACGACGGTGACGAGGGCGAATCCGGCGGCCTTGGTGCCGGCGTCGGTCGGGTCGAGTTCGTACCAGGTCTTCAGATACGTCGGCAGGTACACCCCGAACGCGACGATGCCGCCGAAGCCGATCGCGTACAGCGCGGACAGCTCCCAGGTCACCCGCAGCCGGCCCGCCTTGGCCAGCCGGGAGCCGAGGGAGGCCGTGGGGACCGGCCGGTCGGGGCGGTCGGTGATCAGGAACACGGCGAGGACGGCGTACGCGGCGAGGCCGACGGCGACGACGAGGAACGGCAGGTTGTCACCGTGCTTCGCGATGCGAGGGGTGAAGTACCCGGAGAGCGCCACACCGCCCATGCCCATGCCGAAGACGCCGAGCGCCAGCCCCCTCTTCGCGGGCGGGAACCAGGAGTTGACCAGCGGGATGCCGATGGCGAAGGTCGTGCCGCCGAGGCCGAGGAGGAAACCGACGGCGAGCATCGCACCGTAGGAGTTCCTCGCCGGGATCAGCAGCAGCACGGGGACGATCGTCAGTGCCGCCACCAGGGGGAACATCACCTTGGCGCCGTAGCGGTCGGTCAGGGCGCCTGCCGGGATCCGGCCGAGGGATCCCACCAGGACCGGGACGGCGACGAGCAGCGACTGCTGGAACGAGCTGAGGTTCAGCCGGTCCCCGTAGTCACCGGCCAGCGGCGCGATCAGGTTCCACGCCCAGAAGGTGAGCGTGAATCCGATCGTGGCCATGACCAGGTTCCGGTAGGCGGCGCCGGAGGGCTTCTCGAGGGTGTCCACGTGATCAGTCAAGTTGGCGGGGCCGGGCCGGGCGCGCCGGACTGGGCCGTACGGGGGCGGGCCGGCGGCTCCTGACGGATCCGCTACGGCCAGGCGACCGTCGTCGGCGGACGGCCGTCGTCCACCACCACCAGGTGCGGGCCCTCCCGGGTCGCCGCCACCTCGACCGTGATCGCCGTGACGCCCGGCCGGCGGTGGGCGGCCGCGAGCGCGCCGCGCAGGGTGGAGAGGAGCCGGTCGGCGTCGACGGGCTCGACGAGGGTGTCGACCGCGCCGGAGAAGTGCACCGAGGGCTGGAACCCGAGCAGCACCGCCGCGCCGCCCGTCTCGCGCAGCACCCGCCCCCGGAACGTCGTCGGCGCGTCGGCGGGCGGCTGCTGGAGCGCGAAGATGGCCGTCCGTACCTCCTGGATGGTGGAGTCGAGCTCGTCCACGGCCCGCGCGATCAGGGCGCCCTCCTCGTCCGGGCCCGCCGGGGCGACCGCTTCACGGGGGCCGGTGTCCGCCGCGCGCCGCCGGGTCGACTCCAGCATCATCTCGGTCGCGAAGAGCCGCTGGACCACGAGATCGTGCAGGTCACGGGCGATCCGGTCGCGGTCCTCGTAGACCGCGAGCTGCTCCCGGTTGTGCTGCGCGTCCGCCAGGACCAGTGCGAGCGCCGCCTGGGAGGCGAACTGCGAGGCGAGCAGCCGCTCCACCGCCGTGTACGGGCGCCCGCCGCGCCGCCGGGGGAGGGCGAGGGTGCCGATGAGCCGGCCGCCGCTCTGCAGCGGCAGCATCATCGACGGCCCGAACCGCGACCGTACGTGCGTCGTCATCCGCGGATCGGTCGCCGAGTCGTCGACGAAGACCGGCTCCCCGCCGAGCAGTTGCTCCAGGACCGGCGAACCCGGCGCGATCGTCGTACCGACCAGGTCGCCCGGGTCGCCCACCGTCGACGCCGCCACGATCTCCATCCCGCCCTCCTCGGTGGGCTGGAGGACGACCCCCGCCGAGGCGTCGGCGAGCAGCCGCGCCCGCTCGGCGACCGTCATCAGCGCGTCCGCCGCGGGCTCCCCGGTGAGCAGCGCCGTCGTCACCGCCGCCGCGCCCTCGATCCACCGCTCGCGCTGGCGCACCGTCTCGTACAGCCGGGCGTTGCCGATGGCGATCCCGGCCTGCGAGGCGAGGACACGCAGCATGGCCAGGTCCTCGTCGGTGAACCGGCCGACGTGCTTCTCGGTGATGTAGAGGTTGCCGAAGACCTCGGTGTGGACGCGGATGGGGACACCGAGGAAGGTGTGCATCTCGGGATGCCCCTCCGGTACCCCTCCGGAGCGCGGATCGGCCGTCAGATCGTCGAGCCGCAGCGGCCGGGGGTCCTCGATGAGCGCGCCGATGAGTCCGCTGTGGCCGTCGGGCAGCCGCGGGATCCGCTGCCGCTCCGCCTCCGTCATCCCGGCGGTGAACAGCTCGGTGAGCCGGCCGCGCTCGGGGTCGACGACCCCGAGCGCTCCGTAGCGCGCTCCGATGAGTTCGATCGCGGAGTCCACGATGTGCTGGAGCGTGGCCCGCAGTTCGAGTTCGGTGCCGACACTCAGGACAGCCTGGAGGAGGAGGGGCAGACGGGGAGCCGGTTCCTTGTCCCTGAGTGACATGGGATCACTGTCCTGGAAACCGGCGGATTGCGGCCTTCAGTGGGCCTCGGCCAGCGGGTCGAGGACCATCGGCTGGATCTTGCCCTCCAGCATTGCGCCGAGCCCGAGGATCGCGCACACGTCGGGGCGTTCGGCGATGGCCACGGGCATGCCCGTCGCCTCGCGCAGCATCTGGTCGAGGCCGGGGAGCAGCGCGCTGCCGCCCACCATCATCACGCCGCGCTCGGCCAGGTCGGCGACGAGGTCGGGCGGGCAGTCGCGCAGGATCTTGCCGATGCCGTCGAGGACGGCGGTCAGCGGGGTGTGGATCGCCTGCCGCACGGCGGCGGTGTCGACGGTCACCGAGCGGGCGAGGCCGGTGGCCACGTCGCGGCCGTGGATCTCGGTGTAGCTCGGGCCCTGGAGCGTCAGGCCGTTCCCGCTGAGGGCGAGTTGCAGGGGGCGGACCGACTGGCTGGGCAGCATCAGCTCGTGCTGGTGGCGCAGGTGCTGGATGACGGCGTGGTCGATGGCGTCGCCGCCCACCGGGATGCGCTCGGCGGTCACGATGGAGCCGAGCGAGAGCACGGCGACCTGGGTGGTCGCCGCCCCGCAGACCATGATCATGGTCGCGGTGGGCTGCTCGACGGGGAGTCCGCAGCCCACGGCCGCCGCGATCAGAGTGTCGACCAGCTCGACCCGCCGGGCGCCGAGCCCGACGAGGGTCTCCACGGCGGCGCGCTGGGCGAGCGGGTCGCTGTCGTGAGGGGTGCTGGCGGCGGCGCGCAGCCGGGGCTTGCGGCGCAGCTGGCGGCGGAGCTTCTCGCCGAGGAGATGACGGAGCATCCGCTGGGCCATATCGATGTCGACGACGGTGCCGCCGGAGACGGGCCGTACGACGCGGATGTAGTCGGGGGTGCGGCCGGTCATCTTCTCGGCGAGGGCGCCGACGGCGATCAGGGCGCCGGTACGGGTGTTCACGGCGGCGACACTGGGTTCGTCGACGACGAGCCCGGCGCCCTTGACGAAGACCCGGGTCCGGGCGGCTCCCAGGTCGACGGCGACATGGCAACGGCGCAGCTGCTCAAGGCTGACGGTCACGGCAGATCCTCCGGAGTGCGGTGCTGGCACGGAGCGAGGCATGAGCGCTCAGGCGCTCTTGTTCGCATCGTGCGACCGCCGCACCCCCGGCGCGCGCTGGGCTGAGCCGCCCGGGGGTGCGCCTCCGCCTGACGGTGGCTCAGCGGGAGCGTGGTGCTCGTGTGGAGTGGGGTGCCCGTCGCGGCGGGTGCTCGCGGCGGCGACCTGCGTGCTCACGGCGGCGGCCTGAGCGCTCGTGGCGGCGGCCTGAGCGCTCGCGGCGGCGACGTGCGTGCTCGCGGCGGCGGGTCCTCGTGGCCTTCGGGTCAGAGGAGGCGTTGGAACAGTCCCCAGGTGAACTCCGCCGCACGGGGCGTGCCGTCCGGGAGGGTGAAGTCCAGGCGGAGGCGCGTGGGCGCGCTGCCGTCGCGGGCCCGGGCCGGCGGGAAGGCGTTGCCGACCTCGGCGAGGGTGCAGCTCCACGGCCGCAGGTCGGCCTCGTCGCGCAGCTCCGGTACCGGGGCGCCCGGCGCACGGACCAGGCCGCTGCCCCAGACCGCCGCCCGCGCCCCCACGATCACCTGCCACCGCAGCTCCGGCCAGAGCGGAAGCTCCCACTCCAGCAGCTCCGCGTCCAGCTCCGTGACCGGCCGCCGCGCCACGGGCTCGCCCAGGACGGACCGGTAGCGGGCCAGTTCACCCGGGCCCCGGCGGCCGTGCGCCCACGCCTGCCAGCGGCGGTTCGCCTCGCGCGACTCGGCCCTGGTCGCCCCCAGGTCCCGGAGCGCTTCCTCGGCCAGGTCCGGCTGGTGGTCGGCCATACGGCGCAGCAGGACGAGCTGGAACTCGCGTGGCCCGAAAGGCTCGGACGGTGTCATGAGCCCATCCTGCCCGAAGCGGGAGATTCACGACGACACGCCGCCGACCTGGGGTTTCCTCACAGGATCCTCACGTACTCGCCTACCTCTGGTGTCCCGTCGACACATACTCTGCGGCAGCCATGGACTACTGCCACCAGTGCCGACGGCACCTCAACGGCGCACTCGCCTGCGCCGGATGCGGGACCCCCGTCGAGGAGCTGCGGTACGAGACCCCGCAACCGGCCGCGCCCCGCGCGGTCGCGGCCGAGCGTGTCGAGTACGTCGAGCACGGTGCGCGTGCGGAGCGCGGGGAGCGGGCCGAGCACGTCTTCGAACTGGACCCGCTCGAACCGCCCCGCGCGACCTCGCACGGCGGCCGGGCCGCCGCCCGCCGTGGCGCCGCGCCGTCCGGGCGGGCCGGTGCCCGCCGCAGCCGCCGTGCGCGCAGCCGCAAGGGGCGCAACATCGTGGTGGGCACCCTCGGCATCGTCCTCGCGGCGGGCGCGCTGGGCATGGCCAAGATGGCGCTCGAACCTCCGGGCGAGGGCGGCGCGGCCACCGCCGTACAGGAGGAGGAGGTCGTCGAGACCTCGCTCCCGCCGCTGCCCTCGGAGACCGCCCCGCCGACGGGCGGTACGACTCCCGTCCACGTCACGAAGTCCGCCGAGCCCCGGGACACGGACACGCCCGCTCCCGGCCACACGGGCATACCCGGCGCCGGGTCCGGCGGATCCGGCTCCGGTGGGTCGGGCTCCGGCGGGAGCGGCAGCGGGTCCGGGTCCGGGAGCGGGTCCGGAGGCGCGGGCCCGCAGGGTTCGGACGGCGGCCAGGGCGGCCCGACGAGCGCCCCGCCGACCGGTTCGCCGTCGGCGTCGCCGACCGGCCCCTCGCCGACCGCCACGGGCAGCGGCGGCCCGACCGCGACGCCGCCGGGCGAGCCGCCGGCGCCGACCACCCCGGCACCCACGCCCAGCCCGAGCTGCTGGCTCTGGATCTTCTGCTGAGCGACCGGGGTCGCGCTACGGCGCGGTCTCGCCCAGCATCCGCTTCAGCAGATCCCGCAGCAGCGTCCGCTCGACGTCCGTGAGCTGTCCCAGTGGCTCGCGCGCGAAGTCCAGCGACTCCCCGAGCCGGCGGGCGGTGTCCACCCCCTCCGGAGTCGGAGCGGCGAGCTTGACGCGGCGGTCGGCCGGGTCGGGGCGCCGCTCCACCAGGCCGCGCGATTCGAGGCGGTCGACGATCCCCGTGACGTTCGACGGCTCGCACTGGAGTTTCTGGGCGATCTTCCGCATCGGGACCGGCTCCAGGGAGAGGAGCCCGAGGACACGGGCCTGGGCGCCGGTGAGCGAGTGCTCCGAGGCCGCCTGCTCGTACTCCTGGTGGTACCGCGCCACGACCGCGCCGATCAGCTCGACGACTTCGAGGGTCAGGGGGTCTGTGCGTGAGGTGGCCATGGGGTTCATCGTACCCAGATACTTGACAACATGAAATATCCAGGAGCATGGTTGTTTCAGTTGATGAAGTAATTTTCTGTTCCAGGAGGCAGTGCTGATGTCCGTTCTTCCCGCGTCCAGCCGTGAGTGGCACCTCGTCGCCCGGCCGCACGGCTGGCCCACCCCCGCGGACTTCGCGCTCCGTGAGGCCCCCGTCGCCGAGCCCGCCGAGGGCCGGATCCTGGTCAAGAACCTGCACTTCTCCGTCGACCCGTACATGCGGGGCCGGATGAACGACGTGAAGTCGTACATCCCCCCGTTCAAGCTGGACCACCCCATGGACGGCGGCGCGGTCGGCGAGGTCGTCGCGTCGAACGCCGAGGGCTTCGCCGTCGGCGACCACGTCCTGCACGGCCTGGGCTGGCGCGAGTACGCCGACGTCCCCGCCCAGCACGCCACGAAGGTCGACCCCGACCTCGCCCCCCTCTCCACGTACCTCGGCGTCCTCGGCATGACGGGCCTCACGGCCTACGCCGGACTCTTCGAGGTCGCCTCCTTCAAGGAGGGCGACGCGGTCTTCGTCTCCGGCGCGGCCGGCGCCGTCGGCAGCCAGGTCGGCCAGATGGCCAGGCTCAAGGGCGCCTCACGGGTCATCGGCTCCGCCGGCTCCGACGAGAAGGTCAAGCTCCTCGTCGAGGAGTACGGCTTCGACGCCGCCTTCAACTACAAGAACGGCCCGGTCAAGGACCAGCTGCGCGAGGCCGCCCCGGACGGCATCGACGTCTACTTCGACAACGTCGGCGGCGACCACCTCGAAGCCGCGATCTCCTCGCTCAACGTGCACGGCCGCGCCACCATCTGCGGCATGATCGCGCAGTACAACGACACCGAGCCGGTGCCCGGTCCGCGCAACATGGCCATGATCATCGGCAAGCGGCTGCGCCTCCAGGGCGTCCTCGTCGGCGACCACTACGGCATGCAGCAGCAGTTCGTCCAGGAGGTCGGCGGCTGGCTGCGCTCCGGCGAGCTGAAGTACGGCGAGACCTTCGTCGAGGGCATCGAGAACGGGGCGGACGCCTTCCTCGGACTGCTCCGCGGCGAGAACACCGGAAAGATGATCGTTTCGCCGACCCGTTAGTCTTCCCTCAGCCGTCGCGATCGTGGGCGCGAGTCGCGGCGAACCAGCAGAAGGAATACCCAGATGTCCATCCAGCAGTCTGACGTCCTGTACACCGCCGTCGCGACCGCCGAGAACGGGCGGGACGGCCGTGTGGCGACCGACGACGGTCAGCTCGATGTCGTCGTGAACCCGCCGAAGGCCATGGGCGGCTCCGGCGCGGGCACCAACCCGGAGCAGCTCTTCGCCGCCGGGTACAGCGCCTGCTTCCAGGGTGCGCTGGGCGTCGTCGCCCGCAACGAGAACGCCGACATCTCGGGCTCGACGGTCACCGCCGAGGTCGGCATAGGCAAGAACGACGACGGCTTCGGCATCATCGTCAAGATCTCGGCGACCATCCCGAACGTGGACGTCGAGACCGCGAAGAGCCTGATCGAGAAGGCCCACCAGGTCTGCCCGTACTCCAAGGCGACCCGCGGGAACATCACGGTCGAACTGGCCGTCTGATTTTGCGCGTAGGCTGAAGAGGACCGCACCCCGACCGACCGGGGTGCGGTCTTCGGCGTCCCGGTCCGCGCGGGGCGCCCGATAGGGTGATCGACATGCGTGATTTCGGGGCCGGGTTCGGTTATCTGGTACAGGGGCAGAAGTGGGTCGCCCGGCACGGCCGGTGGTTCGGTTTCGGGCTGCTGCCCGGGCTCGTGACCCTCCTGCTGTACATCGGCGCGATCATCGGTCTCGGCTACGGCGCCGACGACCTGACCGCCTGGGCGACGCCCTTCGCCGACGACTGGACCTCCCCCTGGCAGGGGATCTTCCGAGGCTTCCTCACCGGCCTCGTCTTCGTCCTCGGCTTCTTCCTCGCCGTCGTCACCTTCACCGCCGTGACGCTGCTGGTCGGCCAGCCCTTCTACGAGTCGCTCTCCGAGCAGGTCGACCGCACCGAGGGCGGCGACGTCCCCGAGTCCGGCCTGCCGCTCTGGCGCGAGCTGTGGATCTCGGCCCGCGACAGCCTGCGCGTCCTGCTGCGGGTCGTGCTGTACGGCATCCTGCTCTTCGCCTGCGGCTTCATCCCGGTCGTCGGCCAGACGGTCGTCCCGGTCGTGGGCTTCTGCGTCTCCGGCTTCTTCCTCACCCAGGAGCTGACGTCCGTCGCCCTCCAGCGCCGCGGCGTCGAGCTGAAGGAGCGCCTCGGCATGCTCCGCGGCCGCCGGATGCTCGCGCTGGGCTTCGGCGTCCCGCTGGCCCTGTCGTTCGTGGTCCCGTTCGTCGCCGTGTTCCTGATGCCGGGCGCGGTCGCGGGCGCCACGCTGATGGCCCGCGAACTGAACGGCGAGACGGCGGCCACCGAGGGCGGCAAGCCCACCCCCGTCCCCTCGGGCGCCCCGCACCCCTACCACCCGGGAGCCTGACCCGCCGCTCGCGCACCCGGCCCGCCGCTCGCGCACCCGGCCCGCCGCTCGCGCACCCGGCCCCGCCGCTCGCGCACCCGGCCCCGCCGCTCGCGCACCCGGCCCCGGCGCTCGCGCACCGGGCCGGGCGCTCGCGCACCGGGCCGGGCGCGCATGGCCGCTCAGCCCACCTCGGCGAGGGCGAACCCCTCGACGCCGGCGCCGGCGCCGGCGATCAGCTCACCGTCCGGGCCCCAGACGCCGCTGTGGCCCTCGCACATGCCCTCCTCGCTCTCGCCGAAGACGTTGGCCATCGCGACGTACAGCCCGAAGTCCCTGGCCCGGGCCGGATAGACCGTCTCGAACGAGTCGTTGCCGGCCGTGAGCACCGAACTCGCCAGATAGACCGTGCAGCCGTCGCCCGCCGCCCGCTCCGCGAACTCGGGGAAGCGGTTGTCGTAGCAGGTGGCGAGCGCGAACCGGGTGCCGTCGAGCGTGAAGCGGCCGTCGGCGGTGCCCGCCGTGAAGACCTCGTTCTCGAAGCCGTGCAGACGCGTCTTGTCGTAGCGGGCGAGGAGCCCGCCGTCGGGGCCGAGGACGAGCGAGGTGAGGCCCGGCCGGCCCCCGGCCGTGCGTACCGGTCCGTTGACGACGGCCGCCGTGCCGGCCGCCTGGCAGGCCTCCCGTACCGGATCGAGCCGTCCGTCGTCCTCGGCGAGATGCAGGGCGGGGTTCCGGTGGATGAGGGTCGGCTCGTAGCCGGTGAGGGCCAGCTCGGGGAGGACGACGACTCGCGCGCCCTCCGCGCCGGCCCGCCGGACGAGGCCGGCCGTCGTACGGACGTTGGCGTCGATGTCCCCGGCGACCGGGGCGAACTGCGCTGCTGCGACGATCATGGCCTCCATCCTCCCTCCGGCGCCCGGCACGGGAACCCCCTCCGGGTACCGGTCAGGACGCCGCCACCGCGATGATCGCCCGCACCTGGCCGATGATGTCCAGCCGGTTGCGTACGAACTCGGGGTCCGTGACCGCGCCCGTCGCCGGGTCCGTGTTCCCCGCCCCGAACTGCAGCACCGGGGTGTGGACGTGGCCGCCCGGCAGCTCCCGCAGGCCGAGCCGGTCGCGCAGCAGGGTCGCGCGGTAGGCGATCTCGTTGGAGAGGTAGTCCCCGCCGCCGCCGGCGCGGGCCGTCGAGCCCGCCGTCGGCCCCTCCGGGCTGACCACCGGGCCGGTCCCGCCCGCCGGGATCTCGGTGACCGCCGTGTTGTCGCGCACCGGGAAGCGCCCGGTGTCCGCCGCGACGATCGAGGCGTACGGCAGGGTCGTCGCCGTCCACTGGGGTTGCGTGGCCGGGTCGGCGACCGGGACGGTCTCCGTGCGCGAGAGGTTCTCGTTGTCGGGGAACCCGCCCCGCCAGGCCCCGTTGAACCGCTCGATGTCGAAGCGGCCGATCCTGCCCTGGCTGACCGTGGTGAAGAGGTCCGCCTTCGGCAGCTGCTCCCGCAGCGTCCGCTCGACCGTGCCGTCGGCGAAGTCCTGCCAGCGGACGGGGAAGACGGCCGTCTCGATCCGGGCGAGGCCGCCGTCGGCCGTCCGGATCCAGGTGCCGTCCAGGGCCAGCGCGGTGGCCCCCGAGGGGTTGGAGATCCGGGCGTCCCGGTCGAGCGTGAACGGATCGAAGCCGGTCATCAGGATCCGCTTCACGCCCTTGCCGAGGGGGAAGCGGATCGCGTCCTGACCACGCGAGGAGCGCTCCAGGCGGTCGAGCAGCCGGGCCCGGCCCTCCGGGGAGAGCCCGAACCGCGGCTGCCAGGAGCGCAGTTCGCGCGTCATGGAGAGCCGCGCCCAGTACAGCGGCCGGTCGTCGTCCCGGCTCAGATCGCCCCGTACGCGACGCCCCTGCGCCCGGTTCACGGCGTCCCGCCAGAGCCCCGCCCCGTGCCGTACGACCGCCCGCTCGGCCTCCCCGTACGACTCCGCGCCCGCGAGTTCCCGGGCGAACTCCGGTGCCACGGAGGCGAATCCACCGCGGCGCAGGATCTCCTGGGGTGCGGCCCGGTCGAGCCGCGCCTCCTCGGCGGTGCCCGGGACGGCGCCCGTCGCGGGGTCCGGGGCGCGGCCCGTCACGGCGACCGCGTCGTCGGCCGAGGCGGGTGGTGCGGCCGCGACCAGCGTCGCGGTGATCAGAGCGAGACCGAGCGAGGCACGGCGTATCCGGGACAGCACTGGCGAGCCCTCCGTCGGGTCGGGAACACGGGTCGATGGCACGGGTCGGCTACCGGCCCGCGCAGTATCCCGACTCACCCGCAACTCCCGCTACGGTGCCCTCACTTGTCGCTTCCGTGCAGGAGGCGCAGAAAGTCCCGGAACGCCTGCGGCATGTCCACCGCGGCCGGGTCGAGCAGCCACTGGTACTGCAGCCCGTCCATCACGGCCGTCAGGATCGGCGCCGCCCGCTCCGGGGTCAGCCCGCCCGGCAGCCGCTCGCCGAACTCCAGGCGCAGGACGTTCGCCATCTCGGCGCGGACCTGGGCGTAGCGCTCGGTGAAGAAGGTCCGGGCCGGATGGTCGTCGGTCACGCTCTCGCCGAGCAGGGCGGAGAAGGTCTGCACGATCCCCGGCCGCATCGCGTTGTACTCGACGAGCGAGTCGATCAGGTCGAGCCGCCAGCCCTCGCGCGAGCCCGCCCCGCTGGTGTCCCACTTGTCGCGCTCCGCGAGGACCGCCACGAGCAGGGCCTCCTTCGTGGGGAAGTAGTGCAGCAGCCCCTGCTGCGTCAGCCCCACGCGCTCGGCGACGGCGCCGAGCGACGCGCCCCGGTAGCCGCGCTCGGCGATCACTTCGAGAGCCGCGCGCACGATGTCCGAGCGCCGCTCCTCGCTCCTGGCCCGCACCATCGCCGTGGCCCCCCTCTCCCTGCCGCCGTCCGCCGGAACACTCCGACTCCGAGGACCGTACGACATCTCAAGATAACGAACCGATAACATAACCTACCGCTCTACAGGTATCCGGTCCACGATGGGCGCCACAACGACGTCAACAAGGAGGTACGGCCGTGTCGGAGATCAGCGCGGAGTCCGTCCGGGAGCAGGCCGTCGAGACGGCGCTCGCCACGCTCGACCTGGACACCAAGGCACGGCTCCTCGCCGGCCAGGACATGTGGTCGCTGCCGGCCGTGCCCGGGATCGGGCTGCGTTCGGTCGTGATGTCGGACGGCCCGATCGGCGTCCGCGGTGTCCGCTGGACCGCCGACGACCCCTCGGTCGCCCTGCCGTCCCCGACCGCGCTCGCCGCCGCCTGGGACCCCGCCCTCGCCCGCCGGGCCGGCCGGCTCCTCGCCCAGGAGGCCCGCCGCAAGGGCGTCCACGTCGTCCTCGCGCCCACCGTCAACCTGCACCGCTCACCGCTCGGCGGACGGCACTTCGAGGCCTACAGCGAGGACCCGTACCTCACCGGCGCCATCGGCACCGGCTACGTCCAGGGCGTCCAGGACGGCGGCGTCGGCACGACGGTCAAGCACTTCGTCGCCAACGACGCCGAGACCGACCGCTTCACCGTCGACAACAAGGTCGCCCCGCGCCCGCTGCGCGAGCTCTACCTCGCCCCCTTCGAGGCCATCGTCAAGAACGCCCACCCGTGGGGCATCATGACCGCCTACAACCAGGTCAACGGCGTGACCATGAGCGAGCACCACGAGCTCGTCAACGAGGTCCTGCGCGGCGAGTGGGGCTTCGACGGCGCCAACGTCTCCGACTGGATGGCCGCCCGCTCCACCAAGGGCGACATCGAGGGCGGCCTCGACATCGTCATGCCCGGCCCGCAGACCGTCTACGGCGAGGCGCTCGCCGACGCCGTCCGTGCCGGCGAGGTCGAGGAGTCCGCCGTCGACGCGGCCGTACGGAACGTGCTGCGGCTCGCCGCCCGCGTCGGCGCCCTCGAAGGCGCCCCGCCGGCCGTCACCGAAGTCCCGGAGACGATCGACGGCGACGCGCTCGCCCGCGAGATCGCCCACCGCGGCTTCGTGCTCGTACGCAACGAGAACGCCGCCCTTCCGCTGCCCGCGAGCGGCACCGTCGCCCTCTCCGGCGCCGCCGCCCGCGACGCCCGCATCCTCGGCGGCGGCTCCGCCCAGGTCTTCCCCGACCACACCGTCTCCCCGCTCGCCGGACTCACCGCCGCCCTGCCCGACGGCGCGCTCACCTTCTCCGTCGGCGCCGACCCCAGCGACGAACTCACCCCGGCCGATCAGGGCTTCACCCTCCGCGCGGTCTGCCGCGGCGCCGACGGCACCGTCCTCGGCGAGGGCACCCTGCCCAACGGCCAGGTCCAGTGGATCGGCGACGACCTCCCGGCCGGCGTCACCCACGAGACCCTGCACTCCATCGAGGTCACCGGCACGTTCACCCCGCGCGAGTCGGGCGAGCACTCCTTCGGCACCCGCGGCCTCGGCGCCTTCACGCTCCGCGTCGCGGGCGAGACCGTCTTCGACGGCGTCCAGGCCATGGGCGCGGAGAGTGACCCCTTCGAGGCCTTCTTCGGCGCGCCCGTCGAGCGCGCCAAGGTCTCCCTCACCGCGGGCGATACCGTCGAGGTGTCCCTGCTCCACCCGCTCGACAAGGAGTTCGCGGCCCCGCTCCCGGCGGTCATGTTCTCGTTCGTCCACCTCGGGCCGCGCCGCGACCCCGACGAACTGATCGCCGAAGCCGTCGAGGCCGCCCGTGCCGCCGACGCCGCCGTCGTGGTCGTCGCCACCACCGAGCGCGTCGAGTCCGAGGGCTTCGACCGCAAGGACCTCGCCCTGCCGGGCCGTCAGGACGACCTCGTACGGGCCGTGGCCGCCGCCAACCCGAACACCGTGGTCGTCGTCAACGCCGGCTCCCCGGTCGAGATGCCCTGGCGCGAGGAGGTCGCCGCCGTGCTGCTCGGCTGGTTCCCCGGCCAGGAGGGCGGCGCCGCGCTCGCCGACGTCCTCACCGGCGCCGCCGAGCCCGGCGGCCGGCTCCCCACCACCTGGCCCGTCGCCCTGGCCGACGTCCCCGTCACCGACGTCACCCCGAACGGCGGCGAACTCGTCTACACCGAGGGCGTGTTCATCGGCTACCGCGCCTGGGACAAGGCCGGCGCCACCCCCGCGTACCCCTTCGGCCACGGTCTCGGCTACACCACATGGGGGTACGACTCCCTCGAAGCCACCCCGACGGCGGCGAAGGTCCGCGTCACCAACACCGGCACCCGCACCGGCCGTGAGGTCGTCCAGATCTACCTGGCGCCGACGGCGGACGGCGCGGAGCGCCCGGCGCGCTGGCTGGCGGGCTTCGCCTCCGTCGAGGCGGGCGCCGGCGAGTCCGTCGACATCGAGATCCCGCTGCCGCGCCGGGCCTTCGAGATCTGGGACGAGGAGAAGGACGACTGGACCTTCGTCCCCGGCGCGTACGAGGTCAGGGCCGCGCACTCGCTCGGCGACACGCGCCTGACGGCCCTGCTGGAACTGGAGGTCTGACCTCCTCATGACCGGCCCCGGGGCGGAACCTGACAACCGCCCCGGGGCTCCACCCGGTCCGTCCCGGCGTCGCTCAGCGAGCTCCGAAGCGGAAGACGGTGGCCGAGGCGTACACATCGCCCGGCCGCAGCACCGTCGAGGGGAACTCCGGCCGGTTCGGCGAGTCCGGGAAGTGCTGGGTCTCCAGGGCGACCCCGCCGAGGCCCTCGTCGGCGTACACCTGGAGCCCCGGCTCGGTGGTCCCGACCGTCACCGTCCGGCCGGTCGCCGGCGCGTACAGCTCCGCGGCCGCAGCGAGGCCCCCGCCGTCGCCGTCCAGTACGAAGTTGTGGTCCAGCGGGATCGCGAGCGGCCTGCCGGTACGGAAGTCCAGCTCGGTCCCGGCGACATCGGCGAACTCCCCGGTCGGGACACCCGTCGCGTCGGTCGGCGTGTACCGCCCGGCGGCGATCCGCAGCTCGTGCGCCCCGCCGCCCAGATTCCAGTACGAGTGGTTCGTCAGCGCCACCACCGTCGGCGCGTCGGTCTCCGCCCGGTAGGCGATCCGCAGCGCGCCGCCGTCGTCGTCGAGCGTGTACGTCGCCGAGACCTCCAGGCGCCCCGGGAAGCCCTCCTCGCCGTCCGGGCTCACCCGGGAGAGCCGTACCCCGCCCGCGACCTCCTGCGCGTCCCACACCCGCTTGTCGAAGCCCCGCTCCCCGCCGTGCAGGGAGTTCGGACCGCCGTTGCGGGCGAGGCGGTACGCCGTGCCGTCCAGGGTGAAGGACCCGCCCGCGATCCGGTTCGCGTAACGGCCCACCAGAGCGCCGAAGTACGGCTCCGGGTGCTTCAGATACCCCTCCAGGCCGGGGAAGCCGAGGACCACGTCGTCGGGGACACCGTCCCGGTCGGGGGTCTCGACCGACTGCACGATGCCGCCGTACGTCAGCACCCGTACCCGCACCGCGCCGTGCTGGAGGGTCCAGCGCGTGACGTCCGTACCGTCGACCGAACCGAACGGTTCACCCGTGATCCTCATGATCCGGAACCCTACGCGGGCGGCTCCGGCGCCGTCACCTGCCGGTGGGCGATCTCCGCGAGCCGCGCCTGTCCGTTCCTGCTGGGGTGGAACCAGTCCCACGGGCTGAGCTGCCGGCCGTCGAAGCGGAAGCCGAACACGGCGCCGCCGTCGTACCGGCAGCGCCGGTCCTTCGCGCAGACCTCCTCCAGGACCGTGTTGTACGCCACCACCCGGTCCCGCACGAGGGACCTGCGCCGGTCTGCCGACGCGCTCAGGTCCTCGGCGTCGGCCAGCATCGAGGCGCAGATCCCCAGCTTCCAGACCTGGCGGCCCATCGGGTTGTCCTTGCCCTGCGACCAGAGCCGCTTCAGGTCCGGCACGCTCGACACGTACACCTGTGCCTTGGGCGCGGTCCTGCGCAGCGCGGCGAGCGCCGCCTCGAAGTCCGCACGGAACTCCTCGACCGGCGTCATCAGCTCCACCCGGTCGCGGCAGGCGTCGTTGGCGCCCATCATCACCGTCACCAGCTCCGGCTTCCGGGCGCCCGCGCGCGTCATCTGCCCGGGCAGCTCCGCCATGCGCGCCCCGGTCCGCGCCAGGTTCCAGCTGCGGTCGGCGACGCCCTCGGCGCCGAGGAGCCGCAGGGCCAGGCTGTTGACGGCGGTGTCCGTGCCGGTCGCCCAGGACACCTCGGGGCAGTCCGCCAGGACCGCGCAGGCGTCGAACGCGCGGGTGATGGAGTCGCCGACGGCGGCGACGGAGGCGGGCGTACGGTCCCAGACGGGTGTGGGCCGCGGGGTCGGCTTCGGCTTCGTCGTGGCCGGCCCGGCCGTCTCACACCCCGTCAGGGCGCCCGCGCAGAGCAGCAGGGCGGCACCCGCGGCGGCGACGTTGGTACGGAAACGGCGACTGCCGCGCATCTCTCGGCCCCTCCTCGGCGTCCGTTCGGCGTCCTGGCGAGTGAAAGCTTGGTGTCCACCCCACCCCGGACCGACCGTACGTCACCCCAAGGGCGGTGCGGCACGGTAGCTTTTCCCCCGTCGAACCAGAGGCACCTTTGCCAATCGGCTCCGGTAAATTACATCACGTCACATGCTGTCCCTTTTTCGGGGGTTTACGGAGTTTCACTCCCGATGCTGTTTACTGAGGCCGCTGGGAAAGGCGAACCTCGTCCCACACTGGAGGTCCCGGTGACGACACGTGGAGTCCTGTACGTACACTCCGCACCGCGCGCGCTGTGCCCGCACGTCGAATGGGCGGTGGCGGGTGTCCTCGGTGCGAGGGTCCAGCTCGACTGGATCCGCCAGCCGGCGTCCCCCGGCACCTGGAGAGCCGAGTTCTCCTGGCAGGGCCAGACCGGCACGGCCTCCAAGCTCGCCTCCGCGCTGCGCGGCTGGCAGATGCTCCGCTTCGAAGTCACCGCGGAACCCTGCCCCACGGCCGAGGGCGAGCGCTACAGCGCCACGCCCGAGCTGGGCATCTTCCACGCCGTCACCGGAATGCACGGCGACATCCTGATCCCGGAGGACCGCTTGCGGGCCGCGCTGGCCCGCTCGGCGCGCGGTGAGACGGAGCTGGAGTCGGAGATCGCCAAGCTCCTGGGCAAGCCCTGGGACGACGAGCTGGAACCCTTCCGCTACGCCGGCGAAGGCGCCCCGGTCCGCTGGCTCCACCAGGTCGTCTGACCCCCCGAACACACGACGGAGCCCCGCCCCCGAACACGTCGAAGGCCCACCCCGGCCCCTCCCGCGTGCGTCCCCCGCGGCGCTTCGCGGGCTTCGGGACGCTGTGCCGGACTCCGTCCTGCGGGTACGCGAAAGGCCCACCCCGGTCGTGGGGTGGGCCTTCGATGCGAGTGCGCGTCAGACCGTGCGGAAGGCCAGGACCACGTTGTGGCCGCCGAAGCCGAACGAGTTGTTGATCGCGGCGATCGTGCCCTGCGGGAGCTCGCGGGGCTCGTCGCGGACGATGTCCGCGTCGACCGCCGGGTCCAGCTCGTCGACGTTGATCGTCGGCGGCGCCACACGGTGGTGCAGCGCCAGGACCGTCGCGACGGTCTCGATGCCGCCCGCGCCGCCGAGCAGGTGACCCGTCATCGACTTCGTCGCCGAGATCGCGACATGGTCCAGGTCGTCGCCCAGCACCTTGCGCAGCGCCTTGATCTCCGCCACGTCACCCTGCGGCGTCGACGTCGCGTGCGCGTTGAGGTGGACGACCTCCGACGGCTTCAGGTCCGTCGAGTCCAGCAGGTTCTGCATCGCCGCGGCGATGCCCCGCCCGGTCGGCTCGGGCTGCGCGATGTGGTGGCTGTCGGCCGACAGGCCCTGCCCCAGCACCTCGCAGTAGATCCGCGCGCCACGGGCCTTCGCGTGCTCCTCGGACTCGAGGATCACCACGCCCGCGCCCTCGCCGAGCACGAAGCCGTCACGGCCCATGTCGTACGGACGCGAGGCCTTCGTCGGCTCGTCGTTGTTCTTGGACATCGCCATCATGTTGGCGAAGGCCGCGATCGGCAGCGGGTGGATCGCCGCCTCCGTGCCGCCGGCGACGACCACGTCGGCCCGGCCGGTACGGATCATCTCGACGGCGTAGCCGATCGCCTCCGCACCCGACGCACACGCCGAGACCGGGGTGTGCACGCCCGCCCGGGCGTTCACCTCCAGACCGACGTTGGCGGAGGGGCTGTTCGGCATCAGCATCGGCACGGTGTGCGGGGACACGCGGCGGACGCCCTTGTCCTTCAGCACGTCGTACTGGTCGAGCAGAGTCGTGACACCGCCGATACCGGAGGCGATGACGGAGCCGAGCCGCTCGGGCGCGATGCTCTCGTCCTCACCGGCCGGGGCGGTGTAGCCCGCGTCGGCCCACGCCTCACGGGCCGCGATCAGCGCGAACTGCGCCGAGCGGTCCAGCTTGCGGGCCAGCGGGCGGGGCAGAACGTCACCCGGGTCGACCGCGGCGAGCGCCGCGATCTGGACGGGCAGTTCGGCGAATCGTTCGCCCTCGAGGGGCTTGACGCCGGAGCGTCCCGCCATCAGACCTTCCCAGGTCGATGCGGAGTCGCCACCCAGCGGTGTGGTTGCGCCGAGACCGGTGACGACCACGGTGCGATTGGTCGAGCTCACAGGAATTCTTTCTCCACGTGTGTGTTGGTCGAAATACGGCGCCACCGCCGGGTGGCGGACCGAGTCAGCAGAGGCCGAATCAGGCCTGGTGCTTCAGGATGTAGTCGGCAGCGTCGCCAACCGTCTTGAGGTTCTTGACGTCCTCGTCCGGGATCTTGACGTCGAAGCGCTCTTCGGCGGCGACGACGACCTCGACCATGGACAGCGAGTCGACGTCCAGGTCGTCGGTGAAGGACTTGTCCAGCTGGACGTCCTCGACCGGGATGCCGGCGATCTCGTTGACGATGTCGGCGAGACCGGCGACGATCTCTTCCTGGGTGGCGGCCATGGTGGCGCTCCTTCTGTGATGTGCTGTGGAAAAGGGCTTCCGGAATATCCGGAGTGCCTAGGGGAGAGTAACGACCGTCGCGGCGAAGACGAGACCCGCCCCGAAGCCGATGATGAGCGCCGTGTCGCCGCTCTTCGCCTTTCCGGTCGCCAGGAGCCGCTCCATCGCGAGCGGGATCGAGGCGGCCGAAGTGTTGCCGGTGGTCTCGACGTCACGCGCGACCGTGACGTGCTCCGGCAGCTTCAGCGTCTTCACCATCGAGTCGATGATCCGCATGTTCGCCTGGTGCGGGATGAAGACGTCAAGGTCGTCCGCCGAGATTCCGGCGGCGTCCAGCGCCTGCTGGGCGACCTTCGCCATCTCGAAGACGGCCCAGCGGAAGACCGCCTGGCCCTCCTGCGTGATGGCGGGGAACTTGATCTCGCCCTGCTCGTTGAGGGGGAGCTTCGAGACGTCGCCGGTGGGGGTCCCCGCTGCTCGAGCGACGCCGAGAGCTTGGGGGAGGAATTCGTCCCACGGCACCGTCTGCTTGATCGTCTCGGACTTGTCGCCCTCGGAACCCCACACGGTGGGGCCGATGTGCGGCACGTCCGACGGGCCGACCACGACCGCGCCGGCGCCGTCGCCGAACAGGAAGGCCGTCGCGCGGTCCTCCAGGTCGGTCAGGTCGCTCAGCCGCTCCACGCCGATCACGAGCACGTACTCGGCCGAACCCTCGACGATCATGCCCTTGGCGAGCGTCAGGCCGTAGCCGAAGCCCGCGCAGCCGGCGGAGATGTCGAACGCGGCCGGCTTGCCGGAGCCGATCTTGTCGGCGATCTCGGTGGCGACGGCCGGGGTCTGCTTGAAGTGCGAGACCGTGGAGACGATCACGGCGCCGATCTGCTCCGGGGTGATCCCGGCGTCGGCGATGGCCTTCCCCGAGGCCTCGACCGACATCGCGGTCACGGTCTCCTCCGGGGAGGCCCAGTGGCGGGTGGCGATGCCGGAGCGCGAGCGGATCCACTCGTCGGACGAGTCGATCTTCTCGAGGATCACCTCGTTCGGCACGACCCGGGTGGGGCGGTAGCCGCCGACACCCAGGATCCGCGCGTACGGGGCGCCCTTGCTGGGCTTGATCTTCGACATGCTCTACGGCTCCTTACTCAGGCTGCAGTGTGCTCGGCGACGAGCGTGCGGGCCGCGTCGAGGTCGTCGGGGGTCTTCAGGGCGACGGTCGCCACGCCCGGAAGCGCGCGCTTGGCCAGACCGGTCAGCGTGCCGCCGGGGCACACCTCGATCAGGGCCGTGGCGCCCAGGGCCTTGAAGGTGTCCATGCACAGGTCCCAGCGGACCGGGTTGGCGACCTGGCCGACGAGGCGCGCGATGACGTCCGCGCCCTCGGTGACGACCTGGCCGTCCTTGTTCGAGACGTAGCGCACGCGCGGAGCGGCGACCGTCAGCTCCTTGGCGGCGGCCTCCAGCTGCGCCACCGCCGGTGCCATGTGGTGCGTGTGGAACGCGCCGGCCACCTTCAGCGGAACGACACGGCGCACACCCTCGGGCTTGTCCGCCTCCAGGGCGGCCAGCTGCTCCAGGGTGCCGGCGGCCACGATCTGGCCGGCGCCGTTGACGTTGGCCGGGGTCAGACCGAGCTTCTCCAGGTGCTGAACCGTCACATCGGGTTCGCCGCCCAGCAGCGCGGACATGCCGGTCTCGGTGATCGCGGCGGCCTCGGCCATCGCCAGACCACGCGTCCGTACGAGACGCAGGGCGGCGGTGTCGTCGAGGACGCCGGCGAAGGCGGCGGCGGTGATCTCACCGACGCTGTGGCCCGCGACGGCACCGGGGGAAACGTCGCCGAGCGCGGCCGCGGAGAGCAGGCCGGCGGCGACGAGCAGGGGCTGGGCGACGGCGGTGTCGCGGATCTCGTCCGCGTCCGCGTTCGTGCCGTAGTGGACGAGATCGAGCCCGATGGCCTCGGACCAGGCCGCCAAGCGGTCGGCGGCACCGGGGAGTTCGAGCCAGGGGGTCAGGAAGCCGGGCGTCTGGGCGCCTTGGCCGGGAGCGACGAGTACGAGCACCCTCACACTCTCTCTTGGGGACGGCTCCACGCGCCCGTGGGGACTAGGACGAAGAACCGTCGGGGGAATTGTTGGTATTCGACAAAAGTCTAGGGCTGGGAATCGCCGTCGGCCAAGCGCCCCAGAATGAGCGCGATCCGCAGCGTGAACGCGGAACGCACATCGGAGGGTGACCACCCGGTGACGTCTGTCACACGTCGAAGCCGGTAGCGCACGGTGTTGGGGTGGACGAAGAGCATGCGCGCCGCGCCTTCGAGGCTGCTCGCCTGCTCCAGATAGACACTCAGTGTTTCCAGCAGCGCCGAGCCTGCTTCCTCCAGCGGTCTGTAGATCTCCTCCACCAGCTGCTCGCGGGCCGAAGGGTCGGAGGCGATCGCACGCTCCGGCAGCAGATCGTCCGCCAGAACCGGCCGCGGTGCGTCCTGCCACGCCGAGCAGGCCTTGAGCCCGGCGGCGGCGGCCTGTGCGGACCGGGTCGCGGCGAGCAGGTCGGGGACGACGGGGCCCGCGACGACCGGCCCGGCGGCGTACGGCCCGATCAGGGCCTTCGCCACGGCGAGCGGGTTGTCGTTGCCGCCGGCGATCACGACGAGCCGGTTGCCGAGAACGCCGGTGAGGACCTGGAGCTTGGCGTGCCGGGCGGCGCGGCGGATGGCCTCCACGGTCAGCTCGCTGTCGCCGTCCGGGGCGGTGCCGAGGACGACGCAGACGTGCTCGGGGGAGTTCCAGCCCAGGGCGGCGGCCCGGGAGACGGCGCCCTCGTCGGCCTCCCCGGAGAGGACCGCGTTGACGACGAGCGATTCGAGGCGCGCGTCCCAGGCGCCGCGGGCCTCGGCGGCCTGGGCGTAGACCTGGGCGGTCGCGAAGGCGATCTCCCGGGCATAGACGAGGAGCGCCTCGCGGAGGATCGACTCGTCGCCGGGGGCGGCGACCTCCTCGATCGCCGCCTCCATGACCTCGATGGTCGTGCGCACCATCTCGACGGTCTGCCGCAGCGTGATGGCGCGGGTCAGCTCGCGGGGCGCGGTGCCGAAGACGTCGGTGGAGATGGCCTGCGGTGTCTCCGGATGACGGAACCACTCGGTGAACGCGGCGATACCGGCCTGGGCGACCAGACCGATCCACGACCGGTTCTCGGGCGGCATCGCCCGGTACCACGGCAGCGTCTCGTCCATGCGGGCGATGGCGTTGGCGGCCAGCCGCCCGGAGGCCTGTTCGAGGCGCTTCAGGGTCGCGGTGTGCGGATGGGAGGCGTTCATCGGTTCAGACACGGACTAAGGGTGCCTCATCGGGCCACGGATATGTGGCCGGGGTGCCGTGGGCGATCCCTCCGCGCGGACCCCGCGACCGGCGCGGGCCGGGGATACCGTGGCTCCGTGATTCGTATCCAGCGCGCCGGTGACCGCTACCCCGGGGGTGATCCGCAGGCCGGGATCGAGACCCGCCACGCCCTCTCCTTCGGCGCCCACTACGACCCCGACAACCTCCGCTTCGGCGCGATCCTCGCCTGCAACGAGGAACGGCTCGCACCCGGCGCCGGGTTCGACGAGCACCCGCACAGCCACACCGAGATCGTCACCTGGGTCGTCGAGGGCGAGCTGACCCACCACGACACCGCCGCCGGGCACCGCACGGTCGTCCGGCCCGGCGACGTCCAGCGGCTCAGCTCCGCGGGCGGCGTACGGCACGAGGAGCGCAACGACGCCGACGTGCCCCTGGTCTTCGTCCAGATGTGGCTCGCCCCGACGGAGCCGGGCGGCGACCCCGCGTACGAGATCGTCCGCGGCATCGCCGACTCGACGCCGTACGCCCTGCCCGAGGCGGCCGCGATGCTCCACGTCCGCCGTCTGGAGGCGGGCGAGCGCACGGCGGTCCCGGACGCGGACTTCGTCTACGCCCATGTGGTGCGGGGGACGGTCCGCCTGGACGGCGAGGAGCTGGCCCCCGGTGACGCGGCCCGCGTCACCGACGCGCGGGCCCTCGCGCTCCTCGCCACCTCGGACGCGGAGGTCCTCCTCTGGGAGATGCGCCGCGTCTGACCGGCCGCCCGGGCGACCGCGTCAGCGGCCCACCGCGCTCTTCGCCTGCCACTGCTCCCAGCTCAGGTTCCACGCCCCGTAGCCGTTGCCCTCCGCGACCGTGCCCTTCGTGTCCGCGCCGCGGATCTCGAAGGGGTCGCCCGCGTGGACCTGGCCGTAGAACCACGCCGCGTCGGCGTCGCTCATGCCGATGCAGCCCGAGCTCTTGTTGGCGCGCCCGAAGTACGCCGCGTTCCACGGCGCCGCGTGCGCGTACATCCCCGACCAGGTCAGACGCATCGAGTAGTCGACCATCTTGTCGTAGGCGTCGCCGAGCCCGACCGTCTCCGAGTTCATGTTGATCGTGCCCTCCTTCGCCATCAGCACCGCCGTCCCCCGCCACGACCGCTTGTCGCCGCCCGGCGTGCCGCCCGACACGGGGATCGTGCGCACCGCGCGCCCGTCCCGCTCCAGCACGAGCTTCTTGCGGTCCAGGTCGACCTTCACCACCTGCGCCGTGCCGCCGACCGTGAACCCCGTCCGGTAGTCCCGTACGAACCAGCCCCCGCCCGAGTCCGTACCGTTCAGCGTCGCGTCGAGCGTGATCTTCGTGCCCGGCTTCCAGTACTCCTTGGGCCGCCAGTCCACCCGGTCCTTGCCCGAGTAGTCCTTCAGCCAGCCCCACGACCCGACCGTGCCGTTCGAGGTGGTGACCTTGAGCTGCTTCTCCACCTCGGCCTTCTGGGTCACCGGCCGGTCGAAGACGATCGACAGCGGCTGCCCGACCCCGACCGTCGTGTTCTTCCCCGGCGCCAGCGTCAGCTTGTTGACCTGGGACGCCTTCGCCGTCGTGAAGGCGGAGCGGCTCGTCGCCTCCTTCCCGCCGGCCGTACGGGTCGTCGCCTCCACCCGGTACGAGGTGCCGGGCGCCGCCTTCCGGTCCGAGACCCAGGACGTCCCGCCCGCCCCGGTACGGCCCGTCAGCGCGGCGCCGTCCGCGTCGACGACCTTCACCTCCGTCAGCTTCCCGCCCGTCGCGGAGACCGTGACGGTCCGCCCCGCCGCCGGGCTCGCGACGGTCACCTTCGCCGGCGTCTCCATGGACTCCGCGCTTCCCTCGTCACGGGGCGCGCCCACCGCCCCCGACGAACAGGCGGTGAGGGAGCCGCAGAGGGCGAGGGCCGCCAGCGCCGGGCGTATTCGGGCGCGGGCTCGGGTGCGTACGGACATCACGGAAGCCTCCGGAAAAGATGTGGGATGCCCGGACTGTAGGCCGCGACAAGCACCTCCGACGCTGTGTGACAAGGGCTGGTGAGGAACGGTCATCGTCCGGTCACACACGACGCGCGGCACCGTCAAGGACGGCTGTGAGCATCCTGTGCGCCCCACGACCGAGGGGCGGAACCAGGAGGCTCCCGTTGTGTCAGCTCTGCTCGTGACGGCCGAACCCCGGCACGCCACCCGCGTGCAGCCCCTCACCTCCGAGGAGTACCGCGCCCACCTCGCCCGCAGTGGGGCCCCGGCCGGCTTCCTCCAGCTCCCCTCCTGGGCCGGGGTGAAGGACGGCTGGAGCCATCAGCTCCTCGGCTGGGGGCCCGGGGACGGCCGGCTCACCGGCGTCGCCCTCGTCCTGCTGCGGGCGTTCCCCGGCACCCGCAAGTACTTCGCCTACCTCCCCGAGGGGCCCGTCGCCGACTGGTCCGACCCCGACATCGACGGCTGGCTCACCCCGCTGCTCCGGCACCTGCGCTCCTCCGGCGCCTTCGCCGTGCGCATCGGACCCTCGCCCGCCTTCCGCCGCTGGAACGCCGCCACCCTCAAGGCCGGCACCGGCCCGGGCCGGCGCCTCGCCGACGTCCTCGCCGACGAGGTCGACCCGCTCGGCACCGCCGTCGCCGAAAGGCTCCGCTCCCGCGGCTGGCGCCGCTGCGGAGGCGACTCCACCAGCGCCTCCGACGGCGCCGACGCCCAGCCCCGCCACGTCTACCAGGTCCCCCTCGCCGGCCGCAGCGCCGACGACCTGTGGAAGGGCCTCAACCAGGAGTGGCGGCGCAACGTCCGCAAGGCCCGCACGTCGGGTGTCGAGATCGTCGTGGGCTCGGCGGCCGACCTGCCCGAATTCTTCCGGCTCCTGCGGATCACCGAGGAACGGGACGGCTTCCGGCTCGGCCGCTCCCTCGCGTACTACGAACGCCAGTACGCGGTCCTCAACGCCGAGGAACCGGGCCGGATGAAGCTCTACCTCGCCCGCCACGAGGGCGAGACGCTCGCAGCCCACACCATGATCACGGCGGGGAGGCGGGTCTGGTACCAGACCGGTGCCTCCGCCGACCACCGCCGCGAGGTCCGGCCCTCCAACGCCCTGCAGTGGCGGATGCTGACCGACGCCCACGCGCTCGGCGCGGACGTCTACGACATGCGCGGGATACCCTCCACCCTTGATCCGGACGACCGCGCCCACGGTCTGCTGCGCTGGAAGCTCGGCACGGGCGGGCAGGCCGTCGAGACGCTGGGGGAGTGGGAGAAACCGTTGGACGGCACGACCAACCACACGCTGTACCGGGCCTTCCAGGCCTACCTGGCCCGTCGATGACGGCGACCGTGGCGGAGGCGCCCGCGCGGCGCGCCCCCTCCGTGCTGCGCAGCGGCGCCGTGATGGCCGCCGGGTCGCTGGTCTCGCGCGCCAGCGGCTTCGTACGGTCCGCGATCGTCGCCGCGGCGCTGGGCGTCGGGGGGATCGCCGACGGCTACGCGGTCGCCAACTCCATCCCCACCATCGTCTACATGCTGCTCCTCGGCGGGGCGCTCAACGCGGTCTTCGTGCCCGAGCTGGTCAAGGCGGCCAAGGAGCACGAGGACGGCGGTGTCGCCTACACCGACCGCCTCCTCACGGTCTGCGTCGGCGCGCTCCTCGTGCTGACGGCCGGGGCGGTGCTCGCGGCGCCCGCGATCATCGACGCGTACACCGACTACGGCGGCGCGCGGGAGTCCATGACGGTCGCCTTCGCCCGCTACTGCCTGCCGCAGATCTTCTTCCTCGGGCTCTTCACCCTTCTCGGGCAGGTCCTGAACGCCCGCGGCCGGTTCGGCGCGATGATGTGGACGCCCGTCCTCAACAACCTCGTCGTCATCGGGGTGTTCGGGCTCTACCTGGCGACCGCGGCGGGCGGCGGACTGACGGCGGGGGAGACCGCGCTGCTCGGCTGGGGCACGACGGCGGGCATCGCGCTGCAGGCGCTGGCCCTCGTGCCGTCGCTGCGGTCCGCCGGATTCCGCTGGCGTCCGCGCTTCGACCTGCGGGGCAGCGGGCTGACGGCGCCCCTGCGGTCGGCGGGATGGCTGGTGCTGCTGGTCCTCACCAACCAGGCCGCGTACTGGGTGACGACGAAGCTGGCGACGGCGGCGGGCACGAAGGCGGAGGAGCTCGGCGCGGGCGGGGGCTTCGGCTTCGCCGCGTACAACAACGCGTATCTGCTGTGGGCGGTACCGCACGGCATCGTCACCGTCTCGCTCGTGACGGCGCTGCTGCCGCGGATGAGCGGGGCGGCGGCGGACGGCGACCTGGCGGGGGTGCGGCGGGACGTCTCGTACGGGCTCCGCACGAGCACCGCGGCCGTCGTCCCGGCGGCCTGTGCGCTCTTCGCGCTGGCGGTGCCGCTGATGGGCCTGGTCTTCCAGTACGGAAGGACCGGCGCGGACGACATCCGGGCGATGGCCTGGATCCTGATGGCGTTCGCCCCGGGACTGATCGCCTTCTCCGGCCAGTACGTCTGCACCCGCGCCTTCTACGCGCTGCGGGACACCAGGACCCCCTTCCTCCTCAACCTGGTCATCGCGGCGGTCAACGCGGGCCTGTCCCTCACCGCGTACGCGTTCCTTCCGCCGACCTGGGCGGTGGCGGGCATGGCGGCCGGGTACTCGCTCGCGCTGTGGTCGGGCTGGGCCGTGACGGCCTACGCGCTCCGACTCCGGCTCAACTGCCTGGGCCGCCCGGGCCGCGTGGGCGGAACGGACCGGCCGCAGTCCGACGCGCCCGCGTCCGGTGCGGCGGGCATGCCCGGGTCCGAATCCGGGTCCGGGACCGGGTCCGTGTCCGGGTCCGAGTCCGGCCCTGTGTCCGGGCCTGTGTCCGGCGTGGGTGCTTCCGGTGCCGCCTCCGCGCTCGCCCGGCTGCTCGTGGCCGCGGCCCCCGCGGCCGGGTTCGGGCTGCTCGTCGCCGACACGACCGCTCCGGCCGGCGCGCTCGCCTCCGGGGCGGCGGGGGTCCTCACCATCCTCGCCGTCTTCGCCCTGCTCGCCCGGCCGCTCCGGCTCACGGAGGTACAGGCTCTGCTGGCGGGAGCGGGACACCGTCTGAGCGGCCTGACCCGCCGTACCTGAGCCTCGTCATCAGCACCCCCGACCGGCCCATCTGCCCCTCTTCTCACTTTGGGATACTGCCGATATGCCTCGCGTTCTTCTGATAGAAGACGACCCCTCCGTCCGCGAAGGGGTCGAACTCGGGCTGCGCCGGCGCGGGCACGACGTCCGCGGCGCCGCGACCGGAGAGGCGGGGCTCGCGCTGCTCGCGGACTTCCGGCCCGATCTCGTCCTGCTCGACCTGATGCTCCCCGGCGTCAACGGCGTCCAGGTCTGCCGCCGGATCCGGGAGACCAGCCAGCTGCCGATCATCATGCTCACCGCGCGCGGCGACGACTTCGACATCGTCGTCGGTCTGGAGGCCGGCGCCGACGACTACATCGTCAAACCGGCCCGTACCGAAGTCATCGAGGCCCGCATACGCGCCGTCCTGCGCCGCATCGAGGAGCCCGGCACCGGTCGCCCCGCCATCGAGTTCCACGGCGAGATAGCCATCGACCGCGCCGGACTCACCGTCGCCAAGTCCGGTGAGCGCATCGCCCTCGCCCCGTCCGAACTCAAGCTCCTGCTGCATCTGACCGCCCACCCCGAGCAGGTCTTCAGCCGCCAGCAACTCCTCGAACACGTCTGGGAGCACAGCTACCACGGCGACGCCCGCCTGGTGGACGCCTGCGTCCGCCGGCTGCGCACCAAGATCGAGGACCCGGCCGGCGCTCCCCGCTACATCCAGACCCTCCGCGGTTTCGGCTACCGCTTCGGGCCGCTGTGAAGGGGCGCCGCGCTCCGCGACGCCGCCACCGCCCCTTCGGGCTCCGCACCCGGCTCGTCCTCGCCTTCCTCCTCGTCGCCGCCGTCGGCTGCGGCACCACCGCCGCCCTGACCTACCGCGCCGCCCGCAACGCCGTCCTCGAACAGGCCCAGGACACCGCCGTCTCCGCCTTCCGCGAGCGCGTGCAGGTCCTCGATGTGACCCTGCCCATCCAGAAGGACTCGCTGCGCTTCGACCTCCAGCAGATCGCCCGCCAGGGCAAGCCGCGACCCTGGCGCGTCTACGCCGAGTACGGCTCCCTCCGCGTCTCGTCCGCCGACCGCCCCACCTCCACCGTCATCACGCCCGAACTCCGCTCCCGCGCCAAGGCCTCCGCCCACGGCAGCTTCCAGCGGGTGATCAAGGACGGCCGGCCCTACCTCACCGTCGCCGTCCCCGCCGTCTTCCGGGCCCACACCCCGGCCAAGGCCGTCCACCGCACCGGCCTCGTGCTGTACGCGGTCATGGAGCTCGACGTCGAGGAGGCCAACGTCGAGGCCATGGTCCTCGCCGCGCGCGACGGCGCCCTGCCCGCGCTCGCCGTCGCCCTGATCCCGGCCCTGCTCGCAGCCCGCAGCGTGCTCCGTCCCGTACGGGAGCTGCGGCGCGCGGCCGACTCCATGGGGCGTGGCGAGCTCGACGCGCGGATCCAGGTCAAGGGCAGCGACGAACTCGCCGATCTCGCGCGGACGTTCAACGAGTCGGCCGCCGCGCTCGAACGCTCCGTCGTCGAGCTGCGGCACGCCGAGGCACGCGCCCGGCGCTTCGCCTCCGACGTCTCCCACGAGCTGCGCACCCCGCTCGCCGGCATGCTCGCCGTCACCGAGGTCCTCGACGAGGACGCGGACACGCTCGACAGCGACACGGCGCGGGCGGTCCGGCTCATCAGTGCCGAGACCGGCAAGCTCGCGGTGCTCGTGGAGGACCTCATGGAGATCTCCCGCTTCGACGCGCGGGCCGCCGAACTCCACCTGGACGAGGTGGACGTGGCCGACTGCGTCCGCAAGACCCTTCAGCACCGCCGCTGGACCGACCCGGAACTCGTCAGGACCGAGCTGCCCGACGGCGTGCGCGTCCCGCTCGACCCGCGCCGTTTCGACCTGGTCGTCGCCAACCTCGTCGGCAACGCCCTGCGGCACGGCGAGGCGCCGGTGAAGGTGAGCCTGCGCACCGAAGGCGACTGGCTGGTCACCGAGGTCGCCGACCGGGGGGCCGGCATCGCCGACGAGGTCCTGCCCCACGTCTTCGACCGCTTCTTCAAGGCGGACCAGGCCCGGACCCGCTCCGCGGGCAGCGGACTCGGACTCGCCATCACCCTGGAGAACGTCCGGCTGCACGGTGGCACCGTCACGGCCGCGAACCACCCCGACGGCGGCGCCGTCTTCACCGTGCGGATCCCGCTGTGAGGCGCGCGGCCGTGCTCGGCGCGGCCCTCCTGACGGGCGCCCTCGCGCTCACCGGCTGCGGCATCCAGCAGAGCGACGTCGTGGAGGCCGGCGGGCCGGCGACGATCGCCGTCGCCCCCGGCGAGGTCGGCCGGCTGCTGCTGTTCTACGTCGACGTGGACGGCAGGCTGACCCCGGCCGCCCGCCCGCTGGACCCGCGCCTGATGCTGCGTGAGCAGGCGCATCCACGGGGACTCGGGGTCGCGGCGCCCCCGGCGCTCGCCGCGCTGCTCCGCGGGCCGAACGCCGACGAGCGCGCAGCGGGTCTGTCGACCCGGCTGCCGGAACAGGCGTGGGCGACCGGTGACGGGGGTCCCCTGGTGAACGTGGAGATCGACGAGGACGGGGAGCGTCGGCTGCGGGTCAGTCTCGACTTCCCGCTCGGCGACCTGGACGGGGCCGCCGCCCGTCAGCTGGTGTGCACGGCCGCCTACGCGGAGGAGACCGACGGACGCATCGCGGTCGTCCTGTCGGGGCCGGGCGGAGTGCGCCCCGCCGAGACCTGCGACGAGTTCGAGGTCACCCCGGCCGCGGCGGAGACGGGCGCCCTGTCCGAGACGGACACCCCGACGGAGGGCGGTCCGTCCACCACCCCGAGCGACCTCTTCGGCACGGGCGACGACCGGCGCGCCCCGGGGCCGACGGGCGCCGTGGGCCCGAAGCCGTCCCCGACCCACACGAGCACCCCCTGACGAAGCCCGCCCACACCGGACACCGCGCGCACCCGCCCGTCGGGAGGACACCCGGCCGGCGAGCCACGAATGCCGCACGCCGCGCGCATCCCGCCGCCGAGGACGACACCCGTCCCTGGCCGGGCTTCAGCCGCGCACGCCGCGCAGCTCCGCGCATGCCGCGCAGCTCCGCGCACGCCGCGCAGCTCCGCGCACGCCGCGTAAGCCGTGCACTCCGCGCGCACCCGCCCGTCGGGGCGGCACCCCGCCCCTGACCGGGGTCTCAGCCGCGCAGCTCCGCGAGGACCGCGTCCGTGAACGGCGGCCACGCCTCCACCGCCCACGCTCCGAAGGGCCTGTCCGTCAGCGCCACGCACGCGGCGCGCGCGTCCGGGTCGATCCACAGGAACGTGCCCGACTGCCCGAAGTGCCCGAACGTCCGCGGCGAGGACGAGGCCCCCGTCCAGTGCGGCGCCTTGCCGTCCCGGATCTCGAAGCCGAGCCCCCAGTCGTTCGGCCGCTGGTGGCCGTAGCCGGGCAGGATGCCGGTCAGGCCGGGGTACGACACCGTCATCGCGTCGAGCACCGTGCGCGCGTCCAGCAGCCGGGGCGCCTGCACCTCGGCCGCGAACCGCACCAGGTCGTCGACCGTCGAGACGCCGTCCTTGGCGGGCGAGCCCTCCAGCGACGTCGAGGTCATGCCCAGCGGCTCCAGGACGGCCTGGTGGAGGTAGTCGGCGAACGGGATGTCCGTCGCCTTGGCGACGTGGTCGCCGAGCACCTCGAAACCGGTGTTGGAGTAGAGGCGGCGCGTGCCCGGCGCCGCCATGACCCGCGGTTCGTCGAAGGCGAGCCCCGACGTGTGCGCCAGCAGGTGCCGGACCGTCGCGCCCTCGGGCCCGGCCGGCTCGTCGAGGTCGATCGCCCCCTCCTCGTACGCGACGAGGACGGCGTACGCCGCGAGCGGCTTGGTGACGGAGGCGAGCGGGAACCGCTGTCCGGTGGGGCCGTGCGCCCCGGCCAGGGTGCCGTCCGCACGGACGACGGCGGCGGCCGCCATGGGGACGGGCCAGTTCTCGATCAACGCCAGGCTCTGCAAGGACATGGGGCCGAGCCTACTTGCTTGGAGTGCACTCCAAGGTTCTAGCGTGGAGACCATGAGCGTGATCGAGAGCAGCGCCGCACACTTCACCATCAGCGAGGTGGCCGCCCTGACCGGCCTGTCCGCGCACACCCTGCGCTGGTACGAGCGGATCGGGCTGATGCCCCACGTCGACCGTTCGCACACCGGCCAGCGCCGCTTCACCCAGCGTGATCTGGACTGGCTCGCGTTCGTCGGCAAGCTCCGGCTGACCGGGATGCCGGTCGCCGGGATGGTGCGGTACGCGGAACTGGTGCGGGAAGGCGATCACACCCGGGACGAACGGCGCGAGCTGCTGGAGAGCACCCGCCGTGACGTCCTCGCCCGCATCGGCGAACTCCAGGACGCGCTCGCCGTGCTCGACATCAAGATCGGGCACTACGGAACCATCTGCGGAGGCACGACCTCATGACCACCAGGATCGACACGGTACGGCTCGGCGGCCAGGACGGGCCGGAGATCGGCGTCCAGGGCTTCGGCGCCATGGGCATCAGCGAGTTCTACGGCGACACGGACGAGGCCGCCGCCCGCGACACCCTCGACGCCGCGCTGGAGGCGGGCGTCACTCTGATCGACACCGCGGACATCTACGGCAGCGGTGCCAACGAGGAGTTCCTGGCGCCGTTCCTCGCCCGGCACCGCGACGAGGTCACGCTGGCCACCAAGTTCGCCGTCGAGCGGCGCGCGGACGATCCGCACCACCGGGGCATCCGCAACGACCGGGCGTACATCCGCCAGGCCGTGGAGGCGAGCCTGCGCCGCCTCGGGATCGAGACGATCGACCTCTACTACATGCACCGGCGCGACCCGGAGGTCCCCTTCGAGGAGTCGGTCGGGGCGATGGCGGAACTCGTCCAGGAGGGCAAGGTCAGGTACCTCGGCCTGAGCGAGGTGACCGGCGCGGAACTGCGCGAGGCGCACGCGGTGCACCCGATCACGGCCCTGCAGTCGGAGTGGTCGCTCTTCTCGCGCGACGTGGAGCGCAGCGCGGTGGGTGCGGCGGCGGAGCTCGGGGTGACGTTCGTGCCGTACTCCCCGCTGGGCCGGGGCTTTCTGACCGGGGCGTTCGCGGACGCGTCGAAGGAGCTGTCGGGCGACGACTACCGCGCGCACCAGCCGCGCTTCTCGGGCGAGAACGCGGTACGGAACAGCGCGCTGCTCGCCCCCGTCCACAAGATCGCGGCCGACCACGGAGCGACGGCCGCGCAGGTGGCCCTGGCCTGGGTCCAGCAGCGTGCCTCGGTCCACGGCCTGACCGTGGTCCCGATCCCGGGCACCCGCAAGCGGTCCCGCCTGGAGGAGAACGCGGCGGCGACCCGTCTGAAGCTCACGGCATCGGAACTGGCGTCACTGGAACCGATCGCCTCCCAGGTCGCGGGCGACCGCTACCCGGACATGAGCTCGACGTCGGCGGCGAGGGAGTAGCGGGCGGACGGCGGGTCCGAGGCCTCCGCGCGTGTCGGGCCCGCCCAGGCCCTCCACCCGCCCAGGCCCTCACCCGCCCAGGCCCTGCACCACAGACCCCGGCCCTCCGCCACAGACCCCGGCCCTCCACCCGCCCCGGCCTCCACCCGCCCCGTTCACGCCAGGCCCAGGGCGAACGCGGCGAAGGCGGTCGCGAGAAGCCCTGCCGTGGTGCGGCGGGCGGGGCCGGTGCGCGTCCAGGGGGCCTCGAAGCGGCGGGTGAACCGCCCGATCAGGATCAGCAGCCCGGCGAAGAGCGGCATCCAGGCGAGCCGGGCCAGGATCCAGCCGGCCGAGTCCGGCGCGCCCACCAGGCCCGGTACCTCGCCCCCGTACGACGCCGGGATCGCGGCGGCGAGCATCGCCGTCTGGTGCCAGCACAGGATCGTCATCGCGGACAGGTTGACGACCACGACCGGCGCCCACAGCGCGGGCCGCCGCAGCAGCTTCCCGAACCGCTCGCGGAGCAGGATCGCCGCGCCGCTCTGCGCGGCCGCGAGGGCGAGGACGAGCAGCGACGGCGGGTGGGAGTTGGTGCGTGTCTCGCCGGGCACGCCGACCATCGAGGCGGGGTAGCCGAAGGCGAGGAGCAGCGCGGCGAACAGCGCCGCGCCGCCGAGCAGCAGGCCCCAGGCGTGCCGCCGGGTGACCCGGCCCTCGCCCCAGGAGACGCCGAGCTGGTAGGCGAAGAGCCAGCCGGGAAGGATGTTCAGGACGCTCAGCCAGGACGGCATGGCGTCGGCGTACGGGCCGTAGCGCAGGAAGTCGACGACGGCGACCGACACGAGCAGCGGCGCCGCCGCCCACACGCCCGCACGTCGGGCGGCGCGCACGCACAGCGGGGTGAGGGCGGTGACGACGGTGTACACCCCGACGAACCACAGCGGCTGGATCACCAGCGTGGACGCCGTCCGCAGCGTGTCACCGGGCACCCCGAACCCGTAGTGGAGCAGAGGCAGCAGGACCGCCCAGACCGCGGTCACGCCGAGGACGGGCCGGCCGAGGCGGGCCAGGCGGCCCTTGAGCCAGCTCGCGGCCGAACCCTCGTGGCGGCGGTAGGACAGGACGGAGGCGTAGCCGCCGACGAGGAAGAAGATCCCCAGCATCTGCAGGATCCAGCTGACAGGAGCGAGTCCGCCGAAGGTACCGAGCGGGCTGGCGTTGTGGATCGCGCCGTCGGAGGAGAGCGTGAACCCGCCGAGCAGCCAGTGACCGGTCGGCACGGCCAGGAGGGCGAGGGCGCGCAGGCCGTCGATCGCGCGGTCGCGACGGACGGGCGTACGGGCCTCGATGCGCGCGACGAGCGTCTTCATCGGACGTCTCCCCGGGCGATGGCGGCGAAGGTACGGAGGGACTGCGTGCCGGGCGCGAAGTAGCCGTTGTGGCCCCGGGCGTCGTCGGCGGGGACGCGGCGCGCGCCGAACGCGGGCTCGGTGGGGTCCTCGCCGTGCCCGAGGCCCGCGAACGAGACGTTCGGGACCCTGTCGATCCAGTCCGAGGGGTCCTTGGCGGCCCAGACGCGGGCCGAGGTGCCCAGCTCGCCGACGTTCGCGGCGCGCATGCCGGGGGAGCCGAAGACGACGAGGTCCTTGGCCTTGAGGTCGTGGGCGGCGAGGCCGCAGACGACGGAGCCGTAGCTGTGGCAGAAGAGGGAGGGCGCGGGCGCTCCGACGGCGGCCAGGCCGTCGGTCAGCCGGGTCAGCCGCTCCGCCCCGGCCTCGGCGAGATCGCCGGTGGCGGCGTCGACGCCCACGCCGACGGGGGTGGTGTAGCCGGCCCAGGCGATGACGGCGGTACGGCTGTCGGCGGTACGGCTGTCGGTGGCGCGGCTGTCGGTGGCGCGGCGCAGAGCGTCGGCCATGTCGGTGAGGGGCCGGAGGTTGCCGGCGTCGATGTCGGAGCCGGGAACGACGACGGCGACGTGCTCGGCGGTGGTGAGGTCGCCGGAGACGAGGGCGATCTGGCCCCGTCCGCGCGGGTCGACGGCGAGGACCTGCTGACCGGCGTACCGGCCGCCGAGGGTACGGGCGTTGGCCTCGTACCGCAGCTCGGGCGGAACGCCGTCGAGGTTGCCGACGACCGAGGGATGGGCGCGGAGCAGCTCCCGCTGCCGGGCCGGCCCCATGTCGCGGAAGAACGCGGCGACTTCGGAAGGACTGGTCCGCTCGGGGTCGGGCAGCCCGTCGGCGATCCACGCCTCCGCCCCGACGGGCGGCCCGGTCACGGCCCGCTGCGCGCTCCCGGACGCCCACCCGGCGGTCCCGGCGACGACGGTGACGGCGAGCGCGGAGGCGACCAGGGTCCTCGTGTATCGGCGCATGCGGCGCCCTCCCTCTCTTCATCTCTCGTTGCGATGGCGAGAGGAAGGTAGGAAGAGGACGCCTGACACGACGTCACACCGGAGAGCCAAGTCCGGTCTGATACCGGGGTAGGGGTCGGAGGAGGCGCCAACCCCCGCAGCAGGGTGGGGTTCTCCCCCCTCTGCGGGGGTCTCCGGCGGGCGTGGGACAGCTCCGGCGGGCAGGGGGCTAGCGGGTGGCGTCGCCCGGGGTGACCAGGCCCGACTCGTACGCGAAGATGACCGCCTGTGCCCTGTCCCGCAGGTCCAGCTTCGCCAGGACCCGGCCGATGTGCGTCTTCACCGTCTGCTCCGCGAGCACCAGACGGTCCGCGATCTCCTGGTTCGACAGGCCCCGCGCGATCAGCTCCAGGACCTCCGTCTCACGCGGCGTCAGACCGTTCAGCCGCAGCGCCGCCCGGTCCGCCCGCGGCGCCGGCCGGGACGCCGCGAAGTCGGCGATCAGCCGCCGCGTCACCGAGGGCGCCAGCAGCGCCTCGCCCGCCGCCACCACCCGTACCGCCGCGATGAGATCCGCCGGCGGCGCGTCCTTCAGCAGGAAGCCCGACGCGCCGGCCCGCAGCGCCTCGTACACGTAGTCGTCCACGTCGAACGTGGTCAGCATCAGCACCTTCGGACGGTGCACCACCCCGGCCGGCGGGTCCAGGATCTCCCGCGCCGCCGCCAGCCCGTCCATCTCCGGCATCCGGACGTCCATCAGCACCACGTCCGGGTGCGTGGCCCGCGCCACGTCCACGCCCTGCCGCCCGTCCGGCGCCTCGCCCACCACGTCGATGTCGGCCTGCGCCGACAGCAGCGCGGCGAACCCCGCCCGCACCATGGCCTGGTCGTCGACGATGATCACGCGGATGGGGGTCACGGGAGTCCGTCCTTCGTGCGCAGCGGAAGCCTGGCCGCGACCCGGAAGCCGCCGTCCGGCAGCGGCCCGGTGTCCAGCGTGCCGCCGGTCAACCGTACGCGTTCCCGCATGCCGACCAGCCCGTGACCCGTACCGTCCCCGCCCTCCAGGGGCGAAGTGGACCCGGGCGGCGGCCCGTTGACGACCACGACGACGATCCCGCCGTCCTCGGACCGTACCGACACGCGGGTCCGCGCGCCCGGCGCGTGCCGGACCACGTTCGCGAGCGCCTCCTGCACGATCCGGTACGCCGACAGGTCCACCGCCTGCGGTACGTCACTGCGGTCCTGGAGGTCCGCCGCCATGGACAGCTCCGCCGGCACCCCCGCCCGTACCGTCGCCTCGATCAGCTGCTGCACCCGGTCCAGGCCCGGCTGCGGGGCCCGTTCGCCCTCCGTGCCGTCGCTGCGCAGCACCACGAGCAGCCGCCGCATCTCGGCGAGCGACTCCCGCGCACTCGCCGCGATCGAGGTGAACTCCTCGCGCGCGGCCTCCGGCAGATCCGGGATCCGGTACGGCGCCGAGTCCGCCTGCACGGTGATCACGGACATGTGGTGGGCGACGACGTCGTGCAGCTCGCGCGCGATCCGGGCGCGCTCCTCCAGGAGCGTCGTACGCGCCCGCTCCTCCTGGGTGCGCCGCTCCGCGTCCCCGCGCTCCCGCAGCGTCGCCGTGATGAGCAGGACGACCCCGCTCAGGACGAAGAGGAGGATGTGGACGCCGTCGTCGTGCTTCGGCCGGACCGCCGTGAGCACGAACCCGGCCGCCCCGGTCACCAGCCACACGCCGAGCAGGGCCTTGCGGGACTCGCGGAGCCCGAGGGCGAGCATCAGGGCGAGGTAACCGACGACGACCATCGGCGTCCACGGCCAGGACCGTCCGTCCAGACCGTCCGCGCCGAGCAGGACGACCGCCCCGAGGACGTCGGCGACGCCGATGATCCACCAGGCCTGGAGGGGGCGGGTGACGGCGAGCAGCAACGGCGCGGTCTGCGCGGTGGCGAGAGCACCCGCGACGGCGCCGTTCACCTCGTAGTCCTGCATGAGGACGGTGATGGTGGCGGGGAGCAGCGAACAGACGAAGCTGAACGCGACGGCGTACGGGAGCATCCGCAGCCACCGGTTGCGCACATCGGCGAAGAGGGGCGCGCCCGGCCTGGTCGGAGTCGCGAGGGCGACCCCGAAGGACCGCAGCGCCAGGCGCGCGGGCGCGAGCCGCGAGGCGAGGCCGGGGGAGAGGAGTGTCTTCTTCATGGCCCGCCCAGGTTAGGCAGGCGCGCCCGCACCGGACGTCATACCGAGGGTCCGGTCCCGGGGTGATACCCGGGTATCACCCCGGGACCGTCCGGCTGGTGCCGCCGGGGCCCGCCCGGCCGGTATCCGCGAGCCCTGCCGGCCGCCGGTGCGGTCGCCTCACAGCTCCGCCAGCAGCTCCGCCTTCTTCACCGTGAACTCCTCGTCCGTCACCAGCCCCGCCCGGTGCAGTTCCCCCAGGTGCCGGATCCTCTCCGCGACGCCCGCCGGATCGCGGGACTCCGACGGGGGCAGCGCGTCCGCGGGCTCGGTCGCCGCCGCGCGGCCCGCGCCGCGGATCGCCGCCAGGACCGCCGCGGCGAACGGCAGGGACTCGTGGACCGGGCCGTAGCCGAGACCGAACACCACGGCCGCCGGGTCATGGTCCGCCTGCGCCGACCGGGGCTCCCCGGACCGGGGCAGCAGGCGCAGGTACCCGTCGAAGACGTCCGGCGAGCGCCACTCGACCCCGCTCAACTCCCGTACCGAGAACGTCTGGTCGCCGGCCTTCCACTTCTCGGAGGACGCGCCCGTCCAGAACCAGCGGAACGTGACCTTCGACGCGCCGTCGAAGCTCGCCTTCCCGTCGTACGCCTTGAAGGACTGCGGCCCCTGGGGAGCCGCCACCAGAAAGCCGTCGGTCGGCTCGTCCGAGACGGCCGGCATACCGTCCGGCAGGGCGGCGGACGAGCCGCGCATCGAGCCGTCCGCAGTGCCGTCGAGCGCGCCGTCGAGCGCGCCGCTCAGCGAGAGGTGCGCCCCGCCGCCGGCCTGACCCGCCTGACCCGCCGGCCCGAGCCGTTCCCGTAGTTCGTCCCGGTAGTACTCGGCCAGCGTCTCCCGTTCCGCCGGCAGCACCAGCCGGTACGGGTCGTATCCCTCCTTCAACTGCCCCCCGGCCGCCTCCATCAGCGGATCGGCGCCCCGTCTCGGCACCGCGTGCAGCACGACCGTGCCCCGCTTGCCCGGGACGAGCGTCACCGACGCCAACGCCTCGTGCGGGATACGTCGTTCGCCCAGCGCCTGGAAGAGTTTCGGTGTGCGGATCCCCCGTTCGAAGCGGATGACGAGGGCGTCGCTCTCGAACTCCCAGGTGGCATGATTTCCGGCCAGCACATCACCCATGTGCCTCATCGTAGGCGGCGTGCGCCCGTGCGTCGCCCCTGCGCGAAGGGCCGAAGTGCCTTGCTCTACGCGCGTCAGACCTCTTCCGCGCCGGAAATTCCCCTGCGGCAAGCGCTGTCGGCGCTCGCACACATCAAGTCCCCGTACGAACCGACGCCTATGGCCGCGAAGTTGTCCAGGCTGCCGGTGCCCGGCTCGAAATAGCCGGTGTGGCCCTTCGCGCCCTCTGCGGAGAGCAGCCGCGCACCGAACTCCGGCTCCACCGGGTCCGCCCCGTGCCCGACCCCGCCGACCGCGAGGTGCGGCACGTCCGCGATCCAGTCGTCCGCGTCGCGCATCGCCCAGACCCGGGCCCGGGTCGACAGCTCCGCCGCGCTCTGCACCCGCATGCCGGGACTCCCGGCCACGACGACGTCCGTCACCCGGGAGGGCAGGTCGTCCGCGGCGACCCCGCAGAGCACGGAGCCGTAACTGTGGCAGAACAGGCTGACGCGCGAGTCGCCGGGCAGGGCGTTCGTCATGCCGACGAGCCGTACCGCTCCGGCCGTGGCGAGGCGACCCGTCGCGGCGTCGATGCCGACCCCGACGGGCGCGGTGTAGTCGGCCCAGGCGATGACCGCGGTACGGCTCCGGGGCGCGGCCCGTCGCTCGGCGGCGTACAGCGACTGCGCCATCCCGACGGGGGCCGAGTACCTGCGGTTGGTCTTCTGGAAGGTGAGCAGATTGGTGTCGACACCCGGCACGATCACCGAGACACGGTCGGCCCGGTCCAGGTCGCCGAGCACCTCGGCCATCCGGCCCCCGCCGGCCGGGTCGAAGGCGAGGATCTGCCGGTCGGACTGCATCAGCGAGGTGAAGCGGTGCGCCCGGCGCACCGCTTCACGCCGGCCGTCGGCCGTGAGCTCGGCGTGTCCGATCCTGTGGCGCTCGGCATCGAGGGCGCGCTCGAGGGAGATCCGGTTGGCGCGGTAGCGGAGCGTGACCGGAGCGCCGTCGAGATTGCCGACGACGAGCGGGTGCGCGTCGGCGAGGAAGGCGCCCTGAGCCGGTCCGACCGACGCGAAGAACGCGGCGACCGTACGGGCGGGGGCGGACGGGTCGGGCAGCGCCCGGTGGCCGATCCTGCTGTGCGCCCAGGACGCGAGTGCGGCCTCGCGGGACTCGCCCGGCCCGCGCTGATGGCTGATCGTCGTCCAGCCGGTGGTCGCGAGGAGCACGAACACGACGGCCAGCGCGAGCAGCAGGCGCCAGAGGGAGAGCGTGGGGGAGGAGTCGAAGGAAGTCACTGCGCCACACCCTAGGAGACCGGCGAGGGGGGCTGGGGCGGCAGGTGACATGGATCACGAGGAGCGGTGGCTTCCGGTGACGTTCCGTACGCGCGGGCGTACGCCGCGAGTTGAGGCCGGCGCGACCGCCCGTACGACGGCCTCTGCGACCGGCCCGTAGGACTGGGCCCCTGTGGCGGTCACCCGTACGAGATTTCCCGTACGGTACGACCCCCGCACGCCGGTGCGACCTCCGCACGGCGGTTCGGCCCCGCACGGCCATGCTCAGCCCCCGCACGGCGATGCTCAGCCCCTACGCGGCGGTGCGGCCCCTGCGCGGCGCGGTGTGGCCCCTACGCGGCGGTGCGGTCCCTGCGCGCGCCGTCAGCTCCGCCAGTCCCGGGCCAGCGCGGGGGCCAGGTGGTCGAGGTGGTCCTCTGTCAGCGCGCGGATGCCCTCCAGGCTCAGGTCCGTGCCCCGGCCCCAGAGCTGACCTGTCACGCGCATCACGCCGCTGAACGCCGCGACCACGATCCGCGGGCGCGGGTCCTCGTCCACGTCGACGCCCTCGCGCTCGGCGACGACCCGGGCGATCGTGTCCTCCATCTCGGTCGTGCGGCGCAGATGCGCGGCGAGCAGCGCCGGCGTCGACTCGATCATCTGGAAGGTCCGCAGGTACATGTCGACGGGCACGACTTCCATGATCGCCTCGCCGATCGTGTCCCACGAGGCGAGCACGGCGTTGCGCATCGCGTCGAGCGGGCCCTCCTCCGCGGGGCGCTCCACCAGCGCCTGGACGAAGCGTTCCTCGACCATCTGCTGCACGGCGAAGGCCACTTCCTCCTTGGAGGCGAAGTAGCGGAAGAACGTGCGCTGGGAGACCTCGACCGCGTCGGCGATCTCGTCCACGGTGGTCTGCTCGTACCCCCGTGTCGTGAACAGCTCCAGGGCCACCCGGAGGAGCGCGTTCCGTGTGCGCTGCTTCTTGCGTTCCCGTAGGCCGGAAACCGTCACCGTATGGCCTTCTTTCCGCCACTCTCCGACGCTTCGTGCTGCTCAGCGTACCTGTGAGCCAAGTGACAGTTACCGGCGTGTGAATTGCTTTGTCAATTGTCAGTGACTGACATTAGCCTCCTTCGCATGACTAGTCAGACCACCGTGGAAAAGGCCCCGCAGGGCCAGGGGGGCGACCGGAGCCCCGTTCCGGCTCCGTCGAAAGGCCTGCGAGGCCACCCCTGGCTGACCCTGTTCGCAGTCGCCGCCGGCGTGATGATGGTCGCGCTCGACGGCACGATCGTCGCGATAGCCAACCCGGCCATCCAGGCCGACCTGGGCGCCTCCCTCGACCAGCTCCAGTGGATCACCAACGGCTACCTGCTCGCGCTGGCGATCGCGCTGATCACGGCCGGCAAGCTCGGTGACCGCTTCGGCCACCGCCAGACCTTCCTCATCGGCATCGCGGGCTTCGCCGCGGCCTCCGGAGCGATCGGCCTCTCGGACTCGATCGGGCTCGTGATCGCCTTCCGTGTCCTCCAGGGCCTCTTCGGCGCCCTGCTCATGCCGGCCGCGCTGGGCCTGCTGCGCGCCACCTTCCCCGCCGAGAAGCTGAACATGGCCATCGGCATCTGGGGCATGGTCATCGGTGCCTCGACGGCCGGCGGCCCGATCCTCGGCGGCTTCCTCGTCGAGCACGTCAGCTGGCAGTCCGTCTTCTTCATCAACGTGCCGGTCGGTGTCCTCGCCCTCGTGCTCGGCCTGGTGATCCTCAAGGACCACCGCGCCGAGAACGCCCCGCGCTCGTTCGACATCCTCGGCATCCTGCTGCTCTCCGGCGCCATGGGCTCTCTCGTCTGGGGCCTCATCAACGCCGGCGCCAAGTGGGGCTGGGCGAGCGGCAACACCGTGGGCTGCCTCGCCGCCGCGGTCCTGCTCTTCGTCGTCTTCGGCTTCTGGCAGACGAAGGTGAAGGAGCCGCTCATCCCGCTGGGCATGTTCCGCTCCGTCCCGCTCACGGCGGGCGTGGTGCTCATGGTCCTGATGGCCTTCGCCTTCATGGGCGGCCTGTTCTTCGTGACCTTCTACCTGCAGGGCGTCCAGGGCCTCAGCCCGATCGACAGCGGTCTGCACCTGCTCCCGCTGACGGCGATGATGATCGTCTCGTCGCCGCTGGCCGGCGCGCTGATCACCAAGTTCGGCCCGCGCATCCCGCTGGTGGGCGGCATGGTCTGCACCGCCGTCGCCATGTTCGGGATGATGTCCCTCTCCGCGGAGACCGGCACGTTCACGATGTCGCTCTGGTTCGCGCTGCTCGGTCTGGGCCTCGCCCCGGTCATGGTCGGTGCCACCGAGGTCATCGTCGGCAACGCCCCGCTGGAGCTCTCCGGTGTCGCGGGCGGTCTGCAGCAGGCCGCGATGCAGGTCGGCGGCGCGCTCGGTACGGCGGTGCTCGGTGCGGTCATGTCCTCGAAGGTCTCCAGCGCCTTCGGTGAGAACTGGACGGCCGCCGGGCTCCCGGGCGAGCCTGCTCCCGGGCTCGAGGAGGCCGCCGAGTTCGGCATGGTCCCGCCGCAGCTGGCCCAGGCGCCCAACATGACCCCGGACGTGCTCGACACGATCGGGGGCGTCATCCACGACACGTTCCTGGACGGCATGGGCCTGGCGTTCACCGTCGCCGGTGTCGTGGCGGTCGTCGCGGCCCTGGTCGCCATGCTGACCAAGCGCGGCGAGAACGCGGAGGCGGGTGCGGGCGCCGCCCACATCTGACCGACGCCGCGGGAAGCCCACGCCCCGCCGGACCGCTCGCGCGGTCCGGCGGGGCTTTCTGCTGTTCTGAGCCCTCCGTCACCTGTCCGGGTGAATCGAGCCTTGGCCTCTTCCCAACGGGCAGTGACCTCCGTCAGAGTTCTGATTACAGAGAGTGACGAATTGGGGGATGATCGACATGCACGTGAAGCACGTGAACCACGTGAAGCAGGTGAAGCACGCACGGCCGAGGCGCCTGCTCCTGGCCGCCCTGGCGGCCGCGGCGGCTCTGCTCACCGCCGCCCTGCCGGCGGCCCGGCCGGCCGCCGCCGTGCCGGCCGCCCCGCCCGCCGCCTTGCACGCTGCCGTGCCGGCCGCCTTGCTCGCTGCCGCACCACCGGGCACCAAGCTCGGAGCCTGTGGGCCCGGTCAGCTGTGCCTGTGGCCCAGGGCGGACTTCAAGGGCGCGGCGTGGAAGCACGAGCTGGCCGGCACGGACATCGAGAGCTGTGTCGCGCTGCCGCCGGGCGCGAGCGCCCAGGCCCTGGCGAACAGGACCGGGCGGCCGGTCACGACGTACCAGTCGGCGGAGTGCGCGGAGACGGGGGAGTTCGAGACCTATCCGGGGCGCGGGACCTGGGTGCCCCAGAGTCCGTACGAGGTCAGAGCCTTCAAGCTCTGGGAGTGCTAGGGACCGTCCCCTGCGGCGGCACGATCCGACGGCACGAGGGCGCCCGGAGGCGGGGTCGGAGTCGGGGCCGCAGTCGGGGCCGCGGCCGGGGCCTGTGCCGCGGTCGGGGCGGCGAGCCGGGACACCTCGGCGCGCAGCTCCTGGACCTCCCGGGTCAGGGCCTCCAGAAGCTCGGTCTGACGGCGCTCCGCGGCGTCGTCCCGTTCGAAGCGGGAGATGAACCAGGCGGCGATGTTGGCGGTCACCACACCGAGCAGGGCGATGCCCGAGAGCATCAGGCCCACCGCGAGGACGCGGCCGAGTCCCGTGGTCGGGGCGTGATCGCCGTACCCCACGGTCGTCATCGTCGTGAACGACCACCAGACCGCGTCGCCGAGCGACTTGATGTTGCCGTTCGGGGCGTTCCGCTCCACATGGAGCACGGCGAGCGAGCCGAACATCATCAGTCCGACCACCGCGCCCGCCACATAGGTGGTGAGCGTTATCTGCGGGGCCATCCGGGCCCGCCGACCCACGAGGAGGAGTGTCGAGACGAGACGCAGCAGCCGCAGCGGCTGCACGAGCGGGAGGAGGACGGCGAGCAGATCGAGCGGATGGCTGCGGACGAACTGCCACTTCGCCGGGGACAGCGCGAGGCGGACGGCGTAGTCGACCGCGAAGGCACCCCACACCACCCACTCCACGAACAGACACGACTCATGGATCCAGCGGTCGGCATCCGGCGCCACGATCGGTACGGCGTAGGCGACGCCGAACGCCACTGCCAGGATCAGCAGTGGCGTCTGGGTGCGCTTCTCCCAGCGTTCCATCATGCCGGGAATCGTATGGGGGTGGGGGGGCGCATCGGCCCCCGCACCCGCACCACAGCTGTGTGCCGTTACGCGTCTCCGCCGGCCGGGCCGGGGTCGGCGGCGGCGACGTCGAGCAGCTGGTAGCGGTCCACGGCCTGCTTCAGCGCCGACCGGTCGACCTTGCCCTCGCGGGCGAGCTCGGTGAGGACCGCGAGCACGATCGACTCGGCGTCGATGTTGAAGTAGCGGCGCGCGGCGCCCCGCGTGTCGGCGAACCCGAAGCCGTCCGCGCCGAGCGAGGTGTAGGTGCCCGGCACCCAGCGGGAGATCTGGTCCGGGACCGCGCGCATCCAGTCGGAGACGGCGACGAACGGGCCCTGGGCGGAGGACAGCTTGCGCGTCACGTACGGGACGCGCTGCTCCTCCTCCGGGTGGAGCAGGTTGTGCCGGTCGACGTCGACGGCCTCGCGGCGCAGCTTGTTCCAGGACGTCGCCGACCAGACGTCGGCCCGGACGTTCCACTCCTCGGCGAGGATCCGCTGCGCCTCCACCGCCCACGGCACGGCGACACCGGAGGCCATGATCTGCGCGGGGATCGCTCCGGCCTCGCCCGCCTTGTAGCGGTAGATGCCCTTGCGGATGCCCTCGGCGTCCACGTTCTCGGGCTCGGCCGGGTGCTGGATCGGCTCGTTGTAGACGGTCAGGTAGTAGAAGACGTCCTCGGCGTCGGGGCCGTACATCCTCTTCAGGCCGTCCTGGACGATGTGCGCGATCTCGAAACCGAAGGCCGGGTCGTACGCGACACAGCCCGGGTTCGTCGAGGCGAGCAGGTGCGAGTGGCCGTCCGCGTGCTGGAGACCCTCACCGGTCAGCGTCGTCCGGCCGGCGGTGGCGCCGAGCACGAAGCCGCGCGCCAGCTGGTCGGCCATCTGCCAGAACTGGTCGCCGGTCCGCTGGAAACCGAACATCGAGTAGAAGACGTAGACCGGGATGAGCGGTTCGCCGTGCGTGGCGTACGCCGAACCGGCCGCGATCAGCGAAGCGGTGCAGCCGGCCTCGGAGATGCCGTCGTGCAGCATCTGCCCGGTCGGGGACTCCTTGTAGGCGAGCAGGAGTTCGCGGTCCACGGCCTCGTACTGCTGGCCCAGCGGGTTGTAGATCTTGGCGCTCGGGAAGAACGAGTCCATGCCGAAGGTGCGGTACTCGTCGGGAGCGATCAGCACGAACCGCTTACCGATCTCCTTGTCCCGCATGAGGTCCTTGAGCAGCCGGACGAAGGCCATCGTGGTGGCGATCGACTGCTGGCCGGAGCCCTTCTTCACCGGGGCGTAGGTCTTCTCCTCGGGGAGGACCAGCGGCTTCGACCGCACGACACGCGTCGGGACGTACCCGCCGAGCCCCTTGCGGCGGTCGTGCATGTACTGGATCTCCTCGGAGTTCCGCCCCGGGTGGTAGTACGGCGGCAGGCCGCTCTCCAGCTGCCCGTCCGTGATCGGGATGTGTAGACGGTCGCGGAAGCGCTTGAGGTCGTCGACCGTCAGCTTCTTCATCTGGTGGGTCGCGTTGCGGCCCTCGAAGTTCGGACCGAGCGTCCAGCCCTTGACGGTCTGGGCGAGCACCACGGTCGGCTGGCCCTTGTGGGCCTTGGCCGCCGCGAAGGCCGCGAAGATCTTCTTGTGGTCGTGACCGCCACGGCCCAGGTGCAGGATCTGGTGGTCCGACATGCCCTCGACCATCGAGCGCAGCCGCTGGTCGTCGCCGAAGAAGTGGTCACGGATGTACGCGCCGGTCTCCGTGGCGTACGTCTGGAACTGGCCGTCGGGCGTGGTGTTCAGCTTGTTGACCAGGATGCCGTCGCGGTCCTGGGCGAGCAGCGGGTCCCAGGAGCGGTCCCAGATGAGCTTGATCACGTTCCAGCCGGCGCCGCGGAACTGCGACTCCAGCTCCTGGATGATCTTGCCGTTGCCGCGCACCGGGCCGTCGAGGCGCTGCAGGTTGCAGTTGACGACGAAGGTCAGGTTGTCCAGGCCCTCACGGGCGGCGATGGAGAGCTGGCCGAGCGACTCCGGCTCGTCCATCTCGCCGTCGCCGAGGAACGCCCAGACGTGCGACTTGGAGGTGTCGGCGATGCCGCGCGCCTCCATGTAGCGGTTCATCCGAGCCTGGTAGATCGCGCCGAGGGGGCCGAGGCCCATCGACACGGTCGGGAACTCCCAGAAGTCCGGCATCAGCCGCGGGTGCGGGTACGAGGAGAGCCCGTTCGGGAACTTGGACTTCTCCTGGCGGAACGCGTCGAGCTGGGTTTCGGACAGCCGGTCGAGCAGATAGGCGCGCGCGTAGATTCCGGGCGAGGCGTGGCCCTGGAAGAAGATCTGGTCGCCGCCGTCGCCCTCGTCCTTGCCCCGGAAGAAGTGGTTGAAGCCGACGTCGTACAGCGAGGCGGAGGAGGCGAAGGTGGCGATGTGGCCGCCGACCCCGATGCCCGGGCGCTGCGCGCGCGAGACCATCACGGCCGCGTTCCAGCGGGTCGCGTTGAGGACCTTGCGCTCGATCTCCTCGTTGCCGGGGAAGAACGGCTCGTCCCTGGTCGCGATCGTGTTCACGTAGTCCGTGCTGCGCATCTCGGGCACCGCGACGCGCTTCTCGCGGGCACGTTCGATCAGGCGGAGCATCAGGTAGCGGGCCCGCTCGCGCCCCCGCTCGTCGACCGCCGCGTCGAGGGAGTCGAGCCATTCCTGGGTCTCTTCGGGATCGAAATCCGGGACCTGGCTGGGAAGGCCGCCAATGATGATCGGGTTGCGATCGGATCCGGAAGCCACGCTGTTCCTTCGCTGTTCGGTGGAGCCCACGGAGGCCGGGACGCCGGCCGGGACGTCCATCGTGTACCCCGTCGGTGTCAAACGTCATCTCTACCGAGGGGTAACCCCCGCCGGGCGCCTGGTTGGGTCAAATCGCAACCTTACGCCCAACCCGCGCATGCGTTTCGTCAGCACGTTCGGCAGACTGAAGCCGCGGAACCCCGCAAAGCAGGACGAAGCGTGTGCCGATCGTCACGGAGTGGAGTGGATGCGGCCCGGGAGATGCGGCGAGACGGCCCCAAACGTCACCGTTTCGGCGGTCTCGGCGGCCGGGTACTTGCGCGATCCGCCCAGCCCGTGTGGACTACGGCCAGCGCCGCGCGTACGCGTGGCCGAAGCATTTTCCGATACATGATCAGGAGGCAAGCCGTGAGCGCGACCGCGGACCACGCGGAGGAGCGGACCAACCCGGCAGCGAGGCTGGGGTTCGAGCCCGGACAGGTGGTCCAGGAGATCGGTTACGACGACGACGTCGATTTCGATCTCCGCGAAGGCATCGAGTCCATCATCGGGTCGGACCTCGCTGACGAGGACTACGACGACGTCGCCGACGCCGTCGTGCTCTGGTTCCGCGACGAGGACGGAGATCTGACGGACTCCCTGGTCGATGCCATTGGCCTGCTGGAGGACGGCGGGGTCGTATGGCTGCTGACGCCCAAGACGGGCCGTGACGGCTACGTCGAGCCGAGCGACATCAGCGATGCCGCGCAGACCGCCGGCTTCTCCCAGACCAAGAGCATCAGCGTGGCGAAGGACTGGGCGGGCAGCCGCCTGGTCGCTCCCAAGCGCTGATCCCCCAAGCAGCAGGAGCCCCCGCCGGACGGTGTCCGGCGGGGGCTCTGTGCGTGGTGGGGCCGCGGGGCTCGCCGGGGTTCTAAGCTGGGCCTTCACCTGTTCGGTCCAGTGAAGGGACGCCTACGCCATGGCGATCGAGGTCGGCACGAAGGCGCCGGAGTTCGAGCTCAAGGACAACCACGGCCGCACCGTGAGGCTCTCCGACTACCGGGGCGAGAAGAACGTGGTCCTGCTCTTCTACCCCTTCGCCTTCACCGGCGTCTGCACCGGCGAGCTGTGCGAGCTGCGCGACAACCTGCCGAAGTTCGTCAACGACGACACCCAGCTCCTCGCCGTCTCCAACGACTCGATCCACACCCTGCGCGTCTTCGCCGACCAGGAGGGTCTGGAGTACCCGCTCCTCTCCGACTTCTGGAAGCACGGCGAGGCCTCCCGCGCCTACGGCGTCTTCGACGAGGACAAGGGCTGCGCGGTGCGCGGCACGTTCATCATCGACAAGGAGGGTGTCGTCCGCTGGACCGTCGTCAACGCCCTCCCGGACGCCCGCGACCTCAACGACTACCTCAAGGCGCTCGACACTCTCTGAGCATCGGGGCGAATCGTCTGTCCAGGCCGGGAACCCCTCACTAGGATCCAGACGTTGATCCGATGCCAACGCACGACGGGGGCGCTGCCCCTGGAAACCACATGGAGGGACTCGTGGGAGTCAGCCTCAGCAAGGGCGGCAACGTCTCGCTGACCAAGGAGGCCCCTGGCCTGACCGCCGTCACCGTCGGTCTGGGCTGGGACGTCCGCACCACCACCGGGACGGACTTCGACCTCGACGCCAGCGCCATTCTGGTCAGCGCGGAGGGCAAGGTCCGCAACGACCAGGACTTCGTGTTCTTCAACAACCTGAAGAGCGCGGACGGCTCGGTCGAGCACACCGGTGACAACCTCACCGGTGAGGGCGAGGGTGACGACGAGCAGGTCAAGGTCAGCCTGGCCACGGTGCCCGCCGATGTCGCCAAGATCGTCTTCCCGGTGTCGATCTACGACGCCGAGAACCGCCAGCAGTCCTTCGGCCAGGTGCGCAACGCGTTCATCCGCGTTGTGAACCAGGCCGGCGGTGCCGAGATCGCCCGGTACGACCTCTCCGAGGACGCCTCGACCGAGACGGCCATGGTCTTCGGCGAGCTGTACCGCAACGGCGACGAGTGGAAGTTCCGCGCCGTCGGCCAGGGCTACGCCTCGGGCCTGCGCGGTATCGCCCAGGACTTCGGCGTCAACGTCTGACCGACAGTCCGATCCGTCCGGCGCCGCACGTTCCGTGCGGCGCCGGACGTGCCTCATCAGTACGACCACCGCAGTATCACCGGGGAGGAACACACATGGGCGTCACGCTCGCCAAGGGAGGCAACGTCTCCCTCTCCAAGGCCGCACCCAACCTCACCCAGGTGCTGGTCGGCCTCGGATGGGACGCGCGCTCCACCACAGGAGCGCCCTTCGACCTCGACGCCAGCGCCCTGCTGTGCCAGTCGGGACGGGTGCTCGGTGACGAGTACTTCGTCTTCTACAACAACCTCAAGAGCCCCGAGGGCTCCGTCGAGCACACGGGCGACAACCTCACCGGCGAGGGTGACGGCGACGACGAGTCGCTGATCGTGGACCTGATCAAGGTCCCGGCCCACTGCGACAAGATCGTCTTCCCGGTCTCGATCCATGAGGCCGACAACCGCGGCCAGACCTTCGGCCAGGTCAGCAACGCCTTCATTCGTGTCGTGAACCAGGCCGACGGTCAGGAGCTGGCCCGTTACGACCTCTCCGAGGACGCCTCCACCGAGACCGCGATGATCTTCGGCGAGCTGTACCGGTACGGGGGCGAATGGAAGTTCCGGGCCGTGGGACAGGGGTACGCGTCCGGACTCCGGGGCATCGCTCTAGACTTCGGGGTCAACGTTTCGTAAAGCCGCGTACTTACACGATGGGGTAGACAGTGGTACTGAAAACCTTCGGCTGGTCGTTCGCCATCACGGCGCTCGGACTGGTCGCAGCGGTGCTCTACGGGGGGTGGGAAGCGTTCGGGATCGTCGCGATCCTGTGCATCCTCGAGATCTCGCTGTCCTTCGACAATGCGGTGGTCAACGCCGGAATCCTGAAGAAGATGAATGCCTTCTGGCAGAAGATCTTCCTCACCATCGGTGTGCTCATCGCCGTCTTCGGCATGCGGCTGGTCTTCCCCGTCGTGATCGTCGCGATCAGCGCCAAGATCGGCCCCATCGAGGCCGTCGACCTCGCTCTCAACGATGCCGAGCGCTACGAGCAGCTCGTGACCGACGCGCACCCGTCGATCGCGGCGTTCGGCGGCATGTTCCTTCTGATGATCTTCCTCGACTTCATCTTCGAGGACCGTGACATCAAGTGGCTCGGCTGGCTGGAGCGCCCGCTGGCCAAGCTCGGCAAGATCGACATGCTGTCGGTCTGCATCGCCCTGATCGTCCTGGCGATCAGCGCCATGACCTTCGCGACCCAGGCGCACCAGCACGGCGGTACGCACGTCGACAAGGCATCGACCGTCCTGCTCTCGGGCGTCTTCGGTCTCATCACGTACCTCGTCGTCGGCGGTCTCTCGGGCTACTTCGAGAACAAGCTGGAGGAGGAAGAGGAGCGCGAGCACGAGGCCGAGGAGGAGGCCAAGCGCAGCGGCAAGAAGGTCGGTGTCGTCCAGCTGGCCGGCAAGGCCGCCTTCTTCATGTTCCTCTACCTCGAAGTCCTCGACGCGTCGTTCTCGTTCGACGGTGTCATCGGCGCCTTCGCCATCACCAACGACATCGTCCTCATGGCGCTCGGCCTCGGCGTCGGCGCGATGTACGTCCGTTCGCTGACGGTCTACCTGGTCCGCCAGGGCACCCTCGACGACTACGTCTACCTGGAGCACGGCGCCCACTACGCCATCGGCGCGCTCGCCGTGATCCTCATGATCTCCATCCGCTACCAGATCCCCGAGGTCGTCACCGGCCTCATCGGTGTCGCCCTGATCGGCTGGTCCTTCTGGTCCTCCGTACGGCGCAACAGGGCGCTGGCGGCGGCCGAGGGAAAAGCTGACTCCTCGGGCAAGACCGAGGTGTCGTCCGGGGTGTGACACCCCGGGCAATGAGGAACGCTTCCTGCGGGGCGGCCGGTGCACCCGGCCGCCCCGCGGCGTCTGACCGGGTTTCGAGTGGGGGGTGGGGCACATGGGCTTCTTCGACGGCCTGTTTCCGGGGAGGGCCGCGCAGTTCGATTCCGGCAGCGCCTCCAGCAACACCATCGACCTCACCAAACGGCGCCCGACGGTCTCCCTGACCAAACAGGGCGCCGCCACCGGCAATCTGCGCGTCAACCTCTCCTGGCGGATGCGCACCTCCGACATCGAGGGCCGCTCACGCCAGAGCGGCCAGCTGCTCCGCAATCCCTCGAAGCTCTTCAAGCCCGAGGTCGTCCAGGCGCACACCCAGAGCATGGTCAACGTCGACCTGGACCTCGGGTGCATGTACGAGCTCGCGGACGGCAGCAAGGGCGTGGTGCAGCCGCTCGGCGGCTTCTTCGGGGCCCTGAACGCGGCGCCGTACGTGAACCTGAGCGGCGACGACCGGTTCGGCGGCTCGTCCGGCGAGACGATCTTCGTCAACCTCGACCACCGGGACGAGATCAAGCGGCTGCTCTTCTTCGTCTACATCTACGACCAGACCCCGGCCTTCGACCGGACGCACGCCAAGGTGACGCTCTACCCCAGCAACGGGCCGCGGATCGAGATCGAACTCGACGAGCGCGCCCCGCAGGCCCGCTCGTGCGCGGTGTTCACCGTCGAGAAGGTCAAGGACGAGCTGATCGTCCGCCGTCAGGTGAAGTTCGTGTACGGCTTCCAGGCCGAGCTGGACCGGCTGTACGGATGGGGCCTGCAGTGGGGGCGCGGCTACAAGACCAAGGCCTAGGGGATGTGCTTACGGGCGGACGAACTGCGGGCCCATCGGCGGCATCCGGAAGTTCGGGTCCGGGGCGGGCGCGGCGGCCGCCGCGGGCTGGGGATAGCCGTACGCCGGCCGGTCGGACCCGACCGGCTGCGGGTAGCCGTAACCGGGCACGGGTGCCGGGGGGCTGGTCGGCTGCGGCGGTACGGCCACGTGCGGATGGACGACGGTCGCGTCGGAGTCCGTGCCGGGCGCGGCGGGTGGAGCGGTCCGCGTGGCCGGATCCTGTCCCTCCCGAGCGCCGGAGCCGGGGCCACCAGAGCCGCCCGCACCGCCGGCGGTCACGGAGCCGTCGGCCTCCTCGGCGGCCTCGTCGACCGAGATCCCGAAGTCGGTGGCGAGCCCGACGAGCCCCGTCGGGTAGCCCTGCCCCACCGCCCGGAACTTCCAGCCGTCCCCACGCCGGTACAGCTCGCCGCAGATGATCGCCGTCTCCTCGCCCGTCTCCGCCTTCACATCGAAGAGGGCCAGCGGCTCCCGGTCCGGCGCACTCGCGTCGTACAGCAGAATCCGCAGGTCGGAGACCGACCGGAAGGTGTCACCGTCCGAGGAGGCCGCGATCACGACCTGGTCGACCGTACGGTCGAGCCCGCCGAGGTCGGCCTCGACCGTGTCGGTCAGCCCCTCCGTCACCCGCTTCTTGGGCAGGCGGCGCACCAGCCCGGAGGGGTGGCGCGGCTGGTTGTAGAAGACGAAGTCCTCGTCGGAACGCACACGCCCGTCGGCGCCCAGCAGCAGCGCGGAGGCGTCGACGTCGGGGACCCCGGGTCCCGGGGTCCAGCGGAGCACGGCCCGTACGGCCGCGGTGTCGAGAGGGACGTTGGAGCCCTTCAGCATCGCGTGCGTCATGACCGTCATCCTGCCTTCCCTGCCGTCCGCCGGACAACGCGGGGGCCGTACCGATCCTCGCGTCGTGCCAGCTCGCGAAGTGCGCGGCATGCGACGGATGCGGACGAGTTACCTGGATTTCATACTCGAAGGGAACTACGGACACCCGCACCTACGTACTATTACCGGCCACATGTCGTCACGGCCACAGAGGCAGTCGGGGGAGTTACATTGCGTCATTTCGGGCACATCCCGTCCGCCAAGCGGGCAGGGCTGTTCCACCAGGAGCCGGCCGAGTTCACGGCGGACTCCCCTGCGAGCACGCTCGCCGTGGCCCTGGGCGCCACCCTCTACAGCCCCGCCACCCGCCCGCGGCTCGCCGACGACGTGCGCAAACAGGCCGCACGCGGCGTCGTCTCCATGGTGCTGTGCCTGGAGGACTCCATCGCCGACGCCGACGTGGAGGCCGCCGAGACGAACCTGGTGAACCAGTTCGCCGACCTCGCGCACGGCCTCACGACGGACGATCGTGCCCTCCAGGATGTGCCCCTGCTCTTCATCCGGGTCCGCGAACCCCACCAGATCACCGATCTGGTCGCCCGCCTCGGCGACGACGTCCGCCTGCTCTCCGGATTCGTGCTGCCGAAGTTCACCGAGACCCGCGGACACGCCTTCCTGGAGGCCCTCACCGCCGCCGAGAAGGCCTGCGGGCGACGACTCTTCGCGATGCCCGTCCTGGAGTCCCCCGAGCTGCTGCACCTGGAGACCCGCGCCGAGACTCTCGCCGGGATCGCCACGACCGTCGACAAGTACCGCCAGCGGGTCCTCGCCCTGCGCCTGGGCGTCACCGACTTCTGCTCCGCCTACGGGCTGCGCCGCTCGCCCGACATGACGGCGTACGACGTCCAGCTCGTCGCCCATGTCATCGCCGACGTCGTCAACGTCCTCGGCCGCTCCGACGGCACCGGCTTCACGATCACCGGACCGGTCTGGGAGTACTTCCGGCTCGGCGAGCGCATGTTCAAGCCCCAGCTGCGCCGCAGCCCCTTCCTGGAGGGCAGCGCCGAGGACCTGCGCACCGCCCTCATCGAGCACGACCTCGACGGGCTGCTGCGCGAGATCGAGCTCGACCGGGCCAACGGACTGCTCGGCAAGACCTGCATCCACCCCACACACGTGGTGCCCGTGCACGCGCTCTCCGTGGTCAGCCACGAGGAGTACAGCGACGCGCAGGACATCCTGCGGCCCGAACGCGGCGGGGGCGGCGTGATGCGTTCGGCCTACACGAACAAGATGAACGAGGTGAAGCCGCATCGCGCGTGGGCCGAGCGGACCCTCCTGCGCGCCGAGGTCTTCGGCGTCGCCAAGGAGGACGTCGGCTTCGTGGATCTGCTCACCGCCGGACTGGCCGGCTGACGGAAGGTGATGGACGACGTGGTGTGGTCGGGAACGTGGGTCGCGGAGCGACTGGGCGTCGAACTGATCGGCGGCGAGGAGCTCCCGGGCCTGTTGGGCCTCGCACTGCGCCGCAACCCGAAGCGCGCGCATCTGCTGGTCTCCAACGTGCTCGGCAAGCACGTGCCGCAGCGGCCGGCCGTCGTCTACGACTCCGGGTTCTCGCTCGGCCTGCGCGTCCGTGACCTGCTCGGTCCCGACGAGGCCGCGCGCAGCGTCGTCGTCGGCTACGCGGAGACGGCCACCGGCCTCGGCCACTCGGTGGCCGACGGGCTCGGCTTCGCGCCCTATCTGCACTCCACCCGCCGGCCCGTCGCCGGGGTGACGAGCGCGGGCGGCTTCGAGGAGTCCCACTCGCACGCCACCTCGCACCTCCTGCTCCCCGAGGACCCGAAGCTGCTCGCCGGCGACGGACCGCTCGTCCTCGTCGACGACGAGTTCTCCACCGGCAACACCGTCCTCAACACCATCCGCGACCTGCACGAGCGTTTCCCGCGTGAGCGGTACGTGGTCGTGGCCCTGGTCGACATGCGCTCGGCCGAGGACCTCGGCCGGCTGGAGACCTTCGCCCGTGAGATCGGCGCCCGCGTCGACCTGGTGACCGGCGCGGCCGGCACCGTACGGCTGCCGGAGGGGGTCCTGGAGAAGGGCCAGGCGCTGGTCGCCGCACACGAGACGGCTCAGGACGCGCCGGAGGCGTCCGGGACGCCCGGGGCGCCCGAGGCGCCGGGGGCGCCCGTACCGGCGCCCAGAGGGCCCCTGACGGCCCCTGTACGGGTCGAGCTGGGCTGGCCGTCCTCGATACCGGACGGCGGCCGCCACGGCTTCGGCGCGCCCCACGCGGCCGCGCTGAACGACGCCCTCCCGGCCATGACCGAGCGCCTCGGCGCCGCTGTCGGCGGGGCGCGGCGGATCCTCGTCCTCGGTTTCGAGGAGCTGATGTACGCGCCGCTGCGGCTCGCCGTCGCCCTGGAGCGCACCGGCCGGGACGTCTCGTACTCCACGACCACCCGCTCGCCCGTCCTCGCGGTCGACGACCCCGGCTACGCCATACGGACCCGGCTCGTCTTCCCCGCCCACGACGAGCCCGCCGACGGGCCGGGGGAGCGGTACGCGTACAACGTCGCCGGCGCCGGCTTCGACGCGGTCGTGGCCGTCGTCGACTCCGTGGCCGACACGCCGCAGCTGCACGCCCCGGACGGCCTCCTGGCCCAGCTCGCGGCGCACATCCCGCACGTGGTGCTCGCGGTCGTCCCGTCGTACGTCCCGGCACTCGGAGCGGAGCCGGCGCCCCGGACGCCGCCGGCAGGGTCACGAGCCGCGGAGGCGGCCGCAGCTGCCGGGTCTGCCGATGCGACCGGGTGGTCCTCCGAGGCCGCCGACGTCACCTCGGCTCCCGATGCCGCAGATGCCGCCCACGCCCCGCAAGCCCTCCGAGCCCGAGCCGTACCCGCTCACGCAACCGGCCTCCGAGCCGTACCCGCTAGGGAAACCGGCCGCCGAGCCGTATCCGCCAGCGAAACCGGCCTCCGAGCCGTACCTGCTAGGGAAACCGGCCGCCGAGCCGTATCCGCCAGCGAAACCGGCCTCCGAGCCGTACCCGCTCACGCAACCGGCGGGGCCGTCCCCGCTCCCGACGACACCCAAGCTCCCGAAAGGAGCTCCATGCTGCCCGAGCCCCTCCGCGGCCCCGCCTTCTCCTCGTACGCCCCGGAGGAGGTCGGCTGGCTGCTCCAGGACCTCTCGGACGTCGAGCTGGAGGCGCCGACCGAGGAGCGCGAGGAGGCGATCCAGAGCGGCGGCGCCCACTACGCGGAGTCGCTGCCGGTCGAGTACCAGCCGAGCGACCGGTACCAGGAACTCTTCCACGCCGCCCTGGAGACCTCGGCCGCCCGGATCGCCCGCGCCGTCGGCACCGTCACCGAGACCGTCCTCGCCGAGCGGACCGGCACGCCCGTGCTCGTCTCCCTCGCCCGGGCCGGCACCCCGGTCGGCGTCCTCATGCGCCGCTGGGCCCAGGCCCGCCACGACCTCGAACTGCCCCACTACGCCGTCTCCATCGTCCGTGGCCGCGGTATCGACGCCAACGCGCTGCGCTGGCTCGCCGCCCACCACGACCCGGCCGACGTCGTCTTCGTCGACGGCTGGACCGGCAAGGGCGCCATCACCCGCGAACTCGCGGACGCGATCCAGGAGTTCGAGCGCGCCGAGGGCATCACCGGCTTCGACCCGGAGATCGCGGTCCTCGCCGACCCCGGCTCGTGCGTGCGCACGTACGGCACCCGCGAGGACTTCCTCATCCCCTCCGCCTGCCTCAACTCGACCGTCTCCGGCCTGATATCGCGTACGGTCCTGCGTGCCGACCTCGTCGGCGCGGACGACTTCCACGGCGCCAAGTTCTACCGCGAGCTGGCCGGCGCCGACGTCTCGAACGCCTTCCTCGACGCCGTCGCCGCCCGCTTCGACGAGGTGGCCGAGGACGTGGCGACGGGAGTGAAGGAGCTGCTCGCCGCCGACCGCACACCCACCTGGGAGGGCTGGGCGGCCGTCGAGCGGATCAGCGAGGAGTACGGCATCCACGACGTCAACCTGGTCAAGCCCGGTGTCGGCGAGACCACCCGGGTCCTGCTGCGCCGCGTCCCCTGGAAGATCCTCGCCCGGCGCGGCGCCGGCGCCGACCTCGCCCACGTACGCCTCCTCGCCGAGCAGCGCGGGGTCCCCGTCGAGGAGATCGACGGACTCCCGTACACCTGCGTGGGATTGATCCACCCTCAGTTCACGAGAGGCGCCACGGGCGCCGACGGAAAGGCGGTGGTCTCCCAGTGACCTCGGTGAGCAGCCCTGTGATGGTCGCCAGCGACCTCGACCGTACGCTGATCTACTCCTCCGCGGCCCTCGCGCTCGGCATGCCCGACGCGCAGGCGCCCCGGCTGCTCAGCGTGGAGGTGCACGAGTCCAAGCCGCTGTCGTACATGACCGAGGACGCGGCCGCGCTCCTCGAACAGCTGGGCTCCGAGGCGGTCTTCGTACCCACCACGACCCGTACGCGCAAGCAGTACCAGCGCATCCAGCTCCCCGGTACCGCACCGGCGTACGCGATCTGCGCCAACGGCGGGCACATCCTGGTCGACGGAGCCGCGGACCGCGACTGGCACGAGTCCGTGGTGCGCAGGCTCGCCGACGAGTGCGCGCCGCTCGGCGAGATCCGCGCGTACTTCACGGCCACCACCGACCTGTCCTGGGTGCGCAAGCACCGGGTCGCCGAGGACCTGTTCGCGTACCTCGTCGTGGAGCGGGAGCGGATGCCGGAGGAGTGGCTGAAGCGGTTCGGGGAGTGGGCGGACGACCGCGGCTGGGCGGTCTCGCTGCAGGGCCGCAAGGTGTACGCGGTGCCGAAGCCGCTCACGAAGAGCGCGGCGATGCGTGAGGTGGCCCGCCGCTGCGGCGCGGACCTCGTCCTGGCCGCGGGGGACTCGCTGCTCGACGCGGACCTCCTGACGGCCGCCGACCGCGCCTGGCGCCCCGGCCACGGCGAACTCGCGGACACCGCCTGGACGGCCCCGCACCTCGACGTCCTCGCGGAGCGGGGCGTGGCGGCGGGCGAGGAGATCCTCCGCCGCTTCCGGGCGGCCGTGGCCGACCACCGGGCGACCGTCATCCCGTCGCAGCCCCTCGACGCGACCCCGGCCGCGCTTCCCGACCCGGCCTGAGCGGTGGTGCGGTTTTCCGCAGTGTGAGCGGGGGCCCGGCCCCGCTAGCGTGACGGATCATGACGAACTCGCCCCGGGACGACGACAGCCGACAGGCCGGCGCGGAGCCGCCGACCTCGCCGTCGGGGCGACCGCTGCCGGAACCCGGGCCACTGCCGGATCCCGGGCCGGGGGCGGACCTCGGGGCGGGGGCGGGTTCGGGGCCCTCCCGGCTGCCTCGCCCGGCTCCCGTCGGCCGCCGGGCCGGACAGCGCCCCGAGCGGGCGACGGTCCGGACGGTGGCGGCCCCGGGGGCGGGACGGCCGGTCGTCCGGCCGTCCGAGGCGGAGCCGGGGAACATGCTCGTCCGGCCGTCCGAGGCGCGGCCAGGGCGTCCGCTCGCCCGGCCGTCCGACGCGCGGCCGGGACGCTCGCTCGTCAGGTCGTCCGACGCAGGACTGGGGGGCAAGCCAATCCGGCCGTCCGACGCAGGGCCGGGAGGCGTGGTCATTCGGTACCTCGCCCGCTGGATCCGGCTGTCCTTCGGCCTCGCACTGGGGGCCGGGACCGCTGTCCTGGAGCTCCTCGGCACCCTCCTCGGCGCCCTCGCCCTGCTGCCCGTACTGGCCTCGCCCCGCGGCCGCGCCGCCGTGCTGCGCCCGCTGACCGCGGCCGCGCACGCCCTCACCCGCCTGGAGCGCGCCCGCCTTGCCCGCCTCCTCGGCGTCCGGCTCCCCGGGGTCCACGACGAGGCCGCCGCTCGCTACCTCGCCGCCCGCTGGCCGCTCGGCGTGCTCGGGGCGGTCGTCCTCGGCTGCGGCGCGTACGGACTCGGTCTCGGCACCTTCGCCTTCTACGGCTGGCTGATCACCGACATCCAGTACCCCTGGCTCGTCGGGGCCAGCAGCATCGGCGGGTTCTTCCTGCTCTTCCTCGCCGCGCAGGGCGCCCTCGGCGTCGCCGCCCTGGAGGACGGACTAGCCCGCCGCTTCGGACCCAGCAACGCCGACGCCCTGGAGGCGCGGATCGCCGAACTGGCCACCAGCCGTGCCGAGGTCATGGACGTCGTCCACGACGAGCGGCGCCGGATCGAGCGCGACCTCCACGACGGCGTCCAGCAGCGGCTCGTCGCCCTCGGCATGCTGATCGGCCGGGCGCGCCGGATCCGCGCGCGGGACCCGGAGGGTGCCGACGCCCTGCTGCTCCAGGCCCACGAGGAGAGCCGGCGCGCGCTGGCCGAACTGCGCGAGGTGGCCTGGCGGGTCTACCCCGCCGTGCTCGACGAGGGCGGTCTCCGCGCGGCCCTGGAGACGGTCGCGGAACGGAGCACGCTCCCCGTGGGGCTCGCGTACACCGTGGAGCGGCCGCTTCCGAGGCCCGTGCAGACGGTGGCGTACTTCCTCGTCTCGGAAGCGGTCACCAATGTGGTCAAGCACGCGGGCGCGAGCCGTATTGACGTACAAGTAACCCTGGAGGGAGACGAGTTGAGCGTGCGGGTGACGGACGACGGGGCGGGTGGAGCGGATGCGTCCGGCAGCGGTCTGAGCGGGCTCGCGAGCCGGACGGCGGCGCTGGACGGACGGTTCGCGGTGGAGAGCCCGGCGGGCGGGCCGACGGTCGTAAGGGCGGTCCTGCCGTGCGCGTGATCCTGGCGGAGGACTCGACGCTGCTACGGGAAGGGCTCGTACGGCTCCTGGCCGAGGAGGGCCACGAGGTGACGGCGGCGGTCGGCAACGCGGTCGAACTCCTCGCGGCGGTACGGGCGGACCCGCCGGACGTGGTCGTGGCCGACGTACGGATGCCGCCGACACACACGGACGAGGGTCTGCGGGCGGCCCTGGAGATCCGCCGCGAGTGGCCGGACGTCGGGGTGCTGGTGCTCTCGCAGTATGTGGAGAGGCGGTACGCCACCGAGCTGCTGACCGGCGACTCGGGGGCGGTGGGCTACCTGCTCAAGGACCGGGTGGCGCAGGTCGACGAGTTCCTGGACGCGCTGGAACGGGTGGGGGACGGGCGGACGGCGTTCGACCCGGAGGTCGTCCGCCGGCTGCTCGTCCGTACGACCCACACCGATCCGCTGGCGCGGCTGACGCCCCGGGAGAGCGAGGTGCTCGCGGCGATGGCGCAGGGGCACACGAACGCGTCGATCGCCGGGCAGCTGCACGTGTCGCAGAGCGCGGTGGAGAAACACATCAACGCGCTCTTCGACAAGCTGGAACTGACGGGGCGCGGCGAGGGGTACAGCAGAAGGGTCCTCGCGGTGCTCCGCTACCTGGGCAGCTGAGGGGCGGCCGCCCGCGCCTGCGGGCCGGTCGGTGCGCGGCGGTCAGCCGCAGCAGCCCCCACCGCAGCACCCGCCGCCACCACCGCCCCCGCCGGCACCGGACGGGGCGGGCGCGGCGGAACCGCCCACGCCGCCGACCGAGAGCAGCTTGACGGTGTCGTCGTGGCCGTCGGGGCAGGCCGCAGGGGCGGAGGACTCGGCCATGGGGCGGCTGAGTTCGAAGGTGTCGCCGCAGGTGCGGCAGCGGTACTCGTATCGAGGCATACGGACAGGCTAGCCGGAGTGGTGCCCGGCGCCCCGCTCCTCGCGGATCTGCTCGACGACGCGGGCGGCGGTGGCGCGGACGGCCTCGAGCTCGGTCAGGAAGTGCCAGTAGTCGGGGTGGCGGCCCTCCAGCGTGCCGACGGCCCGGTCGAGGCGCCCCACGGCGTCGTCGAGGGGGCGGGCGTGCCGGGGGTCGGGGGTGTTGCGCCCGGCCATGGCGAGGCGCTGGGCGTCGCGGACGGTGAAGCGGGCACGGTCGATCTCGTGCTGCGGGTCCTTGGCGACGGCGTCGAGGCGGCGGAGCCGGTCGCCCGCGGCGGAGACGGCCTCGTCGGTCGCGTTGAGCAGGGCGCGTGCGGTGGCGAGGAGGCTCGTGGCGTCGGGCCAGCGCTGTTCGTCGCGGGCCTTGGCCGCCTCGGCGAGCTTCTCCTCGGCCTTGCGGACGTTGTCGGCGGCCTGGGAGGGGACGTACTGGAGGTCCTGCCAGCAGGCGGCGGAGAAGCGGCGGCGGAGTTCGGAGAGGACCGGCTCGACGGTCCCGGCCCGGGTGGTGAGCGCCTCGGCCCGGGTACGAAGGGAGACGAGGCGCTTGTTCGTCTCGGCGGCCCGCTCGGGGAGGCGCTCGGCCTCGGTGCGGACGGCCTCGGCGTCACGCAGGACCTTGTCGGCGCGCTGGAGGGTGTCGGTGACGCCGTGGCGGCCCGCCCCTTCGTTGAGCCGGGTGAGGTCGGGCCCGAGGGCGGCGAGCCGGGCGGCGAGGTCGTCGGCGCGGAGCCCGGCAGCCCTTGCCGTGTCGAGAGCGGTGCTCGCGTTCCGGAGCGCCTGTCGCGCCCGCTCGACGGCGGGCGCGAGCCGGGCGAGCTGGGTCTCGGCCGTGTCGAGGAGCGGCCCGAGCCCCTGCGCGAACCGGTCCAGCTCTCCCTTGACCCGTACGAGCTCGTCCTTGGCCCGGGTCAGCTCGGTGCGGGCCCGGTTGGCGGTGGCCGCGTCCAGCTCGTCCCGGTCGAGGTCGTGCGCGTCGACGGCGGTGATGTAGGCGTGGCTGACCTCGTCGATCCGCTGCCCGAGGGCCGCGAAGCCGTCGACGGCGCGGCGGGCGCCGGGGGAGTCGTCCACGGCGGTGATCGTCTCGATGGAGATCCGCAGATCGCGCTGGGCGGTGTCGAGCTCGTAGAACGCGGCGGCGGCGTCGTCCTTGGCGGCCTGCGCCTCGGCGCGCTGGCTCTCGCCGCGCCCGCCGAACCAGCGCCGGTTGCCGCCGCCGCCGCTGGCGAAGGCGGGGGGAAGGAGGGCGACGGCGAGCAGCGGAAGCAGCACGCCGAGCCGCAGCGACCCGCCGCGCGCCCCTTCGTCCCGGGTTCCCGTTCCTGTCCTCGCCCCCGTCACGGCGCTCGTAGAAGTACCCCTCGCGTGAGTCGCCGCCACGTCCCTCTCCCGTGCTGTGTCCGCCCTGCCCGGTCCGGTTCATTCTCCCACCAGGTAAGGACGAACACACGGGCCTGTCAGTTCGCGGTGCGGACGACGACTTCCCCGTTGTCGCTGCGGGCGGCCACGACGTGGGCGCTGCCCTTCTGCGTGGGCACGTCGATCCGGACGTCGCCGTTGTCGCTGCGCCCGTCGACGTCGTAGGTGGCGTCGGGCAGGGCGATGTCGACCTCCCCGTTGTTGCTGACGGCCTCCACATGCCGGGGGACGGCGCTCAGCGCGATGCGCACGGCCCCGTTGTCGGACCGGGCGACGACCCGCTCGGACCGGGTGCCGCCCTCGACGACGACCTCCCCGTTGTTGCTGGTCAGATCGAGGGCCCCGGAGGAGCCCCGGACGATGACGGCGCCGTTGTCGGACCGGATCCTGAGGTCGGTGTCGAACCCGTCGGCGGTCACCTGCCCGTTGTCGTCCTCCACGGTGACGGCGACACCGCGCGGCACCTGGACGCGGTGGAGGGAGCCGCAGTTGCTGGCGACGGCGTCGCACTCGACCCGCAGAGTGAGCCGCCCGTCCCGAAGCCCCCACACGGCCTCGGGCCCGCTCCCCATGAACACCCACCCGTCGACCTGCCGGCTGACGCGCACGTCCTCGATGTCGGCGGGAACGATCTCCAGCTCGGAGTTCTCGGCATCGACGACGAGCGAGTCCCCGGAGAAGGCGAAGGTCTTCTTCTCGACGGGAGCCCCCTCCACCTCGGCACTCCCACACCCGGCGACCCCGAGGAGGACCGCACCGGAAACGAGGAGAGCACGAACACGAAGACGACCGACCATGACGACCAAACCCCCAGGTGACACGCTGACTGACCCCACACGCTACGGACCCCGCCCCCACCCGCACGATCCGGCGACCCACCCACGGATGGTGGGGCTATCCCCCGCAACCACCGGTTTGCGGGACCCACCCATGGTCCATGTACGCTGTTGCCTCACTCCACGGGTGCGTAGCTCAGGGGTAGAGCGCTGCTCTTACAAAGCAGATGTCGGCGGTTCGAAACCGTCCGCGCCCACCAGTAGGTAGCACGACAAAGGCCCAGGTCACCGGTACTGAACCGGGAACCTGGGCCTTGTTCGTTGCTCAGCCGAGAGGGCGGGGGAGAGGCGTCGTGCCAGTTACGTGCCAGATGCCTCGCCGGATTCCGCCGGCCGGACCTTCCTGATCTGCTCGTCGACGTGGGCGGCGATCGCGTGGTCGCGACCGTTCACCAGGTGCTGATAGATCAGCGCGGCCCGCACCGACGAGTGCCCCATCCGCTGCATCAGCTCACGCGTCGTGGCGCCGCCGGTCGCGGCGAGGGTGTTCCCGGTGTGGCGCAGATCGTGGAAGTGGACGTCTCCGAGACCGGTCTTCCTGAGGGCCGGCAGCCACAGACGGTGGAAGTTGTTCCGGCGCAGCTGCCCGCCGCGGGCTCCGGTGAAGACCAGCCCGGTCCGACCAGTCTCGGCGTAGACGGCGAGATGAGTGGCAAGGCTCTCCGCCAGGGAGGCTGGGAAGGCGACGGTGCGTACACCGGCTGCGCTCTTGGGCGTCTTGACCAGGATGCCGTCCGTCCGAGTCTCGGCCAGAGAACGCCGTACGGCGACGGTTCGCCGTTCGAGGTCGATGTCATGGCGCTGAAGCGCGGCGAGCTCGCCGAAGCGGAGGCCGGTGAAGGCCGCCAGCAGGATGAACACCCGGAAGCGCGCGGGCACGGCTTCGGCGAGCTGGAAGACCTTGGTGACGTCGAGGAACGGCCGCTCGGCTGTCTTGGCCGCTCCGGCACCCTTGATGCGGCAGGGGTTGCGCTGCACCAGCTCGTCATCGACCGCGGTGTTCATGATGGCGCGGAGGATCTGGTAAGCCTTGGCGACCGTCGGCTCATCGACACCCGACTCCAAGAGGCCGGCACGCCAGCGGCGGATCTGGGGTGTGGTGATCTCACTCAGGACCACGTCCGCGAAGGTCGGCGTGTACGAGTTCCTCGCCGATGGACGGCCGGTGCAGTTGTCGACGAGCTGGGAGCCGTACGACCTTACCGGCGGGACCCTCGTCGTCCTCCCCGAGGGCGGACCGCACGCGGGGGCCGGCGTGGTGAACCGGATGGCCGCGATCGGCGTCACGGTCAGCCATGCCGTCGAGCAGCCCGAGCCGCGGCAAGCCACCGCTGAGGAGGCGTCACTGCTCGGGATCCAGAAAGCCGCGCTCGTCACACACATGCGGCGGACCTACTACAGCGACCAGGGACGGCCCGTAGAGACTGCTGACATCGTCGTCCCTGCCGCGCTGTGCGAGATCGTCTACGAGATCCCTATCAACCGCTGAACAGCACCCAGATCATTTGACGAGCGGGTGGCATTCCCTGCACCGCCACTCGCCAAGATGCAAGCCGCATGATCAGCCAAGACGTCTTGCCCGCAATCGGAAGGTGCTGCCCCCATGGATGGCGTGCCGACGCAGCATCTCTGAACTGGCAGAGGAGTTGAGATTGCGGCCCACCGGGGTCACCAAACGTGATCAGCTTGGGGCATGCAGACCATCATCGCGAGCGCCATAGCCGTTCTGGGAACCCTGCTTGGTTCGGGGATCACTCTGGCGTTTCAGCAGCGCACCACCAACAGGAGTCACCAGTTCACACGCCGCGAGAAGCTGCGGCAGGAAAGACTCGATGCCTATTCCGCCTACGCCGGTGCCCTGGTCAACTACCGCCGCTGCCTGGTTCACCTCTGGTTCTGCGAGCACGAATCGCCACCACCGGAGGACGCCGACACGGTGCGTATCCGTGCCTATGACCTGCGCTCCAATGCCCAAGAGGCCCTGTTCCGAGCGCAGATGCTCACGGTTGACGAGAGTGTGAGTCAGACCGCAGAGGACGTGCTTGCAGACATCACAGCGCTGCCTAAGGCGGACAGCAGAACAGCCCTCGACAATCTCAGGCAACGCACCCGTGACGACATCAGTCGACTCGTCAGCGTGGCCAAGCAACACCTCTGAGGCGCTTGAATGAACTGCGGCCTGACACCGCAGCTGACATCAACGACGGCTGACGTTGCCGGGGCTCAACAACCTTTAGTGGCATCGTCGCCCATCGCTCGGACAGGTCTGACGGTGCACCCGGCGAACTTACAAAGCGGTTGTCGATCGAGCGCCGAACGCTCGGGTGCCCCGGGCAGAGGCCGACTGTCAGTGCTCGGTGGCAGGGTGCTGCCATGCAGGACGCACTCTTCGACTTGCCGGAGCCACCTCCGGAGCACGCCGTGATCGCTCGCTTCCAGTTGGGCGGCGACGGCCTTGGCGAATCTGACCAGTGGTCACAGGTGCTTGAAGCAGAGCGGTCCATGGGTGCCGCGGTCGCCGCTGCTGGTGTTGGCGAGGTTGATGGCAACGAGTTCGGTGGGGGCGAGGTTGTGATCTTCGCGTACGGGCCTGATGCAGACGCCTTGTACCGGGTGATGGAGCCTGGCTTGCGTGCGCTTCCGTTTCGGCCGGCGCACGTTGTGCTGCGCTATGGGGAGCCTGCTGACGACGTTGTGAGCGAGCGGGTTGAGCTCTGAGCACGCGTGCCAGATACGTGCCAGATCGGGCGGTCAGCCACGGTCAATTGAGGAACGCCACAGTGTCTACAGCCTGTGGCAACCTGGCAGCGCCCGAGCGGGATGAGCTGCGGTGATGGCTCGGCTGCCGGTGCCAGGCTTACAAAGCAGATGTCGGCGGTTCGAAACCGTCCGCGCCCACCAGCACAAAGGCCCCCGCAGCGTCTCGCCGCGGGGGCCTTTGACGTGTAGAGGCTGACGGCAGTCTCACTCAGGACGGCGCCGGCGGAGCAGCCGGTCCATGTGCCCCATCGCCTCCCTTCGGCGCTCGTCGGAGACGTGGGTGTAGATGTTCATCGTGACGGCGATCTGCGAGTGCCTCAGGATCTCCATCACGACCCGCGCCGGCACGCCAGCGGCGAACAGGAGCGTTGTGCACCCGTGCCGGGCGTCGTGCAGCCGGATTCGGGGGAGCTCGGCCGCCTCCGTGATGCGCTGGAACGAGCGGCTGAGGTTCATCGGCTCGACCGTGCGACCGGTACGCGTTGTGAAGACGTAGTCAGTGTCCTGCCAGTCGTGCCCCGCCGCGTCCTGCTGTGCGGCTTGCCGGAGACCCTGCCAGCACAGCGGGGGCACGCACATGAGGGGGAGGGGGATGACGCGGCTCCGGCGGTTCTTCGTGGAGTCCGCGTACAGCTCGTTCTGCACCCGTTGGATCTGGTTCCGCACGGTGAGGGTGCGACGCTCCAGATCGATGTCCGACCAGCGCAGACCTAGCACCTCTCCTCGGCGAAGCCCGAGCGCCACGGCCAGAACGAACGCCGCGTACAGAGCGTCCCCCCGTGCTGCCTCCAGGAAGGTCGTCGTCTGCTCCAGGTCCCAGGGCTTCAGCTCCCTCTGCTGCATACGCCGGGCCGGTACGAGCTTGACCACGTTCCTGCTGATGAGCTCCTCCCGGCAGGGGGCGCTGGTCACGGTGCCTGACTCCTTATGTGCTGTTTTGACCTAAGGCGGAGACCTGGACACAGCCCGGACGGGCGCGCGTTGTCGCAGGTCGGAGAGTTGGGCGACTCGGACGGAACCGGGGCCGACCTGGAGGCGGTGCGTCCGGGACTCGGCTTTCGCGTCCGGGTCCGGGCTCGCCCGGCCCCCGGTCAAGTCGAGGCATATCCGGTCGGGTGTCCGGGTGTTGTCCGGGTTGGATCAGGCAGTCAGCGCTTGGACAGCTCGTGGGTGTGGCACAGGACGGGGCCGATGAAGAGGCCGATGCCGTGCCCGGTCCACCGGCCCTGGGTGAGGGGGCCGGGCGGGACCTGGTCGATGACGGTGCCGGTCTTGCCGACCGCGCGGGGGTCGTCCTCGCAGGAAGTGATGAGGACCTTGTCGCCTGCCTGGAACATCGCGTTCTCCTTTGTTGGTCAGGCGGTCAGGCCGAAGAGGTCGGTCGTGGTGGCCTCGACGCGGGCGAGCGGGTAGCCCGCAAGCCGGGACTTGTTCGGGCCCCAGGGGCGCTTGACCTTGTCGTCGTCGGTCCGTTGGATCAGGGCGCCGAGCTTCTCGGCGGTGACCGGGTGGCTGGCGGCCTTGAGTTCGTCGACCAGGAGCTGGCCGGGCAGCCACTGGGCGGGGCCGGTGTCGGTGGCGTGGGCGGTGAAGATGTCCAGGACGTTGGCGAGGCTCCTCGCGTCCTCGTCGTCCTGGGCGCGGAGTTGCTCGGCGAGCGTGAGCGGGCCCGCGGGCAGGGTCCCGGCCTTCCGGCGCCACTTGGTCGCGCGCTCCAGGAGCGTGTTGACCTGCTCGTCGGTGTAGTAGTCGGCGCGGACCATGACCGGGTTGGTGCCCTCGGCCCAGAGGTGGCCGGCGCCCCGGATCTCGGACTGGATGGTCTTCGCGGAGTAGCCGGAGGCGGCGGCGCCCTTGCCGAGGATCGTGTCTGACGCCTCGGGGGTGGTGCAGCGCAGTGCCCACCGGATGGAGAGCAGGTCGCGCAGCGAGGTGTCGACGACGTCGGAGCCGGGCTTCTGGGTCGCGCAGAAGGTCACGACGCCTGCCGCGCGGCCCCGGGAGACCAGGTTGCGACTCTCCCGGATGCCCTCGCCTCGACGATTGCGCACACTGCAGAACTACACCGGGACACCTGCGCCGTCGACGATCCGCTCTCGCCGTCGGCAACACTCGCGATGCTCCGAGTGCGCGGAGACGCCGTGGAATGGCTGGTGTTGGGCGACTGCACCCTCTTGCTCGATCGCGGACGCTCGGTTGAAGCGATCTCGGATCGTCGCCTTGCGGCGGTGGCCCGAGCGGAGCGGTCCGCCATGAAAGCAGCACCTTCGGGTTCTGCTGAGCGTCGCCAGCTCCACGCTCGCCTCGTCCAGGAGGAGCGAGCGCTCCGGAATCGCCCAGGTGGCTACTGGGTGGCAGCCGCGGATCCGCAGGCCGCCGACGCGGCTCTACATGGCTCTTGCCACAGAGGCGACGTGGTCAAGGCCGCCCTGCTGACAGACGGTGCGGCGCGGCTGACGTCCACCTTTGCAGCGGCCGACTGGGCGGAGTGCCTCGACTACCTGGAACACCGGGGACCGGAGTCGTTGATCAGCCGGGTACGTGAATTGGATCTGAGTGACACCCCCTTGACTCGTTGGCCACGCAGCAAGCCACACGACGATGCCACCGCAGTATTGGTGCGTCCATAGAGCAGTCGAGGTCTTCCCGTCCCGCCGGGAAGACCTTCCTGGCCATGCGAAATGACAAGCTGCCATCGCCCTCGACGGCGCACAGCACATTGCGGCCAAGTAGGGAAACGCTTACCGCGCTAGTGCCGCATCGTGATGGCGCAGCCTGTCAGCTACTGGGTACTGCCGTCTTCGAGTCCAGCGATGACTCTGACGTCCGCTTCGCACATGTCCAGAACCTTGGCGATCTCCTGGGTGAGAGACGGGTCCGGGTTGAGACTTCCGTTGCGAAGCATGTGGATGGTGGACATCGATCGTGCGGTTTCCCTTGCCATCGCCTTGACCGGAATCCCGCGCAGGTTCATCAACCTGGTGAGCACCGTTGCGAACGGATGTGGCTCCAGCCGCCCAGCAGGGGCAACGGCAGGACCGAGGACCACGTCGCCGATCTTTGCTTGAAATCGGATCAGCCGGTCACCCGCAAACCCGACCTTCGCGACGAAGGGCAGCCTTTCATCACCGCCGGAACCGACCGTGCCCGGCACTGACACCTCAATGAACTCTGAAGGGTGACCGTGATGATCACTACCGATCTCCACGGGAAGACCCGGCTCGATATGGATGACTTTCCAGTCGCGGTTCCACCAGGGAAGATCCTGCAGTACTTCGTTGAAGAAGGGGGGCAGAACAGTGACATCCACCGGGTCCGGAGGGTTCTTCTGACCTCCCCAGATGACGCCGGGCCAGTACCTCAGTGCCGCGATCACGTCCACCGTCAGCGTGCGGTTGGCAATCTCCATGGCCGCACTCTCTCACCAGTCGACAGAGCAATCTCCCGTGACCAGACAAACGTTGGTGACACGGCACTACGGCGCGCGTTGTATCGCCCGCCCGGGACCTTCGGGACGAAGATCTGAAAGAAGCACCCTAGGGCGGGTTCTACAGGGCATCCCCTTTGGCCGACGTCCGGTCCGTACGGCCGGCGGTCGGGCCGGTCAATGCCGAGGCTGCCCCATGGCTTGCAGATGTCGCACCACTCCAGCCCGGGGAACCGCTGCACCGCGACCTTGACCTCATCACGATCCAGAAGCCCGCCGCCGCGGTTGTACTGGCCGCAGTTTCCCCGGTGCAGCATGGGCCGGCCCTCGACGGCGCGGGCAGGCTGGAGCTTCCACCGCATCTCGCGGTGTGCGACCTCCCAGCGCCGCTCCTCCTCGACCTGCTCCTTCTCCAGGCGCCGGATCGTCTCCCGCGTCGTGTGCACCTGGTACTCCAACCACGACAGCACGATTCGCTGCTTCTCCAGCCGGTCGGCTATCGGCATGTTCATCGCACCCATGGTGGGTCACACGGCCTGGGAGGGGCCGGCGGCGTCCGGCTGCGCCTTCGGGTGGTGCTTGAGCTGCGTCCGTGCGTCCACCCGGCCGGGGCCCTTCTCCGGCGTGGCCCAGTACGGGTGGGTGGAGACCTCGATCGCCAGTTCGCGGACCAGCGCCCACAGGCGCTCCTCCTCGGCCGCTTCCTCTGCGGTGTAGCCGGGTGACGGCTCGCGGCCGCCGGTGATCTCGTCGGTGTGGGGGTGCTTGGTGCCGGCCCAGCCGGGGAGCGGCTCGACCGACCACGGCAGCGCCCGGCACAGCGCAGTTCCTCGCCCGCTGTGGTCAGGCCGACCGGGCCGACGAGGAGGCCGCCCAGTGAGCGACGTCGGCGTCGGGTCCTCCTTCTACGAGGACAGCCACCCCTGGCTGCACTTCCCCGACGCCGGGAGACCGCCTGACGGCTGCCGAACGGCGTCCGACCGCGGGCCGGTGAAGGCTGGTTTCACCCAGCCTTCACACGGCCCGTATTGGGTCCCCCGGTTCAGACCCGGGTGCAGGTGTGCGTGCTCATGCCGCCGCCCTCCATGTGCCGGATGCGCAGGGTGCCGCTCTTGGCCGAGTAGTCCACGCTGAGCATCTCGCCGCCGCCGGTGCCGGAGGCGCCGGGCGGCTGCCAGGGCAGGCTTAGGGAGAGGGAGTCGCCGATGGTGGCGGGCACGTTTAGGGCCGCGGCCTCCTCCGTGTCGCCGCCCTCGCCGCCGCTGCCCAGGTTCTCCGGCACCTGCACGGACAGGCGGCCGCCGGACATGTCCCAGGACCCCGTCGACGTCTGGCCCTCGCCGTACTCCAGGGTCCAGAAGCCGTCGGTGATGACCGCGGTGTAGGTGAAGGGGGACTCGTTGCCGATCTCCGAAGTGATCGACCACTTGCCGCGCACGAATGCGGCGAGAGCCCGATCGGCCACCGTCGCCGTCGGGGTCGGCTGCCCGCCGCCGGCTCCGCCGCTCCCGCCGTCGGGACCGCTCCCGCCCTTCGCCTCGCCGTTGCCATTGCCTGTGCAGGCGGCGAGCAGCGAGGCTCCGACGCCGATGGCCAGGTAACGCACAGCGGTTCGGCGACCCACGACTCGGGTCGCGGCCCGCACGTCACGCATGCTCATGTTTTCCCCGTTCATGCCAACTGAATGATCAACGGGCCGCCTACAGACCCGCTCTCTGGGCCCTCTCTGGGCCGTCAAACGGTTCCCGGGGCCCACCAACACTCACCAACAGCAACTGCTTGACCGCAGGTCAGAGCAATGCATGCGTGTAACTTCCCAGCTCAGCAACGCGGTTGGTGAGACCCAGGGCAAGAAGTAACCCTGACCCACCAAGAAGCCCCCTGCCTGCTGAAGCGCTACGGCCTGGTCGACCGGACCGTGCATCCCACAGTGCCGCCACGCGTCGAGTACGCCCTCACCGAGCCAGGCCGGGAGCTGCGCGCGACCGTCGACGGCATGTGCGACTGGACCCACCGCTACCTCACCGACATCGAGTCCGCCCGCCACCGCTTCGACAGCCCATGACGCGACCAGGCCTCGCCCAGCCGGGCCACGGATGCCGTGTCGGCCCAGGCTGGGCGAGTTGTCCAGTACCAGGCCGCCCGAAAATGATCTTCGAGGGACTCCGAGTCGTCGCTGTCCGTCAGCCGTCGGCGCGATCAACAGGGCTCCCCCGCACGGGGCACTACTTGGACGATTCGGTGTGTCCGGCTCTGAGCCGGGCTCGAAGATCGCCTACGGGACAGCCCATAGGCGTCGGGGTTCTTGCTCGTGGCAGAGGCGTTCGACTACGAGCTACTCGAGCCTGTGTGGCGCACTTCCGAGTGAGCGGTGCCCGGCACAGAACGATTCTGAATTGGGACCGCTCAGCGACGAGACCACGGCACAAAGTCGCTTCACCGCACAACGGAGGTCTCGTCACGCCGTAGTACCCGGTAACCGATTCATGGCAGACGGACCTTACGGAGTGGCCGAGCCCGTACAGATCTTCTCCGAGTACCGGTACCAGTGGCCGTCGCTCGTGAGCGCTCCGGTATTGCTGCTGAAGCCGCCGGACCTGATTGTCGACATCGCGAACCAGCCGGTCGGCTCGGAGTGGTAGAGCGTCGCCTTGACAGGGAGGTTGTTGACGTAGGAGTTGATGCCGTTGGAGGGGTATGTCAGGCCGTAGTCGTCGAGGTCGAAGCACGCGCTCGTGCTGGCGGCCTCAAAGGACATCGTGCGGTATTCGGTGCTGCGGTAGAGGCAGAGCTTGCCGGAGGGGCATCCGCCGACAGCGGCAGCGGGCGCCGCGTTGACGAGGGCGCCGCCTGCCACGAGGGCGAGTGCGGCAGTGATGGTCGCGCCTATGCGCTTGATCTGCATGAGCTTCTCTCGTGTATGTCAGGGCGCTCAAGGACGCCAGGAACAAGGGAGCGGAATCACGCGGCCGGGGCGCTCGCCGTTGTGAGGGCGGGCCCAGTCGGGCGCGCCTGCACTACGAGCTCTTATTCCAAGACTTGTCCCACGGCTTTGCGTAGCCCGTGCAGACCCAAAGTGCCGTCTCCTCGCCCGCACCGTAGGTATTGCTGGAGAAGCTCCCAGGGTTGATGGTGTATTGCACGACATAGTCGTCCGGGTTCCACCACGTGGCGGAGGTGCGCGTGTAGATCGTTGCCTTCACTGGAAGGTTGTTCCGATAGGAATTGACTCCGTTGGTGAGGCTGCCCATCCCGAAGGGATCCAGGTCGTAGCAGACAGCGGTGCTGCTTGTGGTAAACGTCAGTTCCCTGTACAGGGTGCTCTTGTAGAGACACAGCTTCCCCGAAGGGCAGGGAGTGTCCGCGGCCGCGGACGGCGCCGTCGCCGCCAGACCGGTCATCGCCAGACCGCCGGTGAGTGCCATCGATGCCAACTTGCCCTTCAGCTTCACTGCTTCCTCCCTGACTGGCCACCGACACCCCCAGCACCCCCGGCATGGGCAGCGGGTGGCTCCGGAGGTGAGTCTTGTGCTGTGTGATCACCCTTTCCAGGGTCTGTGAGTGCAGATAATTGGGCGCCCTGGCTGCTGCCCGGGCTCAGCCCGAGTGAAAGGTTCCGGATGAAGCTGTCGGCCAGTGACCGAGGCCGCCTCAAGGAGATCCTGCAGGCGCGGCGAGCCGCGATCGACCCGGTGGCCATGGGGTTCCCCAAGCGAGGACCTGGTCCCGGTCGACGCGCCGCCGGCCTGAGTCAGGAGCAGATGGACGTGCTGCTCACGCGTACCCCTGGCACGTACAACCGGTTCGAGAACGGCCAACTCGCCAACCCCGGTTCTGATCTCCTCGCCGCAGTCGCGAGGACGCTGCTGCTGGACGAGCAGGAGTGGGCGTTCCTGTGGCTGGTCACCCGCAAGGAGAACCCGCCCCATGCCCTGCACAGCAGCTCGGGGACGTCCATAGCCGAAGCGTGGCAGCGGATCATCGATCACATTCACGGTGCGTTGGCGTACGTCAACGACGCAGAATGGAACCTCATCGTTCACAACGAGGACTTCCGACGCCTCTTCCCTCGCGGACAGGCCCCCGCCAACGTCATGCGCTGGATGCTCCTTGACCCCGAGGCCCGCACCGCCGTCCTGATGCACTGGGAGACCCACTGGGTGCCGGCCATGATGCCCCACCTGAAACACAGCGTGGAGCTACGCCCGGAGAATCCGGCGCTCGGTCGTCTCGCGTACGACGTTCTCAACGACCCCGTGACCGGACCGCTCTACCGCCGGCATGCTGCAGCCCCCGTGCCCTTCTTCGACGGCTCCGAACTCCCCATCCGCCACGCCGTTCACGGACCCGGCCGACTCACGACCTGCCTCGCCGAACCCGTCACAGCCCCCGGCGCCAGCCTCAACCTCAGCTACTACACACCTGGGGACCCTGCGCCCGCGAAGCTGCCACGTGTGACCGCCGAACAGGCATCCGTTCCCGCCGTTGCCGACGGGCGGCTGTTCGAGTGAGTTCTGGACCCCGAGAACGCTGAGCATCCCAAGACCTTCCTAGGCTGACTTGACCCGTCAGGCGGACCTCCGACGGCGGGACGACGCGGTCTTCTTCGCCGTGGTCTTCTTGGCGGCCGTCGATCCGCGGACAGTCGCGCTGGGCGTCTGGGGCGAACTGACGGAACGCGCCTGGGGAGCCCCGCTGCCTAGCTGTGTGGGCCGCGGGAGGCGCAGGTGCCCAGGCCCGCCTCTGGACCGCCCGCTGCGACGTGGGGAAGAGACCACCACCGCCCCGGGGTGATGGTCTCTTCATCGATCTCCACCTGAGTCGCGATCTGAGACTCGCTGAGTCACGACAGGAATCTCGCAGCTCCCCCTTCTGGCCCGCACTGAGTCGCTTGAGTCGCGATAATTTAGAAACCAGATGGAACATGCTCAGCGCACCTGGATGAGCGACTTCACAAACAGATCACTCGGGGCCCATGGCTCGACGAATAGAAGGTGCTCCTCCCCTGCTCGATCGAGCAGGGGAGGAGCACGCACGGGAGCATTCCTAAGGTTCTCGGGGGCGAGCTGCCTCATTCCTGTGCTCGTGCATCCATATGAGACTGCGTGCGGCTCTATACGGAACATGAGCAGAGCACCCATGAGCTGGAACAGGCGCCGGAGCTCGGACGGCAAAGGGCCTGCGAGGATCAGGGTGCGCTTCTGGGAGTGGGTACGGATGAGTGCCTCAAGGAAGGATGAGTCGCCAAAGCCGACCTGGGAGACGTCGATAATCGTGCGGCCCGAGCGTTTCTGAGGTATCTCGCGCAGGGCGTCATAGAGGCAAGAGACGGTTTCAACGTCGAATTCGCCGACGGTGCGCAGGGTGTAGTTCACCGAGTTTCCGGCATGTTCAAGTGTGGCCCAAACCGTTCCTGTGGGGGGCGGCGAAGCTCTTGCGCTCGGTGATCGATGGTTCCGCAGCTCTCCGCCGTTGGCACTTAGCCGTGGCGGCGCTCTTCACTGGAACCGGCGGGAAGGTGGCGAGACGCTCGATGGACCCCGCCATCGAGTGCTGCGCCACTTGCCGGTGTGACCTGTGCTTTGCTGCGGGTGATGCCTGATGCCACCGGTCGCCCGTTCTCGGCCTGGGCGCTCTGTGCCGCAACCTGGCCGCGCGGATCCCGTGCGGTAGTGGCCAGGCCGCGGAGCTCGAGTCTGGAGCGATGCGGAAGTGCCGACGGTCCTGGTGAGGGCGAGCCGGCCCTCTGGTGAGAAGTCGCCCCAGGCGCACGTGAGCCCCCTGCCTGCGAATTCTGCGGCCAGGGGGCTCAGCCCTGCTGGTGAGTTTGGTCGGGTGTCAGTTGTGTCCGCGAGGGGCGTGGCCTGCGGGGTTCTGGTTCTCAGTGTCCTGCGTCAGACCGCCACCGGTGCAGCTGGGCTGCTGGCCGCCCGGCTGCTGGCCGCCGTTGTTGGTACAGGAAACGTCGGCAGGCGTGATCTTGGCTTGTGCCACGTTTGCTCCGCCGACCCCGAGTGCGAATGCTGCGGCCGCTGTGGCTATTGCTGCGCCGACCCTCTTCATTTTCATACTGGTCATTAGGACTCAGCCTCCGGAGTGTCTCGCTTTGCGGCAGAGCGAGCCGGACTGTCGCATCGATCAAGATCAAGCCTTCTCGCGTTAGCTGCGCAATGTCAAGCAAGTCGAATAATTGTGACGAAATCTGGGGCATTCCGTGCGGATCGCGGGTGAAAGGGTCCCCCTGTACGGGGATTCGGCACTCCTTTCAACTACACGCGCACATCCGTAACACCACGCGTACGTAATGAATCACCCAGTTCAGGGCGGCGGAGGAGTGGTCCATTTGGCTCGCACTCCAGCTGTAGATCATGGTCTTTCACTGTTGATGGGCGGACCTGCCGTAGGTAGTGGCAGGCCCGGGACCGGGCTTGATGGCGTCATCGCCAGACGGACCAGCCGAGGTGATGTGCAGCTGGGCGGGCGGTGGTGGTCAGGGGGCTCCCCGTTGTCGGGAGGTACTCGCTCAATCTTCGCCGCCGCAAGGCACAAGATCACGATCTACCGCTGGAGTGCTGGCGGTCGGCCGGTGGCGTCGGCGTAGGCCTCGCTGAGCTGTCCTGCAGTGGATGGAGCCAGGCCAACGCGCGTGCGCTGGGCGGCTAAGGCTGTCTGGCGCACACTCGGTGCGAAGCTCCTCCGTGTGAGCGGAGGGCTGGGGGAGGCGTTTGGTGCGCTGGGCGGTGGCGCCGCCGGCGAGCCGTGAGGCCACGGACGATCTGAGACGGCGGTTCGTGAGTCTATGAGTGATTCTGCCGTGGCCCGATGGTGTGGGTGCAGGCGGCTTCGGCTGGGTCCGCGAGAAGGCCCGCCGACGGGATCCTGATACTGCACCGGCGCCTGGCCCGCGACTACAAGCGCCGCCCGGCGGTCTGACAGCGAGAGCCGCCCCTCATGACGCCCAGAACAGTCGGAAACGCGGTGCTTCTGAGCCTTGGTGGCAGTCGGGCTGGTCGAACTTCGGCGGCCGCCTTCAGATCAATGCTCGAAGGCGCTCACGTCTCCGGGCTCGGTCTCCAGCGCCTCGCGGTCGAATTTCAGCATAAGGAGGAAGAACAGCCCGCCCGCGACGAGCAGGCCGACCACGATCACGACGGAAACGAGCGCCTCCCGGGGTGCCACCAGCACGAACAGCGCGACGAGCGTCCACACCAGCGCGCAGATCGCGACCGGCAGTTCGAAGCGCCCGAGGTCGAACGCCCCCGGCCTGCGATCCAGTCGTTTACGCACCGCCAAATAGAGGACGATCGTCGAGCCGTAGATGATCGCCGGGAGGATCGTTGACGCCGTGATCAGCTCCAGCAGTGCGGCGCCCGGCAGGGCGACCATCAGGATGACCCCCAGGGCGAAGATCAGAATCGTCGCCGGGATCGGCGTCTGCGTGCGCGGATCGACCCGCCGCATCAGCCGGTGGGCAGGGAAGCGTGAGTCGCGTGCCATCGCGAAAACGATCCGCGAGCATGCGACCATCACCACCATCCCGGCGCCGAAGAACGCGAACGTGATCGCGACCAGTAGTGCCCTCTCCATCACCGGCCCGAGCTGATCGCGCATGATCGCCGCGACAGGTGAGCCGTTGGCGGTGATCCGGGGGATGTCGTCGATCGCGATGGTGAGCGTGATCAGGAACAGCATTCCCAACAGTCCGGCCGCCACGACCGATCCCACGATCGCGCGCGGGACGCTGCGCTGGGGATCCTTGGCCTCCTCGGCCAGGTTCGCCGCGGAGTCGAAGCCGACGAGGGTGGCGAGCCCCATGATCATCGCGATCATCAATCCGCCGCCGACGGCGAAATAGTCGGGGGCGTTCTCGGCGACACCGCGCGAGACGAGGTTACCTGCGGCGCCGTTGTCCGTGATCGCCACAGCGATGGCGAGAGCGATCGCCACCACCACGACGAGCGCCAGTTCGAGCCCCACCGCAGCCGAGTTGATCAGGCTGACGAGGCGAGTCGAGGCCACTGCGAGCACGGCCTGGACGAACAGCACCACGACCGTGATCAGGCGCGCCGTGTTCTCGTCCGGCTCGAGGCCGACGAGCGGCATGAATGCCTGGCTCGCGAGCGCGTTGTCGACCGCCACCACGGCGATGGCCAGGTAACAGAAAGTCAGCCATCCAAAGCCCCAGCCGACCTTCGGGTTGGCCAGCCGCGAGGCCCACTGGTAGGAGGAGCCGCTGAGCGGGATGCGGGCCGCAAGCTGCGCGACGACCAGAGCCACCAGCACCTGCCCCACCGCCGCGATGATCCAGAGCCAGATCCCGACCGGCCCCGCGTTCAGCAGCACATCGTCGTACGTCGCGAAGATGCCGACGGCCACCGAGATGAACGCGAACGAGATCGCGAACACCTGAAAGGAGCCGAGCGTCCGTTTCAGCTCCTGCTGGTAGCCCCCGACCTCGACGGAATTGTCGCCACTCTCGCTGGCCTGCTCGCCCGTCGAAGCTTTCGCCACCTCAGCCACCACACCTTCCTATGGGGGCCGTCCGGCCACCCATATGTCTGCACATTTCACGGTCAATGCCACATCTTCACCATCTGTGCCACGTCTCTTTCATATGCGACACGAGCTCGAGAAAGGGCGGTTCGAGGATTGACGATCATTTCCGGGTGGAGGCTGGGGCAGGGCTGCTCGCCACGATCCTCTGTCGGCTACTGCTTCCTGGTGAAGCTGCCGGTGTCGATCTCGGTGAGGACATCGAGCTTGACCAGACGTTTCAGCCTGACGCGGGTGCCCTCGATGCTCTTCGGCCGCGGTTCGTGGTCGGGGGTTTCACAGACATCGCGTGCCCGGAGGGGGCCGGTGGCCTCGTTGAAGACGGCGAGGATGCGGGGGTGGTCCGGGTGCTCGGACAGGTCGGGCGAGACTCGGTGGGCGGGAAGCCGTTCACCCTCGGCCTTCGCGGCTTCTCTGACGGAAAGCCTGGTCGCTCATCTCTCCGTCTACGCCGGGTTGCCGTTCAACGCGTTGCTGATCTCCAGAAGGCGATCTTGTGGAAGGGCGAAGGTGTTGGAGGGGTTTCGGTAGGAGTGGGCTCCGTCGTTGATCCAGACGTCGTCCGTCTTCCTCCAGTGGGCAGGAGCCCATTGGCCCTGGTTCTCGAGGAGCGCGCTCGCCACTTCGGCGGGCTCATCGATCACAGTGAGAGCGGTGAGCGCGGCGGTGAGGGCTACGGCTGCGTCGTCGGGAATTCGCGCGTCGCCGAGTGTCGGGAACAGCAGCAGGAGACGGGCGTCGGCGTCGTCCATTCCCCCTGTTGCCGGCTGCCGGGCTGCGGACAGTAGTTCCGGCCAACTCAGGCCCGGCCCCATGAAATGACCGTCATCCACAGCGATGGTCTCCACGGCCGGCCACGTCGGGTGATGCAGCAGGAAGTCCACCCCGCGCTCTCCTTCGATGTTGCGGTAGATGACGTGGATCGTGTGTCCGGAGCTCAGGGGCACGTTGAACACCGGCCACTCGCGCTCGGCGGACAGCACGTGGCACAGGTTCATGGCCGCGTCCCAGTCGGCGCCGAACGCGGCTCGCTGCGCGTCCTCGCCCCGCAAGGAGGCGCCGAGGTGCACGGGCCAGAACAAGGGGTCATTCAGGTAGGCGGAGCCCTCGATCAGAGGTCCGTCTACGTATCCGGGGATCTTCAGCACCTGGGGATGATGGCATGGGACGCAGACACCGCCTCAGCGTTCGGGGCTCTGCGGTCCGTCTCGGTTTCCCTCTCGTGCAACGTCGTTCGCCGACGGAAAAGCGTGCGCGAGCCCGGCAGTAGGATCAGGCGAATGACCACAGAAGCACCGGTAGCGGTTTGGGTTTTGGAGGGGTTCAGCAAGGCGGACGAGTTCTTGCGGAGCGAGTTCCCCATCAGTCGCGAGCAGATCCTGCAACTGCGGGAGGTGATCGAGCCCGATGCGGACGACCCCTGGATGCTCCTCTGCTACGCCGTACCCGTCTCGCTGTGGCCGAAGGTGGACGCGATCCTGCAATGCGGGCCGCCTGACCCCGAGCTCGACTACCTCACCGGTGCCTACTCGGCCGAATGATCGCCGCGTGCCTGCCAGCCAGGGCGGTGTTCCGATGCTGGACGCCCCCTGGCTCTGTCAGCGTGCTGTGCATCTTCGAAGCCCATGCACCCGTGATCCGCCGGACAGAACCCAGCCCTCCCCGCGCCCGCAGCCGACCGTGCCAGCCTCGACCGGCCGGCGATCCCCGCACCCGCAACCGTTTCTGGCTATATCGCCCAGGCCTCGAAAATTCCCGAATCCCTTCCGAGGAAGAGCACGACCGAAGCGGGAACCAGCAAGCAGATGCCGATGAAGCCGAGCACAAAGGGTGCCGCTCGCAGCGCCTTGGGGGCGAGGCCGTCGGTTCGACGTTTGCGCGCGAAAGTCAGGCGCCAGGCAGACAGGGCCAAACTCGTAAAGATCAGGAACGCGCCGGCGAGCTGCAGCGCCATCAAGGCGCATGCGACGACGAAGATCAACAGGTATGAGAGCAGTACGCCCACGACCACCCTCACTTACCGAGACTTCGGAACTCAGCGACCACGCGCACGGCGGACAATAGGATCATGGCCCGGATCGCGTCAATCCGTGACGGCTGAACGTCCGTTCCAGGCCTGCCCTGGTCGTGGGGCGATCCTGATGGGTGATGTTCGTGCGGGTCGGCGGGCGGCGGGGCTTGGGGTAGGGGGTTGCGGCTGATACTCCCCGCATGAGACCAGTCCGCTCCTTCACACGGTCGCGCCTTGTCGCGGTCACCGCGCTTGCCGCGCTTCTCGCCTCCGGCGCGCCGGTCTCGGCCGTCGGTGGTGGTGGGGGAGACGGGGGGCATCGGCGGGGGTGTGAGAGTTCTCGGGTGCCCGAGCGGGGGCCGGCCCGGGACGTGGTGCGGATCGCTCAGCAGGCGCAGGCCGGCATGGGGCTCAAGTCCGTCATCCTGCGGGTCACCGAGGGCGGGCGTGAGGTCGTCACCGCCGCGCTCGGGGAGTCGATGACCGGGGTGCCGGCCGAGCCCGCCATGCACTTCCGGAACGGCAACATCGCGATCAGCTACATGGGGACGGCCCTCCTGCGGCTCGTCGACCAGGGCCGGGTCGATCTGGACGATCCTGTCGCGCGCTGGCTGCCCGAGCTGGAGGACGGTGAGCGGATCACCCTGCGCATGCTGGGCGCCTCCACCACCGGGATCGTCGACTACGTGCCGCTGCCGGAGTTCCAGCAGGCGGTCTCCGCGAACCTGTTCCGCCAGTGGACGGCCCAGGAGCTGGTGGCCCTCGCCACCGGCAAGCAGCGGTGGTACGAGCCCGGTACCAACTGGAGCTACTCGCACGCCAACTTCGTCCTCCTGGGCGAGGCCCTGGAGAGGATCACCGGGACCCGGCTCGACGTCCTGCTGCAGCGGGAGGTCATGCGTCCGCTCGGACTGCGCGAGACGCGCAACAGCTTCACGCCCGACATTCCCCGGCCCGTCCTGCACGCCTTCGCCTCAGACCGGGGGATCTACGAGGAGTCCACCTACTGGAACCCCTCGTGGACCACCGCCCCCGGCGCCGTGCAGACCACCGACATCTGCGACCTGGCCCGCTCGGCGGCCGGAGTCGGCTCGGGCGAGCTGCTCTCGCCCGCCGGCCGGCGCGAGCTGCTGAACCCGGGGACGGTGGGCCTGGGCACGCCCACCGAAAAGTGCCCGGCGACGGTCTGCCTCGCCCAGACCGAGGCCACCCACTACGGCATGGGCCTGCTCGTCCTCGGTGACTGGATCGCCCAACACCCGCTGTTCTTCGGCTACTCCGCCTCGCAGGCCTACCTCCCCTCCAGGCGTCTCGCCATCGCGGTCTCGACCACGGACGGCCCCACCGCCCAGGCCGGCCACAGCGCCCACGTGATCGCCCAGCGCATCGCCGCCGCTCTCGCTCCCGGCCACCCGATCCCCGATTTCGGCTGATCCGCCTGCCCGCCCGTACGTGCGGCCTCCGGTGATGCGCCGGACGGGTGCATCGGGGGCGTGCCCGGATGCCGCGGTGTCATGGTTTACAGGGAAATCGGTAGGTTTCTGAACCGGCGCGCTCGCCCGTGGGCGGCCCCGAGACGAGGAGAGCGGCGTGTCCCGACCTGTCACCGTGGGAGTGGACGGATCCGAAGGCAGTGTGGCGGCGCTGGACTGGGCCGCCGACGAGGCGGCGCTGCGCGGCGACGGGCTGCGGCTCGTGTACGCCACGCTGTGGCAGCAGCACCAGTTGGGGGCCATGAAGGTGTCCCACGAGGACCGCGCCGGCGAGGGGGAGGGTGTGATCGCCGTGACCGAGCAGCGCGCCCGCGCCCGGCGCCCCGACCTCGCCCTGAGCGCCGAGGAGATCGAGGACGCCCCCACCCAGATGCTGCTCGCCGCCGCCTCCGAGGCGCAGATGCTCGTCGTGGGGTCGCACGGGCTCGGCAGCGTCCGGGGCTTCGTCGTCGGATCCGTGGGGCAGGAGGTCGTCGCCGAGGCGAAGAGCCCGGTGGTGCTCGTGCGTCCGGGGTACGAGGACCGGGGCGGGCAGAAGGTGGTGCTCGGTCTCGACGTGGGCGAGGACCAGGGGGAACTCCTCGACTTCGCCTTCGACTTCGCCGGGCGCCACGACCTCCCCCTGGAGGTGGTGAGCACCTGGCACTCCGCCTTCCACCGGCACCGCTCGGCGGACGAGAAGAACGGGACGGCGTCCGCGCTCTCGAACGCGGTGGGCCCCTTCCGGGAGAAGTTCCCGGCGGTGCGTGTCTCCGAGGTGTCCACGTCCGGGCGGGCCGCCGAGCAGCTCGTCGACGCCTCGTCGGACGCCTCGCTCCTGATCGTCGGCCGGCGCCGGTCCGCCCGGGGCTCCCACATCGGTTCCGTCACCCACGCCGTGATGCACCACGCCTCCTGCCCGGTGGCCGTCGTACCGCACTCCTGACCACGCGTCATCTGCCGTCCGGCGCGACCACGTCGCGCCGGACGGCGGACCGTCGCCCCTGAGACCTGTGGCGCCTGAGGCCAGTTGCGCCTGAGGCCTGTGGCCCCGAGGCCTGTGGCCCTGAGACCAGTAGCCCTGAGAGTTGACCGCGTGTGCCCGTCGGGGATGTACTCGCGGTATGGACGAGGTGGGGGACGCGCCCGAGGCCGAGGTGCTGGGTGGCGAGCTGACGCCACAGCGGTACATCGAGGACCGGCTGGCGCAGTATCAGGAGTGGTACGACCGCAAGGCCACCAAGATGAAGGCCATGCACCTGCGCATGCGCACCGTCTCGGTCGTCGGCGGGGCGCTCGTGCCGGTGCTCGTCAACCTCGATCTGGGGTTCGCGAAGATGACCGCCACCGTCCTGAGCCTCGTCGTCGTGGCGTCGGTGTCGTTGGAGAGCGTCTTCCGGTACCGGGAGCAGTGGAAGAACTACCGGTCGACCGAGCAGCTGCTCGGGCACGAGCGGGTCTACTTCGCCGCCAGGGTGGGGCCGTACCAGCACCTCTCCGACCGTGACTGCTTCACGACGCTGGTCGCCCGCGTCGAGAAGGCCATCGCCAGTGAGAACTCGGCGACTCTCAACGTCATGACCCTCGGCGGGCAGGTCTCCACCGACGTCCAGCAGCAGGGCGTCCCCGCCGCCCGGCAGGCGGCGAAGGGCACGTAGGCCTGCGGGACCCGTCCGGTGTCCCGGGGCGTCCCGGGGCCGTCCCGGGGCGAGCGTCGCGGTCCACGGAGGCCTGCCCGCCTTCGCGCGGCGTCACGCGTCGAAGTCGTACTCCAGGACGTACGACGCCGAGTCCAGCGTCATCTCGTTGAGCTCCACCGCGACCCCTTTCGCTGTGAAGGCCGTACGGCCGATCAGGATCACCGGCGTCCCGAACTCCAGCGACAGGCGCATGGTCTCGTCGGCCGTGGGCATGCGGCAGCGGATCTCCTCGCGGAAGTGCACCGGCTGATGGCCCAGTTCGGTCAGGCGCGCGTACGTGCCGCCCGGGCCCGTGTCCGGGGTCGCGATGGGGGTGTCCTGGGCGAGATCGGCCGGGAGGTACGAGACCGAGAGCAGGACCGGCCTGTCGTCCAGGACGAAGCGGCGGCTGCGGACGCAGACCGCGGCGTCGGCCGGCAGGCCGAGCGCCGCGGCCACGCGCGCATCCGCCGTCGCCCGGCCGACCTCGATCTGGTCCACCACCAGCGCGCGGTCCTCGATGTCCGCCGACCAGACCGAGCGGCCCGTGCCCCAATGGTCCTGCGCCAGCCGGGGGATGCCCCGCCGGCGCAGCGGCCGGAACGTGCGGACGAAGACCCCGGCGCCCTTGCGGGCCTCGGCCAGGCCCTCGGTGCGCAGCACGGAGAGCGCCTGGCGGGCCGTCATCCTGGCCACGTCGTACGTGGTCATCAGATCGTTCTCGCCGGGGAGCCGGTCGCCGGGGGCGAAGGCGCCTGACTGGATGGCGGTTCTCAACTCGTCGGCGATGCGCTGGTACTTGGGCCGACGACCGCTGTCCTGGTCAGTCATGGGGTGGACCTCCCTTCGTCTGCGGGACACCCTACGGCGCGCTCCGACCAGGTGACGCACGCCTCTGCGCCGAGCTGTGCGAGTGATCCATCCTTCGGGGGACTTCTCTAGAGATACGTTGACAGAGGGGAGCGGTGACGTTTCTCTGGGTGTATCTCTAGAGAACTGGAATTCCGGGACGGAGGGGATTCGTGCAACCACTGCCCGAGGTCGGTGACCTCGTACGCGACACCGCCACCGGCCGGGTCGGCTTCTACGTCGACAGCGTCGCCGGCCGGCTCCTGATCCGGCCCGTCAGGGGCGGCCGCGAATGGGAGGCCGAACCCGGCGACGTGCAGCTCGCCACGCCCATGAGGGAGCTGCGGGCCCGCGCCGCCGAGATCAACGCACGGAGCAGACGCGGCATCGGGGGCTGATCCGGGGCGGCGCGTTGTCAGTGGGGCGCGCGACACTGGATGCATGTGCCGCAGCATCAAGACTCTCCGACCGCCGGTTCTGCCCGAAGAGGCGACCGAGGACGACATCCACGCCGCCGCCCTGCAGTACGTCCGCAAGGTGTCCGGGTTCCACAGACCCGCCGCGCACAACGTCGAGGTGTTCGAGCGTGCCGTGGACGAGATCGCCGAGGCGACCGCCAGGCTGCTCGACGGCCTGGAGGTACGCGGGCTCAGGAAGCCGGCGCGGGAGCCGCAGCCGGACGCCGTATGACATAGGCGGCCAGCCCGCCCGCCAGGAACAGCGCGAGGACGGAGACGCCCGCGCTGAACCAGGTCGCGCCCAGCCACAGCCCGCCGAACCAGCCGAGCGCCACGCTGTAGCCCGCCCAGGCCACCCCGGCCAGTGCCGACCAGGGCAGGAAGTCCGCGATCCGGCGCCGCGCCGCGCCCGCGCCCAGGGAGACGACCGAGCGCCCGGCCGGGGCGAAGCGCGCGATCACCACGAGCGGGCCGCCGCCGCGTGCGAGGGCCACGCCGAGACGTTCCTGCGCCCGGGTCAGCCGGCGCGAGCGGGCGATCGCCCGGTCCAGCCGGGCCCCGCCCCTCCAGGCCAGCCGGTACGCGACGAAGTCGCCGAGTACCGAGGCGGTGGCCGCGCAGAGGAGAAGGAGAAGGACGGAGGGCACGTCGGTGGAGGCCGCGGTGGCGGTCGCCGCCGCCGTCGCGGCCGTGATCACCAGGACCCCGCTCGGCAGCACCGGCAGGAAGACGTCGAGCAGTACCGACGTGGCCACCGCCGCGTAGATCCACGGGCCCGCGGTCAGCGACTGCAGTGACCCCATGCTGTCGAGCACGTTCACAGCGCTAGAGCGTACGCGTGGGCGGCCGACGAGAACGGGCAGGGGCCGGAATTCGCTCCCGCGACCTCCGACCCCTGCCCGTTCGGCCGCAATCCGGGCGGGACGGACATGCCCTGACGCTCACGCCCAGCCGGTCATGCCCAGGCGGTCACCCGCAGTCGGTCACGCCCCGACGGGTTCGCGCCTCTCCTCGCCCCGCGCCTCGGCCCTGTCCGCGGACCGGTCCGACGTGCGCTCCTCGCGGCTTCCGAAGAGCCGGTCGAGAGCGAGGGCTCCGGGACCGGTGAAGACGAGGAGCAGGAACGCCCAGCAGAAGAGCGCGGCGCTCTCGCCGCCGTTCTGGAGCGGGAAGAGCCCCTCGGGCTGGTGGACCTTGAAGTACGCGTAGGCCATCGAGCCGGAGGCGAGCAGAGCGGCGGTACGGGTGCCGAGGCCGAGCGCCACGAGGGCGCCGCCGACGAGCTGGATCACGGCCGCGTACCAGCCGGGCCAGGTGCCGGCCGGGATGGTGCCGCCGCCGACGGCACCGCCGAGCACGCCGAAGAGCGAGGCGGCGCCGTGGCAGGCGAAGAGCAGACCGATGACGAGGCGGAACAGCCCGAGCGCGTACGGCTGGGACTGCTGTACGCGGTTGGCCAGGGGATTCATGGGGGTGTGACTCCTTCGGTCGAGTCGGTCCCGGGGGGACGGAACGCGGGGGGACGGAACCGATGAGGACGTCAGGTTAGGCACCCCTCACTAGTACTTGCAACTTCAACATTCGTTCCCGTGGCGATCTGTGGCGAGTGTCACGCGAGGCGCGGGCGCTCCGGACGGCCTCCCCGTCGGGGCGTCAACTCCCGCTCAGGCGGCGCTCGTCGACGGTGACGAGCCGGCCGTTCGCGCGCGCCTGGGTGAGTGTCAGGCGGGCGGAGCGGGCGTGCAGCGTGAGCGTCATGAGCTGGTTGCCGAACCAGGGGCCGCCCGTTCTGCGCCAGCCGATCAAGGGCCGGCCCACGCGCGCGTGCCGGGCCAGGGCGCGGCCCAGGCGGCTGCCTGCGCGGCTCCATCCGAAGCGGAAGCCCAGGCGTACCGCGAGCGGGATCGCGTTGTGCAGCGGCGAGCACGTCAGCTGGACCACCCGGGCCTCGGGCCGCGCCCCCGGGCCCGTGGCGCCCTCGACGCCCGCGGCGCCCCCGGTCGGCTCGTCGGGCCAGCGCGGCTCCGCCACGTACGCGTGGTGGACGTCCCCGGACAGTACGCACACCGTCGCCGGCGCGTCCGGGCCGCCGCCCGCTTCCGCGATCAGGCGGGTCAGGGCCTCGAACGACGAGGGGAACGCCGCCCAGTGCTCCAGGTCCGCCCGCTGCCGCAGGTCCTCCGCGAATCGCGCCCAGCGCCCGTCCGGGCCGCCCCGTTCGCCGCGGCACAGGGCCGCGTTCCAGGCCTCCGCGTCATGGATCAGCGGCGGCAGCAGCCAGGGCAGCGAGGTCCCGACGAGGAGATGGTCGTACGCACCCCGGTCCGACAGCGCCTGTTCGCGTACCCAGGCCGCCTCGGCCGGGTCCAGCATCGCCCGCGCGTCCTCCTTCAGGAGGCGCGCGGCCCGGGTGTCGATCATCAGCAGCCGGGTCCGGCCGAAGTCCCGCCGGTAACTCCAGCGCACACACGCCGGATCGGCGTCCGCCTCCGCCGCGAACCGCCGCAGCCGCTCCGTGCCGTCCGGTACGGAACGGATCTCGGCGTACAGCGGGTCGGCGTCCAGCTCGGCGGGGGAGAGGTTGCCGAGGTGCTGGTACACCCAGTACGACATCAGCCCGCTGAGCACGCGCTCGCTCCACCAGTGCGTGGCCCGCATCCGGGCCAGCCAGGCGGCGCTGGTGTTCCAGTCGTCGATGAGGTCGTGGTCGTCGAAGATCATGCAGCTGGGGACGGTGGAGAGCAGCCAGCGGACCTCGGGGTCGCCCCACGACTCGTCGTAGAGCCGGGTGTACTCCTCGTACTCCCCGACCTCCGAGCCCGGCGGGTCGCCCGGGTCCCGGCGGGCGGCGAGCCAGCGGCGGGTGTCGGCCGAGGTCTCGTCCGCGTACACCTGGTCACCCAGGAGGACGAGGACGTCCGGGCGTTCGGGTGCCGAGGCGTCCGGTTCCGCCGTGGCGCCGGACGCGAGGCGCGCCGCCAGGTGCTGGGCGAGCGTGTCCAGGGCGTCCGGGCCGACCGGGTCCCTGCCCTTGGCCGGTTTCGCCGCCCAGCGGCAGGAGCCGAACGCCACCTTGACCTCGCCGTCGGGGGAGGGGGTGCGGATCGTGCTCGGGGGGAAGCGGGAGTCGGCCGGCGGCCAGACGGTCCGGCCGTCGAGCCGTATCTCGTACGCCGTCGTCGTGCCGGGGGTCAGGCCCGTCACCGGGATCAGCGCGTAGTGGTGGCCCGCGATCTGGAAGGTGCGGGTGGAGCCGCCGGCGCCGGCGGCTCCACGGACCTCCGCCGTGCACGGGCGGTCGGTCTCGACCCATATCGTCGCCGAGTCGCCCGCCACTCCGTCGACGTACCGAAGTACCGGTCCGAGCCTCAGTCCGGCCGCCATCGATCTCCCCCGCTCCTCCGTCGTCCCACCCGTTCGGCAGGGAACGCCCGTACGGTACGGAACGAGGGAGGCGCGACGGAAGCGTTCTCAGCAGCCGTTCAGGACGGACTGCAGGGCGCTCTTCTCCGCGGAGTCCACGCTCAGGCCCCAGTAGTACTTCGTGTGCACCCAGGCGCGGACGTACGTGCAGAGGTACGCGGTGCGCGACGGCAGCCACTCGGCGGGGTCCTGGTCGCCCTTGGACTGGTTGACGTTGTCCGTGACGGCGATGAGCTGCGGCCGGGTCAGGTCGTTGGCGAACTGCTGGCGCTTGGCGGTGGTCCAGGAGTTCGCGCCCGAGCGCCAGGCCTCGGCGAGCGGCACCATGTGGTCGATGTCAAGGTCGGCGGCGGCGGTCCAGGTCGCGCCGTCGTACGCGGAGTACCAACTGCCGCTGACGGCGGCACAGCTGGAGTCCTGGACGACGTTCACGCCGTCGCGCTTGAGGACGACCTCGCGGGTGTTGCAGGCGCCGGACTGGGTGATCCAGTGGGGGAACAGATCACGGCTGTAGCCGGAGGAGGAACCTTCCGCCTTCACCGTGAGGGAGGCGAGGTAGGTACGGGCGGTGGCCGCGCTGACGGGCGTGGGCATGGCCGCCTGCGCGGTCGGCGCGGTGGCGAGGAGGCCGGTGACGGAGAGGGTGGCGGTGGCGGCGAGAACGGTCGCGCGACGGGCTATTCGACGCGCGTAGACGTTGGCGGCGAGCATGCGAACTCCCTTGAGGTGGGGGGACATCGGCCGTGCCGTTCCGGGCGCTCGCCCCGCGCGCCCCGGGTGGGTTTCCGGTGCGTGTGGGACGAAATGCCCGGGTGGGCGCCCGGGTGGGCGCCCGGCGGCCCGGTCATCGTGGCGGCACCAGGTTGCGTTGGGGGGTGCGCCAGGTAACAGGGTGACGACATGGCCACGTCACATCAAGGGGTGTGACGGAACGACACTTCCGTTTCTCGGCCCTAGGGTTGGCGTGTGCTTCTGGAAGTGAACGTCACCTTTGGGGTGGTTCTCGCCGTTCTGCTCGCCGTGGCCGCGGGCGTCGTCGCGTTCGCCCGGCTCGGACGCCCGCGCGACTCGCTGATCGCGGGCGGGCGCGCCGCGGTCCAACTGGTCGCGGTGTCGCTCGTGATCGGCTGGGTGATGCGGTATCTGCCGCTGCTGCTGGTCTTCCTGCTGGTGATGTACGGGGTGGCGGCCTGGACCGCCGGGCGGCGCGTCGTCCCGGGGGCGGGCCGCGGGCGCTGGTGGGCCGGGGTGCCGATCGCGGCGGGCGTCGGACCCGTCGTCGGCACGCTGCTGCTCACCGGACTCGTTCCGGTGCGTGGCGTGGCGCTCATCCCGGTCACCGGCATCCTCATCGGCGGCGCCCTGACCGCGACGGTCCTGGGTGGGAGGCGGGCGCTGGACGAGCTGGAGACGCGCCGGGGCGAGGTGGAGGCGGGGCTCGCGATCGGGCTTCCGGAGCGCGAGGCGCGGCTGGAGGTGGCGCGCGGGGCGGCGTCGGACGCGCTGCTGCCGGGGCTCGACCAGACGAGGACGGTGGGGCTCGTGACGCTGCCGGGGGCGTTCGTGGGGATGCTGCTGGGCGGCGCGTCGCCGTGGGAGGCGGGGGCGGTGCAGCTCTTCGTGCTGGTGGCGCTGATGGTGGTGCAGGCGGTGGCGGTGGCGGTCGTGCTGGAGCTGGTGGCGTGGGGTGTGGTGGCGCGGGGCGTTACGCGAACGTCAGGCTGAGGGAGCCGTCCTGGAGGGGCGTCAGCCGTACGGTCGTGAGGTCCTGGACGTGGACGTCCGGGGCGAAGGCGGCCGCCCTCGGGCCCACGCCCACCACCCGCATGCCCGCGGCGCGGCCCGCCTGGATGCCGGCCTCGGAGTCCTCGAAGACCACGCAGTCGGCCGGGTCGAAGCCCAGCTCCGCCGCGCCCTTGAGGAAGCCCTCCGGGTCCGGCTTGCTCGCGCCGACCAGCTCCGCCGTCACCCGGGTCGCCGGCATCCGCAGCCCTGCGGCGCCCATCCGGGCCTGGGCGAGCTTCTCGTCCGCCGAGGTCACGAGGGCGTGCGGGAGGCCGACGAGGGCGGCCATGAAGGCCGGGGCGCCCGGGACCGGGACGACGCCGTCGAGGTCCGCGGTCTCCTCCGCGAGCATGACCCGGTTGTCGGCGTGGTTCTGCTCCATGGGCCGGTCCGGAAGGAGGGCGGCCATCGTCGCGTACCCCTGGCGGCCGTGGACGACCTTGAGCGCCTCGTCCGGGTCGAGGCCGTGACGCTCGGCCCAGCGGCGCCAGCAGCGCTCGACGACGGCGTCCGAGTTGACGAGCGTGCCGTCCATGTCGAGGAGCAGGGCGCGGGTGGTGAGCGCGGGCATGAAGGGTCTCCAGAGGGGTGGGAGGAGAACAGAGCGGACCCGCCCGCCGGTCAGGGAGTGCGGGCGGGGCCACTTTGTTCCTCGACGATACAAAACGAGGACGCTCAGCGCCAATCCGTCCCGCATCACGGACCTCGCGGCCGAGGGCGCCGCCCGCTTCCGGCCGCCACCGACCGCCGCCGGCCCGTGGTGCCGGCGGGCCACCCCACCGGCTTCAGCCCGTGGTCTCGGCCTCCAGTGCGCGGCGCGTCTCCGGCCCGTACACGCCCTCCCCGTCCTCCTCGATGTCCTGGTACGACTGGTACCGCTCGACCGCGCGCCGCACCTGTCTGGAGTACTCGCCGTCGATCGGGCCGTCGTAGATCCACACCTCCCGGAGCCGCCGCTGAAGCTCCGCGACCTCGGGGCCGGAGTCCCCGTAGCGCAGGGTCGGGGCCGGTGCGACCGGCGCGACCGTGGGCGTGCGGGTCGGCGCGGAGGTGGTCCGCGTGGCCGAGGGCGACGGCGGTCCGGCCGGAACGGTGGACGTGGCCGTCGCGGTCGCCTCCGGCGTACGGGAGGAGGGCGACGGCGACGACGAGGGCGACGCGGAGCGTGAGGCCGTGGCGGAGGCCGAGGCGGACGGCGGAGGCGTGGAGGCCGAGGAGGACGGCGCCTCCGACACGGCGACGTTCTCCGAGGCGCTCGCGGTGGGCGTGGGCGCGGCGGCCCGGTCGTCGGGCTCGTCCCCGCCGCCGAGCAGGCCGCCCGCGACCGCCGCCGTGGCGACCACCGCGACCGCGACCGCCGCCGCGAGAGCCACCAGCGCGCCGCGTCGCCGGGTGGCGGGGCGCTCGGGCTCGCGCGGCCCCCATTCGGGGTCGTACGCGAGGTCGTACGCCTCGGCCTCCGGCGCGATCCCGCTCAGGAACAGGGGCATCGTCTCGTCCGGGCCAGGCCCCCCGCCCGGCTCCGTCACCGGTACGGAGACGGCACCCGCGCCCGGCCAGGGGGCCGCACCCGACCCGGAGTCCGTACCGGGTCCAGGGGCCGCGCCCGGCCCGGAGGCCGTACCGGGCCCGGAAACCCCACCCGCCCCAAAGACCCCACCCGACCCGGAGCCCGTACCCGCGCCGGGCCCCGTGCCCGCGCCGGACCCCGGGACCGGCCCCGTGCCCGCGCCGGACCCCGGGACCGGCCCCGTGCCCGTACCCGTACCCGGGACCGGTTCCGGTGGGGTCATCGGCGCCTTCCCCGCCTCCGCGACGGCATCCAGCGTCACGTACGGACGGATCCGCAGCGGATCGAAGTCCTCCGCCGCGGCTATCTCCGCCTCGACGCACGCGCAGCGCGGTCTGTGTACACCGCATTCAGGACAGACGTGTCCGACCACAGTCAGGCCCCTCCCCAGTTCGCCTGGCAGAGATTATGCAGCCCGCACGTGGCCCGGCCTCCGCGACCGGGGTAACGGCCAGGGCCTCCGCAGGCCATAACCGGACATTCCAATCAGGATGGGGTGGGGAACGGACCCGAGGAGATGCCCATGGCCCAGGAAGTACGCGCGGCGGACCCCAGCGGTGGCCCGGTGCCCGGGGACGGGCGGAACCGGCGCGGTGTGATGGTCGCGATCGGGGCGCTGCTCCTCGGCATGCTGCTCGCGGCACTCGACCAGACCATCGTCTCCACGGCCCTGCCGACCATCGTCAGTGAGCTCGGCGGCATGGAGCACCTGTCGTGGGTCGTCACCGCGTACATCCTGGCGTCGACCGCGGGCACGCCCCTGTGGGGCAAGCTCGGCGACCAGTACGGCCGCAAGAAGCTCTTCCAGGGCGCCATCGTCATCTTCCTCGTCGGCTCCGCCCTCTGCGGCGTCGCGCAGAACATGCCCCAGCTCATCGGCTTCCGCGCCCTGCAGGGCCTCGGCGGCGGCGGTCTCATGGTCCTCTCGATGGCCATCGTCGGCGACCTCGTGTCGCCCCGGGAACGCGGCAGGTACCAGGGGCTCTTCGGTGTCGTCTTCGGGGCGAGCAGCGTCCTCGGCCCGCTGCTCGGCGGGCTGTTCACCCAGCACCTCTCCTGGCGCTGGGTCTTCTACATCAACCTGCCCATCGGCATCGTCGCCCTCTTCGTGATCGCCGCCGTGCTGCACATCCCGGTCCGCGGCACCCGCCACACCATCGACTACCTCGGTACGCTCCTCATCGCCTCGGTCGCCACCTGCCTGGTCCTCGTCGCCTCCCTCGGCGGCAGCACCTGGGCCTGGGGCTCCCCTCAGATCATCGGTCTCGCCGCCCTCGGAGCCGTACTCCTGGTGTGGTTCGTGTACGTCGAGAGGCGCGCCGCCGAGCCCGTGCTGCCGCTGAAGCTCTTCCGGATCCGGACCTTCACCCTCGTCTCGGTCATCAGCTTCGTCGTGGGCTTCGCGATGTTCGGCGCGCTGACCTATCTGCCGACCTTCCTCCAGGTCGTCCAGGGCGTCACCCCGACCGTGTCCGGCATCCACATGCTGCCCATGGTCCTCGGCATTTTCATCACCTCGACCGTCTCCGGCCAGATCGTCTCGCGCACGGGCCGCTGGAAGGTCTTCCCCATCGCGGGCACCGGCGTCACGGCGCTCGGGCTGCTGCTGCTCCACGAGCTGACGGAGGCCAGCTCCACCTGGGAGACGAGCGCGTGCTTCTTCGTCTTCGGCGTCGGCCTCGGCCTCGTCATGCAGGTCCTCGTCCTGGTCGTGCAGAACGCCGTCTCGTACCAGGACCTCGGGGTCGCCACCTCCGGCGCCACCTTCTTCCGCTCCATCGGCGCGTCGTTCGGCGTCGCGATCTTCGGCACGATCTTCACCAACGGGCTCAACAGCAAACTCGACGAGGCGCTCGCCGGGCAGCCGCTCCCGCCGGGCACCGGACCGGACCAGATCGCCGCCGACTCGCGCGCCATCTCGGAACTCCCCTCCGAGCTGCAGCCGTCGGTCGTGCACGCCTACGCGAGCTCGATCACCGACGTCTTCCTCTATGCCGTGCCGGTCGTCCTGATCGCCTTCGTCGTCGCCTGGTTCCTCAAGGAGGACAAGCTGCGCGGCTCGGTCACCGCCCCCGACACCAGCCAGACCCTCGCCTCCAACCCGGTGGAGCGCTCCTCGTACGAGGAGTGTGCGCGGGCCCTGTCCGTACTCGGCTCGCGGGAGGGGCGCAAGGCGGTCTACGAGAAGATCACCGCCAAGGCCGGGCTCGATCTGCTGCCGGCCGCGAGCTGGCTCCTGCTGCGGATCCGCCGCCACGGGACCGTGGAACCGGCCCGGCTCGCCGAGACCACCCCCGTACCCCTGCGGGTCATCACCGCGGCGTCCCGGCAGATCGAGGAGCGCGCGCTGGCCCGCCGGGAGGGGCTGCAACTCGTCCTCACGGAAGAGGGGCTCGCCGCCGCGACGCGGCTGGCGAAGGCGCGGGAGGAGTCGCTCGCCGAGTTGCTCGGCGACTGGTGGGGGCCGGAGCGGCCCACGGATCTGGTCCAGCTGGTCGAGGAGCTGACGGCCGAGCTGAGCGGCTCGGACGCGGAGCGGCCCCACTCGCCCGAGCCGCCCCGCGACCATCACGCCTGACGATCAGGACGGGAGGTCCTTGCCGTACCAGACGTCCATGTAGGGCCCCTCGCAGTACGCCGGTATCTCCAGGTAGCCGTGGCGCGCGTACAGGCTGCGGGCCTCGATCAGGTCCGTGCGCGTGTTGAGGACCATCCGCCGCGCGCCCAGGTCACGCGCCGCGTCCTCCAGCCTGCCCAGCATGGCCCCGGCGCCGCCCGTGCCCCGGAAGGCGTGGCGCAGGAACACGCGGGTCAGCTCGGCGCGTTCCTCGTCGAGGAGCAGCACGCCGCCGCACGCGGCCGGCTTCCCCTCGTACCGGCCCACGAGGAACTGACCGGTGGGCGGGGCCAGCAGCTCCACGCCGTCGTTCGTCAGCCCTTCGTCGATCTCCGCCACGGTGGCGGGCCGCTTCCAGTAGCGGCTCGCCACGTCGTCGTAGTAGTCGCGGCGCAGGGCGGTGGCGTCGGCGGTGTGGACGTCCTCGGGGACGAAGGACCAGCCGGTGGTGGAGTCGCTCACTTCGGGGACGCCTGCTGGACGACCTCGAAGGACCAGAGCGTCGACCCGGTGGCCGCGGGCCTGGGCCGCTCGCCGGCTCCGCCGCCCTCGTGCGCGGTCTTCATGGAACCGGACATCCAGTTCTGGAAGTCCTCCTCGCTCCGCCAGCGGGTGTACACCAGGTACTGGTCGGTGCCCTCCAGGGGGCGCAGCAGCTCGAACCACTCGAACCCGTCGGACCCCTCCACGGCCCCGGCCCGCGAGGCGAACCGCTGCTCCAGCACCTCACGCTGCTCGGCCGGGACGGTCAGTACGTTGATCTTCACGATGCTCATGAAGGGCAGGATATGACCGGCCCCGTCCCCGCCACGGCCCCGACCCGGCCGCGTACGCGGGACGGGCGCGTCCGTCAGGCCACGACCCGGGCGAGCAGCAGGCCGTCGTACGCCTTCACGCCGACCGTCTGGAACGCCGTCGCGTCCAACCGGGGCTCGCGTGCGACCAGTTCGAACATCGCGCGTGTGCCGGTGATCGCCGGGTCGTCCGTCTCCGCGTCCAGGATCGCGCCCCCGCGGACGACGTTGTCGACGACGACGACCGTGCCCGGGCGGGAGAGCTTCAGCGCCCACGCCACGTAGTTCGGGTTGTTCACCTTGTCGGCGTCGATGAAGACGAAGTCGAACGGGCCCGCTCCCTCCGTCTCCAGCTGGGGCAGGGTGTCCAGGGCCGCGCCCGTCCGGACCTCGACGACCTTCTCCAGGCCGGCGCGGGCGATGTTGGCGCGCGCCACGTCCGCGTGGGCCGGGTTGTACTCCAGCGAGATCATCCGGCCGTCGGCGGGCAGCGCCCGGGCCATCCAGATCGTGCTGTAGCCGCCGAGCGTGCCGATCTCCAGGACCGAGCGCGCCCCGCACATCGAGACGAGCAGGTTCAGGAGCTTGCCCTGGTTGGGCGCGACGGCGATCTCGGGGAGTCCGGCTGCCGAGGAGTCGGCGAGCGTGGCGGCGAGCGCCTCGTCGGCGGGGGCGAGCAGTTCGGTGAAGTAGCGGTCGACTGCGGTCCATTGATCCTGGGTCATGCCGCCGAACGTACCGTAGGGCGCCGGCGCCGTACGCGGATCGCCACGACCGTCCCGCCCGCCGCGAGCAGCACGCCGGCGACCGTCAGGAGCCAGACCGGAACCCCGTCGCCGACCGTGAGCAGCCGGTCGGTGTAGATCACCTCGCGGTACGGCGTGTCCGCGACCGTCCGCAGCTCGTGGTCGCCGTCGATCAGCGACGGTACGGGGAACGACTGGTCCAGGGCGGTCAGGAAGACCGGGCCGCCGCCGGTGAGCGAGGCGAGCGAGTCGCGGCTCGTCCCCTCGATCCGCCCGGCGAACGTCACCTCCGGCCCGTCGCCGCCGATGTCGTCGCGCGGCTCCATCCGGTGGTCGGCGAGGATGTACAGGCCGAGGGACTGCGGGGTCTTCGCCAGCCGGGAGAGCCGCATCGGGTAGACGAGCCGGTCGCTGGCGAAGCTGATCCGCAGCGGGGTCAGCTCGCCCTGGAGTGCCGTACCGGTGGCGTCGGGGGCGAGCCGTACCGCGACGTACTCCCACTTCTGCTCGACGTACGGCGTCAGTTCGGCCGCCAGCCGCTCGGGGAGTTCAAAGCCGTTCGTCTTCAGCCAGCCGCTCAGCGCCTCGGGGTCGGTGGCGGTCAGCCGCGCCACGTCGAAGGGGCCGAGTCGCTCGCGCCCGACGACCCCGACGTCCGGGCCGGCGCCGGGAAGGGCGGCCGAGGCGCCGTCCGACGAGCCGAGGTCGAAGGGCCAGTCGTCGCCGCGCGGCCAGAAGTAGTACCGGTCCTCGCGTGCGGGACGGGTGAGGTCCTCCAGCGCGTCGAAGAGCGCCGGGTCGCCGAGCGTCACGTCCGCCCGCCCGGGTACGGGCATGATCCAGGCCGCCCGCTCGGCGTCCCCGCGCACCGTGAAGCGCATGACGATCTGTTCCGTACGGCCGTCCCAGCGCACCGCCGAGGTCTCCCGGTCGACGCCGATCCGCTGGTCGCGGTCCGGGATCATCGCGCCGCAGCCGCAGGCGTACGCCGGTGCTATCAGCGAGCCGAGCTGGAGCGCGAGCAGCGCGACGATCATGGCCAGAATTCTGTGTGTCCCCCGCATGGTCGGTCAGACGCGGCGGGGGAGATTCCGGTTCCGGGCGTGAAGGAAGCCGGACACCGGCCGGGAGCGAGGGCGGGAGTGACGCGGGAGAGGGCGGGAGGCGGGGGCCTGGGCGTAGGGGATGGAGCCCCCGCCTGCCGGTCTGTCAGGAGCGTCCGTCAGGAGCCGGCCCGCACCCGCAACTCCTTGATCCCGTTCAGCCAGGCCGCGCGCAGGCGACGCGGTTCGCTCGCGAGGGTCAGATCGGGCAGGACGTCCGCGAGCGCGTTGAAGATCAGGTCGATCTCGTTGATGGCGAGCGACTTTCCGAGACAGAAGTGCGGCCCGCCGCCGCCGAATCCGAGATGCGGGTTCGGGTCGCGCGTGATGTCGAAGGTCTCGGGGTTCTCGAAGACCTCGGGGTCGTTGTTGGCGGAGGAGTAGAAGAGTCCGACCCGGTCGCCACGGCGGATCTTCTGGCCGCCGATCTCGGTGTCCTGGGTGGCGGTCCGCTGGAACGAGACCACCGGCGTCGCCCAGCGCACGATCTCCTCGGCGGCGGTCGCCGGCCGCTCCCGTTTGTACAGCTCCCACTCCTCGGGGTGGGTGAGGAAGGCGTGCATGCCGTGGCTGATGGCGTTACGTGTGGTCTCGTTGCCGGCCACCGCAAGCAGCAGCACGAAGAAGCCGAACTCGTCGGAGGAGAGGTTCCCCTGGCCCTCGGCGGCGACGAGCTGGGTCACGATGTCCTTGGCCGGGCACTCCTTGCGCTCGGCGGCCAGGTTCATCGAGTAGCCGATGAGCTCCATGGCGGCCTCGGCGCCGATCTCCTCGGTGATGGCGTACTCGGGATCGTCGTACGCGACCATCTTGTTGGACCAGTCGAAGATCCGGGCACGGTCCTCCTGCGGTACGCCGATGAGTTCGGCGATCGCCTGGAGCGGCAGCTCGACGGCGACCTGGGTGACGAAGTCGAAGGAGCCGTCGGAGCCGGCGTTCCGCTTCGCCTCCTCGACGATCTTCCGGGCACGCTCGCGCAGGGCGTTCTCCAGACCCCGGATCGCGCGGGGCGTGAAGCCGCGCTGGACGATCTGGCGGACGCGGGTGTGCTCGGGCGGGTCCATGTTGAGCATGATCAGCTTCTGGACCTCGATCTGGTCCCTGGTGATGTGCTCGTTGAAGCGGATGACGGCCGTGTTCTCGGTGGAGGAGAACAACTCCGGGTGCGTGGAGACGTACTTGACGTCGGCGTGCCGGGTGACGGCCCAGTAGCCCTCGTCGTCGAAGCCCGTGATGCCGCGCGGCTGGGGGCACCACCACACGGGTGCCGTCTGCCGCAGCGATGCGAACTCCGGGAAGGGGATGCGGCTCTGGAGCAGATCGGGATCGGTGGCGTCGAACCCTTCGGGGAGGTGAGGGCAGGGCATCGGCAACACACTCCATGTCTGGGACACGCCTGCCGGGCGGCGTGTCCGGCAGGCGCACGGCCGGCGGCATGTCCGGCGGCATGCCTGACGGGACGGCTGGATTCCGACGGTCCAATTCTGACGGTCCATCAGAAGCTGTCCGCAAGGTAGTAACGGGTTCTACAAGTCGCAAGGCATGCGACGGGAACTGTTGCCGGTGATCGGCGCACGCGGGTGCGTGCACAACCCTTGCGTACCGGCGGTAGCAGTCATAAGACTTCACTCAGAACTAGAACGCGTACTAGTTCCCCGTACCGCCCCCGTCGCGGAGTGCCGGGACACCCCGCCCGGGCGAGGAGAGGACGAGCTCATGGCCGCGGAACCCGTCATCGTCGAAGCAGTACGCACCCCCATCGGCAAGCGTGGAGGCGCGCTCGCCAATCTCCACCCCGCCTACCTCCTGGGCGAGACCTACCGTGAACTCCTCGGCCGCACCGGCATCCACGCCGACTGCGTCGAGCAGATCGTCGGCGGCACCGTCACCCACGCCGGCGAGCAGTCCATGAACCCCGCGCGCAACGCCTGGCTCACCATGGGCCTTCCCTACGAGACCGCCGCCACCACCGTCGACTGTCAGTGCGGCTCCTCGCAGCAGGCGAGCCACATGGTCGCCAACATGATCGCCTCAGGCGTCATCGACATCGGCATCAGCTGTGGTGTCGAGGCCATGTCGCGCGTCCCGCTCGGCTCGGGGTCCAAGCACGGACCCGGAAAGCCCTGGCCGGACGAGTGGAACGTCGACCTGCCCAACCAGTTCGAGGCCGCCGAGCGGATCGCCCGGCACCGCGGCCTGACCCGCGAGCGGGTCGACTCCCTCGGTCTGCTCTCCCAGGAACGGGCCGCGATCGCCTGGTCCGAGGAGCGGTTCAAGCGCGAGACCTTCGCCGTCCAGGTCCCGACCACCGAGGAGGAGCAGGCCGCGGGTCAGGGCATGTGGCGGCTGGTCGACCGGGACGAGGGGCTCCGCGACACCAGCATGGAGGCGCTCGCCCGGCTCAAGCCCGTCATGCCGACCGCCGTCCACACCGCCGGGAACTCCTCCCAGATCTCCGACGGGGCGTGCGCGCTGATGTGGGCGTCCAAGCGGATGGCCCGGGCGCTCAAGCTCAGGCCCCGCGCCCGGATCGTCGCCCAGGCCCTCGTCGGCTCCGACCCCCATTTCCACCTCGACGGGCCGATCGACGCGACGCGCGCCGTGCTCGGCAAGGCGGGGATGTCGCTGAAGGACATCGACGTCGTCGAGATCAACGAGGCCTTCGCCTCGGTCGTCCTGAGCTGGGCCCAGGAATTCGACCGGGACCTGGACGGGCTGGCCAAGGTCAACGTCAACGGCGGCGCCATCGCGCTCGGGCATCCGGTGGGTGCGACCGGGGCGCGTCTGATCACCACGGCCCTGCACGAGCTGGAGCGTACGGACAGGGAATTCGCGCTGATCACGATGTGCGCCGGCGGCGCGCTGGCGACCGGCACGATCATCCAGCGGCTGTAGGGCGTCTCGGCGGCTGCGGCTGCGGGCGCGTCGGGGGTTGCGGCCGGGTCGGGGGTTGCAACCGCGTCGGGGGGTTGCCGCGCCCGGAAACGCCGCAGGCCCCGCCCCTCCGTGAGGAGGGCGGGGCCTTGCGGGTGTGCGCGCGGCTGCGGGGGGCTGGGGGTGACTCTTAGTACCAGCCGTTGGCCTGCCAGAACGCCCAGGCGCCGTTCGGGCTGCCGTAGCGGTCGTTCATGTAGTCCAGGCCCCACTTGATCTGGGTGGCCGGGTTGGTCTTCCAGTCGGAACCGGCCGAGGACATCTTCGAGGCCGGCAGGGCCTGGACCAGGCCGTAGGCGCCGCTGGACGAGTTGGTGGCGGAGGGGTTCCAGCCGGACTCGTGCTCCACGATCTTACTGAACGACGCGAACTGCGAAGCCGGGACGATCTGCTTGGCGATCGCCTTGGCGTCGCTGGGAGCGGCCGAGGCCGAGGCCGTCGTGCCCAGGACCGCACCCGAGGCGCCCAGCAGCACCGCTGCGGACACGGCGAGGGTCTTCTTGCGGGAGTTGGCACGGGTGGCGATGGAGCGGAACAAAACGCGACCTAACGTCGGGGACATGGGGCGCGCCGGGCGTTTTCGGCAAGCCGGAACCAGAGCCCGGGGAACCCGGATCCTGCGGGGAATCGGCCTGTCCGAGGGGCTGCGCTGAACGCTGCCTGCCTGGCGACGTCCACCAGACAAGCAGTCCTGCGGAGGCGTCGCAATGCCCCCCGGTACGAAGCGGAGTCGGACCCGCGCCGAACGACCGGGGGTGGGTACCCGGGTGTTGTTGCAGGTCAAGGTGGTCTATGGGGGGATTTAGGGGGGTCTGGGCCCTCTCCTATTCCACGTCGTACGTGACCTAGGTCCTGTGGGGCGCCTCACCCCGGTGCGGCCTCTCAGCGCCCTCGAATGTGACCTGGGTCTCGAAGTTCGCGCGCCGCGTGGCCCGCCGCAGCGCCTTCAGGAGCGTCCCGCCGACGGTCATCGTGAGCACGACGGTGAGGGCCGCCCGGCCGAGGTCCCAGCCGAGGGAGGTGGCGAGGACGTACGCGAGGAAGCGGACCAGGTTCTCCTGCGCCGGTTCCCCGGGCTGGAACGAGATCCCGGTGCCCAGGCCGCCCACCGTGACCCAGCCGTAGAGATTGGTGACGGTGCCGTACGCGAACGCCGCCACGAACCCGTACGCCGACAGCATCAGCAGCTCACCCCGGCCGCGAAGCCGCTCAGGGCCCGGCAGCAGGCCCGCGCCCATCGTGAACCAGCCCATGGCCAGCATCTGCACCGGCATCCAGGGGCCGACACCGCCCGTGAGCAGGGCGGACGCGAACATCGTCACCGCGCCGAGGACGAAGCCGAACCCCGGCCCGAGGACCCGGCCGCTCAGCACCATGAGGAAGAACATCGGCTCCAGGCCCGCCGTCCCCGCCCCCAGCGGCCGCAGCGCAGCCCCCACGGCGGCGAGCACGCCCAGCATCGCCACCGCCTTCGCGTCCATCCCGCAGTCGGCGATCGTCGCCACCACGACCGCGATCAGCAGCGGCAGCAGCGCGGCGAAGAACCAGGGGGCGTCGGCGGCGTGATCGGTGACGGCGGCACCACCGTCCGCGAAGAGCGGCCAGGCGACGGCCATCGCTCCGACGAGGGAGACGAGGACGAGCGCCGCGACCGAGCGTGGTCCGAGCCGTACGGGTCCTCTGCTCACCACGCCTCCCTCACCTGCTCGACCGTGAGCCAGGGCTGCGGGGCGAGGATCTTGGCCACCTGCGGGGAGAAGGCGGGGGAGGAGACGACGACCTCGGCCGTCGGGCCGTCCGCGACGACCTCGCCGCCCGCCAGGATCACCACCCGGTGCGCCAGCTCGGCGGCCAGCTCCACGTCATGGGTGGCGAGCACGATGGCGTGGCCCGCGCCGGCGAGCTCGCGCAGACGGGCGACGAGGCGGGCCTTGGCCGCGTAGTCGAGACCGCGGGTCGGCTCGTCGAGGAGCAGGAGCGGGGGCCGGCCGGTGAGGACGACCGCGAGGGCGAGCGCCAGGCGCTGGCCCTCGGACAGGTCACGGGGGTGGGTGTCGTCCGCCACGCCGGGCAGCAGCTCGGACACCAGCGCCCGGCAGGTCCCGGGGGCGGCGCCGGTGTCGGCGTCGGCGGCCGAGCACTCGGCGCCGACGGTGTCCGCGTACAGCAGGTCGCGGGGCTCCTGCGGTACGAGACCGACGTGGCGGATCATCTCGCGGGGGTCGGTGTGGTGCGGGGCGCGGCCCGCGACGAGGGCGGTGCCGGAGGTGGGCGGGACGATGCCGACGAGCGCGTTGAGGAGCGTGGACTTGCCGGCGCCGTTGCGTCCCATGAGCGCGACGGTCTCGCCCGCGGTGACCTGGAGGTCCACGCGCCGCAGCGCCTCGACCCGGCCGCGGCGGACACCGAGGGAGCGGACGTCGACGAGGAGACGGTGGGCTTCGGGGGCGGGGCCGGAGGGCCGGGGGCGTCGCCGGAACAGGGAGATGCCCCGGCCCTTGCCCGGGGCCCGCCGGGCCGGGGTCTCCAGCGCGTTCGGCGCGTCCGGCTGGTCCGGCTGGTTCGGCCCGTCCGGCGCGCCCGGCGCGTCCGGGGTCGTCGGCGCGTGGGGCACGGGGGGTTCGGGGCGGAGGTCCGCGGTCGGGACCCGCGCCTCCAGACGGTCCCGGACCGGGCCCGCCGCACGGCGGGCGTCCCGGACCGTCAAGGGGAGCGGGCTCCAGCCCGCCAGGCGGCCGAGCGCCACCACCGGAGGGTGGACGGGGGAGACCGACATGATCTCGGCGGGCGGGCCCATGATGCCCTCCGGCAGCAGCAGCACCTGGTCCGCGTACTGCACCACCCGCTCCAGGCGGTGCTCCGCCATCAGGACCGTCGTGCCGAGGTCGTGGACCAGGCGCTGCAGAACTGCGAGGACGTCCTCCGCCGCGGCCGGGTCCAGCGCGGACGTCGGCTCGTCGAGGACGAGGACCTCGGGGTGCGGCGTCAGCACCGAACCGATCGCCACCCGCTGCTGCTGCCCGCCCGAGAGGGTCGCGATCGGACGGTCGCGCAGCTCCGCGAGTCCGAGCAGGTCCAGGGTCTCCTCGACCCGCCGCCGCATCACCGCCGGAGCCAGGCCCAGCGACTCCATCCCGTACGCCAGCTCGTCCTCGACCGTGTCCGTGACGAAGTGCGCGAGCGGGTCCTGGCCGACCGTGCCGACCACGTCCGCCAGCTCACGCGGCATGTGCGTACGGGTGTCCCGGCCCGCCACGGTCACGCGGCCCTTCAGCGTGCCACCGGTGAAGTGCGGTACGAGCCCCGAGACCGTGCCGAGCAGGGTCGACTTGCCCACGCCCGACGGGCCCACCAGCAGGACCAGTTCGCCCTCCGGGACCGTCAGGTCGAGGTCCCGCAGTGTGGGCTCGCCCGCGCCGTACGTCACCGAGACGTTCTCGAACCGGATCACGAAGTCTCCCTGGAGGCGGACGCGGAGGCGGAGGCAGAGGCAGAGTCAGAAGCAGAGGTGGAAGAGGAAGGGGAGGCGGACCGGACGGGAACAGGAACGGACGCGGGAACCGGCGCCACGAACGCGGGTACCAGGCCCACCAGGATCGAGAGCGCGGGCCACACCGGAAGCTCCGGCGCGACCAGGGGCACGACGCCCGGGTGCAGAGCCTCGTAGGCGTAGGTGTTCGCCCAGATCATCAGCGCCGCCACCGCGATGCCCGAGCCGGCGACCAGCCAGGCCCGCACCCCCCAGGTGTCCGGCCGGTACCGGGTACGGGCCGCCCGGCGCCCGCCCAGCCGGAGCCCGGCCAGCGCCGCGCACAACCCCGCGACGAGCAGCGGCAGCCCGTACCCCGCGCCCTCGGCGGCCAGCAGACCGTACGAGCCCGCGCACACCCCGAGCAGTCCGCCCAGCGTCAGCACGTTCGTCGTCCGCCGCACGGCCGGCTCGACCTGCGCCGTACGTCCGTAGCCGCGCGCGTCCATCGAGGCCGCCACGGCGATCGACCGCTCCAGCGCGCCCTCGAGGACCGGCAGCCCGATCTGGAGCACCGCCCGCACCCCGCCCGTCGGGCGCCCCCGCAGCCGCCGGGCCGTCCGCAGCCGCATCACGTCGGCCACCATGTTCGGCGCGAAGGTCATCGCCACGACGACGGCGACCCCCACCTCGTACAGCGCGCCCGGCAGCGACTTCAGCAGCCGCGCCGGATTGGCGAGCGCGTTCGCCGCGCCCACGCAGATCAGCAGCGTCGCCAGCTTGGCGCCGTCGTACACGGCGAAGACCACCTGCTCGGCCGTCACCCGGCCCCCGATCCGCACCCCCTGCGCCCAGTCGGGAACCGGCACCTCGGGCAGCGTGAACAGCTCGTACGTCCCCGGGATCGCCGAACCCAGCACGACCGAGAACACCACCCGCAGCGCCACCACGAAGAGACCCAGCTTCACGAACGCCCCGTACGAACGGGCCCACGGGGCGTCCGTGCGGCGGGCCGCGACGACATAGCCCGCGACCGCGACGATCAGGCCGAGGAGCAGGGGGTTGGTGGTACGGGAGGCGGCGACGGCGAGGCCGAGCGCCCAGAGCCACCAGGCGCCCGCGTGCAGGGCGTTGGAGCGGCTCGCCTCGGGGGCACGGATCATGCGCGTCGGCGGGCCTTCCAGACCGCGGCGCCCCCGAGCACGAGCACGGCGGCTCCGCCCACCACGATCCCGACGGCGGGTCCGCCCCCGTCGCCGCCCTTGTCCCCCGACGCCTGGGAGGCCGTCACGGTGGGGTCGCCCCCGGGCCCGGTCTCGTCGGCCGGGGACTCGGTCTCCGCGACCTGCTCGCCGCAGCCCTTCGCCGGATAGCCGGCGATCCCGCACAGCAGCGCCGCGCTGTCGTACCGCAGTGGCTTCGCCACCGCGGCCAGCGCGTCGGCGCTCGTCGCGTCCGCGCGGACCTGGGCGCAGCCGGTCTTCACCTGCGGCCGGGGCGGAGTCTCTCCCGGCGGGGCGTCCTGCGGGGTGCCGAAGTCCACGACGACCGCCACCCGCTTGGTGCCGGCCTTCTCCTCCGTACCGCCGCAGACGCCCGCGAAGTCGGGGGCCGCGGTGGGCTTGGCGGCGTCTGCGCTGTCCTTGCTGACCGCGAAGCGGAAGCCGATGGTGTCGCCGTCGGAGGGCCGGGCCGTCGCCGGGCCCTGTGTCGCGTACGCCCACGAGCTGCCGCCGTCGCTCTCCCACGACGACCAGTAGCGGTAGCCGGCGGCCTCGGCGGGAGCGGCGGCGGCCAGGATCAGAGCGGCGCCGGCCGCGGCGCCGAGCAGCCCGGCCCTCACTTCCTGCGCCCGCTCACCAGGAAGCCGATGCCGACACCGACGACCATGCCGATGCCGATGATCCACCACACGTCGAACGAGCCGGAGTCGTCGTCGCTCGCCCCGGGCGCGGCGGACGGCGAGGCCTTCGGCGCGGGCCCGGAGGCGGCCAGCTCCTTGAGGAGGTCGGTCGAGCCGAAGGCGCGCGGGTCGACGTGCATCGCCTTCGCGGCGAGGATCAGCTGCGCGTACGCGGCGGGGCCGCTCTCCTTCGCCCAGGCGGCGGAGTTCTCCTTGAGCCAGGTCAGTGCGCCGGACGCCTCCTTCGTGGCACCGGTCGCGGCGAGCGCGACGACGGCGTCGGCGGTGTTGCCGTGGTCGGGCTGCTCGGTCGGGTCGGTGGCGCCGGGCATCGGCGGGGTGTTCAGGTGCCCGGTCTTCGCCAGCGCGGCGGCCAGGTAGGAGGCGCCGTTGAGCGCGGCCCGGTCCATCGTGGGCGTGGCCAGGTCCGTGCAGACCGGACTCTGCTGGGGCTCCACGCCCCGCGCGGTGATGCCCTTGCCGAGGCCGGCGAGCGTCGCGGCGGCGGTCGCGTCGGCGTTCGCGAGGAGCTTGCCGTCCTTGTCGGGCTGGTACGCGAAGGCGCCCGCCCCCTCCTTGGCCGAGCAGGGAAGGGCGAGTCCGAGCAGCGCGTCGTACGGGGTCATGCCCTCGGTGGACTTCACCTGGCCGGGCTTCTCGCCGAGCGCGGTGAGCGCGCTGATGACGATGGAGGTGGAGTTGGCGTCGCTGGGGCCGCCGGCGTTGTACCCCCAGCCGCCGTCCTTGTTCTGCACGCCCTTCAGCCAGGCCGCGCCGGCCTCGGCCGCCTTGGCCAGGGGCTCGGGGTCGGTGCTCTGGCGCTTGGCGCCGGTGAGCGCCTGGACGGCGACGGCGGTGGCGTTGGTGTCCAGCATGGTCGACGCGTCGCACGGCTTGGCCGGGTCCGGCCGGTACGACGCGAAGGCGCCGGTGGCGCACTGCTGCTTCACCAGCCACGACACGGCCTCGTCGGCGGGCTGCACACCGCTGGTGGTCTGGGCGATGAAGGCGAGCGACTGGCGCCACACACCGTCGTACGTCGGGTCCTTCGTGCCGTACAGCCCGGCGGGGATCACGGGCGCGGGGGTCGCCGAAGGCGAGGGGGCGGCGGATGCGACGGGGGCGACGCCGGTGCAGAGCACCGCTGCGGCGGCGAACGCGGCGGCGCCGCGGCGGACGGTGATCATGCGAGCTGTGGCCTCTCCTGCGGCCGGGCACCGGCACGCTTGAGGCACCAGGCTCGGCTCCGTATTCCTCGACGGTGCCGGCGGTCACGTCCCGGGCGGGGCATTCCGACTTCCGTCCACGACGGGCGCGGGCGGTCACGGTTGCGGGTCAGCGCCGGATTTGCACCGGCTTCCCCCCGTACGGGTGTGATGACGACTCGCCCACTCTACCGGCCCGTACACGGCCCGACCGGCGGGTGCGAGGCGCCTCACACTCCCCTCGGAGCGAGGGCCTGCCTGGGGGGCGGGGGTGTCACACCGCCACGTACGCGACGGGGTCGGTGCCCGGTGCGGCCTCCGCGCGGCCCAGCTTCACGAGGCGGCGCAGGTGCGCCTCCGCCTCGCTGACCGCGATGGTCCGGGAGCCGTACGGGATCTGTTCCCAGGGGCGGTTCCACTCCATGCGCTCGGCGAGCTGCCAGGGGGTGAGGGGGGTCGCGAGGAGGCGCAGGAGGCCGGTCAGCCGGTCCTCGTGGTGGTCGAGCAGCTCCCGTACGCGGCCGGCGGCGTCGGCGAAGGCGTACTGGTGGGCGGGGAGCACCTCGGCGACGCCGAGCCGCCCGATCCGCTCCAGCGAGTCCAGGTAGTCGCCCAGGGGATCGGTGGTCGTCGCGTCGTCGGGGTCCTCGTAGAGGCCGATGTGCGGGGAGATCCCGGGGAGCAGGTGGTCGCCGGAGAAGAGCCGGCCGTGGCCGGGGAGCCCGGCGGGGTGCTCCTCCTCCAGGTGGAGGCAGACGTGGCCGGGGGTGTGACCGGGCGTCCAGATCGCGCGCAGCCGGCGGCCCGCGAGGCCGAGCAGCTCGCCGGGGACGATCTCCCGGTCGGGCAGGGCCGAGCGCAGCCCGGGCAGGGTGCTCGCGCGGCGCCCGGAGGCGCGGGCGGCGAGGAGGGGCGCGGTGTGCTCCTCGGGGGCGCCGACGGCGGCCAGTTTCCGCGCGAGGTAGTCGAGCCAGGTGCCGGGTTCGGAATCGCGCGTGCGGCGGACGACGGCGGTGTCGGCGGCGTGCATCGCGATCCACGCACCGGACGCCTCGCGGACCTGGCCCGAGAGCCCGTGGTGGTCGGGGTGGTGATGGGTGATGACGACCCCGTGCACCTCCCGTACGGAGGTCCCCAACGCGGCCAGCCCGTCGGACAGTTCGTTCCAGGACGCCGGATCGTCCCAGCCGGTGTCGATCAGCACGGGTCCGCGGTCGGTGTCGAGGACGTGGACGAGGGTGTGCCCGAGGGGGTTGTCCGGAATCGGCACCCGAAGCGACCAGACCCCTCCGCCGTGCTCGGTCACCTGGCTCATGGGCCCTCATCTCTCCGCGACGGCACGGCGCTTGCTCGACCCTTGCCACTATAACCAGAACTGATGGACCGTCAGAATCGGCTGGACCGAATCGTCCTCGGACGTCCGGTGCCCCGCGACACGGGCGTCATGGTTGCCGGTTCGGCTGATCGGGTGAGGGGTCTCGTCCTAGGCTGGGGTTCTTGTCCGTTGACGTGTGGGGGTGTTGCCGTGTTGGTCGAGGGTTTGATCGCGGTGGCCGGGGCCGGTGGCGCAGCGATCGTGCAGGCGGCGGCGACAGACGCGTGGGCCGGGATGCGCAGTGGTGTGGCGCGGATCCTCGGCCGGGGCGACGCGGACCGGGAGCGGGCGGAGCTGGAGCGGCTGGACCAGACCCGTGCCGAACTGGAGTCGGCCGGTGACGGCGACGGCGCGGAACGCTTGCAGACCCTCGTGGCGACGCGCTGGCAGACCCGTCTGGAAGTACTTCTCGAACAGCTCCCGGACGGCGAGCGGGAGCAGGTGGTCGCCGAACTGCAGGCCCTGGTCGCGCAGGCGCGGTCCCAGGCTCCGGCGCGGAGCACGCACAACGACTTCGGCAATGCGACGTTCACCGACAGCCAGGTTCTCGGCAGCGGCACGCAGAACAACACGATCAACCGGTAGCGGAGCGAGTGGCGGGCATGGGGGCCAAGAAGAAGTCCGGCAAGGGCAGGAGCGGCCCGGCGAAGGACAAGCGTTCCTGGCAGGGGCAGCGGACCGCGAACAGTTTCGCGGGGGCGTCGTTCGAGCGCAGCCAGGTGCTCGGTAGCGGCACGCAGAGCACGAGGATCAACGTACAGGCGTACGCGGCGGTGCCGACCGCACTGAACGCTCTGCCGGGGCTGCCGCAGGAGTTCACCGGCCGCGAGGACGAGATCTCCAAGGTTCTCGCCCTGCTGGACCCCGCGACCGGTGCGAGTGCGGCGGTCGGATCGGTCGCGGGGCTGCCGGGAGTGGGCAAGACGACGCTCGCCCACGCAGTCGGCCATGCCGCGCTCGACAGGGGCTGGTTCACGGGTGTGCAGCTGGTGAACCTGCGCGGCTACGACCCCACCCCCGTTCCGCCGCAGGACGCGCTGGAAGCGCTGCTGCGGGCGCTGGGTGTCGGGGCGGACCACATCCCGCCCACCCTCGACGAGCGCGCGGGTCTGTACCGTTCTCAGCTCGACGCGCTGGCGAGGGACGGCCGGCGGGTGCTGATCCTGGCCGACAACGCCTCGACCTCGGACCAGATCCGGCCACTTCTTCCGGCTCGTCACCACGCGGTGCTCGTGACCTCCCGCCACACGCTGCCCGGACTCGGCGCGCGGCTGTTCAATCTCCATCCCCTGCAGCCTGAGGCCGCTGTCGACCTCCTGCGCCAGCGACTGGAGGTCGCCGATCCCGACGACCGGCGCGTGGAGGACGAGCCCACGGCCGCGGAGGAACTCGCCGCGCTCTGCGGCTACCTGCCCCTGGCGCTTCAGATCGCCGCCGCACTCCTCGCCGACGACCCCGCCCAGCCGCTGTCCGAGCGGGTGCGGATGCTGACCGATGCCGGCAGCCGCCTCGGCGGCCTGGACGACGGCGAGCGCAACCTGCGCGCCGTCTTCGACGAATGCCTCACCCGGCTCACCCACCAGCAGGCCGACCTCTACCGTCTCCTCGGCCTCCACCCCGGCCCCGACATCTCCACCGCCGCCGTCGCGGCCCTCACCGACCAGCCCGCGGACAGGATCACCCCCTTGCTGCGGCAGCTCGTCCAGGCACGTCTCCTCACCCAGAGCAGCCAGGCACGCGACCGTTGGTCCATGCACGACCTGCTGCGCGTCCACGCCCAGGAAGAGGCGCGGACCACCATGGACAGCGGCCGCGTCTCCCGTAGACGCTTCGAGCAGGCCCGCACCCGGCTCACCGATCACTACATCCACCACGCCCGAGCGGGCGACACTCACTTCCGCCCCCCGGGTGAGGCCGTGACGACGCTGTTCGCCGGCCGGGAGCAGGCGCTGGCGTGGTTCGACGACGAACGCGAGAATCTGCTCGCCACCTGCTACGCGCAGACCGGGGACCACGCGCGCAAAGCCCGGCTCGGGTTCGCCCTCGGCAGCTATCTGGAATGGCGACGGCGGCTTCAGGATCTGCTCTCCGTCCGAGCCCATGCTCTGGAGGCCTGCCAGGCACTCGGCGGCACACACAACCAGGCCGGCGCCTGGAACAACCTCGGCAGCACGCTTGGAGAGCTCCGGCGTTACGACGAAGCGCTCGATGCTCATCAGACCGCCCTCAGCCTTTATCAGGAAAGCGGCAATATCCACGGTGAAGCCGGCGCCTGGAACAACCTCGGCAACGCACTTGGGGAGCTCAAGCGTTACGACGAAGCCGTCGACGCTCATCAGACCGCCCTGCGGCTCTACCAGGAGACCGGCACCATCCATGGCCAGGCCGGTGCCTGGAACAACCTCGGCAGCTCACTCAAGCACCTGCGGCGTTACGACGAAGCCGTCGACGCTCATCAGACCGCCCTGCGGCTCTACCAGGAGACAGACAACATCCGCGGCCAGGCCGGCACCTGGAACAACCTCGGCAGCACGCTCAAGCACCTGCGGCGTTACGACGAAGCCGCCGACGCTCATCAGACCGCTCTCCAGCTCTACCTGGAGACCGGTGACACCTACGGCCGAGCCGGCGCCTGGAACAACCTCGGCAACGCACTCGGAAAGCTCAAGCGTCACTCCGAAGCAATCGACTCCCATCAGACCGCTCTCCAGCTCTACCTGGAGACCGGTGACACCTACGGCCGAGCCGACGTCTGGAACAACCTCGGCAATTCGCTCGGAAGTCTGAAGCGTTACGACGAAGCGGTCGATGCTCATCACACCGCCGTTCAGATGCACCAGGAGACCGGTGACGTCTCCGGTCAAGCCGGGGCCTGGAACAACCTCGGCAACTCCCTGGGAAGTCTCAGGCGTTACGACGAAGCGGTCGATGCTCATCAGACCGCTCTCCAGCTCTACCAGGAGACCGGTGACGTCCCCGGTCAAGCCGGTGCCTTGAGTAACCTCGGCAACGCATTCGGAGAGCTCAAGCGTCACGACGAAGCAGCCGATGCTCACCGAACCGCCCTCCAGCTCTGTCGGGAGACCGGTGACGTCACCAGCCAGGCCGGCGCCTGGAACAACCTCGGCAACGCACTCGGAGACCTCAAGCGTCACGACGAAGCACTGGACGCCTATCGAACGGCCCTCCGGCTCTGCGAGGAGACCGGTGACATCCCCGGCCAGGCCGGTGCGTGGAACAACCTCGGCAGCGGACTCGTAGAGCTGGGGCGCCACGACGAAGCGCTCGACGCCGTCCAGACCGCCCTGCAGATGCACCAGGAGACCGGTGACATCCCCGGCCAGGCTGTCGCATGGAACAACATCGGGACCGCCGCCCGCGGTCTGGGGCGCTACGCGGACGCCATCTCAGCCGCCGAGAAGGCGGTCGCGATGCTGACCGAGGAAGCGGACTGGAAGCGTGTCGGGGAGGCCTGGGGCGAGCTGGCCACCACTCTGGCGGCATCCGGGGCCGAACCGTCCCGAATCCGGGAGGCATGGGAACAGTCAGCCACCGCCTACACCCGCGACGGCGATCACGAGGCGGCAGCCGCATCCCGCGCAAGCGCCGAGACCTGCCTCACGTGACGCGCACGGGTCCAGCCGCCGCCGGAGGTCACGTATCCGCCCACCCGCGTACGGGATCTTGAGGCCGTGAGCAGCCCGTGGAAGGCTCCTGCCGCATGATCGATGAGTTCGCGATCCCGCGATCAGATTCGGGTTCTACCGGCGCACGTGGGAACACACGGACGCGACGATCGAGGAGCTTCCCCTCGACGCCCCCGGCCGCGTGCCGTGGTGGCCGGAGCCGCACACCGGCACGAACCTGTTCGCCGTCATGGTGCATGTCCTCGGCGAGTCCGTCCGGCATGCCGGGCACGCCGACATCCTGCGCGAGGGCCTCGACGGCAGGACCGGGTTGCGCGCCGAACACGAGAAGCAGATCGACGAGGAAGCCCGCGCGGCCTACTGCGCGAAGATCGAGCAGGCCGCAAGGTCGACCGGCCATTGCCCACGATAACTAGAACTGATATCAGTTCTGATACACAGTCAGAAACAGTGCGGGTTCCGGGAGGCAGTCGGCCATGACCGAGCTTGTGGAGCACGGAAAGCTGTACATCGGCGGGGAGTTGGCCGATCCGGCCGGCGGGGACGTCATCGAGGTGATCTCGCCGCACACCGAGGAGGTCATCGGCCGTGTGCCACACGCCTCCCGGGCCGATGTCGACCGGGCCGTCGCCGCCGCGCGCGACGCCTTCGACCACGGGCCCTGGCCTCGGATGACGGTCGAGGAGCGGATCGCGGTCGTCGGCCGGATCAAGGACGCCATCGCCGTGCGCCACGAGGAGATCGCCCGCTCGATCAGCTCCCAGAACGGCTCCCCGTACTCCTGGAGCGTCCTCGCCCAGGCCCTCGGCGCCATGATGGTCTGGGACGCGGCGATCACCATCGCCCGCGACTTCCCGTACGAGGGGCGGCGTGCCGGCGTGCTCGGGCCGATCCTGGTACGGCGCGAGCCGGTCGGGGTCGTCGCGGCGGTCGTGCCGTGGAACGTCCCGCAGTTCACCGCCGCCGCCAAGCTGGGGCCGGCGCTCCTCGCCGGCTGCACGGTGGTCCTCAAGCCCTCGCCCGAGTCCCCCCTCGACTCGTACATCCTCGCCGAGATCGCCACCGAGGCGGGGCTGCCCGAGGGGGTCCTGTCCATCCTGCCCGCCGACCGCGAGGTCAGCGAGTACCTGGTCGGTCACCCGGGCGTCGACAAGGTCTCGTTCACCGGATCCGTCGCGGCCGGCAAGCGCGTGATGGAGGTCGCCTCCCGCAACCTCACGCGCGTCACCCTCGAACTCGGCGGCAAGTCCGCGGCCGTGATCCTGCCCGACGCCGACGTGGCGACGGCGGTCGCCGGGATCGTTCCCGCGGCCTGGATGAACAACGGCCAGGCGTGCGTCGCCCAGACCCGCATCCTCGCCCCGCGCAGCCGGTACGACGAGATCGCCGAGGCGTTCGCCGCCGCCGCGGGCGCGCTGGTGGTCGGAGACCCGCTCGACCCGGCCACGCAGGTCGGCCCGCTCGTCGCCCAGAGGCAGCGGCAGCGTTCCCTCGACTACATCAGGATCGGGCAGGACGAGGGCGCCAAGGTCCTCAGCGGCGGTGGCCGGCCCGCCGGGCTCGACCGCGGCTGGTACGTCGAGCCGACCCTGTTCGGGGCCGTCGACAACTCCATGCGGATCGCCCGCGAGGAGATCTTCGGTCCGGTCATCTGCCTCCTTCCGTACGGGGACGAAGGCGAGGCCCTCCGCATCGCCGACGACTCGGAGTTCGGGCTCAGCGGCAGTGTCTGGACCGGGGACGTCGAGCACGGCATCGACTTCGCCCGCCAGGTCCGCACGGGCACGTTCAACGTGAACACCTTCAGCCTCGACATGCTCGGCCCCTTCGGCGGCTACAAGAACTCCGGCCTGGGGCGGGAGTTCGGCCCCGAGGGCTTCGGCGAGTACCTGGAGCACAAGATGATCCACCTGCCGGCCGGGTACGAGGGGCCGGGTGGTGTCTGATGGGCGACCGCTGGCACGTGGAGGTCGACCGGGGGGTGTGCATCGGCTCCGGCATGTGCGTCAACCACGCCCCGGACGGCTTCCGGCTCGACACGGCCCGTCAGTCCCACCCGCGCGAACCGGAGTCGGACGCGAACGAGGCCGTGCTGGCCGCGGCCGAGGGCTGCCCTGTGGAGGCCATCCTGATCACTCTGCTCGACGGCGGGGAGCCGGTCTTCCCGCCGGAGGAGTAGCCACGAGCACTCGTTCACGCGTGCAAAAATCTTCCTCTGATCACGGGGGCGACAGGCCCACGTGCGCCCAGGATGGGGAGAGTTGTGCGCAAGGCGATGATGGTGGCCGCGGCTGCCGGTGCGGTGCTGCTGGTGGCGGGTTGCGGCAGCGACGGCGGCGGCTCGGGCAAGAACAAGGGCGGCTCGTCCTCCTCCTCCACGGGCTCCACGACCGGGGGTTCGGAGGCGGGCGGCGGCGACAGCCCGGACGCGGCCACGGTGGAGAAGGAGATCGGGACCGCGGCCACGGCCGCCGGTTTCACCGAGGACCCCTCCGGCGACGCGGTCCCGGCCGAGCTCAAGAGCTGCATGGTGTCCTGGACGGCCGACGCCGCGAAGGCGGCCGACCCGAAGAAGTCCTTCGACGCCACGGTGACGGCGCTGACCGGCGGCGGCTGGAAGGAGGGCCAGGCCACCGAGCAGTCCGGGTCCACCATCAAGACGCTGAACAAGGGCACCTGGTCGGTCAAGGCCAGCAACCACGGCGCCGCCGGCTTCGCCATCGTCATGTTCATCGGCACGGACAACACCCCCCAGTGCGAGGCCCTGTTCAAGGCCGACCTGGAGAAGAACAAGAAGTCGTAAGGCTGCTTGAGGCGCCGTCAGGCCGCCCCGCGGTCCTCACCGGCCGCGGTCGCGGCCTGGCCGCCCGTGCCGCCCGGCGCGGTCAGGTCGATCAGCCGGCAGACCGTCTCGATGTCGATCTTCACCTGGGCGATCGAGGCGCGCCCCGACAGCCAGGTGATCAGCGCCGAGTGCCAGGTGTGCTCGATGACCCGTACCGCCGACAGCTGCTGCGGCGTCGGGTGTTCCAGCCCCATCGAGTCCAGGATGATCGCCGTCGTCAGCCGGGAGACGGTGTCCACCTCGGGGCTCACGCTCCGGTCCGCGAACGTCAGCGCCCGCACCATCGCGTCCGCGAGCTGCGGCTCGCGCTGGAGCGCGCGGAACGCCCTCATCAGGGTCTCCGCGACCCGCTCGGCCGAGGTGTCGCCGGCCGGCGGCCGCTTCCGCAGCGTCGTGTGCATGTGCTGGAGCTGGTCCTGCATCGTCGCGACCAGCAGATGGATCTTGGAGGGGAAGTAGCGGTACAGCGTGCCCAGGGCCACTCCGGCCGCGTCGGCGACCTCACGCATCTGTACGGCGTCGAAGCCGCCCCGCCCGGCGAGCTGCGCGCTGGCGTGCAGGATGCGACGGCGTCGCGCCTCCTGGCGCTCTGTCAGGGGCGGCGAGGCCGGTCTTTCTTCCGCGGTCATGAAGTCCCGTTCCGTGCGGTGGGGGAGCGACAGTACGGCCGGAGTATGGCGGGGCTTCCGCCGTGGCGCGAATCACCTGATCCGGCTCTTACGACGGGGCTACCTGCCGGTAGATTCTGTGCTCCTTGAACGATCAAGAACGATCAAGTCTGAAACTTGTTCTAGATTAGCGCGAGCGGTTACGCTCCCGCGAAACGCAAGCTCGAAGGGGGCAGCGAGTGACCGCTGAGGCCATAGAGGCAGGCCCCCGCCAGGGCGTCACGGAGGGTGACAGCCCTCGCGCTCTCGGCTCGGCCCGAGCAGGGGAGCCCGCCATGCTGCGGATCGCTCTCCTCACGTACAAGGGAAATCCCTTCTGCGGTGGTCAGGGTGTCTATGTCCGCCACCTCTCCCGTGAACTCGCCCGCCTCGGCCACCATGTCGAGGTCTTCGGGTCCCAGCCGTACCCGACGCTCGACGAGGGCGTCCCGCTCACCGAGATCGCCAGCCTCGACCTCTACCGCTCGCCCGACCCCTTCCGTACGCCGAAGCGGGACGAGTACCGCGACTGGATCGACGCGGTCGAGGTCGGCACCATGTGGACCGGCGGCTTCCCCGAGCCCCTCACCTTCTCCCTGCGGGCCCGGCGCATGCTCGCCGCCCGCCGCGGCGACTTCGACGTCGTCCACGACAACCAGACGCTCGGCTACGGACTCCTCGGCGGCACCCGGGCGCTCGGCGCCCCGCTCGTCACCACGATCCACCACCCCATCACCGTCGACCGGCAGCTGGAGCTCGACGCCGCCGCCGACTGGAAGCGCCGCGCCTCCGTCCGCCGCTGGTACGCCTTCACCCGGATGCAGAAGCGCGTCGCCCGCCGCCTGCCGTCCGTCCTCACCGTCTCACGCACCTCACGCCAGGAGATCGTCGAGCACCTCGGCGTACGGGACGACCGCATCCGGGTCGTCCACATCGGCGCCGACACCGACCTCTGGTCCCCGGACCCGTCGATCGCCGAGGTCCCCGGCCGGATCGTCACCACCTCCAGCGCCGACGTCCCGCTCAAGGGTCTGATCCACCTCGTCGAGGCCCTCGCCAAGCTCCGCACCGAGAACCCGGCCGCCCACCTCGTCGTCGTCGGCAAGCGCGCCGAGGACGGACCCGTCGCGCAGGCCATCGAGCGGTACGGGCTCGAGGGCGCCGTCCAGTTCGTCAAGGGGATCTCGGACGCCGAGCTGGTCGACCTCGTGCGGTCGGCACAGGTCGCCTGCGTGCCGTCGCTGTACGAGGGGTTCTCGCTGCCGGCCGCGGAGGCGATGGCGACGGGGACGGCGCTCGTCGCCACCACCGGCGGGGCGATTCCGGAGGTCGCCGGTCCCGACGGCGAGACGTGTCTGGCCGTGCCGCCCGGCGACGCGGGGGCGCTCGCGGCAGGGCTCGGGCGGGTGCTCGGTGACGCGGAGCTGCGCAGCCGCCTCGGCGCGGCCGGGCGCGCGCGGGTGCTCGAGCGGTTCACGTGGGCGCGGGCCGCACAGGGCACCGCCGAGCTGTACCGCGAGGCGATCGCCCGGCGAGGCGCCGGAGTCCGTCGGTGACGCCCCGCCCCGTCTCCCGGGTGCGGCCCGGTGGTCCGGTTGTGCCCACAGGTTCCGCCCCGGCGGAACGACTGCCCGCAACCTCCGTAACCAGTGAAAGCAGGACGACCCCGTGCTGACCGTCGACTTCACCCGCTTCCCGCTCGCCCCCGGCGACCGTGTGCTCGACCTGGGCTGCGGTGCGGGCCGGCACGCCTTCGAGTGCTACCGGCGCGGCGCCCAGGTCGTGGCCCTCGACCAGAACGGCGAGGAGATCCGCGAGGTCGCCAAGTGGTTCGCGGCGATGAAGGAGGCCGGCGAGGCCCCGGCCGGCGCGACCGCCACCGCGATGGAGGGCGACGCGCTCAACCTCCCCTTCCCCGACGAGTCCTTCGACGTCGTGATCATCTCCGAGGTCATGGAGCACATCCCGGACGACAAGGGCGTCCTCGCCGAGATGGTCCGGGTGCTCAAGCCCGGCGGCCGGATCGCCGTCACGGTCCCGCGCTACGGCCCCGAGAAGGTCTGCTGGGCGCTCTCCGACGCGTACCACGAGGTCGAGGGCGGCCACATCCGCATCTACAAGGCGGACGAGCTGCTCGCCAAGATGCGCCAGGCGGGCCTCAAGCCGTACGGCACCCACCACGCGCACGCGCTGCACTCCCCGTACTGGTGGCTCAAGTGCGCCTTCGGGGTGGACAACGACAAGGCGCTCCCGGTGCGGGCGTACCACAAACTCCTGGTCTGGGACATCATGAAGAAGCCGGCCCTGACCCGGGTCGCCGAGCAGCTGCTCAACCCGGTGGTCGGCAAGAGCTTCGTGGCGTACGCGACCAAGCCCCACCTTCCCGCGGATGCCGCGAAGTGACCTCTCCCGAGCAGATCGCCGAGCACCTGCTCCTGCCCGGCGTCCTCACCGCCGAGCAGGCCGCCGAGACCGTCGCCGGAGTCCTCGCCGCGCAGCGCGAGGACGGGGCGATCCCCTGGTTCCGCGGCCACCACCTGGACCCGTGGGACCACACCGAGGCCGCCATGGCCCTGGACACCGCCGGCGAGCACACGGCGGCGGCCCGGGCGTACGAGTGGTTGGCCCGGCACCAGAACGCCGACGGTTCCTGGTACGCGGCGTACCACGACGGCGATCCGGACGACGTCACCGACCGGAGCCGGGAGTCCAACTTCGTCGCGTACGTCGCCGTCGGCGTCTGGCACCACTACCTGGCGACCGGCGACGACGCCTTCCTCGACCGCATGTGGCCGGTCGTCTACGGAGCGGTCGAGTTCGTCCTCGCCCTCCAGCGGCCCGGCGGGCAGATCGGCTGGAAGCGGGAGGCGGACGGCACGGCCGTCGACGACGCGCTCCTCACCGGCAGCTCCTCCATCTATCAGGCCCTGCGCTGCGCGCTCGCCATCGCCGAGGCCCGCGAGGAGCCCCAGCCCGACTGGGAGCTGGCGACGGGCGCGCTCGGCCACGCGATCCGCACCCACCCCGAGCGCTTCCTCGACAAGTCCCGCTACTCGATGGACTGGTACTACCCGGTCCTCGCCGGCGCCGTCAGGGGCCCCGCGGCCACGGCCCGGATCGACGCCTCCTGGGACGACTTCGTCGTCCCCGGTCTCGGCGTGCGGTGCGTCCTGCCCAACCCGTGGGTGACCGGCGGCGAGAGCTGCGAACTCGCCCTCGCCCTGTGGGCGATGGGCGAGTCCGACCGGGCCCTTGAGATCCTCCAGTCCGTCCAGCACCTGCGCGCCGAGGGCGGAATGTACTGGACGGGGTACGTCTTCGAGGGGGACAAGGCCGTCTGGCCCGAGGAGCTCACGACCTGGACGGCCGGCTCGCTGCTCCTGGCCGTGGCCGCGCTCGGCGGAGACGAGGCGACGGTGGCGGTCTTCGGCGGGGAACGGCTGCCGGCGGGACTGGAGCCGGACTGCTGCGGTTCCTGACCGCGGCTCCGGGGTGCCCGCGGCGGCGCAGGCACCCCGCGACCGGCCGGTGTCAGCCCGGCGCAGGCACCCCGCGTCCCGCCGGTGTCAGCCCGGCACAGGCACCCCGCGTCCGGCCGATGTCAGCCCGGCGCAGGCACCCCGCGACCGGCCGGTGTCAGCCTGGCGCAGGCACCCCGCGTCCCGCCGGTGTCAGCGGCGGCGCAGGCTGCCCGCGACCGCGTGGCCGATGGCGAGGTACACCACGGCGGCGAGGCCGTAGCCCGTCACGACGCGCGCCCATGCCTCGTCGAAGGTGAACAGGTCGTAGGACCATGCCGCCAGCCAGCGGGCGGAGTCCTGCACGAAGCCGACCAGGGCGTTGGCCCGGTTGGCCTCCAGCAGGTACATGAGGATCCAGAGGATGATCAGGCCGGCCATGATGTCGGCGACCACGGCGATGACTCTCGCCGTCTGCGTCGTGCCGCTGCGTGAAGTCATGACGTTCGGTTTGCCGCGATCCGGTGGCCGAAACCCGTTCGGCATCGCCCGGGTGGCGCAGTCCCAGGGGCGGGGCGAGGCTGTGGCCAAAGCCCTCAGGGAGGTTCCGCCGTGCCCCGTTCCGCACCCTCCGGACCGATACGCCGCGGTCTCGTGGCGCTCCTCCTCGCCTGCGCCCTGCTCCTGACGACCGGCGCCTGCGGCGGGGACGACGGCGCGAGCGCGAGCGGCAGCGCGAGCCCGACGGGCACGGTCGAGCAGCAGCGGCTCGCCAAGACCCGGTTCGTGGCCAACGCGGGCCTGGCGGCGGGCGCGACGTACCAGTGGATCGTCAAGCCGTACCGCGACGGCAAGTTCAAGAAGGGCGCGGAGGGCCGGACCTTCGCCCTGGTCAAGGCGGGACTCGCGGGAGCCTTCGCGTACAACCGGCTCAAGGCCGCGACGGAGAACGCCAAGGGCGACCCGCTCCTGTCGAAGGCGGTCGCACCGCTCACGGCGGGCATCGACCGGCTCAAGGATCTCGGCACCAAGCTCCGCAAGGGCGAGGCGAGCGAGGCGGACGTCGGGGCGTTCGAGGACGTCATCACCGATGTGAAGGACGCCGGCAGGAGCGCGGGCGCGGTGGTGACCGACAAGGTGCCCAGCACCTCGCAACTGGGCGGATGAGGCGAAGAGCCTCAGGTGTTGAGCTCCGCGAGGAGCCGTAGCGTGGCCGGGTCGGGCGCCGTGACCAGCAGGTCGGTGACCGGGCCCTTGCGCCACCGGTCGAGCCGTTCGGCGATCCGCTCCCTCGGCCCGACGAGCGAGATCTCGTCCGCGAAGGCGTCCGGCACGGCGAGTACGGCCTCCTCGCGGCGTCCGGCGGCGAACAGCTCCTGGATGTGCCGGGCCTCGGACTCGTACCCCATGCGCCCCATCAGGTCGGCGTGGAAGTTCCGGGCGACGTGCCCCATGCCGCCGATGTAGAAGCCGAGCATCGCCTTGACGGGCAGCAGTCCCTCGGCCGGGTCGTCGCAGAGCTGCGCGCGGACCATGGGCGCGACGCGGAAGCCCTCGGGCAGCCGGTCGGGGAGGGCGTAGACCTCCGCGTACCGCGAGGGCGACCAGTAGAGCGGCAGCCAGCCGTCGGCGATCCGCAGGGTCTGCGCGATGTTCTTGGGGCCCTCCGCCCCGAGCAGCACCGGCAGATCGGCCCGCAGGGGGTGGGTGATCGGCTTGAGCGCCTTGCCGAGCCCGGTGCCGTCGTCCCCGGAGTACGGGTGGGAGTGGAACCGCCCGTCGAGCGCGACGGGCCCCTCGCGGCGCAGGACCTGCCGGATCACGTCCACGTACTCGCGGGTCGCCGTCAGCGGGGAGCGTGGGAAGGGCCGGCCGTACCAGCCCTCGACGACCTGCGGCCCGGACAGCCCGAGTCCGAGCATCATCCGTCCGCCGGAGAGGTGGTCGAGTGTCAGGGCGTGCATGGCGGTGGCGGTCGGTGTCCGCGCGGCCATCTGTGCGACGGCGGTCCCGAGCCCGATACGGGACGTGTGTGCCGCGATCCAGGTCAGTGCGGTGAACGCGTCGGAGCCCCAGGCCTCGGCGGTCCACACCGAGTCGTACCCGAGCCGCTCCGCCTCACGGGCGAGTTCCAGGTGGGCGGGGGAGGGGCCGCGCCCCCAGTAGCCGAGAGCGAGTCCGAGACGCATGACGTCCAGCCTTCCTGACGGTCCGTCAGATCACTTCTCGGGGACTGTACGACAACGGCCCCTCGCCCGGAAGGGATTCCGGGCGAGGGGCCGTCGGAGCGGGCGCGCGGGCGCGCGGGTGCGGGATGCGCGGGTGCGCGTGGGTGCGCGCGCGGGTGCGCGTGCGGAGGTGTGGTCAGCCGCGCTGGATGCCGGTGGTGTCCTGGAGGACACCGCGGCGGCCGTCCTGGGTCTGGGCGATCAGGCCCGGACCGCGCTGCTCGACCGCCAGGTACCAGGTACCGGGCGCCAGTTCGGCGATCGGGGTGGGCGAGCCGTCCTCGGCGTACAGCGGACGGGCGACCGGGACCGCGAACCAGAACGGCGCGAAGTCGCCGGACTGACCCTGGCCCTGCGCCGGGCCCGGCTGCGCGGCGGTGGGCTGCGGGGCGTGCTGGGCCTGCGCGTCGGGCTGCGGCTGGCCCGGGTAGGGCTGGGGCTGACCGCCGTAGGGCGGCTGCTGGGCGCCCGGGTAGCCGTATCCGCCGGGGACGCCCTGCTGGCCGGGCTGGCCCGGCTGCATGCCGTACGGCTGCTGGGTCTGCGGCTTCGGCGCGCTGAGCAGCGGGCCCTTGAGGGCGGGGACCAGGGGGGCGGCGACGGCCGCGCCGGCCAGGATCAGGGAGGCGATCAGGCCGAGGATGAGGCCCGCGCCGGCGTTGTCCGACTCGAAGATCCACATCAGCAGGTTCCAGGCCGCGGCCACGGTGAACGCGACGCCGACCTGCCCCAGCTCCAGGCCCGCGACCTTGCGGGGCTGCGGGAGCGCGCGCGAGACGACGACCAGGGCGGCACCCGCGATGCCGAGAAGGAAGGCGCCCCAGCCGAGGGGCGAGATCTCCCAGGAGTTCGGCGTGTCGATCGAGTCGCAGATGGCGTCGCTGGCGTCACAGCCGCTGATGCCGAGGAATGAGGCGATGAACAGCACCACCGCTGCACCGATCAGAACGCCATCGCCTCGAGTGAGGGAGCGGATATTCACGTAAGAGTCCTTCGTCGGGTCGTCTCGTCGGGGTGGCGCGAAAGCACGGGGGCGGCCCCCATCGTACGGAGGGAATCTATCGCCCGTCGGTACTACCCCTTGAGGTAGGTCCCGATGCCGTCCGCGATCCCCTGCGCCGCTTTCTGACGCCATGCCGCGTTCGTGAGGAGTGCGGCGTCCTTCGAGTCACGCATATTGCCGCATTCGACGAACACCTTGGGCACGGTCGAGAGATTGAGTCCCCCGAGATCGTCCCGGACGTCCAATCCCGTTCCCTCGCCCAGGTAGTTGGAGGGCGCGGTGCCGGTCGTGCGGGCGAAGTGCCGGGCGATCTCCTCACCGAGGTCGCGGGAAGGGCCGACGATCTTCGTGGTGTCGGCCGCGCCGGAGCTGACCTGGGCGGGCACGATCACATGGAATCCGCGGTTCCCGGTGGCGGATCCGTCGGCGTGCACGGAGACGACGGCGTCGGCGCGCGCGGAGTTGCCGATCCGGGCGCGTTCGTCGATGCAGGGGCCGAAGGGGCGGTCGGCGTCGTGGGTGAGGATCACCTTCGCGCCCTGGGCCTTGAGGAGATCGCGCAGGCGGTGTGAAACATCGAGGGTGAATGCGGCTTCGGTGTAATCGGTGGCGGTGGAGGTGCCGGTGGTGTCGCATTCCTTGCGGTGCGTGCCGATATCGACCTTCTGATTGATTTCCCGGGAATGCTGGAAATTGCCGGGGTTGTGGCCGGGGTCGACGACGATCGTGCGCCCGGCGAGGGGGAGGGCCCCGGCGGGGGGCGGGGTGCCCGGGGCGGATGCCGTCGCCGGCGACGAGGACCGGCTCGTCTTGGCGTCCGGGGACCCCGGGGCGGCGGCCTGCGAACCGCCGCCGCAGCCGGCGAGGGCGGCGCAGGCGGTGAGGGCTCCGGCGAGGGCGACGGCGCGGGCTCCGGGGCGGGTGGGGATCGTGTGGTGGTCGTACGGCACCTTGCGACTCTAGTGGGAGAGTCGGCCGGGCGATCCGTCGACGCGACGAGACTGTGAAGGGCCTGTGATGGGTAGGGAGAGGTGAGGCACGGACCACGGGGGGAACTGTGGCGGGGGAAGAGCCGAACGACGCACGTCCATCGACCGGACCGACCGGACCGACCGGACCGACCGGATCGACCGGACCGACCGGACCGACCGGACCGACCGGAGCGAACGGACCGAGCGAAGCTAACGGGCCGACCGAAGCGAACGGGCCGGTGGAGCCGGCGGAGCCGAGCGACGCGGTGGTCGCCGAGAGGCCCTGGATCTACGGGGCGCCGGGGGTGCCTGGAGCTGCGGGGCCCGGGGGGACACCTGGGGCTCCTGCGGAGCCTTCCGACGCGTGGTTTCCGCCGCCGCCCGCGGCGCCGCCCGGAATGCCGCCGTCACCGCCGCCCGCACCACCGGAGTCCAACCCGGCGCAGGCCGTGCTCGTCGGTCTGCTGAACCTCTCCTGCCTCGGGCTCGGCTACGTCCTGCTCAGGCAGTGGATACCGGCCGCCGTCTGCTGGCTGGCGACCGCCCTGCTGCTGTTCGTGGCGCTGCCCGCCGACGTGGACGGAGTCCCCGGCGGCCTCCTCGCCGGTTACGGCGCCGTCCTGCTGGCAGCGGCCGCCGACGGGGCCCGGCGCGGGCTGCGCGCCCCGCTCGTGCTCGGCGGCGCATCGGGCGCGGGGGCGGGTGCCGGGGTGGGCGCCGGCTCGGGCGCCGCCACGCGTCGTCTCGCGCTTCCGCTGGCCCTCGCGCTGCTCCTCCTCGCGGTGCCGGTCGGCGGCTCGGTCGCCTACGGCGCGGCGCGGGACGAGGCGGTCGAGCAGTCGCTCCTGGCCCGCCTCGCCGAGGCGGACCAGCAGGTGAAGTCGGTCGAGGGCCAGAGCTTCGGTGGCGCCGAGCACACGTACCGGAAGGCGCTGGCCGTCTACCAGGAGCTCGGTACGAAGCACGCGGGCTCGCGGGCGGGCAGGCTCGTCCCCGACCGGCTCACGGAGTACTACGCGTCCGTCTCCGCCCCGTACGCGCAGAAGAAGTACTGCGAGGCCGTCCCGGGCCTGCAGCATCTGCGGGCCCTGCCGGGGACGGTGGACCGGGGGCTGCTCGCCGGGCTGACGGGGAAGGCGGACGACCCGCTGGCCCACTCCTGGTACGAGTGCGGGGTCGCCGGACTCGGCGGCGCGGGCACCGAGGCGGCGGCCGCGGAACACCTGAACGCACTGCTGTCGACGTTCCCGCAGTCCCCCTACACGGGGAGGGTCGAGCCCGCGGTCCGCGAGAGCCTCAGGACCAAGGCCGCTGCGACGTCCACCGGCGCCTGCGAGGCCGTCGTCGGACTGCGGCGCTTCGACACCTCCGTCGACGCACTCCGGCCGGAGGCCACCTTCGCCGCCGTCGCGCGCGACACCGGCAAGGAGATGGAGAAGGGCGACTTCGCCTGCGGGGTCGAGCAGTTCAAGGACAAGGAGTTCGGCGACGCCCTCCGTACGATGACGGAGTACACCGAGCAGTACCCGGGCAGCCCGCAGGCCGCCCACGCCAGGTCCATCGCGATCGCCGCCGAGATAGCCGGAGAGACGCCGGCGGCGGGCGACCGGCTGCCGTCCGCCACGGCCCCGGGCGGGTCACGGATGGTCATGGTGGTGTCCAACGACGGCCCGGGTGAGGTCGAGCTGCTCTACACCGGGCCGGTGACCGGCCGGGTCACACTGAAGGCTTGCGAGAGCTGTACGGCGTACGGAAGCAGCCTCCGGCTGGGCGCGCCGAAGCCCAAGGTGTGCAGCGGGCCGTCCTCGAAGTACCCGAAGGCGACACTGACGCTGCCCGCCGGCTCGTACCACTTCCTGCAGAAGAGGTCGGAGACGGCGGGCACGCTCTCGGCGGCGGACAAGTCGAGCACGGCGAAGATCGAGCCGGGGTACAGCTACACGAACTGCCTGTACGTCACGTCGGGGTTCGGGTTCTGACGTCCTGCGTCCTGCGCACTGCCGTCGCTTCGGCGGACGCGCCCTGAGGCCGCCCTAGCGGCGCCGCAGGACGCGCATCGAGTCCGTGACCGAGATCTCCTCGAAGTCGCCGGACTCCAGGGCGCGGAGGTAGATGCGGTACGGGGCCTGGCCGCCGTCCTCCGGGTTCGGGAAGACGTCGTGGATGACGAGCAGGCCGCCGGCGGCGACCTTGGGCGCCCAGCCCTCGTAGTCGTTGGTGGCGTGCTCGTCCGTGTGCCCGCCGTCGATGAAGACGAGCGCCAGCTCGCCCGCCCAGACCTTGGCGACCTGCGGCGAGCGGCCGACGACGGCGATGACGTGCTCCTCCAGGCCCGCCTTGCGCAGGGTCCGGCGGAAGGTGGGCAGGGTGTCCATCAGGCCGACCTCGGGGTCCACGACCGTCGGGTCGTGGTACTCCCACCCCGGCTGCTGCTCCTCGCTGCCCCGGTGGTGGTCCACGGTCACCGCGACGGTCCCGGCCTCCCGGGCCACGTCGGCCAGCAGGATCGTGGAGCGCCCGCAGTAGGTCCCGACCTCCAGGAGCGGCAGCCCGAGCTTGGCGGCCTCGGTGGCGGCGGCGTGCAGCGCGAGCCCCTCGTCGACGGGCATGAAGCCCTTGGCGGCCTCGAAGGCGGCGAGGATCTCGGGGGCGGGCATGGGTCCTCCTACTGGCGGGTACGCAGGTGCGAGCGCCCATCGTGCCCTACGCGCCGCACACGGACCACACCGTCGCGCCCCGGACGCCCCTCGGCCGCCCGCCTCCGCCCGCCTCCGCCCGGTCGGCGGTCGGCTGACTTCCGTCACGGCACATGGGTGGCCATGTCGGCGACGGGCTCGGTGATCTCTCTCCACAACCGACCCATTTCTGACCTTCCGTCAGATTGGAACGTGTTCTAGTCTGCGCGCATGGGCATCGGAATCACGCAGGAACAGCGGGAGTTGGCCCGGGCCGTGCGCGGGTGGTTCGCTCGGGCCGTGCCGTCCGAGGATGTGCGGAAGCTTCTCGACGCGCCCGCCGGGAGCGTCGTCGGGCGGCCCGCGTACTGGGACGCACTCGCCGAGCAGGGGCTCCTCGGGATTCATCTGGGTGAGGCGTACGGGGGTGGGGGCGGCGGGCTCGTCGATCTGGCCGTCGTGCTGGAGGAGGCCGCGCGGGCACTGTTGCCGGGGCCGTACCTTCCCACCGTGCTCGCCGGTGAGGTCCTGCGCCGCGCGGGCGCGGACGGTCTCGTCGCCGAGCTCGCGAGCGGTGCCCGGGTCGGGGCGGTCGCCCTCGGGGCCGGTGGGCTGACCGCCGTCGAGACCGAGGGCGGACTGCTCCTCGACGGCGCGGCCCCGCCCGTCCTCGGCGGCGCCCAGGCCGATCTGCTGATCCTGGCCGCGAGCACCGCACGCGGTGTCGTCTGGGCCGCCGTGGACGCCGGCACCCTCTCCGTCCGCCCGCACGAAAGCGCCGATCCCACCCGGCCGACCGCCCGGGTCACCGCCGACGGGACGCACGTGCCCGCCCGCCGGATCCTGGACGTCGACCCCACCCTCGTACCGGACCTCGCCTCCGTGCTGTACGCCGCGGACGCCTGCGGGAACGCCGCCCGGGCGCTGGAGACGGCGAGTGGGCACGCGAAGACGCGCGAGCAGTTCGGGCGGCCCATCGGACAGTTCCAGGGGGTCAAGCACCTCTGCGCCGACATGCTCGTACGGGTCGAACAGGCCCGCGCGCTCACCTGGGACGCGGCCCGGTCCACCGAGGACGAGGCGCGCTCCCTGACCGCCGCCCTCGCCGCCGCCACCGCCCTCGACGCCGCCTACAGCTGCGCCAAGGACTCCATCCAGATCCTCGGCGGCATCGGCTTCACCTGGGAGCACGACGCCCATCTCTCGTTGCGCCGCGCCCTCGTCGCCCGTCAGCTCCTCGGCGCGGGCGACACCCATCGCGCGCACGCCGTGCGGCTCGCGGCGGAAGGCGTGCGGCGCGAGCTGAGGCTCGAACTGCCTCCGGAGGCCGACGCCTTCCGCGCCGCCGCGCGCGAGGCGATCGCCCCCGCCACCGGGCTCGCCCCGGGGGCCGCCCGCCGCGCCCTCGCCGCCACCGGATACGCCGCCCCGCACCTGCCCGCACCGTACGGGCTCGACGCCGGACCGCTCCAACAGCTGGCAGTGCAGCGTGAGTTGGATGCGGCCGGGATCGCGCTCAGCGGGCTCGGGATCGCCACCTGGGTCGTCCCCTCCCTCCTCGCGTACGGAACGGCCGAGCAGCAGGAGCGCCACCTCGCCGCCACCCTCCGCGGCGAACTGCTCTGGTGCCAGCTCTTCTCCGAGCCCGGGGCCGGATCCGACCTCGCGTCCCTGCGCACCAGAGCGGAACGCACCGAGGACGGCCGCTGGCGGATCAACGGACAGAAGGTGTGGACGAGCGCCGCCCAGTGGGCCGACCACGGCATCCTGCTCGCCCGTACCGACCCCGACGCCCCCAAACACCAGGGACTCACGTACTTCCTCGTCGACATGAAGAACACACCGGGGATCGACATCCGCCCGCTCAAGGAGATCACCGGCGAGTCGCTCTTCAACGAGGTGTTCTTCGACGACGTGCTTCTGCCGGCCGACTCCGTCGTCGGCGAGGTGAACGACGGCTGGCGCGTCGCCCGCAACACCCTCGGCAACGAACGCGTCCACATGGCCGACCAGGTCGCCTTCGACTCCGGCCTCGAAGCGCTGATCGAGCGTGCGGACGGCGCCGACAGCTCCGTACGCGTACGGATCGGGGCCCTGGCGGCCGAGGCGCACGCGCTCGCCTGCATCGGCCTGCGGACCACGATGCTCCAGGTCTCGGGCCTGGAACCGGGCGCCGGGGCCAGCGTCCGCAAGCTCGTCCAGACCGTCCATCAGCAGAAGCTCGCCGAGCTCACGCTCGAACTGCTCGGCCCCGAGGGCGCGGTACGGGAGGGGCCGGGGGAGCGGGCGGTCCACGGACTGCTGATGTCCCGCTGCCTCACCATCGCGGGCGGCACCACACAGGTCCAGCTCAATGTCGTCGCCGAGCGCCTGCTCGGCCTGCCGAGAGACTGAGGGGCAACGAAGATGGGGAAGGCGTACATCGTCGGCGTCGGGATGACGAAGTTCGAGAAGCCCGAGACGCGCGACTGGCAGTACTGGGACATGGCGCGCGAGGCCGGGACGGCGGCGCTCGCCGACGCCGGAGTCTCCTACGGCCAGGTCGAGCAGGTCCCCGTCGGCTACTGCTTCCAGGCCTCGACGGCCGGGCAGCGCGCCGCGTACGAACTCGGCCTGACCGGCGTGCCCGTCTACAACGTCAACAACAACTGCGCGACGGCCTCGACGGCTCTGATGATGGCCCGGCAGTTCGTCGCGGGCGGGGCGGGCGACTGCGTCCTCGCGCTCGGCTTCGAGAAGATGACGCGCGGGGCGCTGGGCGGGGGCTCGGACGGCGGGGACTTCAAGTCGTCCCCGGTCGCCCGGCACTACGGGATCATGGCCGCCGGTCACGGCTTCGAGATGAGCCCGCCGACCGCGCAGATCTTCGGCAACGCGGCCCGCGAACACATGGAGCGGTACGGGACGACGGAGGTCCAGCTCGCGGCTGTCGGCGCCAAGAACCACCGCCACTCGGCGAACAACCCCAACGCCCAGTTCCAGGACGTCTACTCGGTCGACGAGATCCTCGCCGCCAAGACGATCCACCGGCCCCTCACCAAGCTGCAGTGCTCGCCCACCTCCGACGGCTCGGCGGCGGCGGTCGTGGTCTCGGAGCGGTTCGTCGTCGAGCACGGTCTGCACGACAAGGCGGTCGAGATCGTGGCCCAGGCGATGACCACGGACACGGAGGAGTCCTTCGCCTCCGGCTCGTGCATCGACGCGGTCGGCCGGCCGATGTCGCGCGCCGCGGCCCGGCAGGTGTACGAGGCGTCGGGCCTCGGCATCGAGGACGTCGACGTCGTCGAGCTGCACGACTGCTTCTCCATCAACGAGCTGCTCACCTACGAGGCGCTCGGCATGTGCGAGGAGGGCGCCTCGGGCAAGCTCGTCGAGTCGGGCGCGACGACGTACGGCGGGCGATGGGTCGTGAACCCGTCCGGCGGACTCATCTCGAAGGGGCATCCGCTGGGTGCCACCGGCCTCGCACAGGCCGCCGAACTGGTCTGGCAGCTCCGTGGCGAGGCGGGTCCCCGCCAGGTCGAGGGGGCCCGCGTCGGCCTCGCGCACAACGTCGGGCTCGGCGGGGCGGCGGTCGTCACCATGCTCCGGAGGCCGTAGCCGGTCCCGCCCATGCTCCGGAGGTCGTAGGACTCATTCCCCATGTACGGGGTGCAGAGCGTCTGCGACCATCACACGCATGGTCCACACCGAGCCCGCCACGTCCGGCGCCACAGAGTCCACCCCGATACGCCCCACCCCGCGCGCCTGGCTCGTCGTGCTCGCCGCGTGCGCGGGGCAGTTCCTCGTGGTCCTCGACGTGTCGGTGGTGAACGTCGCGCTGCCCTCGATGCGGACCGACCTCGGCCTCTCGGCCACCGGCCTGCAGTGGGTGCTCAACGCGTACTCCATCGCGTTCGCCGGGTTCATGCTGCTCGGCGGGCGGGCGGCCGATCTCTTCGGCCGTAAGCGGATGTTCCTGCTCGGACTCGGCCTCTTCACCGCGGCCTCCGTCGCGGGCGGGCTCGCCCAGGAGGGCTGGCAGCTGGTCGCCGCGCGCGCCGTGCAGGGCCTCGGGGCCGCCGTCCTCGCGCCCGCGACGCTCACCATCGTGACCGCCGCCGTCCCCGCCGGTCCCGCACGGACCCGGGCGATCGGCACGTGGACGGCCGTCGGAGCCGCCGGAGGCGCGGCGGGCGGCTTCGTCGGCGGAGTGCTCGTGGACCTCCTCTCCTGGCGCTGGGTGCTCCTGATCAACGTCCCCGTCGGGGTCCTGGTCCTGATCGGCGCCGCGCTGTGGCTGAGCGAGAGCCGCACCGGCGCCCGCCGACGGCTCGACCTGCCGGGCGCCGTCCTCGTCACGGGCGGCCTCGCCTCCGTGGCGTACGGCATCGTGCAGACGGAGGAGGTGGGCTGGGGCGACCCGGCCACCCTCCTCCCGCTGCTCGGGGGCCTCGCGCTCCTCGCGGTGTTCGTCGCCGTCGAGGCGCGGACGGCGGCCCCGCTGATGCCGCTGAAGCTCTTCCGCGCGCGGGCGGTCTCGGCCGCCAACGTGGCCATGCTGCTGGCGGGTTCGACCTCGTTCGCCATGTGGTTCTTCATGACCGTGTACGCCCAGAACGTCCTCGGCTACACCCCGCTCCAGGCCGGTCTTGCCCTGATCCCCAGCTCGGTCAGCGTCATCGTGGGATCCAAGCTGGCCCCCCGCCTGATGCCCACGACGGGCGCCCGCAACCTCGCGGTCATCGGCGCCCTCGTCGCCGCGACCGGCTTCGGCTGGCAGTCGACGATGACCGCCGACGGCACCTTCCTGACGACGATCCTGGGCCCCGGCATCCTGATGATGGCCGGCATCGGCCTGCTCACCACCCCGCTCGCGACCCTCGCCACCTCCGGCGCCGCGCCCGCCGACGCCGGCCTCGTCTCCGGCCTGGTCAACACCTCCCGCACGATGGGCGGCGCCCTGGGGCTTGCGGTCCTCTCCACCGTGGCCGCCGCCCGCACGGCGGGCGCCACGAGCCCCGCCGCCCTGACGGAGGGTTACGCCCTGGCGTTCCGCACGGCGACGGGCGTCCTGCTCGCCGCGGCGGTCCTGATGCTGCTCTGGCTGCCGAACAGCGGAAGGACACGCCCCGCGGAGGCGTGATCTTGCCCACACGGCGATCCGGCCGATCGGTGGTCACGCTCGGTGCCCCATTCGGATTGCGGGGATCCGGTTGAGGATGTGTTCACGGATGCGGTGCGGTGAACGGCGGACGCACGACTGGCATATTCCGGGAGTCCGTCGGAGGTGTGAGTCCTCCCCTTCCGAGGGTGCCGGGCCGTCGTCCCTCACTCTCCGTGACGGTGGTTCCTTTCGGTGAGCGGTGCCGCGCTTCGGCATGTGCGCGTTTCGCTGCTCATGGGCGGTTCTGGGCCGATCACCGTGTCGATCAACAGCCTTGACTGCGCGAAGCGCGATGCCGTTGGGTGACCCACCTGCTGAGTTCTTTTGCGTAACTAGGGGTGGGGATGGTGAAGAGGCAGTGGGCGCGTCAGCGCGCCCGCAGCTCGACGATTGCCTTGTCGGCACTCGTCATGGCGCTGGGTCTTCCAGCGCCGGCGGTACTGGCGAACGGGCCGTCGGCGCAGGCGCCGTCGGCACAGAACACCAAGCTCGACGAAGGCCACCGCGCGCTCGCGGAAGCCAAGGAGTCGGGCAAGCGCGTGGAGGTCCGGGGAGAACGCACCGAGCGGGGAACGGTGTTCGCCAACCCCGACGGCTCCACCTTCACGCTCGAACAGTCCACGGTCCCGGTCCGGGTCGCCAAGCCCGGCGGAGGCTGGCAGACGCCGGACCCGACGCTCGTCCGCCGCTCCGACGGCTCGATCGGTCCCAAGGCGGCCTCGGCCGTCATGACCTTCTCGGGCGGCGGCTCCGCGGACCCGCTCGTCAGCATCGAGGAGCAGGGGCGCTCGCTGGAACTCGGCTGGCAGCAGGGCAAGCTGCCCGCACCCGTCATCGACGGAAGCAGCGCCCTCTACCGCGAGGTTCTTCCGGACGTCGATCTGAAGGTCACCGCCACGGTCGAGAGCTTCCAGCACGTCCTGGTGGTCAAGACGCCGAAGGCGGCCGCCAATCCGAAGCTGAAGGAACTCACCTTCGGCCTCAAGGCCAAGGGCCTGGCCGTTCGCAAGGGCGCCGCCGGCAACCTCAGCGCCGTCGACGGCACCGGGCAGACGATCTTCCGCGCGCCGCCGGCGCAGATGTGGAACTCGGCGGGTTCGTCCGCCGAGGCACCGGCCGCGCCGAAGCGTTCCGCCGGGAGTGCCGCGTCGGCGGGTTCGTCCGTCGAGGCACCGGCCGCGCCGAAGCGTTCCGCCGGGACCGCGGCGACGCAGGAGTCCGCGCCGGCCGACCCGTCCGAGACGAGGCCGTCCGGCAAGGGCCTCGCCCCCGGTCAGGGCGACAAGGTCAAGAGGATGCAGGTCAAGCTGGCCAAGGGCACGCTGTCCGTCGTACCGGACGCCGCCATGCTCGCCACGACCGACATCTCGGCCTACCCGCTCTTCATCGACCCGACAGTGACGTGGGGCGAGTCGGAGCGGACGCAGCTGCGCAGCGACGGCTACGAGTCGTACGGCTGGGGCAACGGCGACAAGGACCAGGGCCAGGGTGTCGGCAAGTGCGGCAGCTGGAACGGCTACTACTGCGGCCCCGGCTATGTGCAGCGCCTCTACTTCGAGTTCGCGCCCGACCAGCTCAAGGGTAAGCGCGTCCTCGACGCCACCTTCGCGGTGACCGAGCCGTGGGCGTTCCAGTGCGAGGACCGGCTGGTCGACGTCGTCCGCACCGACAACATCTCCTCCGCCACGACCTGGGCCTCCCGGCCCAAGGAGCTGGACTGGATGGTCGACCGATGGGTCTCGGCAGGACGCGGCTCCCTCTGCGACCCCGACTCCCCCGACGCGCCGATCGAGTTCAACGACAACCCGGAGGAGCCCAACGAGAACCTCACGCCGACCGTACGCGACTTCGCGGCCGGCAAGTTCTCCCGGCTCACGCTGCAGATCCGCGCCAACGACGAGTCCGACACGTCGGCCTGGAAGCGGTTCAAGAACGACGCCGTGCTCCGGGTCGACTACGTCGCCCTTCCGGCGTCGCCGACCGGCGTCGGCATCGTCGGCGGATCCGGCACGGTCTGCAGCACCAACGCCGCCGACCCGACGATCGTCTCCGACCCGACCCCCACGCTGACCTCGACGCCCCAGACCGCCGCCGGCGGTGAATCGGGCGCCAAGCTGAAGGCGTGGTTCCGTGTCGAGAAGCAGGCCGCGGACGGCACCTGGACACAGTCCGGGGTCCCCATCCCCAGCGGCGCCAACTTCGTCGGTGACAACGTCAAGGTCACGCACTCCTGGGGCACCACTCTCGCCGAGGGTCCGCTCCACCGGTACACCACGCTGACCCAGGTGTTCTACGACAGCGGTTCCCACGCGGGGTCCTCGGCCTACATGCCCCACTGCTACTTCAAGGTCGACGCGACCGCTCCCAAGGCCCCCACGGTGGCCTTCAACGGTCCGTACCTCGAATGCCTGCCCAACAACTGCACGGCCGCCGGGGCTCCCGGCGTGGCCGGTGACTTCACCTTCGGCCCCGCCGCCGGTGACACCAACAAGCAGTACGAGTACCGGCTGGCCCCCACCACCACGTGGACGACGCTCGCCGACGGGGTCCTGAAGGCGACCGTCAAGCCGCCGTCCTCGGGGACCTACGTCCTGGAGGTGCGCGCCAAGGACGGCCTGGGCCGCGCCGGCTCCACCAAGGCGGTCTCGTTCAAGGTCGCCACCGGCGCCGACCCCGTCGGCCGCTGGAACTTCGCCGAGAGCTCCGGTGCGGCCGTGGACAGCGCCCCGACGGGCGGCACCTCCAACGCCACGCTGACCGGCGGGGTGAACAGGGACGACCGTGGCCGCCGCGGCCTGATCACCCACGACGACCAGGGCGTGCCGCTGGCAACCCCGGTCACGGACAAGGGGCTCGGCTTCGACGGCACCAACGGCTACGCGGCCACCGACGGCCCCGTCGTCGGCACCGGTTCGTCGTACACCGTCTCCACCTGGGTGCGTCTGGAGGACGGCACTCGCACCAACACGGCCCTGAGCCAGGACGGAAGCATGACGCCCGCCTGGTACAGCGCCTTCTACCTCGGCTACCGGTCGGACTCGAAGAAGTGGGAGCTGCGCACCTCGCCGAAGGACGCGACGGACGGTGACATCAGCAACCAGATCGTTCAGTCCAAGCGCCCGGCGGCGCTCGGCGTCTGGACGCACCTGGCCGCCGTCTACGACAACGACGCCAAGGTGATCAAGCTCTACGTCAACGGTGAGCTCCAGGGCACGGACACCGTCGCCCAGTCGTGGGTGTCGACCGGCCGGCTCCAGGTCGGGCGCGTCTGGTGGCGCGGCGCGTACTACGACTACTGGAAGGGCTCGGTCGACGAGGTCGCTGCGTGGCAGCGCACCCTCAACGACTCCGAGATCGCCGAGGAGGCCCGGCTCACGCTGCCGGGCGGCATGACGGGCGTGGAGCTCGTCGCCGGCTGGTCCGCGACCGGCGCCTCCGGTGCCACCGTCGCCGACTCCACGTCGGGCTACGGCCGGGCGCTGACCCTGGCGGGCGGCGCGGCCGTCTCCGGCGAGGAGATCGTCCTCGACGGCGTGGACGACGCGGCGACCGCCGCGGGCCCGATCGTCGACGACATGGGTTCGTTCACGGTGTCGACGCAGGTCGCGGTCGACCGCGACAAGGCGCTGGGGAAGGCTGACGGCTACGTCGGCCAGGTGGTCGGCCAGCGCACGGCCGACGGCTCCGCCTGGGGTCTCTGGTTCAAGAAGACCGGCAGCAAGACGGTCCTCAACGAGGACACCATGGAGGAGGAGACCGTCCCGGTCGGCTACTGGTTCTTCGGCCGGCTGAACACCGACGGCACCTTCTCGGCGGTGCAGTCGGACTCCGAGGCGGTCCTCGGGGCCACCGTCCGTCTGACGGGCATCTTCGACGCCCAGAGCGGTGAGATCGCGCTCCGCGTCGGCAGCTCGCAGAACGGCGCCTGGAAGGCGTACACCGCCCAGGCCGGCACCGGCGAACTCGCCGTAGGCAAGGGCATGACCGGCGCGGCGTGGAAGCACTTCCTGCCGGCAAAGGTCGCCGACGTACGGATCTGGGTCGGCGCGATGAACAACGAGAACCAGATCGAGGCTCAGATCGGCTCCTGACCGGAACCGGCCCGACCCATGTCACGCCTCGAGCGTCCTACGGACCTACAGCCACCCCTGCCGACGGGCCGCCCGGACCGCCTCCATGCGGTTGCGGGTGCCTGTCTTGCCGATCGCCGAGGAGAGGTAGTTGCGGACGGTCGACTCCGAGAGGTGGAGGGTCGTCGCGATGTCCGCGATCGTCGCGCCGTCCACCGAGGCCGCCAGGGCGTCCCGTTCGCGCGCCGTCAGAGGGTTCGGGCCCGCGCTGAGGGCGGCCGCGGCGAGGGCCGGGTCGATGACCGTCTCGCCGCGGAGGACCTGGCGGATCGCGTTCGCCAGGTCCTCGACGGGACCGTCCTTCACCAGGAAGCCCGCCGCGCCCGCCTCCATCGCGCGACGGAGGTAACCGGGGCGGCCGAAGGTCGTGAGGATGAGGACCCGGCAGTCGGGGACCTCGTCGCGCAGGTCCGCGGCGGCGTCGAGGCCCGAGCGCCCGGGCATCTCGATGTCCAGGAGCGCGACCTCCGGCCGGCTCTCCAGCGCCGCGTCCACGATCTCGTCGCCCCGGCCCACCTGGGCGACGACCTCGATGTCGGGCTCCATGCCCAGCAGCAGCGCGAGCGCGCCCCGCATCATGCCCTGGTCCTCGGCGAGAAGGACTCTCACGGACTTCGCCGGGCGGTGGTCCTGCGGCATCTCGTTCACGAGGAACAGCGTAGGTCGGCCGCCCCGTTGAGGCGCGTCCGGCGGGCGGGCCGGCAGCCGGCCTCGCACGTCAGCACGGCTGCACCGCTTCCCGCGATGCCCGAGGCTCCACAGGGAGCTCGGCGGTGATGCGGAACCCTCCGCGCGGCGCCGGTCCCGAGTCGAGGGTGCCGCCGGCGGTCGCGAGGCGCTCGCGCAGGCCCTTCAGACCGCTGCCCGTGCTGCCGGCCGAGGCGCCGTGGCCGTTGTCGGTGACGGTCAGGCGCACCCGGTCCGGGGCGCCGCCGACGTCGATCGTGCAGCGGGTCGCGCCGCTGTGGCGCAGCGCGTTGGTGACCGACTCCCGTACGACCCAGCTCAGCAGCGCCTCCGTCGCGCTCTCCAGGGGTGGGCCCGACTGGCGGACCACCGGCTCTATCCCGGCCGACGACAGGGCGTCGCGGGCCCGGTCCAGCTCGGTGGCGAGGCTGCCCTCGCGGTAGCCCGTGACGGCCTCCCGGATCTCCGTGAGGGCCTGGCGTCCCACGGACTCGATGTCGGCGACCTGCGCGAGCGCGGCGTCGATGTCGCGCGGGGCGAGCCTGCGGGCCGCCTCCGACTTCACCACGATCACCGAGAGTGTGTGGCCGAGCAGGTCGTGCAGGTCCCGGGAGAACCTCAGCCGTTCCTTCTCGACGGCCGTCCTGGCCAGCTCCTGCCGCGTCGCGCGCAGTTCCCGGACCGTCTCCGACAGGGCGAGGATGGCGGCCGTCACCATCGCCGAGATGAACGTGCCGTACGCCACGTTGATCGCGCCCCAGCCGTCCCGTATCCCTGCGACCACGGCCGCCGTCACGCAGAGCGGGAAGACCACCTGCGGCAGTCGCCGGCCGCGGGTGACCGACCCGGCGGCCAGGCCGAGCAGCGGGAAGTAGAGGAGATACGGACCACCGTAGGCGATGCCCAGCCCGAGGGTGATGGCCGCCATCGCGGCCAGCAGCCACCATGTGGTGGCGGATTCGCGCTTCCTGCGGTCGAAGGCCCGGAAGACGACCGCGATGTAGAGCGAGTTGAAGGCGAGCAGCCCCAGGCCGGTGATCAAGGGGTTGGACGACTTGCCCTGGATCAGGTGGGACACCGCGCCCATGCCCATCAGCAGCCAGGGCACCATCGACAGTCCGTTGGGCGGACCCATCCCCTCGGGTCCCCACTCCCTCTTCCCCTTCTTGCGCATGGTCCCCCTCCTCACGCCGTCCTGGCCGAGCGACGGTACGAGACCGTCGCGTACACGCCGAACAGCATGGCCCACGTCCCGATCACGGCGATCACCGCGAGGCCCGGGGCCGTGCCCTCAGTCAGCGCCCGGCCGAGCTCGGCGAAGCGGTTCGTCGGGGTGTAGGAGGAGATCTCGCGCAGCCAGCCCGGGAACAGCTCCGTCGGGAACCAGAGCCCGCCGACGACCGCCAGGCCGAGGTTGCAGCCGACGTTCACGACGCCGGTGGTCTGGGCGGAGAGCCGGTAGCCGTTGCCTATGCCCAGCAGGGTGAAGGGGAGCGAGCCGAGCCAGAGGGCGACGGCGACCGCGGCCCACTGCCAGGTGGCCTCCAGCCGCACCCCGTTGACCAGTGCCCCGGCGAGCAGGACGGCGGTGATGGCGGGCAGCACGATCACCGAACCGGTCAGCGCACGGCCGGTGACCACCTGGCGCGGGGTCATCGGAGTGACGCGCAACTGGCGCAGCCAGCCGAGGGACTTGTCCTCGGCGACACCTGTGCCGACCGAGAGGGCCGCGCCCAGGGCTCCGTACGCCGCCATGCCGACCATGGAGGCGGTCTTCCACTCGGCCTCGTCCGTGCCGAGGTTGGTGAAGAGGAGGTACATCAGCACCGGCATCCCGATCCCGAAGATCACGAACCCGGGGTCGCGCAGGGTGCGGCGGACTTCCAGCCGTACGTACTCGGTGATCATCGGGCCGTCTCCAGGGTCGGTCGGGTGAGGGTCAGGAAGGCGTCGTCGAGGGAGACCGGGGCGACCTCCAGGCGCCGTATCGCGTCCTTCGCGGCCAGTGCGCGGACGGTGGCGTCGGAGTCGGCGGTGTGCAGCCGGGCGCGGTCGCCGCGTATCTCCACGGAGGTGACGCCGGGGAGGAGCGTCAGCCCGTCCGTGGGCCCGCCGGCCAGGTCGAAGGAGACCAGGCTGCCGCCTGCGGCCCGCTTCAGCTCCTCGCTCGTGCCGTCCGCGAGGACCCGGCCCCGGTCGATCACGACGATCCGGTCGGCGTGGGCGTCGGCCTCCTCCAGATAGTGCGTGGAGAACAGGACCGTGTTCCCGCGGCGCGCGGAGCCGCGCATCGAGTCCCAGAACGCCTGCCGGGCCTCGACGTCGAGCGCGGCCGTCGGCTCGTCGAGCACGATCAGCTCCGGGTTGCCGGCCAGCGCCACGGCGAACCGCACGCGCTGCACCTGGCCGCCGGAGAGCCGGTCCACACGCCGGCCCGCCAGCTCGGTCAGTCCGGCGAGCCCGAGGGCCTCGGCCACGGGCAGCGGGGACGGGTACGTCCGCGCGACGAACGAGACGAGCTCGCGGACGGTGACCCGGGGGACCGGCCGGCTCTCCTGGAGCATCGCGCCGACCCGGCCGGCCTCGACCGCCCGGGCGGGAGCGGCCCCGAAGAGGGAGACCCGGCCGCCGTCGGGGTCGTCGAGTCCGAGCAGCAAGCCGATCGTGGTGGACTTGCCGGCGCCGTTGCGCCCCAGCAGCGCGACGGTCTCGCCGCGCCGGACGGTCAGGTCGATGCCGTCCACGGCGCGCACGCCGCCGTACGTCTTGGTCGTGGCCTCGAAGACCACCGCGGGCTCGTTCGTCATGCCATCGAAACTACGGACCGCCACCCCTCCCGCGGCAGGAGTGAATGTACGGACCTCGTAGGGACAAATGTCCTGCCCCCGCCTCAGGCCCGTGACCGCCCCCTTCGCCCGGCCCGTCACCCCGTCCTTCGCCCGGCCCTCGTCCGCCCCCTCGCCCCTGCACCGTAACTGACATACCGTCAGGAGTGCCCGTCCCGAGGGCTTCTCAACTCTCCCCCGCTCGGCTATACATGAGGATCACCGACCTAGAACGCGTTCTAGAACGGGCGCGTACGGGACGGTCCCGCACGGCCTCGGTGCGGCCGACGGTGCGGACGGCCGCACCGAGGTCTTCCACTCGTCGAGGATCCTCACGGATCTCCAAGGAGCAGCATCCCCATGCCCATTGATGCCGCCAAGGCCGTCGCCGCCGAGCCCCGCAGCGCCGAGATCACCTGGGGCCACAAGGACGTCCAGCTCTACCACCTGGGACTGGGCGCCGGCACCCCGGCGACCGACCCCGACGAGCTCCGCTACACCCTCGAATCCAGGCTCCACGTCCTGCCCAGCTTCGCCACCGTCGCCAGCGCCGGCATGGGGGTCGTCGGCGGGCTCTCCGCGCCCGGCGTCGAGGTGAACCTCGCCGCCGTCCTCCACGGCGGGCAGGCGATCACCCTGCACCGGCCGCTGCCCGCGCAGGGCAGGGCCGTCACCACCTCCCGCGTCGCCGCCGTCCACGACAAGGGCAAGGCGGCCGTCCTCGTGCTGCGCTCCGAGGTCGCCGACGACGACGGCCCGCTCTGGACCAGCGACGCGCAGATCTTCGTACGGGGAGAGGGCGGCTGGGGCGGCGACCGCGGCCCCTCCGAGCGCCTCGAACTCCCCGACCGCGACCCCGACAAGACCGTCGAGCGGCCCGTACGCGAGGACCAGGCGCTGCTCTACCGGCTCTCCGGCGACTGGAACCCGCTCCACGCCGACCCCGAGTTCGCCGAGCTCGCCGGCTTCGACCGGCCGATCCTCCACGGACTCTGCACGTACGGCATGACCCTCAAAGCGGTGGTGGACACGGTGCTCGGCGGCGACGTCGCCCGCGTCCGTTCGTACCGCACCCGATTCGCCGGGATCGTCTTCCCCGGCGAGACCCTGCGTATCCGGATGTGGACCGGGGACGGCCGCGTCCAGGTGTCGGTCACCGCCGTGGAGCGCGAGGACGCTCCCGTGCTCGCCGACACCCTCGTCGAACATTCGTGATTGGAGCCCGCACCATGCGCGCAGCCGTACTGCACGAGATCGGCCAGGACAAACTGGAGGTCCTCGACGACGTCGAGGCGGTGGGCTTCGGCCCCGGCAAGGTGAAGATACGGGTCAGGGCGACCGGACTGTGCCACTCCGACGTCTCCGCGATGAGCGGCGTACTGCCGCAGCCCGCCCCCTTCATCCCCGGCCACGAGGGCGCGGGCGAGATCATCGACGTCGGCGACGGCGTCACCGGGCTGAGCGAAGGGCAGCGGGTGCTGCTCTGCTGGCTGCCCGCCTGCGGGGTGTGTCCCGCCTGCAAGCGCGGCCAGACCCAGCTCTGTCTGGCCGGGTTCATGAACGCCGGTACCCCCAACTTCCGCAGGCCCGGAGGGGAGGTCTTCGGTTTCGCGGGGACCGGCACGTTCACCGAGGAGGTCGTCGTCGACGCCGGCTGCGCCGTCCCGATCCCCGACGACGTGCCCTTCGACATCGCCGCCCTCATCGGCTGCGGCGTCACCACCGGGCTCGGCGCGGCCATCAACACGGCGAAGGTGGAGGCCGGTTCCTCGGTCGCCGTCATCGGCTGCGGCGGCGTCGGCATCTCCGCGATCCAGGGCGCCAAGCTCCAGGGGGCCGCCCAGATCGTCGCCGTCGACCCGGTCGAGTCCCGGCGCGAGGCAGCCCTGCGCTTCGGCGCGACGGAGGCCGTCGCCCCCGACGCGCTCGGCGACGCCAAGCAGCGAGTCACCGCCGGAGAGGGCTTCGACTACGTCTTCGAGGTCGTCGGCAGGTCCTCGACCGCCCGGACCGCGTACGAGACGACCCGGCGCGGCGGCACGCTCTGCGTCGTCGGCGCGGGCGCGCTCGACGACTTCCTGCAGCTCAACATGTTCGAGCTGTTCTTCGACGAGAAGCGGATCCTGCCGTCGATGTACGGGGGCGGTGACGTGCTGCGCTCGTACGAGCGGGCCATCGCGCTCTGGCGGGCCGGCCGGATCGACCTGGAGTCCCTGATCACCCACCGGGTGCCGCTCTCCGGGATCAACGAGGCGCTGGAGCAGATGCGTACGGGTGTCGCGCTGCGCACCTGCATCGAGATCTGAGAGGACGCGAACCGATGTCACTCCCTCTTGAGGGACTGTCCGCGATCGTCACCGGCGCCGGCCGGGGTCTGGGCCGGGCCGAGGCGCTGGAGCTCGCCCGGCTGGGCGCGGCCGTCGTCGTCAACGACTACGGGCAGCCGGGGCGCGACGGCTCCGGCGAGGCCTCCGCCACCCCCGCCGAGGAGGTCGCCGCGGAGATCCGCGCGGCGGGCGGACGGGCGGTCGCGCACCTGGGCGACGTCGCCGACTTCGACGCGGCGCGGGGCCTTGTGGACCTGGCGGTGGGCGAGTTCGGGAAGCTGGACATCCTGGTCAACAACGCGGGCATCCTGCGGGACCGGATGGTCTTCTCGATGAGCGAGGACGAGTGGGACTCGGTGATCCGGGTCCATCTGAAGGGCCACTTCAACACCACGCACTTCGCGGCGGTGCACTGGAGGGGCCGGGCGAAGGCGGGGGAGTCCGGCGTGTACGGCCGGATCGTCAACACCTCGTCGGAGGCGTTCCTCGCCGGTTCCGCGGGTCAGCCGAACTACGCGGCGGCCAAGGGCGGGATCGTGGGGCTCACGACGTCGACGGCGCTCGCGCTCGCGAAGTACGGCGTCACGGCCAACGCGATCTGCCCGCGGGCGCGGACCCGGATGACGGAGGACGTCTTCGCGGGATTCGCGGAGCCGACGGAGGGTGAGCTGGACGCGCTGGCGCCGGAACACGTCGCACCGGTCGTGGGCTACCTGGCGTCCCCGGCCGCAGCGGCCGTCAACGGCCAGCTGCTCGTCGTGCACGGCGGGATGGTCGCGATCGTGGAACGCCCGAGGGTGGCGGCGAAGTTCGACACCGCGAAGGACGCGTTCACGTACGAGGAACTGGACGGGCTGCTGTCCCCGCACTACGCGTCCCGCCCGGCGGGCGAGACGTTCGCGGCGGCGGAGGTGCTGGGCCTGAAGCGGGGCTGAGGCGAGGCTGAGGCAGGCCTGAAGCGGGGCTGAGGCGAGGCTGAGGCGGGCCTGAAGCGAGGCTGAGGCGGGCCTGACGAGGCTGAGGCGCGCCCGAAGCGGGGCTGAGGTACGCGAAACGCCGAACAGCCCCGGGGAATCCCCGGGGCTGTTCGGCGTGGCAGCGATGACTGCTCCGCGCTCACCGCTTCGCGTGTACCCGCCTGTGCTGCTCTGCGTGTACCGCTCCTTGATGACTGCTCCGCGTCGGCTAATGCTCGCCGTCGCGGCGGTGGCGGCCGTGAGGGGAGGACGTGGAGTCCTCCGACGGCGCCGCCTCGCCCCGGTGCTTTCCGGAGCCCTGCGGCTCCGTGCCGTCCGTACGCGCTTCCGACATGGTGGAACTCACCCCGTAATGATTGCTGTTGTCGTGCGGCCGAGAGTCTAACCAGCGGCCTTACGGTCTGCGAGGGGTGCCTGCTGGAGCGGGACCGGGCGGCATACCTGCGGCTCGACGCCGATCGTGACCTCGGCCGGCTCCGGGTCCGGCGGGACGTCCAGACCGACGATTCCGCAGGGCGTCTCGGAGGTCGTGTACGGAAGCCTCAGCACGCCCTCCGCGGTCCACACCCCCGACCCTGCCAGCCAGCCCACCGGAGCCGCAAGCTGGTGCATCCGGCGCTCCGCGGGGCGCCACATCCCCACCCAGCTCCCTGCCGCCGCGTCGATCCGCAGCGCGACCGCGCAGCTCTCCGGCACCAGCACCTGTCCCGGCTGTACCGCGAAGGGGGTCACCGCCGCGTCGTCGAGCCGCAGGCACTCGGGGAACCGGACCGGCAGCAGACTGCCGAGCACGCCCCAGCCGAGCCGCTCGTGACCGGGGGAGGGGGCGTCGGAGCGGATGAGGAGCAGTCCGCTGTCCGGATCGGCCGTCAGCAGCCGGTCGTTGCTCTCCTCGGTGATCTGGAGCAGCGGCGTCACCTCGCCCCCGCGCTCCAGGTCGACCGCCACCGCCTTCACCGGTCCGTCGTCGAGGCTGCGGTCGAGGGCGAGCATCCGCCCCGTACGGTCCAGCCAGACGCCGCCCGTGCAGCGGCCCTTGACCTCCGCGACCTGCTCGGGGCCGAACGCCCCGCCCGCCACCAGCCAGATCGTGGTGGTGTCCGCGCCGACGCACATGGCGTACCCGCAGATGCCGTCCGGGGAGGGCGGCAGAAGGACCAGTTCGTCGGACTCGACGGCGCCCAGGGACAGTTGGCCCGTCCCGGGGCCCGTCGGGTAGAGCAGGGAGAACGTGTGGCGGCGGCCGTCCACGCGGCGGCCGATCAACACCCGTCCGTCCGCGAGCGGAAGCAGCTGGGTGTGGGACTCCTCGGGCTGGTCGAGCGGCAGCGGTACGGCGTACGGCTCCGGTCCGTCGAGCGTCCAGCGCTCCGCGTACAGGGCGTCCCCCGTGCCGGCGAGCCGCGCCGCGTACGCCCCGTTCGCCGTGATCGTGAACCGCGCCGGCCGCACCGCGCCGCCGCCGTTCGTCGTCTCCTCGATGGCACAGGCTGTCATCGACTCGTCACCTCCGGCCACCGAAGCTAGTTTTCGCACTTCCTGCCGAACAACACGAGCCCGGTCACTTCACACATAAGGGTGGCCGTGAATCGATTCTGCTGAGGGCAGGGGGCCGGTTGTGCTGGAGAGATGAGTGGTGCATAAGGTAAGGCGATCCTAAGTGGAGCCTGGGACTCCGGCTGTGGGGCCCGTTCCGCGCAGCTCCCGGACCGGTCGCGTCGCTGTCCGGGACCGGCCCGAGAGCCGGCCGTGGACCGGTTCACCCGTCGCTCGCGCGCCGGTTCCACCGCGGGTCCGAGCCGCCGTCCCCGTACCCGTACAGGAGAAGCCCCATGTCCCTCCGCCGTCGCGGCACCGCCGCCGCCGTCGCACTCGCCGCCGCTCTCTCCCTCGCGGCCTGCGGAAACGGTGACGACACCTCGGGCGCCGCCTCCGGGAAGAAGGAGGGCGCCGCCAAGAAGGACGTCGCCACGGGCGGCAAGGACTTCGGCGACGCGGCCGCCAAGACCGCGGCCATGGGTACGGACGCCCGGCCCGGCCAGTTCCCGCGCACCCTCACCCACGCGCTCGGCACGACCGAGATCACCGCCGCCCCGAAGCGGGTCGTCGTCCTCGACGTCGGCGAGCTCGACAACGTCGTCTCGCTCGGCATCAAGCCCGTCGGATACGCCCCTTCCGAAGGGGACGATGGCATCCCCACGTATCTGAAGAAGGACGCCGGAGCCTCCAAGTCCGTCGGCACCATCAACAACCTCAACCTCGAGGCGATCGCCAACCTGGAGCCCGACCTGATCCTCGGCAGCCAGCTTCGCGCCGCGGACAAGTACGACGAGCTGTCGAAGATCGCCCCCACCGTCTTCTCCATCCGCCCCGGCTTCACCTGGAAGGAGAACTACCTCCTGAACGCCGCGGCCCTGGACAGGACCGCCGACGCGAAGGCGAAGCTCGCCGCGTACGAGACCAGGGCGAAGCAGCTGGGCACGGACATCGGCCCGGACAAGCCGTCCGTCTCGATGGTCCGTTACCTCCCGGGCAAGATCCGCCTCTACGCCAAGGCGTCCTTCATCGGCACCATCCTCGAGGACGCGGGCCTGCCCCGGCCCGCGAACCAGCGGATCGACGACCTCGCCGCCGAGATCAGCCCGGAGAAGATCGACCAGGCCGACGCCGACTGGATCTTCACCGGTGTGTACGGCGACCCGAAGGCCACCAGGCGCGACACGGCCCAGGCCAACCCGCTGTGGAAGAACCTGACGGCGGTCAAGGCCGGCCGAGCCAAGGACGTCCCGGACGAGACCTGGTACCTGGGCCTCGGCGTGACGGCGGCGAACAGCGTCCTCGACGACCTGCGCGCCGACCTCGTCAAGAAGTAGCGACGCGACCTCGCGCGGATGCGAGGACGCGACCTCTCGCGCAGGCGACGACCCGAACGCGCAAACGCACGCGGACGCGACGACGCGACGACGCGACGACGGGAACGCCCGACGGCGCGAACGCCCGACGGCGCGAACGCGCGACGACGGGGCGCGGTGGCCCGTCGTGGTTGTCCACAGGCAGGACGGCGCGGCACGCAGGCCAGGTAGCCTTGCCTCCGTGCCCCGTCTGTCTGAAGTCATCGCCGCGCTCGACGCTCTCTGGCCGCCCGAGCGGGCGGAGCAGTGGGACGCCGTCGGCACGGTCTGCGGCGACCCCGACGCCGAGGTCACCCGCGTCCTCTTCGCGGTCGACCCCGTCCAGGAGATCGCCGACGAGGCGATCGCGCTCGGGGCCGATCTGATCGTCACCCACCACCCCCTCTATCTGCGGGGTACGACGACGGTCGCGGCCTCGCACTTCAAGGGCCGCGTCGTGCACACGCTGATCAAGCACGACATCGCCCTGCACGTGGCGCACACCAACGCCGACACCGCCGACCCCGGAGTCTCGGACGCCCTCGCAGGCGCCCTCGACCTGCGGATCACCGGCCCCCTGGTCCCCGAGAACAACCTCGGCCGGATCTGCGAGCTGGACCACCCCGAGACGCTGGGCGAGTTCGCGGCCCGTGCCGCCAAGCGGCTCCCCGCCACCGCGCAGGGCATCCGGGTCGCCGGAGACCCGGGGATGACCGTCCGCCGGGTCGCGGTCAGCGGCGGTTCGGGCGACAGCCTCTTCGACGCCGTACGGGCCGCGGGCGTGGACGCCTTCCTCACCGCCGACCTGCGCCACCACCCGGTGTCCGAGGCCACCCAGCACGCGCCGATCGGCCTGGTCGACGCCGCGCACTGGGCCACCGAATGGCCCTGGTGCGAGCAGGCCGCCGCCCAGCTCGACGAGATTTCCGACCGCCACGGCTGGGACCTGCGTGTCCACGTCTCGAAGACGGTCACCGACCCCTGGTCCTCCCATCACACCTCCCCTGGAGCCCCCAACTGAACGCCGCGCCCGCCGACCAGATCCGACTCCTCGACGTCCAGGCCCTGGACGTCCGTCTCCAGCAGCTCGCCCACAAGCGCAGGTCGCTGCCCGAGCACGCCGAGATCGAGTCGCTGAACAAGGACCTCACGCAGCTGCGCGACCTGCTCGTCGCCGCGCAGACCGAGGAGAGCGACTGCGCCCGCGAGCAGACCAAGGCCGAGCAGGACGTCGACCAGGTCCGCCAGCGCGCCGCGCGGGACCAACAGCGCCTGGACTCCGGAGCGGTCTCCTCCCCGAAGGACCTGGAGAACCTCCAGCGCGAGATCACCTCGCTCGCCAAGCGCCAGGGCGACCTGGAGGACATCGTCCTCGAGGTCATGGAGCGCCGTGAGTCGGCGACCGAGCGGGTCGCCGAGCTGACCGAGCGGTCCTCCGCCGTCCAGGCCAAGGCCGACGACGCGACCGCCCGCCGCGACGCGGCGCAGGGCGAGCTGGACACCGAGGCGGCGTCGGTCGGCAAGGAGCGCGAGCTCGTGGCCGGTTCCGTCCCCGCCGACCTGCTGAAGCTCTACGAGAAGCTGCGCGAGCAGCAGGGCGGCGTGGGCGCGGCGCGGCTGTACCAGCGCAAGTGCGAGGGCTGCCACATCGAGCTGAACATCACCGAGCTGAACGAGGTCCGGGCCGCCGCCGCGGACACGGTCGTACGGTGCGAGAACTGCCGTCGGATCCTGGTTCGCACGTCGGAGTCCGGCCTGTAATGACGGCCGTCAGGGAAGTCGTCGTCGAGGCCGACGGGGGCTCCCGGGGGAACCCGGGGCCCGCCGGATACGGCGCGGTCGTCCTGGACCCGGTGACCGGCGAGACGCTCGCGGAGCGCGCCGAGTACATCGGGGTCGCCACGAACAACGTCGCCGAGTACAAGGGCCTGGTGGCCGGGCTCAAGGCGGCGCGTGAGCTGTTCCCCGACGCCGCGGTACACGTCCGGATGGACTCCAAGCTGGTCGTCGAGCAGATGTCCGGCCGCTGGAAGATCAAGCACCCGGACATGAAGCCGCTCGCGGCCGAGGCGGCCCGGGTCTTCCCCGCGAGCCAGGTCCGTTACGAGTGGATCCCGCGCGAGAAGAACAAGCACGCGGACCGGCTCGCGAACGAGGCGATGGACGCGGGCAAGCGCGGCAGGCAGTGGGAGCCTTCCGCGTCCTCGGCGGCCCTGGACGCCTCGGCGGCGCGCAGCGCGTCGGCGGCGCCCTCGGGCCCTCCCGGCGACGCGACGGCGGGCGCGGCCCGCGCGAGGGCGGCACTCGCAGGCACGGGTACGGGTACGTCCTCCGGTGCGCGTGCGGGCTCCGGCACGGGTGCGTCCTCCGGCACGCGTACGGGCTCCTCCGGCGCGGGTGCCCCGGCGGCCGACGGTCTGTTCGCCGCCGACGAGGCGATCGCGGCACAGGCGCGCGCCTCCCTCGCGGCGGCCGCCACGGCCGAGCGCGAGTCCGCCGCGAGCGGCGACTTCGAGGCCGAGGCCGGTGTCCGCGGCCACGAGCCCGCACCGGCCGCGCCCGGATGGGGGGCGCCCGACATGGGAGCGCCGGCCACGTTCGTCCTGCTCCGGCACGGCGAGACCGCACTCACGCCCGAGAAGCGGTTCTCCGGGAGCGGGGGCTCCGACCCGGAACTGTCCGCCGCCGGGCTGCGTCAGGCCGACGCCGTCGCCGCGGCGCTCGCCGCGCGCGGGACGGTCCAGGACATCGTCAGCTCGCCGCTCAAGCGGTGCCGGCAGACGGCCGAGGCCGTGGCCGCCCGGCTCGGACTCGACGTACGGATCGAGGACGGCTTGCGCGAGACCGACTTCGGCGCCTGGGAAGGACTGACCTTCGCCGAGGTGCGGGAGCGGTACGCCGACGACCTGGATGCCTGGCTCGCCTCGCCCAAGGCCGCCCCGACCGGCGGCGGCGAGAGCTTCGCGACCGTCGCGCGGCGCGTCTCGGCGACCCGGGACCGGCTCACCACCGCGTACGCGGGCCGGACCGTTCTCCTCGTCACGCACGTCACGCCCGTGAAGACGCTGGTGCGGCTGGCCCTCGGTGCCCCGCCGGAGTCGCTGTTCCGGATGGAGCTCTCGGCGGCCTCGCTGTCGGCCGTGGCGTACTACGCGGACGGCAACGCCTCCGTACGGCTCCTGAACGACACCTCGCACCTGAGGTGACCGAAGCGCCCGGGGCGACCTGACCGGACCGAGAGGTGCGGGGCCGCGGAATTCCGTGGCCCCGCACCCGCGTCCGTAGCAGCATCGTCGCCATGACATGGCACATCACCGAGGACGCCGACGCCTTCCGGGCCGAGGCCGCCGGCTACTTCGCCGCCGACCCCGCGCGCGCCACCATGCTGCTCACCATCAGCGAGGGCGCCCGCAGGCGGCCCCACGCTTCCGCGCGGTACGGCTGGTGGACCGAGCCGGACGGCGGCCGGGTCACCGGCGCCTTTCTTCTCACGCTGCGCGACGAGCCGGCCCTCGGCCCGATGCCGGACGTGGCTGCCCGGGCTCTGGCGCATGTCCTCCCGGAAGTGGCCGAGGTGAGGACCGTGCGCGGCGAGGAGGAGACGGCGGAGGCGTTCGCCGGTGAGCTGTGCCGGGGGTCCGGCCGGTCCTGGACGACCACGCGCCGGATGAGGCTCCACCGGCTCGGCGACCTCACGCCACCGCACCCCGCGCCGCCGGGCCGGGCGCGGAGGGCGGGCGTCGCGGACATCCCGCTCGCGGTGGAGTGGATGCGGCACTACGCCCGTGACATCGGCGAGGACGACGACGTCGACTTCACCCCGAACGTCGAGCCCCGGGTCGCCGAGGGCAGGCTCCACCTCTGGGAGACCGACGACGCCGGACCGGTGTCGATGGCGGGCGTCACGCCGGTCGTCGCGGGCCAGGCCCGGATCTCAGCCGTGTTCACGCCCGCCGGCCGTCGCGGCCGGGGATACGCCGCCGCCGTCACCACCGCGGTCAGCCGGACGGCCCTGGACGAGGGCGCCGAGCAGGTGCTGCTCTTCACCGACGTCGCCAACCCCACGAGCAACGCGCTGTACCGGCGGCTCGGGTACCGCCCCGTCATCGACCACGTGGGCCTGACGATCTCGTGAGCCCAGGATCCTGAAGCCCCGTCAGCGCCCCCGCAGCTCCGCCCCGTCAGCGCGCCCGCAGCTGCGCCGCCTCGCGTGCCAGGGACTCCACGCGCGCCCAGTCGCGGGCGGCGAGGGCGTCGGCGGGCAGCATCCACGTACCGCCGACACACCCCACGTTGGGAAGCGACAGGTACGTCGGTGCCGAGCCCGGGGAGATGCCGCCGGTCGGGCAGAACCGGGCCTGGGGGAGCGGGCCGGAGAGCGACTTCAGGTACGGGACGCCGCCCGCCGCCTCCGCCGGGAAGAACTTCATCTCGCGCACCCCGCGCTCCAGGAGCGCCACGACCTCCGAGGTGGTCGAGACGCCCGGCAGGAACGGCACGCCCGAGGACCGCATCGCGTCCAGCAGGCTCTCCGTCCAGCCGGGGCTCACCAGGAAGCGCGCCCCCGCGCCGACCGCGTCCGCGACGCCGGCCGGGGAGATGACGGTGCCCGCGCCGACGACGGCGTCCGGGACCTCGGCCGCGATCGCGCGGACCGCGTCCAGCGCCGCGGGGGTCCGCAGGGTCACCTCGATCGCCGGCAGGCCACCGGCGACCAGGGCACGGGCCAGCGGTACGGCGTCGGCGGCGTCCTCGATCACCACCACCGGGACGACGGGGGCGAGGTCGAGGACGGAGGGCAGCGCGGAGGTCATGGACGCCATCCTGCCCGTGCGCGACAACCTGCGCAACGACCGTTGCGCAGAGCGCAACGGCTCGGGTTCGACCCCCGTCACGGCCTCCGCGTCGCCCCTAGTGGATCTCGTCCACCAGCACGTCCAGCACCCCCGCCTTTCCCTCCTCCACCACGTACTTCAGGTCCCGCAGCGCCTTCACCAGCTCCGCCGGGTCCTTCGGCGCCGCGCCCGCCTCCAGCAGGCTGCGCACGATCCGTCCCTTGGTCGCCTTGTTGAAGTGGCTGACCACCTTCCGTGTCGGCGCGTGCAGCACCCGGACCGTCGCCGTCCGTGCCGCCACCTCGCCCTTCGGCCGCCACGCCGACGTGTACGCCGAGGACCGCAGGTCCAGGACGAGGCCGTCCCCCGCCGCCTCCGGCATGACCGTCGCCATGGCGCCCCGCCAGTGCGTGCCGAGCGCCCCGAGCCCCGGCAGCTTCACACCCATCGAGCAGCGGTACGACGGAATCCGGTCGTCCACCCGCACCGCGCCCCACAGCCCCGAGAACACCAGGAGCGACGCCCGCGCCCGCTTCCGCGCCGCCGCGTCCAGCGTGGCCAGGCCCAGAGCGTCGTACAGCACCCCGGTGTAGATCTCGCCGGCCGGCCGGGCGCCCGCCGTGCGCAGCTCCACGTTCTTGGCGATCTCGCCGCGCAGCCCCTCGCTCAGCCCGAGCACCTCGCGCGCCTTCTCCTCGTCGGCGGCGCACAGCTCGACCAGCTCGTCCAGGACAGCCGCCCGTGCCCCGGCCAGGCCCGGCAGCGACAGGGACTCCGGCTTGAGCGGCGCCCCGCGCCCCGACGCGGCCTTACCCTCCGACGGCGGCAACAGCACGAGCACGGTGGTTCTCCTTCGTACGTTCAGGGGCTGGGGGTGCGGCCCCAGAGCGTTCAGCGTACAAAGTGCCGGGCCCCGCCCCCCGCCATACGCTCGGTCCATGCCCCGCCGCCACATCCACGTGACCGGCGCAGCCGAGGCTCCGCTGCGGGCCGCGCTGCGCGCACTCCGTACCGAGCCGGCGATCCCCGACGCGTTCCCACCGGACGTCCTCGCCGAGGCGGAGGTGGTGGCCAAGGCGCCCCGCCTCCCCGGCCACGACGCCACCGACATCCCGTTCTTCACGATCGACCCGCCGGCCTCCACCGACCTCGACCAGGCCATGCACCTGGCCCGCCGCGCCGACGGCGGCTACCGCGTGCACTACGCGATCGCCGACGTGGCCGCCTTCGTCGCCCCCGGTTCCGCGCTCGACGCCGAGGCCCACCGCCGGGTCCTCACCCTCTACTTCCCCGACGGCAAGGTCCCTCTCCACCCCGCCGTCCTCTCCGAGGGCGCCGCGAGCCTGCTGCCCGGCCAACCGCGCCCCGCGCTGCTGTGGCGGATCGACCTCGACGCCGAGGGCCGCCGGGTCGCCACCGATGTGCGCCGCGCTCTCGTCCGCAGCCGCGCCAGACTCGACTACGCCGGCGTGCAGGCGCAGATCGACGCCGGCACCGCCGAGGAACCGCTCGCCCTGCTCGAGGTCGTCGGCAGGCTCCGTGAGGCCCTCGAGGCGGAACGCGGCGGGATCTCCCTCAACGTGCCCGAGCAGGAGATCGTCGCGCAGGACCACACATACGCCCTGGCCTACCGCGCCCCGCTGCCCGCCGACGGCTGGAACGCCCAGATCTCGCTCCTGACCGGCATGGCCGCCGCCGACCTGATGACCGCCGCCGGCACCGGGATCCTGCGGACGCTCCCCACCGCGCCCGTCGGCGAGGTCGCCCGGCTGCGCCGCTCCGCGCACGCACTGGGCGTCGACTGGCCGCACCACGTCTCGTACGCGGACGTCGTCCGTCACACCGACCCCACCAACCCCCGCCACGCCGCCTTCCTGCAGGAGTGCACGACCCTGCTCCGCGGCGCGGGCTACAGCGTCTTCACCGACGGCGGCATCCCGACGCCCGCCGTCCACGCCGCCGTGGCCGACGAGTACACCCACTGCACCGCGCCGCTGCGCCGGCTGGTCGACCGGTACGCGGGCGAGCTGTGCCTCGCGGCCGTCGCGGGCGAGGAGCCGCCGGAGTGGGTACGGGCCGCGCTTCCCACCCTCCCCGACGAGATGGCGACCGGCTCGCGGCGCGCCAACACCATCGAGCGCGAGGCCGTCGACATCGTCGAGGCGGCGCTGCTCGCCGGGCGGATCGGCGAGACCTTCGACGCGTACGTGATCGATGTGAGGGAGCACGAACCGGCCGTCGGGACCGTCCACCTCGACGACCCCGCGGTCGTCGCCCGGATCGAGGGGGGCACCGCGCCGCTGCCGCTGGGGGAGTGGCTGCGGGTCCGGCTCACGCAGGCGGACCCGCTGTCGGCGAAGGTGCGGTTCGCCCCGGCGTGAGCGTCTGCGCGGTCACCGGCACCGTGCCGGGCGCCGTGACCGGCACCGTGCCGGGAGCCGTGCCCTGCGCCCTCACGTCGTCCTGCGCCGGGACCGCCTGCGCCGTGCCGACGTGCGCCGTGCCGGCCTGCGTCGCGTCGTCCTGCGCCGTGGCCGCCCCCGCCGGGACCGCGCGGGTGAGGGCCCGGTAGAAGGCGCGGGCGTCGTCCGCGTGGCAGCGCACGATCCGCACGGCCCGGGGGCCGCCCAGGAACCGGGGTGCGTCGACCGGCTCGGTCAGCTCGATGGTGACGGAGGTCTGCGAGGCGACGGCGAGGTTCAGCTCCCCTTCCGTCTTCTCATGGGTGAACCGCAGCTCGTGCCGGACGGCGGCGATCAGGCCGAGCGGGATGTGCAGGTCGATGTGCGCGGCCTGCCGGAGGCGGAGCGTGTCGGCGGTGAGGATGTGCGGCCGGGTCACGGAGGCCGCGTGGATCCCGAGGACGAACAGGATCCCCGAGTACACGTCCAGGACCAGCACGATCGCGTGGGCGACGGGCCGGTCGGCGAGCAGGTACGACATGCCGACGGTCTCGACGAGGCAGACGAACGCGAAGCCGTACATCAGGGCGGCCTGGTCGCGGGCGTGCGGGAACACCTGGTCCCCGGGGCGCACGCCGGCCCGGTGCCGGGCCACCCACAGGCCGAGGCTCGCCAGCAGCCGCAGCTCGTGCCCGATGAGCCGGAGCACGGGTACGGGTACCAGTTCGCGCAGGGCCTGCCGCGTGGAGAGCCCGCGACGCCGGAGGCCGGCGTACGCCACGAGACCGGCGAGGGCGAACAGAACGGTGAGGGCCTCGGCGGCGGCGAGGACGGGCATCGGTATCCGCACACCGGCGACGAGACAGACCGCGAGGACGAGCTCGGCGGGCAGGGCGGTGTACGCGACGCCGCGCAGGAGCCGGATCAGGGCGGTCACGGGGCACGCTCAGCGACCAGCCGGAGGGCGTGGAGGACGGCGGCCGACTGGGCGGGGGAGAAGTCGCCGAAGAAGGCCTCGGCGAGCTGTCCCGGCGGTACGCCACCCTGCTCGCCGAGCTGGGCGGCGACGGAGTCCGGCAGCAGGTCGGCGAGGGCCTGTCCCGTCTCGGCCACGCGCGGGTCGTCCCGGTCCGTGTCTGCGAGGGCGTCGAGGCGGGCGTACACGTCGTGGGCGCGGGCGACGGCCTCCGGGTCCGTGGTCATGGCGCGCATCGTGGCGAGGAGCCGTGTCCGCTCCTCGTCCGGTGCGACGGTGTCGAGGAGGGCGAGGATCTCGCGGTCCATGACGGCCATGGGCGACTCCGGGACCTCTCCCAGGCCCGCGAACAGCTCGGCCAGTTCGGGCGAGACGGGGCCCTCGGCGGTCAGCCGTCCGGCCCGCGCCTCCCCGAGCAGCTCGGCGAGGCGCTCGCGCCGCTCACGGATCACGGCCTCCTGCCGGGCGAGGTCGGCGTCCAGCTCGCCGAGCACCTCCACCAGCTCCCGCCCCTCGTCGTCGGCGAGCACGTCCCGCACCTCGTCGAGCCCGAGGCCGAGCTCGGTCAGCCGCCGGATCCGGGCGAGCTGGACGGCGTCCCGGATGCCGTACTCGCGGTAGCCGTTGGGCAGCCGTACGGGCTCGGGAAGCAGCCCGAGATGGTGGTAGTGCCGCACCGCCCGCGGGGTGACCCCGACGAGCGCGGCGATCTCGCCGATTCGCATGAGGCCAGTAGAAACCCTGACGCTGCGACAAGGTCAAGCAGGCGCCGGGCGGCGGGTAGCATGGTCGGCACGGCAGACGAGCCGGGCGGGCGGCCGCGTGGGGATCCTCGGATCCTCCCGAGGAACGTCCGGGCTCCACAGGGCAGGGTGGTGGCTAACGGCCACCCGGGGTGACCCGCGGGACAGTGCCACAGAAAACAGACCGCCGGGGACCTCGGTCCTCGGTAAGGGTGAAACGGTGGTGTAAGAGACCACCAGCGCCTGAGGTGACTCAGGCGGCTAGGTAAACCCCACCCGGAGCAAGGTCAAGAGGGGTCGTCCTCGGACGATTCTGCGCGAACGATCGAGGGCTGCCCGCCCGAGTTCGCGGGTAGACCGCACGAGGCCGGCGGCAACGCCGGCCCTAGATGGATGGCCGTCACCCCGACGACCGCGAGGTCCCGGGGTACAGAACCCGGCGTACAGCCCAGCTCGTCTGCCCCCACCCCCTGAACCGGGCCGCGCCGTCAGTCCGTCAGGGAGCGCTCCGCCACCCGTCGCAGGTGGCCCGCGAAGACCTCGGCGGCGTCGGGGGTCAGCGTCCGCAGCGCCACCATCGCGGTGATGATCACGTCGCACAGCTCGGACTCGACGTCCTGCCAGGTGTGCGAGGAACCCTTGCGCGGGTTCTGCCCCATGGTGCCGATCACGGCCTCCGCGACCTCACCGACCTCCTCCGAGAGCTTCAGGACACGCAGCAGGACGTCCTGCTCCGGCGGGAGCGTGTGGTGCGCGGAGATCCAGGAGGCGAGGCGGTCGACGGTGTTCCACGGCTCGGTCATGACCCAGAAGCCTGCCACCTCCACGCGGTCGCCAGGGTACGCGGATGATATTCCGGCGTGAGCGGCTCGAAGCCGCTGTGGGTGCGTTCGAGGCCGCCGTGCGGGCGCAGGACGCGGCTGCGGCGGAGGGGGCCTTCGAGGGGCTGCACCGGGCGTTCGGGCGCGCCCGGGACGAGGAGTTGCGGGAGGCCGCGCCCCGGCTCGCGGCGTTCCTGGCCGAGGTGCCCGCGGGCCCGCGGGCCGTGGTCGCGGTCATGATCGGCGCGTGCGTGGAGCGGGGTGCCGACGCGGTCGTCTGCGCGCCCGCCGTCCTCGCCGCCGCACGTGAGGCGTTCGAGACCGCCGAGGTGTTCTGCGAGCGCTGGGCGGCCACCGGTGGCGGTGACCTGCCGGGCCACGAGGACGACCTCACGGAGGCCGACGTCGAGCGGGTGGGCTTCGACGCCGTCGTCGGCTGGGAGTCGCTCCCGCAGTGGGAGATGGCCTGCGTCGCGATGCTCAACGTGAAGGCGGTACGGCGCGCAGCCGACGGCAAGGCGGAGCTGCGGGCGGTCGTGGAGCGCGTCCGGGAGGCCTCGGGGGATCCGTTCAAGTGCCTCGCCTACGCCTTGGACGTGCTGGACGACGAGCCGCTCGTCATGCTCGACCGGAAGACCGGCGCCGGCTTCGCCGTACGGGTCTCCGGGATCGGCGACAACTTCCAGCTGCACACCCTCCTGGCCGACGCCCTGATCGGCGGCGGACACCTGCCCGGCAGGGCGCCCACCCCGCAGGCCGTCGCCATGTGCCGCGACCGGCCCGGGATGACCTCGACCACCGGGTCCTTCAATCTCGTCGGCGCCGACGGCGAATGGATCTGGAACGAGGGCAACCCCTCGGAGATCCCCGTCGTCGGCGGCGTACGGATCGTGGTCCTCGACCCGCCGCCGTACGAACGGAGCTGGCCCGCCGGACGGTTCTTCCCCGGGATGACCGGCGAGCTCGTGCTGGAACGCGTCCTGCCCGGGACCGAGGCCGCGGGGCTGCTCGTCCAGGTGGCGGAGTCCGTGCGCTGAGGTGCGGCACATGTGCGGCCCGGGTCCGTGGGGTTCGGGGCGGGGCGGTGTACGGGTAGGGCCATGACGATTCCCGTGGACAGACTCACCGATCCCGCCGTGCGCGCCTTCGTCGCGGCCCTCAACGCCAACGACCGTGACGCGTTCTTCGCGGTCCTCACCCCCGGCGCCACCATGTCCGACGACGGCTCCGACCGGAACGTCGACGAGTGGACCGACAAGGAGATCTTCTCCTCGCGCGGCCACATGGAGATCGAGTCCGAGAAGGACGGCGGGCACGCCCTCGTCGCCCGCTACCGCAACGACACCTGGGGCGAGATGCGGACCGCCTGGCGGTTCCAGGTGCAGGACGGGAAGGTCACCCGCTTCGAGACCGGCCAGGCGTAGCCGGAGGGTGCCTTCAGGGCCTCTCGGCACCTGTTCCCGAGAGGCCCTTCCGAGGCCCCTAGCCCCGGCCGATGTACGGCATCGCCGTTGCCATCACCGTCGCGAACTGCACGTTCGCCTCCAGCGGCAGGGCCGCCATGTGCACCACCGTCGCCGCCACGTCCGCCGCGTCCATCACCGGCTCCGCCGCCAGCTCCCCGTTCGCCTGCAGGATCCCCGACTGCATCCGCGCCGTCATCTCCGTCGCCGCGTTCCCGATGTCGATCTGCCCGCACGCGATCCGGTACGGGCGGCCGTCCAGCGAGAGCGACTTCGTCAGGCCCGTCATCGCGTGCTTGGTCGCCGTGTAGGCGATCGAGTGCGGGCGCGGCACGTGTGCCGAGATCGAGCCGTTGTTGATGATCCGGCCGCCCTGCGGGGACTGTTCCTTCATCACCCGGAACGCCGCCTGGGCGCACAGGAACGAGCCGGTCAGGTTCACGTCCACGACCGAGCGCCAGGTCTCGTAGGCCAGGTCCTCGACCGGGGTCCCGCCGCCCGCGAACGTCCCCGCGTTGTTGAAGAGCAGGTCGACCCGGCCGAACCGGTCCCGTACCGACTCGAAGAGCCGTGCCACCTCCTCCGGTGACGTCACGTCCGTCGGGACGACGTACGCCGCGCCGGCCGCCGCCAGGGCGTCCGCCGTCTCCTCCAGGGGCTCGCGCCGGCGGCCGGCGAGCGCCACCGACCAGCCCGCCCCGGCCAGGGCCAGGGCCACACCCCGGCCGATGCCCGATCCCGCTCCCGTCACCACAGCGATGCGCGACTCAGTGCTCATGGGCGCGCAGCGTACGTGAGATCGGTGCACAGGGAACTCATCTGTCCGACACGCGGATGTTCTGTACCCGACAACCCAGGGACGTCCCGCGCCACTCCAATGCCTGACGGACAACATCCGTCAGGGGAGGGGCGTATGACGTACGCACAGACATCCACGCCGAACCATTCCGACGAACTCCGCGCCGCCGCCCGGCACTTCGGGCGCCGCGGCTTCCTCACCACCGCGGGCGCCGCCGCCGCGCTCGCCCTCGCGGTCCAGCTGCCTGCGGCCGGCACGGCGAGCGCCGCCGAGCTGGATCCGCGCCGCATCACCGAGGACCCGTTCACCCTGGGGGTGGCATCCGGCGACCCGCTGCCGGGCTCGGTCGTCCTCTGGACCCGGCTCGCGCCCCGGCCCTTCGACCCCGACAGCGGCCTGCCCCGCGAGCGCGTGGCGGTCCACTGGGAGCTCGCGCACGACGAGCGCTTCGGCCGGACCGTCCGGCGCGGCAAGGTCACCGCCCATCCCGAGTTCCAGCACAGCGTCCACGTCGAGATCGACCACCTCGACCCGGACCGGGTGTACTTCTACCGGTTCCGCGCCGGGGCCTGGACCAGCCCCGTCGGCCGCACCCGGACCGCGCCCGCCCCCGGCGCGCGCATATCCGGCCTCAAGCTCGCCGCCGTCTCCTGCCAGGCGTACCACGACGGCTACTTCACCGCCTACGGCCACCTCGCCCAGGAGGACCTCGACGTCGTCTTCCACCTCGGCGACTACCTCTACGAGTACGCCGTCACCGCCACCGGCGGCGCCCGCGCCTACACCGACCGGCGGCTGCCCGCCGTCTTCAACCGGGAGACGCTCACCCTGGAGGACTACCGGCTGCGGTACGCCCTCTACAAGTCCGACCCCGACCTGCGGGCGGCCCATGCCGCGCACCCCTTCGTGGTCACCTGGGACGACCACGAGACCGAGAACAACTACGCGGGCGACATCCCCGAGAACGACGTGCCGCCGGAGGAGTTCCTGCTCCGCAGGGCCGCCGCCTACCGCGCCTACTGGGAGAACCAGCCGCTCCGGAGGATCCAGCGCCCCGAGGGCCCGGACATGCGGCTCTACCGCCGTCTCCGCTTCGGCCGCCTCGCCCAGTTCGACATCCTCGACACCCGCCAGTACCGCTCCAACCAGGCGTACGGAGACGGCTGGCGGGTTCCCGGGCCCGAGTCCGAGGACCCGAGCCGCACCATGACCGGCGCCACGCAGGAGCGCTGGCTGCTCGACGGCTGGCGCGACTCGCGCGCGCTGTGGAACGTCGTCCCGCAGCAGGTCGTCTTCGCCGAGCGCCGCGACGTGCCGAGCGACGCCTTCAAGCTCTCCATGGACTCCTGGGACGGGTACCCGGCCTCCCGGCAGCGGATCCTGGACGGCGCGGCGGCGGCCGGCATCGAGAACCTGATGGTGCTCACCGGCGACGTCCACGTCGGTTACGGCCTCGACATCAAGGCCGACCACCGCGACCCCACCTCGCGGACCCTCGGCACCGAGATCGTCGCCACCTCGATCGCCAGCGGCAAGGACGGCGCCGACCGGCCCGCCAACTACGCCAACCTCACCGCCGCCAACCCGCACCTGAAGTTCTACAACGGCCGGCGCGGCTATGTGACGGTCGCGCTCGGCCAGGACAGCGCCCGCGCCGACTTCCGTACGGTCGCGGCCGTGACGACCCCCGGCGCCCCGGTCACCACGGCCGGGTCCTTCGTCACCGAGGCGGGCAACCCCGGGCTCACACCGGCGTGACCGACAGCTCTCCGGGATAGCGGACGCCGATGCGGTCCCGTACCGCGTCGAGCGTCCGCATCACGGCGAGGGAGCCGTCCAGCGGTACGAGGGGGGACTCCGTCAGGCCCGCCCGCAGACAGCGCGCGACCTCGGCCGCCTCCGGCAGCAGCGACTCCCGGTCGCCGTCGAGGACGAACTCCTCCGGCTCCCGGCCGTGGCGCCGCAGCGTGAAGCGGTCGGGGAAGAAGAAGCCGGCCGGGACGTCGATCCGGCCCGCCGACCCCGTCACCGAGGCGGCCATCGGGGTGTCCGCCACGAGCGAGCAGGACAGCAGGGCCGAGGCCCCCGAGGACCAGCCGAGGAGCATCCCCGTGTTCAGGTCCACGCCCTCGGGCGAGAGCAGCGCGTGCGCCTGGACCGAGTCGGGTTCGCCGAGCAGCAGCTGGGCGAAGGAGACCGGATAGACGCCGAGGTCCAGGAGCGCCCCGCCGCCGAGGGCCGGGTCGCGCAGCCGGTGGCCGGCGGCGAACGGGCCCGCGAGCCCGAAGTCCGCCTGCACCGTCCTGACCTCGCCGACCGCACCCTCCGCGACCAGCTCCCGGATGCGGCGGATCAGCGGGTTGCAGTACATCCACATGGCCTCCATCAGGAAGAGACCACGGTCCCGGGCGAGGGTGGCCAGCTCCTCCGCCTCGCGCGCGTTCAGGGTGAGCGCCTTCTCGCAGAGCACCGGCTTGCCGGCCTCCAGGGCGAGCCCGGCGGCCTCCCGGTGCGCGTGGTGCGGGGTGGCCACGTACACCACGTCGACGTCCGGATCGGCGACGAGCGCGGCCCACTCGCCGTACGCCTTCGGAATCCCGAACCGGTCGGCGAAGGCCCGCGCCGACGCCTCCGTACGGGAGGCCACGGCCACCACCTCGGCGTCGTCCGCCGCGAGCAGGTCCCCGGCGAACTTCGCCGCGATCCCGCCCGTCGCCAGCACGCCCCACCGCACGGTCCTGCCCATGCCCCACCCCACGAAAGTCTCGGCCCGTTCCGACGAGCTGAGAGCATAGGGAAAGTTTCAACGAAATGGAGCAGTCGATGCCGGAGAGCGGCCAGCCCACGAAGCGGGGATCCCAGGCACACATATCCGCCGGTCCCGCGGCCCCCGCGCGGCGTGCGAGCCTGCTCGTCACGCTCGTCCTCGGCGGTCTGACCGCGCTTCCGCCGCTGTCCATGGACATGTACCTGCCGGCGCTGCCGGAGGTCACCGAGATGCTGCGCTCGCCTGCGGCAACCGTCCAGCTGACCCTGACCGCCTGTCTCGCCGGCATGGCGCTCGGTCAGCTCGTCGTCGGCCCGATGAGCGACCGGTGGGGCCGTCGCAGACCGCTGCTCATCGGCATGCTCGTGTACGTCGCGGCCACCGCGGTCTGCGCCTTCGCCCCCACCGTCGAACTGCTCATCGGCTTCCGGCTGCTCCAGGGCCTGGCGGGCGCGGCGGGCATCGTGATCGCCCGGGCCGTCGTCCGCGACCTGTACGACGGCGTCGCGATGGCCCGGTTCTTCTCCACCCTGATGCTGATCTCCGGCGCGGCCCCGATCATCGCCCCGCTCATCGGCGGCCAGATCCTGCGGATCACCGACTGGCGGGGCGTCTTCCACGTCCTCGCCCTCATCGGCGTGCTCCTGACCCTGGTGGTCTGGAAGTGGCTGGAGGAGACGCTGCCGCCCGAGCGCCGCCACGAGGGCGGTGTCGGGGAGGCGCTGCGCACCATGCGCGGACTGCTCGCCGACCGGGTCTTCACCGGCTACATGCTGGCCGGAGGGCTCGCCTTCGCCGCGCTCTTCGCGTACATCTCGGCCTCCCCGTTCGTCGTGCAGGAGATCTACGGCGCCTCGCCGCAGACCTTCAGCCTCCTCTTCGGCCTCAACTCCGTCGGTCTCGTCGCCGTCGGGCAGATCAACGGCAAGCTGCTCGTCGGCCGGGTCAGCCTCGACAAGGCGCTGGGCTGGGGGCTCTGCGTGATCCTGCTCGCCTCGGTGGCGCTGCTCGTCATGACGAGCGGGGTCCTCGGGAAGCCGGGGCTCGCGCCCGTGGCCGCCGGGCTCTTCGTCCTGATGTCGGCGATGGGTCTGGCGATGCCCAACACCAACGCGCAGGCGCTGATGCGCACTCCGCACGCGGCGGGCTCCGCCTCCGCGCTGCTCGGCACCTCCTCGTTCCTCATCGGGGCGGTCGCCTCGCCGCTCGTCGGCATCGCGGGCGAGGCCACGGCCGTGCCGATGGCCGTGGTGCAGCTGGTGTGCGCGGCCGGGGCGCTCGCCTGCTTCCTGGGGATGTGCCGGCCGTGGCGCCCCCGGGAGGCCGCCTAAAATGTGGAGGTGAACGCCTCCCCCTCCTTCCCCTCCGGCGACGCACTGCGCGCCGCGCTCGCCGGGCTCCTGGCCGGGCTGCCGCCGCGCCAGGCGACGCAGGCCGTCGACCGGCTGATCGCCAACTACCGGGGGACCACCCCGACCGACGCCCCCGTACTGCGGGACCGCTCCGACGTCGCCGCGTACGCCGCGTACCGGATGCCGGCGACGTTCGAGGCGGTACGGGCGGCGCTCGGCGCGCTGCGGGACGCGGCCCCCGCCTGGGAGCCGGCCACGCACACGGACATCGGCGGCGGCACCGGGTCCGCGAGCTGGGCGGTCGCGGAGGCCTGGGACGGGGCCGCGCGCACGACCGTGCTCGACTGGGCCGAGCCCGCGCTCGCCCTCGGCGAGGAGCTTGCCGACGGGGTCTTCGAGGCGGAGTGGCGGCGGGCCCGGATCAGCGGGGCGCTGAGCCTCGACGCCACGGACCTGGTGACCGTCAGCTACGTCCTGAAGGAGCTGACCGAGGCCGACCGCCGCGCGGTCGTGACCGAGGCGGCGCGGGTGGCGCAGGCGGTCGTGATCGTCGAGCCGGGCACCCCCGACGGCTACGAGCGGATCATCGCGGCACGCTCCCTCCTCGTGGAGGCGGGCTTCACCGTGGCCGCGCCGTGCCCGCACAGCGGGACCTGCCCGATCGAGCCGGGCAGGGACTGGTGCCACTTCGCGGCCCGGGTGAGCAGGTCGTCGCTGCACCGGCAGGTGAAGGGCGGTTCGCTGCCGTACGAGGACGAGAAGTTCAGCTACGTGGCGGCGACCCGGTTCCCCGTCCTGCCGGCGGCCTCCCGCGTCATCCGCAAGCCCCAGATCCGCAAGGGCCAGGTCCTGCTGGACCTCTGCGGCCCCGAGGAGACCGGCCTGACGCGCGAGACGGTCACCAAGCGGCACGGGGCGCTGTACAAGGCGGCGCGGGACGCGGAGTGGGGCGACCCCTGGCCCCCGGAGTCCTCGGAGTCCTCGGATTCCTCGGAGTAGGACCCGGGGGCAGGGGCCGCCCCCGGGCTCACCCCTGGGCGGGGCGCAGCTCCTGGGTGCAGCACTTCACGCTGCCGCCGCCCTTGAGCAGCTCCGACAGGTCCATGCCGAGGGGCTCGAAGCCCCGGTCACGGAGGGGTTCGAGGAGCCCCACCGCCGCCTGCGGCAGCAGCACGTGGTGGCCGTCGCTCACCGCGTTCAGGCCGAGCGTCGCCGCGTCCTCCTCCGTCGCGAGCAGGGCGTCGGGGTAGAGCCTGGCCAGCACCTCCCGGCTGCCGGGGGAGAAGGCGCCGGGGTAGTACATGATCTCGTCGCGCGCAGGGTCCAGGACGCAGAGCGCCGTGTCCAGGTGGTAGTACCGCGGGTCCACCAGCTCCAGGCCGATCACCGGGCGCCCGAAGAACTCCTGCGCCTCCAGGTGCGAGAGCGGGGTGGAGCGGAAGCCCCGGCCGGCCAGGATCCAGGACGAGGTCACGGCGAAGTCGCCCTCCGCCTCGTTCACGTGCTCCGGCACGCGGACCTCCGCGTAACCGTTTCCGCGGAACCAGTCCAGATGCGCCTTCTCCTCCTCCGTACGCTCCGGATGGGCGAACTTCGCGCCGAGCACGCGGCCGTCCACCACGGTCGCGCCGTTCGCGGTGAAGACCATGTCGGGCAGGCCCGGGACCGGGTCGAGCAGCTCCACGGTGTGGCCGAGCGCGCGGTACTTGGCCGTCAGGTCCTCCCACTGGGCGAGGGCGAGCGGCAGGTCGACCGGCTTGGTGGGGTCCATCCAGGGGTTGATGGAGTACGTCACCTCGAAGTGCGTGGGTGGGCACATCAGATAACGGCGGGGCGAGGCCTCGCGCGGGGTCTGGCGCAAAGAGAGCTCCTCACGGACGGAAGAACAGTCGTCGGACGGAGCCCATGGTCCGCCCTCGAACGGCTCCGCGCAGTGGACCGTTCGGGTGGTTCACCGAACGTTCGGTCCGGGTATCCGAAACCGGCAGGCGAGACGCGCCGTCTCGTCCGCTGCTAGATTGGCGCCATGCCCGACACCAGGACCCCCGCCGCCAAGAGCCCCGACGCCACCCGTCGCAGCGAGCGCTCCCGCCGCGCCATCTACGAGGCGGCCCTCGCGCTCGTGTCCGAGACCGGCTACGCCAGGACGACCGTCGAGGGCATCGCCGCCCGCGCCGGGGTCGGCAAGCAGACCATCTACCGCTGGTGGCCCTCCAAGGCCGCCGTCCTCCTCGAGGCCTTCCTGGACCTCGCCGCCCAGGCCAACGAGGCGCTCGGGGGCGACGCCGACAGTGAGATCCCCGACACCGGGGACCTCGCCGCCGACCTCAAGTACGTGCTCCGCGCCACGGTCGACGAGCTGAACAACCCCACCTACGACGCCCCCTCCCGCGCCCTGGCCGCCGAGGGCGTCGTCAACCCCGAGCTCGGCGCCCAGTTCGTCGAGAAACTCCTCGAACCCCAGCTCCAGTACTACGTACGCCGCATCGAGGCCGCCCAGGCGGCCGGCGACATCGACCCCGACGTCGACCCGCGCATCGCCCTCGAACTCCTCGTCGGCCCCCTGAACCACCGCTGGCTGCACCGCACCCTGCCCCTCACCCACGCCTACGCCGACACCCTCGTCGACTACGCGCTGCGCGGGCTCGCGCCCAGGGCGTAACCCCGTTACGTACCCCGGTTGGGGACTCCGGTCACCCGGAGCACCGGAAGATGCGACGATGGGCAGAGCCGAACGGGCGAGGACAGGTGTGAGGGGATAGATGGGCGACGGTATCGGCCGCTACCGCGGCACGGAGAGCAGGCTCCCGCAGTGGCTGCGCAGGCGGCCCAAACGCACCGCGGCCGAGGACGAGAACCGCCGCGAGAACCTGCTCCTGGCCACCGCCGCCGCCGGACTGCCCCTCGCCCCCGCCGCGTACCCCGTCGGCTACCGCTGTTCCTGCGAGCGCATCGGCTGTCCCACCCCCGCCCGGCACCCCGTCTCCTTCGCCTGGCAGACCCAGTCCACGTCCGACCGCGCCCAGATCGAGCGCTGGGCCCGGAACGAGCCCGAGGCGAACTTCGTCACGGCCACCGGCATGGTCCACGACGTCCTCGACGTCCCCCTGGACGCCGGCCGGGCCGCCCTGGAGCGGCTCCTCGACCAGGGCGTGGAGGTCGGACCGGTCGCCGAGTCCGCCGACAGCGCGGGCGACGGCGGCCGGATGCTCTTCTTCACCGCCACCCGCGGCACCCCCGAGGACGAGGACGAGTGGTGGCCCTGCGAGCTGGACTGCCATCCGGAGACCATGGACGAGCACCCGGGGCTGCGCTGGCACTGTCGCGGCAGCTACGTGCTCGTTCCGCCGGCCCGGCTCATCGGTGACGAGGAGGAGCGGCCGGCGGTCAGCTGGGTCCGCGGCCCCGAGCACCCGCTGCCCGACCCGCTGAACCTCCTGGAGACCCTGACCGACGCCTGCGCCCGGCACGCGGCCGAGCAGGGTGACCAGCACACCGGACACGAGGTGGCCTGGCCGCTCGGCCGCCGCTGAACCGGAGCGACCGCCTACCGGAGCGGGCCGTGAACCGTACGGGCCGTGAACCGTACGGGCCCGGCCGGCTCTCCTCGCCGTATGACGAGCCCTACGAGCCCTACGAGCCCTTCGCGCCCGTGACGCCCTGGAGCCGGCCCGCGACCGTGACGCCGTCCGCGTCCGTGCCCGCCGGCTTCACCAGCACCGTCTGGCTCGACACCCACTCCTTGGTGACGGTGTTCTTGACCTCGCCCGTCATCAGCGCCTTCACATCGGGATCGACCTTGGGCCGGTAGCCCGTGGCCGCCGTCTGCTGCTCGAAGTACCGCGTCGCGAAGAAGACCAGGGCCCCGCCGTCCTCGGTCGCGAGGGCCAGTGGCGCGAAGTCCCCGGCGTCCGTGACCTGGTCGGCGTACTGCGTCGCGAGACCCAGCCGCTTCGAGCCCTTCTCACGCTCCTCACGCCAGAGCGTGGTGTGCGGACCGGCGGCGAACTGGCCCCGCTCGCCCCCGTCGAGGAACGAGACGTAGTTCCGTCCCAGGTCCTTGGGCGCGACGGCGAGAGCCGTGGAGTCCGCGGGGACCGGGACGGCGAAGCCGCCCTCGGTCTTGAACGCGGGGATCTCGTTCGGGGTCAGGATCGCCAGATAGGCGACCTCCCACAGCTGGTCGGCGCCGTTGCGCACGAAGACCAGGAGCCAGCGGTTGTCGCCCGGGCCGTCGTCGGCGTCCCGGTTGGAGTCGGTGTCCGCGACGAACCAGCGCGGCCAGCCCGCCTTCTTGGGGAGGACGTACGTCGCGTCCGTCAGCTCCAGGGGCTGGTGCTGCGGGTTGCCTCCGGGCGCCGTGATCGAACGGGACTTCAGACCGGCCTGGTTGATCGCCCCCAGCGCCCCGGTGACCCGGTCCGCGTCGAGCTTCGGGTCGTGCGCCTTGTCGGCCTCGTTGTAGGCGTCGGTGAACTCCTTGAGAGCCTGTTCGGCCTCGGCCTTCGTCGCCGCCGGGATCAGCTCCCGCTCACCGTGCACCGTCACGCAGCCGCTCGCCGTCAGCGCCAGCACGGCCGTCGCCGTCGCCGCCACGGACACCCGGGACGGTCGTCCCGGCTCAGCGAGTGCCCTCGACGGTCCCCTCAGCCTTCTCATCGGTCGCCTTCTGCTCCTTCACCGGCACGGACGGAACCGACCCTACCGGGGTCAGGAACAGTGCGAGTGCCGGGACCAGATAGAGCACCCACACCGTGACCTGAAGAACCGTCGGGTTCGGCTGGAAGTTGAAGACGCCCTTGAGTAGCGTCCCGTACCAGCTGTCCGGCGGGATCGTCGCCGAGATGTCGAAGGCCTTGTCCGCGAGACCGCCCAGGAAGCGCGCCTCCTGCAGGTCGTGCACGCCGTACGCGAGGACGCCCGCCGCCACCACGACCAACATGCCGCCGGTCCAGGTGAAGAACCGCGCCAGGTCGATCCTCAGCGCGCCCCGGTAGAAGAGCCAGCCGAGCAGCACCGCCGTCGCGATGCCGAGCAGCACCCCGATCAGCGGCGCGGACGTGCCGTCCGAGGAGGCGCGTACCGACGCCCAGACGAAGAGCGCCGTCTCCAGACCCTCGCGGCCCACCGCCAGGAACGCGGTGGCCACCAGAGCGCCCGTGCCCATCCGGAGCGCCGTGTCGAGCCTTCCCTGCAGCTCCGCCTTCAGATGGCGGGCCGTGCGCCGCATCCAGAAGACCATCCAGGTGACCAGCACCACCGCGAGGATGGAGAGCGAGCCGCCCAGCAGCTCCTGTGCCTCGAACGTCAGCTCCCGGGAGCCGAATTCGAGCCCGGCGCCGAAGGCGAGCGCGATCCCCGCCGCCGCGCCGATGCCGGCCCAGACCGGCTTCAAGGCGTCGCGGCGCCCGGTCTTCACCAGGTACGCGACGAGGATGCAGACGACCAGACTGGCTTCCAGGCCTTCGCGCAGGCCGATCAGATAGTTGCCGAACACGTCGGTCCCTTCCCGTCTAGGAGAACAGCGCCCGGCCCCACCAGTCGTCCTTGTCGCGGACGCCCGGCGGGACGGCGAAGAGCGCCGAACCCACGTGCTGGATGTACTCGTTGAGGACGTCCGCGCGGGCCAGCGAGGTCTGGACCGGCACGAAGCCGGTACGGACGTCCCGCTGGTACGCGAGGAAGAACAGGCCCGCCTCCAGGCGGCCCAGGCCGTCCGTGCCGTCCGTGAAGGAGTAGCCGCGGCGCAGGATCGTGGCCCCGTTGTTGCTGTCGGGGTGCGCGAGGCGGACGTGCGCCTCCGGCTTCATCGCCTTCAGGAACGGCTCGTCGTGCTCCCTGGCCTTGCCGACGGGCGCGCCCTCCTTCTTGTCGCGGCCGAAGATGTCCTCCTGCTCGGCCAGCGGAGTGCGGTCCCAGGTCTCGACGTTCATCCGGATCCGGCGGGCGACGAGGTAGGAGCCGCCCGTCATCCAGGAGGCCTGTCCCGGGGCGTCCTTCGCGGCGACCCAGACGTGCTTGTCGAGCCCGGCGGTGTCGGTGCCCGCGATGTTGCGGGTGCCGTCCTTGAAACCGAAGAGGTTGCGCGGGGTCTGGGCGTCCGGGGTGGTGGAGGACGTCTTGCCGAAGCCGAGCTGCGACCAGCGGACCGCGACCCGGCCGAAGCCGATCCTGGCCAGGTTGCGGATCGCGTGCACCGCGACCTGCGGGTCGTCGGCGCAGGCCTGGACACAGAGGTCGCCGCCGCTGCGGGCCGGGTCCAGGTTGTCGCCGGGGAACCTGGGCAGGTCGATCAGGGCGCCGGGCCGCCGGTCCTTCAGGCCGAAGCGGCCGTCGAAGAGGGAGGGCCCGAAGCCGATGGTGAGGGTGAGCCGGGACGGCTTGAGGCCGAGGGCCTCGCCGGTGTCGTCCGGCGGTGCCTCCGGCAGGCCGCCGTAGGCGCCCTCGCCGACCTCGTGACCGGCCGTCATCCGCTCGGCGGCGCGCGTCCACTCCTTCAGGAGCCGCACCAGTTCGGCGCGGTCGTCCGTCTTCACGTCGAAGGCGGCGAAGTGCAGCCGGTCCTGGACGGCCGTGGCGATCCCGGCCTGGTGGGCGCCGTGGAACGGCACGGCCGAACCGCCGTCGGCCACGGGGACGGAGGCGTCCCCGGTACGGGCGAGGGCGACGGCACCGCCGGCCGCGGCGGCGCCGAGCGCGAGCCCGGCACCGCCCCAGCCCAGGACCGTGCGCCGCGAGGCCGGGGTGCGCCCCGGCGCCGTGTTCTCCTGCGCGTCGGACATGTCGGTGTCCCCCTACTTCACGACGGCGGCGGCGAGCTTGGAGAGCGGCTCGGCCAGCGCGTTGACGCCGTCCGACAGCTCCTTGCGCTCGGCCTTGCCGACCTTGTCGTACGAGGTGAAGACGTAGCTCGTCTTGTCCGCGCGGTACTTGTCCAGGAGCGTGTTCAGCGCCGCGAACTGCTTGTCCAGCTCGGCGACGAGCGCCGGGTCGTTCTTCGAGGCGACCGGCTTGAGCAGCTCGAAGGACTTCTGCGCGCCCTCGACGTTCGCCTTGAAGTCGACCAGGTCGGTGTGGGAGTAACGCTCCTCCTCGCCCGTGACCTTGCCGGTGGCGACCTCGTCCAGGAGCTCCTTGGCGCCGTTGGCCATCGAGGTCGGGGTGATGTCGGCCTTGCCGACGCGCTTCACCCAGTCCGCGAGGTCCTTGTCGAGGATGTCGGCGAGCTGCTTCTCGCGGTCGCCGATCTTGTTGTCCTGCCAGAGGGCCTTCTCCAGGCGGTGCCAGCCGGTCCAGTCCTTCGCCGGGTCCTGGCCCTCCTCGAGACCGTCCTCGCGGACGTCGACCTTGGGGTCGATGTCGCCGAAGGACTCGGCGACCGGCTCGGTGCGCTCCCAGCCGATGCGCGAGTCGGCGTACGCCTTCTTCGCGGCCTCGACGTCACCCGCGCGGACGGCGTCGGTGAAGACCTTCACCTTCGGCAGGGTGCCGTCGGCCTGCGCCTGCACGTACTGGCGGTAGGAGGCGACGGCGGCGTCCATCTCGGGCGAGCGCTTGGCGGCGGCCGCGCCACCGGTGACGGTGACCTTCTGGCGGATGCCGTCGCCCGTCATGCCCGGCTTGCAGGCGATCTCGTACTCGCCCGCCTTGACCTCGGCGGTGATCGTGGCCTTGGTGCCGGGGCCGATGTTCTCGCGCTCGGTCACGATCCGGTCGTCCGGGTAGAGGACGTAGACCTCGGTGACCTTCGTGCCGCGGTTCTCGACGGCGAGCTTCACGTGTCCCGCCGGGAACTCCTTGGCGGAGACCTCGCAGGAGTCGTCCTTGGCGACGACCTGGACGGCGCCGTCGCCGCCCTTGGCGTCGCTCTTCTCGGCGCAGCCCGTGACGGCGGTCAGGGCCGCCACGGTGGCGGCGGCGGTGACGACGGAGAGACGGACGGCGCGCATACGGGCTCCAGGAAGGGACGGTGTCGGGGGAAAGGCGGGCCTAACTTAACCGAGGCTTACCTCACCCGAAACGGGGCGTCCAGTGATTCGTCTCTCACGTTTCCGCCCCGCTCACGGTGGGGTCACGGAGCGCCCAACGGCGCCCCAAGGCCGGGTCAACCACGGGTCAAGGAGCCGGATTTGTCTGTTTCGGCGTCTCCGTCGCCGGGTGCGGCCCCGCGCCGGGGAACGACCAGCGGCACCCCGGTCCTCGGGTGCGGGAGGACCTCCAGCGGCTGCCGGTACACCCGGCTCAGGAGCGCCTCCTCGAAGACCTCGGCCGGCGGCCCGTCGACGGCGATCCGGCCGCCGTGCAGCACCCCGACCCGGTCCGCGTGCGCGGCCGCGAGTCCCAGGTCGTGCAGGACGACGACGACCGCGACGCCGGCCGCGGCACGCTCCCGGCAGACACGCAGCACCAGTTCCTGGTGGCGCAGGTCGAGCGCCGCCGTCGGCTCGTCGAGCAGCATCAGCGGGGTGCGCTGGGCCAGCACCCGGGCCAGGGCGACACGGGCCCGCTCGCCGCCGGAGAGCGCGGAGAACGGGCGGTCGGCGAACTCCTCGACCTCGGTGGCTGCCATCGCCTCGGCGACGGCCGCCTCGTCCTCGTCCTCGCCTCCGGTCCCCGCCCAGGGCGCCCGCCCCATCCGGACGACCTCGGCGACCGGGAAGGGGAACGCGAGCGCGGCCGCCTGCGGCAGCACGGCCCGGCGCAGGGCGAGTTCGGGCGCCGACCAGCCGGCGGCGGGCCGGCCGCAGATCCGTACCTCGCCGGCGGCGGGCGGGAGATCGGCGGCCAGGGCGGCCAGCAGCGTCGACTTCCCGGCCCCGTTGGGCCCGACCAGGGCCAGTACCTCACCGGCGCGTACGGCGGTGTCCACCCCGCCGAGCACCTCCCGTCCGCCGAGTCCGACGCGCAGCCCCCGGGCCTCGGCGACGACCTCGCCCGCCACGGGAGGGGCGGGCAGCTCACGCGTACGACGGGGGAGGAGACCGCGGAACCGTACGGACCTCATACCCAACCACCTTGCCTGCGACGGGTCCTGCGCAGCAGCCAGAAGAAGAACGGGCTGCCGAGGAGGGCGGTCAGGACGCCCAGGGGCAGTTCGGCGGGCGCCGCGACCGTACGGGCCGCCAGGTCGCCGGCCGCGAGCACCACCGCACCGCCCAGGGCGCTCCCCGGGACGAGGAAGCGGTGGCCGGGGCCGTTCGCCATGCGCAGCAGGTGCGGCACCAGCAGACCCACGAAGGAGATGATGCCCGCCACCGCGACCGCGGCGGCCGTCAGCAGCGCGACGACCAGGATCAGGACGATCCGCAGCCGCTCGACGTCCACGCCCAGGTGACGGGCCGGCCGCTCCCCGAGCGCGAGGAGGTCCAGCGTGCGGGCGTGGAGCGGGGCGACGGCCAGTCCGGCCACCGCGCAGGGCAGCACGGCGAGCACCTTGGGCCAGGTGGCCTGGGCGAGCGAGCCGAGCTGCCAGAAGGTGATCTGGGTGATCTGCGCGTTGTCCGCGAAGAAGATGAACAGGCCGATGAGGGCGCCCGCGAAGGCGTTCACCGCGATACCGGTGAGGATCAGCGTCACCACCTCGGTACGGCCGCCGTCCCGGGACACCGCGTACACGAGGAGGACGGTGGCGAGCCCGGCCACGAACGCGCAGACCGTCACGGTCCAGTTGCCGAGGAACGTGAGTCCGAGCGCGATCGCACCGACCGCGCCGACGGCCGCGCCGGCCGAGATGCCGATCACCCCGGGCTCGGCGAGCGGGTTGCCGAACACCCCCTGCATCAGGGCGCCCGCGCAGCCGAGCGAGGCGCCGACGAGGAGCGCGAGGACGACCCGGGGGAGCCGGATGTTCCACAGGACGCTCTCGGCCGAACGCTCAAGGGCGTGGCCGCCGAGGCCGAGGCGGTGCTGGACGGAGGCGAGGACGTCTCCGAGCGGGATCTCGTACGCCCCGATGCCGGCGGAGAGCAGCGCGAGGGCTGCCAGCGCGACGGCGAGCACGAGCGTGAGTGCGGCGGCCCTGCCGCGGGGTGCGACGCGGCGGGAGGCCTGGGGGCCCGGGACCGGTAGGGGGGCCGTCGAGTCGGCGGATCGCGCCGCGCCCGCCGGTGTCACCGAGTCGTCGACGGCGGTCACTTCGTCTCCCCGTACAGCTGGTCGACGAGTGACTTCAGTACCTGGTCCGTACGCGGGCCGTAGTTGAGCAGGACGCCGTCGTCGATCGAGACGACCCTGCGGTCCCTGCCTGCCGGGGTCTCGGCGACGCCGGGGACCTTCTTCAGGCCCTCGATCCCGCCGACCGACTCGAGTCCCTTGCGCATCACGAGGATCGCGTCCGGCGCGGCGGCGGCCAGGGCCTCGCTGGTGATGGGCGTGAAGTCCTTCTTCAGGCCCGATTCCTTGCCCGCGTCGACGGCTCCCGCCGCCTCCAGGAGCGACGCCGCCCCGGACTCGGCCCCGCCGAGCAGATAGACGGCCGCGGATCCGCGTACGTAGAGGAAGGCGACCCGCGGCCTGTCCCCGCCGGCTCCGGCGGGGATGTCCCGGCGGACGGCGTCGATCCGGTCCTGCGTGCGCCGCTTCAGCGCGGTCCCGGCCTCCGGCGCACCGACGGCGGCGGCGACCGTGTCGATCCGCGCGGACACGTCCGCGAGCTCCTTCGCCGGCTCCACCACGACGAGCGGGACGCCCGCGTCGCGGATCTGGGCGATCGCCTCGGCCGGCCCCGTGGAGGTGTCGGCGAGCACGAGGGTGGGCCGAAGCGACAGCACGCTCTCGGCGGAGACGTCGTGGGCGCGGGTCACCACCGGGAGTTCCGCGGCCTGTTCGAAGGTGGCCGTGACGTCCCGGGCGACGACGCGGTCGCCGAGGCCGAGGGTGAACACGATCTCGTTCAGGGAGCCGGTGAGCGGGACGATCCGTTCGGTGGAGGTGACGGTGACCCTGCGGCCGTCCGCCGACTCCACGGTCGCCGGGAGCGTGGACTCCGGTGCGCCGGCGAGGGGTTCGACCCGGTCGGGGGCGGCGTGCCGGGTCGTGGCGGGCGCGGCCGTCCCGGGAGCGCTTCCGCCACCGCAGCCGGTGGCCACGAGGGCCGGGGCGAGTGCCGACATCAGCACACCCGCGAGGCGAGTTCTCCGCACGAGGAGGCACCTTCCGTTCGTTCCGGGCAGCGGTCTGTCGTTCTGCCTCGGGTTAGCTTAGGTTAGCCTTACCTCACTTGCCAGCCCTCGGAGGGGTTCCATGCTGCTGTCCAGACGGGCCCGAGCGCTCGCCGTCACGCTCTTCGCGGCGCTCCTCGGGTCCCTGCTCCCGGCCACCTCCGCCGAGGCGGCGGACCGTACCGTGCAGGGGGGCAGGCTCGACTGGGGGATCAGATCCTCGTTCCAGAGCTATGTCACCGGCCCCATCGCACAGGGCAGTTGGAACCTCACGGGCGGCGCCGCCACCGTCGGCGGCAGCCGGTTCCGCTTCCACTCCGCCCAGGGCTCGTACGACCCCGCGAGCGGAGCCTTCACGGCCGGCTTCGCGGGCGGGGTGCGCTTCGTCGGTCATCGCAGGAGCGACGGCACCCACGAGCTCGATCTGACGATCAGCCGGCCTCGCGTCCGGATCGAGGGCGGGCGCGGCACGCTCCACGCCGACATGGCGAGCAAGGCCAAGGGCACGGGGAGGATCACCTCCACCGCCCAGGTGCCGATCGCCTCGCTCGACCTGTCCGGCATCGACATGCGCGGCGGCGGCAGCCCCGTCTCCCTCGCCGACGTGCCCACGACGCTCACCACCCAGGGTGCGCGCGCCTTCGCCGGGTACTACCCGGCCGGGACCCCGCTCGACCCGGTCAGCCTCACCGTGGACGTGCAGGCGGCCGCCGAGCCGTCGCTCACGGGCGCCACCAAGTCGCCGGAGCCGACGGCGAGTTCCTCGACCGCCGACGGATCCCTCAGGGACGCGGCGGTCGACTGGGGCGTGCGCCGCACCTTCCGCGAGTACGTCACCGGCTCCGTCGCCCAGGGCGGGTGGACCCTCTCCGGCGGTGCCCAGGACGGCGGCGCGCTGTTCCGCTTCCCGGCCGGGAAGGGAACGTACGACCCGCGGAAGGAGACCCTCGACGCCGACTTCACCGGCACCGTCCGCTTCACCGGCACCCACCTGGACCTCTCCCTCGGCGCCGTCTCCGTCACGGTGAAGGGCGGCAGAGGCACGCTCAGCGCGGATGTGACCAGCGCCGGGAAGACCGGGAAGGCCGTCCCCCTGATCACCTTCACGGCTCGGGACTTCGCGCCCAGGAACGGCCTCGCCGTTCTGACCGAGGCGCCCGCGACCCTCACCGAGGGCGGCGCCAGGGCCTTCGGCGGGATGTACAAGGCCGGCACGGAGATGGACCCGGTGTCCCTGGCCGTCGCCGTCGACGCGACAGCGCGGCTACCGGCCCTCCCGGACCTGGGCGGCGACGCGACTCCCTCCTCCTCTCCCACCTCCACGCCTCCGGCGTCGATCGCCCCCGCGAAGACGGCCGCCGCGAGCGAGTCCACCGGCACGGCCGCCTACGTCGCCGTCGGTGCGGGCGTGCTCCTGGTCGCCGCCCTCGCCGTCCTCGTCGCCGTACGCCGCAGGTCGGTCACCGCGGCCGCCGACCCCGCCGACCCCACCACCCCCACCGACTGAAGCCCCCGATTCCCACCCCCGTAGGGAGACCACCCACCATGTCCACCGTCACCCGACGCCCTGTCGTCCTCGCCGCCGCCGTCGCCACCGCGGCAGCCCTCGGCACGAGCGTCCTCGCCCTGCCCGCCCTCGCCGCCGACGGCGCGGACGGAGCGGCCGCCGCTCCCGCCCTGCAGCTCAAGGACGGCACGCTCGACTGGGGCTTCAAGGAGTCCTTCCGGAAGTACCTCGCCTCGCCGATGGCGCAGGGGAAGACCACGGTCGGCGGCGGCGCGAAGCAGGCGGCGGACCACGGCGTGTTCACCTTCGTGGAGGGCGCCGGCACGTACGACACCGGCACGCACGCCACCGCCACCGGCTTCAAGGGCAGCGTCCGCTTCGAGGCCCACCACGGCGTCCTCGACATCACGCTCTCCGACGTGAAGCTGACCACCAGGGGCACGGCCGCGCCGACCGGCGAGATCCTCGCCGACGTCGTCACCAAGGCCAAGGACGGCACGTTCGTCACCCGGAACGACGTCGCCGTGGCCGCGCTCGACATGACCGGCGTGCGGCCGGGCCAGGGCGCGGGCGGCGCGATGGTCTTCAAGGACATACCGGCGAAGCTGACCAAGGGCGGCGCGGAGGCGTTCGCGGGCTTCTACAAGGAGGGTGACGCGCTCGACGCGGCGACCCTGACGGTGAAGGCGGGCGGCACCCAGCCGACCCCGACGCCCACGCCGACGAAGACCACGACGCCCACGCCGGCCCCAACCCCCACGCCGACGAAGACCACGGCACCGCCCACCACGGCCCCCACCACCGCGAAGCCCACCGCCCTACCGGCCACCGGCACCTCGTCCGTGGTGAGCGGCAGGCTCACCTGGGGCGTGAAGGGAACCTGGCGGTCGTACGTCGTGAACACCTGCGGCGGCAAGGCCGTCACGACCGGCGGCGCGACGAGGAACGGACCGGTGTACGACTTCGCCCTCGCCTCCGGCGCCTGGAAGGCGAGCAGCCGCACGGCGGACGCGGCCTTCAAGGGCACGGTCCGCTTCGAGTGCGCCGCGCACACGATCGACCTGGCGATCAGCGACGTGAAGGTGATGGCGAAGGGCTCGGCCGGCACTCTCGTCGCGGACGTCACGACCTCCAAGGGCACGAGGAACGACGTGACCTTCGCCGACCTCGACTTCACCAAGGCCGACTACACGGCGAAGAACGGCGTCGTCACCCTGAAGTCCGTCCCGGCCAGGCTGACCAAGGACGGCGCGGCCCAGTTCGCCGGACCGAACGGCGAGGCCTTCTACAAGCCGGGCACGGCCATCGACCCGGTGACGGTCGCCCTCACCGTGGACAAGGACGCCACGCTGCCGTCCACGACCACGGGCACGGGCGGGACCACGGGCGGCACCGCGGGCGGCTCGACCACCGGCGGTGGAGGCACCGTCGGCGGCTCCGGCTCCCTCGCCGCCACCGGCGCGGATGTCCCGGCCGGCACCCTCCTCGCCACCGCCGGGGCCACCGCCCTCGCGGGCGCGGCCGTCGTCCTCGCGGCCCGCCGCCGCACGACGGAGTCCTGACCCCACCTCCCCGCAGCCAGGGCCGCACCCCGAGAACGCCGGTGCGGCCCTGCCGCGTGCGCCGATTCCCGGGGGACCGGCGGAACGGGGCGCGTGGATGCTTGAATTCCGCCATGAACACGACCGCGACGACTGGCGCCTCCGACCTCGACGTCCTGCGCGTCTTCTGCGCCGGCGACGGCCGGTACGGCAACGCCCTGGGTGTCGTACGGGACGGGCGCACGTATCCCGACGAGGCGTCCCGGCAGGCGCTCGCCAAGGAGCTCGGGTTCAGCGAGACCGTTTTCGTGGACGATCCCGAGCGGGGCGTCGTCGACATCTACACGCCCGGTGTGCGGCTGCCGTTCGCCGGTTACCCGCTGGTCGGGACCGCCTGGCTGCTCGACCTGGAGGTCGTGTGCCCGCCCGTCGGCGAGGTGTGGGTGCGCGGGGACGGGGAGTTCACCTGGATCGAGGCGCGGGCCGAGTGGGCCCCGCCGCGGACCCTGCTCCGGTACGGCTCCGCTGCCGAGGTGGACGCGCTCGAGGTGCCCCCGCCGGGGACCTGGATCTACGCATGGGCCTGGGAGGACGAGGCCGCCGGGCGGGTCAGGGCGCGCGGCTTCCCGGGGCGGGGTGACGGCATCGACGAGGACGAGGCGACGGGCGCCGCGGCCCTGCTGCTCACGGCCGAGCTGGGCCGCGCGCTGAACATCACGCAGGGCCGGGGGTCGCAGATCCTCACGGCCCCCGGCCCCGACGGAGTGATCGAGCTGGGCGGGCGGGTCCGCCTCGAACGGACCCTCACCCTCTGACGCTCAGGCGCTCACGCGCTGAGCGGGAACTCGACGCCCAGCTCCCGGAAGACCGCGCCGTTGAAGTCGAACGCGCGCTTGCACTCGTCGATGATCCGCTGCTTCTCCAGGTCGTCGGCGTTCACCCCGTCGAGCAGCTCCCGGTACCCGCGCTTGAAGGCCGCCGGGTTCGCGATCTCCTCGAACACGTAGAAGCGGACGCCGTCGCCCTTGCGCGTGAAGCCCCACGTCCGTTCCGCCTTGTCGCGGATGATCTGGCCGCCGGAGAGGTCCCCGAGATAGCGCGTGTAGTGGTGCGCCACGTAGCCGGCGGGCCACTCCCGCGCGCACTCCGCCACCCGCGCCGCGTACGCGGCCGTGGCGGGCAGCGGGGAGAGCCCCTCGCGCCAGTCAGGGCCCCGCAGATGGGCGAGGTCCTGCTCCAGGGCGGCCGTGCGGAACAGCTCCGGCTGTATGAACGGCCCGGCGACCGGGTCGTCCTTCAGCGCCTCGGCACCCTCCTCCAGCGCGCGGTACACGAACCACAGCTGCTCCGTGTACCGCGTATAGGCGTCCACCGCGAGGCGGCCGCCGAGCAGGTCGCTCATGAAGGTCGACGTCTCGGCCTCGGTGTGCTGCTCGTGAGAGGCCGTGCGGATGAGCGTCGAGAAAGGCGTGTCCAAGGCGTGCCTCCGGGCCGATGGGGACGGGAACCTGCTGTGATACTGCTACTTAGGCTTACCTAAGTCAACTGGTTCCCGACGTCCTGTCGGTAAATGACTACCCCCGGAGCGGGTCAGGGCAACGTGAGAATCTCGGCCCCGGTCTCCGTCACGACGAGCGTGTGCTCGAACTGCGCCGTCCGCTTCCGGTCCTTGGTCACGACGGTCCAGCCGTCGTCCCACATGTCGTACTCGTGCGTGCCCAGCGTCAGCATCGGCTCGATGGTGAACGTCATGCCGGGCTGGATGACCGTGGTGGCGTGCGGGGAGTCGTAGTGCGGGATGATCAGCCCGGAATGGAAGGACGAGTTGATGCCGTGCCCGGTGAAGTCGCGCACCACGCCGTAGCCGAACCGCTTGGCGTACGACTCGATGACCCGGCCGATGATGTTGATCTGCCGGCCCGGCTTGACCGCCTTGACGGCCCGGTTCAGGGACTCGCGGGTGCGCTCGACGAGCAGCCGGGACTCCTCGTCCACGTCCCCGCACAGATAGGTGGCGTTGTTGTCGCCGTGGACCCCGTTGATGTACGCCGTGACGTCCAGGTTCACGATGTCGCCGTCGTTGAGGACGGTCGAGTCGGGGATTCCGTGGCAGATGACCTCGTTGACCGAGGAGCAGAGCGACTTCGGGAAGCCGCGGTAGCCGAGGGTGGAGGGGTACGCCCCGTGGTCGCACATGAACTCGTGGGCGACCCGGTCCAGCTCGTCCGTGGTGACACCCGGCGCGATGTGCTTGGCGGCCTCCTCCATCGCCTGTGCGGCGATGCGGCCGGCGATCCGCATCCGCTCGACGGTGTCGGAATCCTGCACCTCGGGCCCGGTGTACGGGGTGGGTGCGGGCTTCCCGACGTACTCGGGACGACGGATGGCTCCCGGAACGGAGCGGTGGGGGGAGAGCTCCCCCGGTACGAGCAGCGACTGGCCAGACATGTCAGCGAGTCTAACGACCGTGACTGGGGCAGCATGGCCTCAGAGGAAGGAGCCGACGATGGCCCTGTTCAAGAAGCGCACGGTGGGCAAACCGGGCGAGTGGTACTACTGCCTGGAGCACAAGAAGGTCGAAGAGGGCCCGGAGTGCCCGTCGAAGAACCGTTTCGGCCCGTACGCCACCCGTGAGGAGGCGTCCCACGCGATGCAGACCGCGCGGGAACGCAACGAGGAGTGGGAGACGGACCCGAAGTGGCACGACGCCCCGAAGCAGGGCGAGACCCCGGACTAGAGCGCGGGCCGGGCCGGGCCGAACAGCACCGGCTCCGGCCGCGTCCGCCCGTCAGGAGGCCGGGGCCCCGGTCCCGGCCCCCCGCGCGCCCTGCGCCTCCTGTGCCTCACGCGCCTCCCGTTCCGCCTGCGCGGTCCGGTGGAGCAGCGCGTCCTCGTCCGTCTCGGAGTCGTACCGGAGCAGCTTGGGCAGGGCCAGGCAGAGCAGCCCCACCGAGGCCACGCACGCCACGCCGCCCGACCAGATCGCCGCCCGTGTCCCCGTCCAGCCCGCCATGGCACCCGCCCGGACCTGGCCCAGCTGCGGGCCCACGCTGTAGGAGAGCACCTCGATGCCGGCGAGCCGGCCACGCAGCTCCTCCGGGATCGTCTGGTTCCAGATCGTGGCGCGGCCCAGACCGCTCGCCATGTCGCCCGCGCCCGCGAAGGCGAGACAGAGCAGCACCAGCCAGATGTTCGAGAACCAGCCCGCGGCGGCGATCGCCAGCCCCCACGCCGTCGCCCCGCACACGACGAGCCACCCGTGCCGGCGGATCCGTGAGGTCCAGCCGCTGGTCAGACCGAGGACGAGCGAACCGGCCGAGCCCGCCGCGTACATCAGGCCCAGCGCCCAGTCGGCGTCCAGCTCGTCGGCCAGGAACGGGAAGATCGTGTTCGGGAACGCGAAGAACATCGCCGCCAGATCGATCGCGTACGTTCCGAGGAGCACCGGCCGCGACCAGGCGTAGCGAGCGCCCTGCGCGATGCCGCGCAGCGAGGGCTTGTCGGCGTCGTGTGCGGGCGGCGCGGGGGAGAGCCGCAGACACAGGAGTACGGAGACGAGGAAACCGGCGATCGTCACGGCATAGGCCGGGGCGTGCCCCGCGTACGCCACGAGCAGACCCGCCAGCGCGGGGCCCGCGATGGTGCCCATCTGCCAGCGCAGCGAGTTGAGCGCCGCGGCGGCGGTCTGCATGTCGTGCGGCACGATCCGGGCCAGCAGCGAGTCCAGCGCCGGGCGCTGAAGACCGGCGAGCGCGGAGACACCGGCGGCGACCACGTACAGCGGCCAGAGCATCGGCTCGGGCAGAGCCGAGTTCAGGAGCAGCAGCAGGGCGAGCAGCGCGAGCCCGGACTCGGTGGCGATGAGTACCTTGCGCCGGTCGACGGCGTCGGCGAGCGCGCCGCCGTAGAGCCCGAAGACGACCAGGGGGACCAGCTCGACCGCGCCCATCGCGCCGACGGCGAGCGGAGAGCCGGTCAGATCCTTGATCTGCAACGGCAGCGCGATCATCGCCACGGCGCTGGAGAAGAAGGCGACGAGCCCCTGGACCCAGAGGAGCCGGAAGTCGCGGGAGGAGCGCCAGGGCGCGAGATCGGGCAGGACGGCGGAGAGCTTCGAGGTCACGAGGTGCCATGCTCCGACCGCCGCGACGCGCCCGGCAACCGAATTTACGGGGAGCGGGGGGCTACCAGCGGGCCGGAGGCGGCGACGTCAGGTGGTCCGCCAGGAGCGAGAGGCGGTCCCGGAAGCGGCGGCGCCCGCGCGGCGAGGGCAGGCTGTTCTCGCCGGCCGCCGCGCTCACCAGATGCTGGACGGTGTCGAGGTCGACCTCCGCGCCCTCCCGCACCGTCAGCGTCTCGTGCGCCAGACCCCGGACCTCCGCATCGCCGCCGTCGAGCGAGAGCACCGTCGCCCCCGCCCTGCGCGCGTCGTGGACCCGCTCCAGGAGCCCCGCGGCGGGCCGCTCCGGTGCCACCATCAGCAGCGTCGCCCCCCGCCGGGCCGAATCGAGGCGGCCGAGACCCACGGCCAGATGCGCCGGATCCCCCGGCCGCACCTGGTGCCGTACGAGCGTCGGCGTCAGCTCGGGCCGGCCCGACCAGGCCGCCTCGTCCACCAGATGCGCCGCCAGGTGCCAGGGCTCGTACCCCTCCGTCCCCACCAGCAGCAGCCCGCCCCCGTGGGGGACGACCGCGGAGCGGAGCGACCCCGCGAACCGGCGTGCCGCGGCCGGCCACTCCGTCCCGGCGAGCACTTCCCGCAGCAACGCGACGCGTACGGCATCCATGGGGCCGCATCCTGCCGCAGCCGGGCCGCGCGGGGAGGGCGGTTGCCCGGGGTTCCACCCGTACGGGAAGTTGCACCCGACGGGAAACGGAAGGGCTGACCGGCCAGTAATGTCGAGGCCATGACTACGACTGACAGCAAGCCCGCCCCCAAGGACCCCTGGGACCTCCCCGACGTGTCCGGCCTCGTCGTCGGCGTCCTCGGCGGCACCGGCGACCAGGGCCGCGGCCTCGCCTACCGTCTCGCCAAGGCCGGCCAGAAGGTGATCATCGGCTCCCGCGCCGCCGAGCGCGCGCAGAGCGCCGCAGACGAGCTGGGCCTCGGCGTCGAGGGCGCCGACAACGCCGAATGCGCCCGCCGCAGCGACATCGTGATCGTCGCCGTGCCGTGGGACGGGCACGCCAGGACGCTGGAGTCGCTCCGCGACGACCTCGCGGGCAAGCTCGTCGTCGACTGCGTCAACCCGCTCGGCTTCGACAAGAAGGGCGCCTACGCCCTCAAGCCCGAGGAGGGTTCCGCCGCCGAGCAGGCCGCGGCCCTGCTGCCCGGAGCCCGGGTCACCGCCGCCTTCCACCACCTCTCCGCCGTCCTGCTCCAGGACCCCTCGATCGACGAGATCGACACGGACGTGATGGTCCTCGGCGAGGAGCGCGCCGACGTCGAGATCGTCCAGGCGCTCGCCGGCCGCATCCCCGGGATGCGCGGCGTCTTCGCGGGCCGGCTGCGCAACGCGCACCAGGTCGAGTCGCTCGTCGCCAACCTGATCTCGGTCAACCGCCGCTACAAGGCCCACGCGGGGCTGCGGGTCACCGACGTCTGACCACGTGCCCGGACGGACCGGGGCATGGGGGACACTGGTCGGGCACCATCAGCCGTACCCGGACAGGAGCCGACCCCCATGCCCCGCCTCGCTCTGTACGCCCTCGCCGTCTGCGCCCTCGCCGTAGCCGCGGCCGTCGTCTCCTTCGTCGCGGGCATGTGGCTGGGGATCGTCTGGGTCCTGCTCGCCGGCCTCTCGTCGAACATGGCCTGGTACTACATCCGCCGCGCCAAGGCCGACGCCGCCCGCGCCTCCGAGACGGCCTGACCCCCGGGGAACGCTCCCCGGACTAGCCGGCCTCCTGGTCGGCCCGCTCCCGGGCGGCCTTCTTCGCGCGCCGCCGCGCCCCCCGCCTCCGCCACCGTCCGGTCCACCAGCTCAGGGCCACGGTGAGCAGGAATTCCAGCAGGAACACCAGGGGCACGCCGAGCCCGGCGACGACCAGCATGAGCCAGTCCCAGTCGTCGCGCCAGAGCCACTCGATCAGTCCCGCGATCCCCAGGGCACCCGTGACGGCGACTCCGTACGTCACCACGGCCGCCCACGCCGTCCACTGCAGCGCCGCGGCGGGATTCCTGGTGACCCGCCCCCACCACAGCCAGCGTCCCGGCAGGCCGGCGATCCGGGAGGGCCAGGGCCAGTGCCACGGGGGGACCTTGCGGCCGAAGCCCCGCCAGAACATGGTCCGGCCGGCGTCCGCCCATGCCCCCTGGATCGGCGAGCCCTTGCCCACCAGGATGCTGAGCACGGCTTCGAGCAGTCTTCCCGCGGTGTTCCGCCCCTGCGCGGTCTTGAGGTAGTCCGTGAACAGCTTCTTGTCGTCCGGTCCGGAGAGCTCGTCGAGGTTGCGGCTCATCCGCTCGGTGCCGATCTCGGCCTCGAGGATGGTCTCGTGCAGCTCCAGCTCCAGGGAGCGGCGCTCCCGGTGGTTCGCGACGAACAGGCGCAGCAGGTGGTGCGCCCCGTCGAGCCGCCCCCACGTGAAGTCGGACTCGCGCCATTCCGGGTCGACGAAGGCCCCGAAGTGGTCGAGGCGGACGCCGTACAGCTTGCGTTCGCCGAGGGGCGCGTACTTGTCCAGGGGGAAGACCGGACTGTGGTCGTCGGGCCCCAGCCGCAGGAACTCGAACTCGGGCGTGTGCTCTCCCAGCTCCTCCGGTGAGGAGAAGGACTGCGCGACCACCTCCGCGACGAGGCAGGCCTTGAGGACCGTCCGCTCGCGCTCCCTGTCGGGCCGCTCGGGGCCTTCCTCGCCGGGACCGGCCGTCGCCCTCACGTAGGCGCCGACGGCCGCCTCGACCTGCTCGCCGAGGACCCGTCCGAGACCGAGGTCCTTGTAGATCGTGTTCATCGTGGAGATCGGTCCCCGGTCGGCGACCACCTTCCTGCGGGCGGGATCGCCGCCGGCCGTGTCCGCGTTGCGCAGCAGTCCGAACACGCGGTCCGTCACGGCGTGCACGGCCCGTACGCAGGTGCTCAGTTCCTCCAGGGCCCGGCCGAGGCAGCCCTCCTCGCGCTCGCGTTCCCCGGCCTCCTCGACGGTCGGGGCGCAGGGCGGCAGGGTCCCGTTGCGCCGCGTCTCCTTCAGCCGCCTCTCGATGTCCGCCGCGAGCGTCCACACCAGCCGTTCGACACCGTGGACACCCCACTCCCAGGGGGCGGCCACGGGGTCGCCCAGCGCGCGAGCGGACCTGGGCACCCATCCCGTGGGCGGAGCGCCGTTCTCCAGGATGGCCTCGGCGTTCTCCTGCGGGATGCCGACCAGGGAGCGGACGCCCCGTCCCTCCTCCCGCAGCTGCCGGATCTTCCACGCGGCGGCGGTGATACGGCTGTGCCGGTACTCGGTGAAGAGGTGTTCGGCGACGGTGAGCATGGCCTCCCGCTGGGCCTCTCCCGTCTCGGGGTGGAACTGGCGCTCGAAGAGCTCCTGGTGGCGGGTGTGGGAGTGCCGGCCCATGTGTTCGCGCAGTTCGGTCGTGCCGGTGCGGAAGTCCGCCTCGCGCGGATAGTTGATGGCCGTGCCGAGGACCGACGGCCATTCGGTGGCCTTGCCCGGAGGCCGGCTCTCCACATGGCGCTGGGCGACGCCGGACGAGGGGACCACGAAGACCAGGACCCGCCGCACCGGCCCCTCCACCCGGCGGTCCGAGATGGCTTCGAGCACCGGCCCGAAGGGGGCGTTGTTGAGCAGGCCCCCGTCGACGATCCAGCTGGCCCGGTCCCGGCCGCGGCTCGGGATCTGGGGGTGGGGGCGGACCCGCTGCTGGAGCAGGGGCGACTCGTCGACGGGTGAGAAGGCCAGGGGGAAACCGGCCGACGCGCGGGCCGCCAGGCCGAGCCGGCCCAGGACGTCGTCGTCCAGGAAGTCCCTGCGGACGCGTGGCTCGGTCTTCCAGATCTCGCACGGTGCGACGGCCTTGCGGAAGACGACCGCGTCCGGGTCGTGCTGGAACTTGTAGATCCTGCGGTGGTCCGCCACGTCGAAGCGGCCGCCGAAACCGTCCTGGAAGTCCTCGGGCACGCCGTCGAGCGCGGTCGCGGTGACGAAGAGCGTCACCGGCTCGGCGTCGCGCTCGCTGGAGCCCATGCCGCTCAGGATGTCGCCGATGGTGTCCTGGAAGAACCGGCCGTCCAGGACGCTGTTGTGCGGCGGCTTCCTCAGCAGCTTGTCGTCGTCGAGCGCCGCCGCGTTCCGCCAGGTCTCACGGAGGTTGGGCAGCGCCGTCCCCCGCCCGATGGCGGCGGCCAGCAGGGAGCCGTTGAGGCCGCCGGCCGACGTGCCCGCGATGACGTCGACGAGGACGTGCGTGTTCGCCTCGTGGACGACGCGTTTCCACAGCTCGAAGACGGGCCGGTCGCGGGGGTCGACGTATTCGGGAGGCAGACCCGAACGGACGGCGCGCGACGCCCGCCGGAGCAGGTCGATCTCGTGCGTGACCCCGCCCATCCAGACGGCCAGGCTCACGCCGCCGTTGAGGACGAGGGCCAGACGTGTCTGCTCGAGAGCCGCCATGTCTGCAGTATGCATATAAGTGCATATGCACCCGTCATGTCTGGGGTGTGTCCGCCGCCGGGGATCGCCCGGGCGGCGGTACGAGCGGCCTTACGGGCGGCCGTACGGGCGGCGGTACGGGCGGGTCCCTCAGACCTCGCAGAGCTCGGGCGTCTCCTGCCAGAAGCGGTAGAGGTTCGAGCCGCAGTAGCGCGAGAGCTCCGGCACGCCGAGCGCACGCATCAGCGCGTCGATCGTGTCGAAGAACGCGCCGTTGACCGCCGGGACGAAGAGCAGCGCGATCACGACGAAGAAGCCGTAGGGCGCGTACGGCTCGATCTGCCGCTTGATCCTGTACGACAGCCAGGGCTCGACCACCCCGTAGCCGTCGAGGCCCGGCACCGGCAGGAAGTTCAGCAGCGCCGCCGTCACCTGGAGGAACGCCAGGAACGCGAGCGCGTACTGGAACGCGAGCGGGACGCCGTCCAGCGCGTCCAGCCAGAACGGAGCCGTACAGACGATCGCGAACAGGACGTTCGCCAGCGGTCCCGCCGCCGAGATGAGGCTGTGCTTCCAGCGCCCCTTGATCCGGCCCTGCTCGATGAAGACCGCGCCGCCCGGCAGACCGATGCCACCCATGATCACGAAGAGCACCGGCAGGATGATGCTCAGCACCGCGTGGGTGTAGGCGAGCGGGTTGAGGGTGAGGTACCCCTTCGCGCCGACCGTGATGTCCCCGCCGTGCAACGCGGTACGCGCGTGCGCGTACTCGTGCAGGCAGAGCGAGACGATCCACGCCGAGGTCACGAAGAGGAAGATCGCCACCCCGGGGGAGGCGGCGAAGCCGGTCCACGCGGCCCAGCCGGTGACCGCCATGACGGCGAGGATCGCCAGGAAGACCGGGCTGATCCTGCGCTCATGCCTGCGGGTGGTGGCCGTGGTCATCGGTGGGACTCCCTGGGGCGCGGCGGGGTGTGTGCGGGAAACGTGCCGGGGCGGGGGTGAGTTCCTGGGACGGTCCCCGGCTCACGGAGAATAGGGCCTGTGCGCTATTCCGTCCTCGGTCCGACCCAGGTCCACACCGCCCACGGCACCTCCGTCGCGCTCGGTGGCGCCCGCCTGCGGGCACTGCTGACCGTGCTGGTCCTGCGGGCGGGACGCACGGTGCCCGTCTCCGTCCTCGTCGACGAGGTGTGGGCCGAGGACCCGCCGGCCGACGCCGCCGCCGCGCTCCAGGCCCTGGTCGGGCGGTTGCGGCGGGCGCTCGGCCGGGACGCGGTGGAGTCGTCCCCCGGCGGCTACCGCCTCGCGGCCGGCCCCGACGACGTGGACGCGCAGCGCTTCGAACGGCTGGCGGGCGAGGGCGTACGGGCACTGGGCGCGGGCGACCCGGGGCGGGCCGCGGAGCTGCTCGACGAGGCACTGGGACTGTGGCGGGGGCCCGCACTCGCCGACCTGCCCGACCGCACGGCGGAGGCGGCCCGCTGGGAGACCCGCCGCCTCGACGTCCGCCGGGCCCGTTTCGACGCGGCGCTCGCGCTCCGGGAGGGGGCGTCGGCCCTGCCCGAACTGGCCGCCCTCTGCGAGGCGCACCCGCTCGACGAACCCCTCCAGGCCCTGCGGATCCGGGCGTTGCGCGACACGGGCCGCGCGGCGGAGGCCCTCGCCGCCTACGAGGCCGTCCGCCGCGAGCTGGCGAACCGCCTGGGCACGAACCCCTCGCCGGTCCTGACCGCCCTCCACGCGGACCTGCTGTCCCCCACACCGACGGGCCCGCTCCCGCCCGTACCCGCCACCCCGGACGGCGGCGGCCGTGCCCCGCGGGACCCCCGCGCCCACGACGCCGCGGGACGGGACGGCTCCGGGGCCGCGGCGGCGTCCGCGGCCTCTGCGGCCCCCGGCCGGGGCGTGTCCGGCCGGGCGTCCGGGGCGACGGGACCCGGGGTCGCGGCCTCCGCGGACGGCTCCGGGCTGCCGCAGGTCCCGCTCGCAGGTCGGGCGGGGGAGGCCCTCGCGGGTGCGGGACCGTCCGTCGTCACGACGGCCTGGCCCGGAAACCTCCGGGCGCGGCTCACCAGTTTCGTCGGCCGCGACCAGGACATCGCCCAGCTCCGGGACGACCTGCACGGGAGCCGGCTCGTCACCCTCCTCGGCCCCGGCGGGGCCGGGAAGACCCGGCTCTCCCAGGAGGGGGCCGAACGCGCCGCCGACGCCGGGGCCTGGCCCGACGGCGTCTGGCTCGCCGAACTCGCGCCCGTCACCGACCCCGAGGCCGTCGCCGAGGCCGTGCTCGGTGCCGTCGGGGCGCGCGAGACCGTGCTGCGCGGCGCGGGCGCGGAGGAGCTGCGCGGCACCGACACCCCGCTCGGCCGCCTCGTCGAGCACTGCGCCGCTCGCCGCCTGCTGCTCGTCCTGGACAACTGCGAGCACGTCGTGGCCGCGGCGGCCGCCCTCGCGGAGTCCCTCCTCGCCCGCTGCCCCGGGGTGACCGTCCTCGCCACGAGCCGCGAACCGCTCGGCGTCCCCGGCGAGTTCCTGCGTCCGGTGGAGCCGCTGCCGCCCGAGAGCGCGCTGCGCCTGCTCGGCGAGCGCGGCGCCGCCGCCCGCCCCGGCTTCGACCCCGGCGACGACCCCGAGGCGTGCGCCGAGATCTGCCGGCGCCTCGACGGCCTCCCGCTCGCGATCGAGCTCGCGGCGGCGCGGCTACGACTGCTCACACCGCGCCAGATCGCCGACCGCCTCGACGACCGCTTCCTTCTCCTCACCTCGGGAGCCCGCACCGTCCTGCCCCGCCAGCAGACCCTCCGCGCGGTGGTCGACTGGTCCTGGGACCTGCTCGACGCGCCCGAACGGGCCGTCCTGCGCCGCCTGTCCGCCTTCACGGGCGGCTGCGACCTGGAGGCGGCGGAGGCGGTCTGCACCGAACCCGTCCGCACGGCCGGCGCACCGCGCCCCGAGACCCTCGGCGTGCTCGGCTCGCTCGTCGACAAGTCGCTGGTCGTCGCCGCTCCCGCCGACGACGGAACGATGCGCTACCGCCTTCTGGAGACCGTCGCCGAATACGCCGGCGAGCGGCTCGACGAGGCGGGCGAGCGTGCCGGGACCGAGCGGCGCCACCTCGTCCACTACCGCGAACTCGCCCGCGTCACCGACCCCGAACTCCGCGGCGGCGGCCAGCGCCGGGCCATGACCTGGTTCCGGACCGAGTACGACAACCTGCGTACCGCGCTGCGCCGTGCCGTCGCCGGACGGGACGAGCACGAGGCGCTCATGCTCGTCCACTGCCTCCTCTGGTACTGGCAGCTGCGCGATCTGCGCGCCGACGCCCTGCACTGGGCGGAGGAGGTCGCCGCCCTCGGACCCGACCCCTTCGCGCCGCCCGCCGCCCCCGCCCCACCGCTCCACGAGCCCTGCACCGCCGCGCCGCCACCGCTGAGCGAGGAACAGCTCTGGGAGGCCCGGCGCGGGGTGCGGCTGATCGAGCTGCTCAACATGGACTACGAGAGGGGCGGGTGGACCGGTCTGGAGGGCTCGGAGCGACTGCGCCGCATCAACGCCGTCTACCGGCCCGGACTTCCCCAGACCTGCCGGCTGCCCGGCTCCTTCGCCGTCTTCGCCGTCCTGCTCATCGGGGAAGGGGGCAGGATGCGGGAGGTCCTCGACGCCACGGTCGAGGCGTGCCGCACCTACGGCTACGACTGGGAGCTCGCCAACGCCCTCCAGACCCGCGCCAACCTGCTGGCCAACCGGTCCGACATGGCGGGCGACGCGGCCGCCGACGCCGAGGAGAGCCTGAAGATCTTCGTCCGCCTCGACGACGCCTGGGGCGCGGCCGAAGCGCTCTCCTCGCGCGGCGAGGCCCGCGAGCGACAGCGCCGGTACGAGGGAGCGGCCGAGGACTTCGCCGCGGCCATCGGCTACGCGGAGCGGATCGGCGCCCAGACCCAGAAGGCCGTGCTGCGCGCCCGCTACGCGGACATGCTCGCTGTGACCGGCCGTGAGGAGGAGGCGGAGGCGATCCTCCGCGAGGTCCTGGCGGACGGGGAGAACCGCGGACACGAACCGGTGCTCGCCGCCCGGCTGTTCCTGGCGATGCTGCTCGGCCGCACCGGCCGCACGGCCGAGGCCCGGCAGCAACTGACCGGCCTGCTGGAGGACTTCAGCTCCGAGACCCTGTCGATCTTCGCCGGGTTCACCCTCGGCAGCCTGGCCTGGCTGGACAACCTCGACGGGCGGTACGCCTCGGCGCTCGGCCTCGCCCGGGAGGCCCTGGACCGGTCCCTGGGCACGCTCTCGCTGATGGTCGCCCCGCAGATGCCGGCCCTCCACGTGGTCACCGGCGCCTGGGCCCTCGCCGGTCTCGGCGGCCCCCGTGCGACCGTCGGGGCCCGGCTGCTCGGTGCCCTGCCGGGCCTGCTCCCCGAGAGCCATCTGCTCTCACCGCCCGAGCGGGAGAACCTGGAGCGGGCCACGGCACTGGCCCGGACCGTCCTCGGCGACGAGTCCTTCGAGGCCGCGTACGCCGAAGGCGGTGGCCTCTCCGTGGAGGAGGCCACCGCCCTGCTCGCCCGCGCCGACGCGATCGACGGGCCGCTCTAGGCTCAGGTCTTCTTGCGGAACTTGGCGACCGCGAGCGGCGCCGTGACGGCCGTGATCGCCACGGCCCAGCCGAGCGTCATCCACACCGAGTCGCCCACCGGGGTGCCGTTGATCATGGCGCGGGCGGCGTCCGCGAGGTTCGACAGCGGGTTGTAGTCGGTGAAGGCCTCCAGCCAGCCGGGCATCGAGGTCGGCGGGGCGAAGATCGAGGAACCGAACTGCAGCGGCATCAGGACCAGCATGGCCATCCCCTGGACGGCCTGGGCCGTCTTCAACGCGAGACCGAGCAGGATGAAGATCCACATCAGCGAGGCGCCGAAGACCATGGACAGACCGATGGCGCCGAAGAGGTCCAGGACCGAGCCCTTGATCTCCAGGCCCAGCAGGAAGCCCATGCCGAGGAGGATCGCGGTGGCGATCAGCATCCGGCCGATCTCGACGACGATCTTCGCGATGAGGACGGAGGACCGGGCGATCGGCATCGTCCGGAACCGGTCCATGACCCCCTTCTTGAAGTCGTCGTTGATGCCCACGCCGACGGCCATGGCGATGTTCATGCCCATCATCGCCATCAGGCCCGGCACCACGTAGTTGACGTACGCGTCGTTGTTGCCCTTGCCGGAGATCGCGCCGCCGAAGACGTACACGAAGAGCAGGACGAAGATGATCGGCATCAGGACCGCGTCGAACATCGACTCCGGGTCCTGCTTGATCTGCAGCGCGTTCCGCCGGGCCAGGGCACCGATGTGGCGGAGGTTGGCGCGCAGACCGATCCGGCCCTCGGCGCCGGGCGCCGGGCGCCTCGGGGCGGGGCCCGGCGCCTCGACCGGGGCCTTGGTGAGCTCTGTGGTCGTCGTGGTGCTCACGCGGCGACCTCCTCGGGGATCGTGTCGGAAACGGTGGTCTTCTCGCCCGTGATGGCGAGGAAGACCTCGTCCAGGCTGGGCAGGTGTGTGCCGATGTGGGCGATGCCGAAGCCACGCGTGCCGAGCAGGCCCACGACGGCGGTCAGCTGCTCGTCGCTCAGGATCGGCACGTACAGCGCGCCCTCGTCGGGGACGACGGTCGAGCCGGCGATGCCGTCCAGGCCCGACTCCCGCAGTGCCGAGGCCATCGCGGGCAGGTCGGCCGGGTCCACCGGGCGGATCGTGAGCGTGCGGCCGCCGACGCGGGCCTTGAGCTCGTCCACCTTGCCGTTGGCGATGACCTTGCCCCGGTCGATGACGGTCAGCTCGCTCGCGAGCTGCTCCGCCTCCTCCATGTACTGCGTGGTGAGCAGCACGGTCACGCCCTCGGCGACCATCCGCTTCACCTCGTCCCAGACCTCGTTGCGCGTGCGCGGGTCGAGGCCGGTGGTCGGCTCGTCCAGATAGAGGACGGCGGGCTGCCCGATCATCGAGGCGGCCAGGTCGAGCCGCCGGCGCATGCCGCCGGAGTACTGCATCGCGGGCCGCTTGGCCGCCTCGGTCAGCGAGAACCGCTCCAGGAGGTCGTCGGCGCGGCGCCGGGCGTCCGTGCGGGAGAGGTCGAGCAGCCGCCCGATCATGTAGAGGTTCTCCCAGCCGGAGAGCTTCTCGTCGACCGAGGCGTACTGGCCGGTGAGCCCTATCGTCCGGCGGAGCTGCCGGGGCTGCTTCACCACGTCGTAGCCGGCGACGGTGGCGGTCCCGGAGTCCGGGACGATGAGGGTGGACAGGCAGCGGACGAGGGTGGTCTTGCCGGCCCCGTTCGGGCCGAGCACGCCGAGGACCGTGCCCTCCCGGACGTCCAGGTCGACCCCGTCGAGGGCCTTCGTCTCGCCGTAGTGCTTCACGAGGCCTCGTACCTCGACGGCGTTGTGTGCGGATCGCGTCATGGCCACCATCAGACCAGCCGCCACTGACAACGCACCGACAGACGACCGACAGCGTTCCGACAGCCGGCCGACCACGGCCGGAACGCTGTCGGAGGCCCCCCGCGGGCCCGGGAAACGGGCCGGCCGCGGGCCGCGCGAAGACCTCTCGCGCGGCCCGCGGCCGGGTGTCCCGATCGCACGGCCTCCTAGTGGAAGGTGTGCTCCTCGGCGGGGAACTCGCCGCCGGCGACGTCCTCCGCGAAGGCCCGGGCGGCGTCGCCGAGGGTCGCGCGGAGGTTCGCGTACTGCTTGGTGAAGCGCGGCACCTTGCCGCCGGTCAGACCGGCCATGTCGGTCCAGACGAGGACCTGGGCGTCGGTGTGCGGGCCGGCGCCGATGCCGATGGTCGGGATGTGCAGGGAGCGGGTGACCTCGGCGGCCAGCTCGGCCGGTACGAGTTCGAGGACGACGGCGAAGGCGCCCGCGTCCTGGGCCGCCTTGGCGTCGCTGAGCAGCCGGTGCGCGGCCTCGTCGCTGCGGCCCTGCACCCGGTAGCCCATGGTGTTGACGGACTGCGGGGTCAGGCCCAGGTGGGACATGACGGGGATCCCGGCCTGGACGAGCAGCTCGGTCTGCGGCAGCGAACGCTCGCCGCCCTCCAGCTTGACCGCGCCGACGCCCGCGTCCTTGACGAGCCGGGTCGCGTTGCGCAGGGCCTGGACGGGCCCTTCCTGGTACGAGCCGAAGGGGAGGTCGCCGACGACGAGGGCGCGCTTGGTGCCCCGTACGACGGCGGCCGACAGGAGGGTCATCTCGTCCATCGTGACGGGCACGGTGGTGTCGTAGCCGAGATGGCAGTTGCCCATGGAGTCGCCGACGAGGACGACCGGGATGCCGGCCTCGTCGAAGACGGAAGCGGTCATGGCGTCGTAGGCGGTGAGCATCGGCCACTTCTCGCCGCGGGCCTTGGCCGCGCTGATGTCGTGGACCGTGATACGGCGCGTGCCCTTGCCTCCGTACAGCGCCTTGCTGCTGTCGGGGGACTGCTTCGGGGCAGGCTGAAGCGTCATGGTGAACGGCTCCTTCGTCATCTCGAGGCGCCCTGACGGCGTCCCCGGACCACGTCCATGGTGGCACTTCCCGCGGCGAGGGGGGAAGTGCGGCGAAGTGGCGCTGTTCACACCGCCGCAACGGTGGAATTTCGGCGCGTACGTACGAATGTGCGCGTTCTGTCACAGCCGCCCCGCCCGCCCGCCGCGACGGGAACCCGCCGCGCGGCCCTGTCGTCCCTCGTGGCAGTACCGCGGGCCCGGCATCACCTAGTGTCGACGTCGGGTCGCGGGGCACGACAGCACGACGGCAAGGCAGTGAGGACTGAGTGATGGCGCGGGTGGACATGGCGGAGACGGAGAACGGCGGCGGCCGGGACGAGCGCTCCGGGTCCCGGTTCCGATCGGCGCTCGACCGCCTCCGAGGGGACCGGGGCATCTGGCGCCGGGGCATCCTGCTGGCCGTCTGCGCGGTGCTGCTCACGCTGGCGATGGCCTTCCACGCCGAGATCCCCAACCGGATCGGCAACCTGGGCAGCCTCAACGAGACCTTCCTGCCCTGGCTGGGCGTCTTCGTGCCGGTCCTGCTGGTCCTGGCCCTGCTGCGGCGCTCCGCGACCGCGCTGATCGCCCTCCTTCTGCCGGCCGTGGTCTGGGCGAACCTCTTCGGGGGACTGGTCACCGACAAGTCCGAGGCGGGCGGTGACCTCACCGTCGCCACCCACAACGTCAACGCCGACAACCCCGACCCCGAGGGCACGGCGCGCCAGATCGCCGAGTCGGGCGCGGACGTGGTGGCCCTGGAGGAGCTCAAGGGCGAGATGGTCCCGGTCTACGAGAAGGGCCTGGCCGGGGCGTACAAGTACCACGCGGTGCAGGGCACGGTCGGCCTGTGGAGCAAGTACCCGCTGCACGGCACCGACGCCGTCGACATCGGGATGGGCTGGACCCGGGCGATGCGCTCCACGGTCTCCGCGCCCGGCGGCGAGGTCGCCGTCTACGTCGCCCACCTGCCGTCCGTACGGGTCAGGATGGAGGCGGGCTTCACCGCCAACCAGCGCGACAACAGCGCGAACCTGCTGGGCGAGGCCATCGCCGCGGAGTCCCACGAGCGGGTCGTGCTGCTCGGCGACCTCAACGGCACCATGAACGACCGCTCGCTCAACGCCGTCACCGCCCAGATGCGCTCCACGCAGGGTGCGTCGGGCGACGGCTTCGGCTTCAGCTGGCCCGCCTCGTTCCCGATGGCGCGGATCGACCAGATCCTGGTGAAGGGCGTCGAGCCGATGTCGTCGTGGACGCTGCCGGAGACGGACAGCGACCACCTGCCGATCGCGGCGCGCGTCAGGCTCTGATCCGCCGGGGGCGATCCTGGATCGGATCGGATCGGATCGGATCGGATCGGATCCGATCCGCGGCCGGGTCGCAACCTTCCCGTCACCTGGGGGAGGCCGCCGGGAACATGTCGGCTGAGACAATTTGTTCAGTCGAAGAACTATTCCCTGGAAAGGCTTCCCCCATGCCCCTGGCGCTGTTCGCGCTCGCCGTCTCCGCCTTCGGCATCGGCACCACCGAATTCGTGATGATGGGCCTGCTGCCCAACGTCGCCGACGACCTCGGCACCTCCGTCCCCACCGCCGGCCACCTGGTCTCGGCGTACGCGATCGGCGTCGTCATCGGCGCACCGCTGCTCACCGCCCTCGGCTCCCGCGTGCCGCGCAAGAAGATGCTTCTCCTGCTGATGGCCCTGTTCGTCGTCGGCAACCTGGCGTCCGCGCTCGCCCCCGGCTTCGGCTGGCTGGTCGCGGGCCGGGTCCTGGCCGGGCTCCCGCACGGCGCGTTCTTCGGCGTGGGCGCCGTCGTCGCCGCCCGGCTCGTGGCCGAGGGCCGCCAGGCACGCGCGGTCGCCACGATGTTCCTGGGGCTCACGGTCGCCAACATCCTCGGCGTACCGGCCGCGACCCTCCTCGGCCAGCACCTCGGCTGGCGGGCCACCTTCCTCGTCGTCACCGTCATCGGCCTGCTGGCCATGGCGGCGCTCGCCCGGCTCGTGCCGTACGTCCCCGTCGACGAACGCCAGAGCCTGGGCCGCGAGGTGCGCGCCCTCGGCCGGCCGCAGGTGCTGCTCGGCCTGCTCACCGCGGTCTTCGGGTTCGCGGGCATCTTCGCCGTCTACTCCTACCTCGCCTCGATGACCACCGAGGTGATGGGGCTGGCCGAGTCCTCCGTCACCCTCGTCCTCGCCCTCTTCGGCATCGGCATGACGGCCGGCGCGCTCGCCGCGGGCCCGCTCACCGACCGGGCGCTGCGGCCCACGCTGTACGGCTCGCTCACCGCGCTCGCGCTCGTCCTGGTCGCCTTCCGCTTCACGATCCACGTCCCGTGGCTGGCGCTCGTGACCGTCGTCGTCCTCGGCGCCGTCGGCTTCATGACCACCACCCCGCTCCAGATGCTCGTCATGAACAAGGCCAAGGACGCGCCGACCCTGGCCTCCGCCTCCAACCACTCCGCCTTCAACCTGGCCAACGCGGGCGGTGCCTGGGCGGGCGGCGCGGCCGTCGCGGCCGGCTGGGGCTGGACCTCCCCGGCACTCGTCGGCGCGGTCCTCGCCGTCCTCGGCCTGGCGATCGCCGCCGTGGCGGGCCTGCTGGACCGTGTGCGGACGGACGAGGGCGCCTCCCGCGTCGTCGCGGGAGGCGCCCCGGCCGCCGAACGGGCGGTCAGCGGCTCGTCGTCTCCCGCCAGCGGTTCGTGATCGGCAGCCGCCGGTCCTTGCCGAAGCCCTTCGCCGAGATCTTGGTGCCCGGCGGGTACTGGCGCCGCTTGTACTCCGCCGTGTCCACCATCCGCAGCGTCCGGGCCACCAGCTCCTCGTCGAAGCCGGCCGCGACGATGGCGTCCTTGCCCTGGTCGCGGTCGACGTACAGCGCGAGGATCCGGTCCAGCACGTCGTAGTCCGGCAGCGAGTCGGTGTCGACCTGCCCCGGCCGCAGCTCGGCGCTCGGCGGCTTGGTGATCGAGCTCTCCGGGATCGGCGGGGTCATGCCCCGCTCCTCGGCCGCCCGGTTGCGCCAGCGCGCCAGCCGGAACACGGTCGACTTGTAGACGTCCTTGATGGGGCCGTACGCGCCGACCGAGTCGCCGTACAGGGTCGAATACCCCACCGCCAGCTCGGACTTGTTGCCCGGCGCGAGGACGATGTGGCCCTCCTGGTTGGAGATCGCCATCAGCATCGTGCCGCGCAGCCGGGACTGCAGGTTCTCCTCCGCGAGACCGGTGAGCCCGAGTGAACCCATGTACGCGTCGAACATCGGCTCGATCGAGACCGTGCGGAAGTTGAGTCCGGTGCGGCGGGCGAGGTCGGCGGCGTCGCCGCGCGAGTGGTCCGAGGAGTACTTCGACGGCATCGAGACGCCGTACACGTTCTGCGCGCCCACCGCGTCGCAGGCGATCGCCGCGACCAGCGCCGAGTCGATGCCGCCCGAGAGGCCGACGAGGACCGAGCGGAAACCGTTCTTCGCCACGTACGCGCGCAGGCCCACCACCAGCGCCGAGTAGACCTCCTCGTCGTCGTCGAGCCGGTCCGCGTAGCCGCCGGTCAGCTCCGGCTCGTACGCGGGCAGCGGCTCCTCGGAGAGGATCACCCGGTCGATCCGCAGCCCGTCGTCGACGACGCCCTCCGGCGCGTCGGGGGAGGCGGCCGGCAGGTCGAGGTCGAGGATCACCGTGCCCTCGGAGAACTGCGGGGCCCGCGCGACGACTTCGCCGCTCGCGTCGACGACGATCGAGTCGCCGTCGAAGACCAGCTCGTCCTGGCCGCCGATCATCGCGAGATAGGCGGTGGTGCAGCCCGCCTCCTGGGCGCGCTTGCGGACCAGTTCGAGCCGGGTGTCGTCCTTCTCCCGTTCGTACGGCGAGGCGTTGATCGACACGAGCAGTCCGGCACCCGCGCTGCGGGCCGCCGGAACCCGGCCGCCCTCCTGCCACAGGTCCTCGCAGATCGCGAGCGCCACGTCGACGCCGTGGACGCGGACGACGGGCATGGTGTCGCCCTGCACGAAGTAGCGGTACTCGTCGAAGACGCCGTAGTTGGGGAGGTGGTGCTTGGCGAAGCGCAGCACCACCTCGCCCCGGTGCAGCACGGCCGCGGCGTTCTCGGGGGACCCGGCGGGCCGGCCGAGCCGCGGGACGGCGCGGTCCGAACGGTCGAGATAGCCGACGATCACCGGGAGCTCGCCGAACCCCTCGGCGTCGAGGCGCCGGGCGAGCGCCCGCAGGGCGTCCCGGGACGCCTCCACGAAGGAGGAGCGCAGCGCGAGGTCCTCGACGGGATAGCCGGTCAGCACCATCTCGGGGAACGCGACCAGATGCGCGCCCTGCTCGGCGGAGTGCCGGGTCCAGTGGACGACCGCCTCGGCGTTCCCGGCGAGATCGCCGACGGTCGAGTCGATCTGATTCAGAGCGAGGCGTAGTTGAGGCACCCGCCCAGTGTAATCGTCAGACCGACGCTATGTCCTGGCGAACGCCCGGTCGGCCGGGCGTTCGGCTGTTTCGCCGGCTTGCGGACCGGCCGCGTCGGGCTCCGGCTACTTGGTCGGACCGACCCAGATCGCTTCCTCGTGCTCCAGGATGGTCGGGCTCAGCTGGACCTGCAGCTCCCCGTCCGCGTTCGGAGCGACCGAGAAGGCGAAGTTCGCCTTGGCCTGCTTGCCGGGGAGCACGTTGCCCCGGAACATCTCCGTGGCGTTGCTGCCGTCGAAGACCGGCTCGGCCCGCGAGCCCTCCGCGTCGCTCGCGTCCACCAGGGCGCCGGAGACGTCGAGGGTCTCCTTGCTGCCGTTGACGATCGTGACCGTCACCTGGAACGCGCTGTTGCCCTTGGTGTGCCCGGCGGCGAACTGGTCGGGCTTGTAGGCGCGCGGCTTGGAGACGGTCACCTTGATCCCGTCCTCGTACGCGAAGGTCTGACCGAACTTCAGCGCCGCCGGAGCGGCCTCGGTCGGCTCGGCGTCCGTGGGCTCCGCGCCGGGCTCGGCGGGAGCGGAGGTGGCGTTCCCCTGCTTCTCGATCTCCTTGTCGATGTCGTCCTTGATGTCCTTCACCGCGGTGGCGACGACGATCACCCAGACGATCGAGACGACGATGGAGAGCCCGCCGAGGATGAGGCCCGTCAGGGCCATGCCCTTGTTCGTCGCCTCGCCCTTGCGGCCCCGGGAGAAGCCGATGATGCCGAATATCAGGGCCAGCAGGCCCAGGATCCCGCCGAGCCAGAACAGGAACGGGACGATCGCGAAGAGCAGGCCCACGATGCCGAGCACCAGAGCGGTCACCCCGAGCCCGTTGCGCGGCTGCTGGAACGGCGGCTGCGGCGGCATCCCGGGCATACCGTTCGGCGGCGGCCCCCAGGAGTTCTGGCCGGGGGCGTTCGTGGGCGTGGTCATGCGGCATCCTCCGAGATGGTCAGGGTGTTGACGTTAAGCCAGCTGATTATGGAGGAGCCAGGGATTTTGTGAACAACCGGTGGGGGGAGGGTGCCGCGCCGGGCCCGTCGACGCCACCCCGGTCGGCGCGGCCCGGGGCCGTCCGCCTAACATCCGTACCACTATGTCCCCTTCTCGTCCCGGCAGTGCCGCGCGAGTCACCGCGGTCCTCCTCGTCCTCGGCGCGCTCGCCTACACCGCCTGGGTCGTCGAAGTCGTCGTCCGGACCGGGCTCGACCCGGTCCGGACGTACGTCTCCGAACTCGCCGCCACCGACCAGCCGTTCGGCGGCCTCTTCCGCGCGACCGACCTCACGGCCGGGCTGCTCCTCCTCGCGGCGGCCGCCACGGCGCTCCGGTCGGCCCGGCGCACCCCCACCACGACCCGCCGCCCCCTCGTCCTCCTCGGGTGGCTCGCCCTCGGGCTGTTCGGCGCCGCCACCGCCGCCGACTCCCGGCTGCCGCTCAGCTGCGCGCCCACCGTCGACCCCGCGTGCGCCGCCCGTGAGGCCTCCGGCCTCGTCCCGGCCACGCACACCGCGCACGCCGTCAGCTCCGGCCTCGCCATGGCCGGTGCCCTGGCCGCCATGGTCGCCCTCACCCTGGCCGCCCGCCGCTACCGGATCTGGCGGCCCCTCGCGCGTACCGGCGCCGTCCTCGTCGTCCTCGAACTCGCCGCAACCGCCTGGACCCTGGCCGCCGTCGCCGCCTTCGAGGCCGGCGCGGGTCTCTGGTGGCTGGGGGCCGGCCAGCGGATCCAGCTCCTCCTCGTGGCACTCTGGCTCGGAGTACTCGCCGTCTCCGTGGCCAGGGAGAGAACGTGAGCGTGTTCGTACGGGTCGGGGGCGTGGCCCACCACGCCGTGGTCGAGGGCACCGGACCCGTCTGCGTCCTCAGCGCCGGCCTCGGGATGAGCTGGTTCGACTGGGACGCGGTCGTCCCGTTGCTCACTCCCACCCACACGGTCGTCCGCTTCGACCGCCCCGGCCACGGCCTCTCCGCCCCGGCCGCCGTCCCGCCGAGCGCCGCGGGCGAGGCCCACCGCGTCGCGGCCCTCCTCGACGCGCTGTCCCTGCCCGGGCCCGCCACCGTCGTCGGGCACTCCATCGCCGGGTTCCACGTGGAGGCCTTCGCACGCCTCCACCCGGAACGTACCGCCGGGATCGTCCTCGTCGACGCGTCCGTCGAGGAACACGCCCGTACCCCCGCCGCCCCCGCCCTGCGCACCGCCGCCGCCCGCGGACTCGGGACCCTGCTCTCCGCCGCAGGCGTCCCGGCCGCCCTCGGCCCCGCCGCCCGCCGCGCCACCGTACGGCTCTCCCGCGCCCGGGGCGGCGACCCGGCACCCGCCGACCTCGTCCGGCGCGTGTACTCCACCTCACGCGTGCTCCACGGCACGCTCCTGGAGAACACCCACTACCGCGCGGTCGCCGCCGAACTCCTCGCCCTGCGCGAGCGGTTCCCGCTGCCGCCGGAGCGCCCCGTCACCGTCCTCGCCGCCCCCGACGGCTCCGCCCGCTGGGCGGGCCGCCAGCGCGCACTGGCCCGACGGCTCGGCGCCCGGTACGAGGCGGTCGAACCGTCGGGCCATCTGATGATGTGGGACCGCCCGGACGCCGTGGCGCGCGCGGTACGGGATCAGGAGGAGGCGTAGACGGTCGCGCAGAACTCCTTGATCTGCTCGTCGTTGAGATGCTGCGCCAGATCGGCCTCGCTGATCATCCCCACCAGACGCTTGTTCTCGATGACCGGCAGCCGCCTGATCTGGTGCCCCGTCATCTCGTCCAGGACCTGGCTCACGTCCGACCCCGCCTCGATCCAGCGCGGGGTGCCCTGCGCCATCTCCCCGCAGGTCACCTTCGCGGGGTCATGGCCCATGGCGACACAGCCGACCACGATGTCGCGGTCCGTGATGATGCCGCACAGCCGCTCGTGCTCGTCGGCGATGGGCAGCGCGCCCACATTGAGGTCGCGCATCAGCTGCGCCGCGCGGTCGAGCGTTTCGTGCCGGGGGATCCACTGGGCCCCCGGATGCATGATGTCCTTCGCCGTGGTCATGGGGTGCGTACCTCCGTAGAAACGTCGTCGTACGTACGTCCCCGAGCCCCCACCATTGTCCGCGTACGCGACGGCCCCCGCGACCGCTGAGGTCACGGGGGCCGTCGCGTACGCCGATCCGCGGCCCTCAGGCGCGCGGCTTCGCGCCCCGCGCCTTCAGCAGGTCCGCCATCAGCGCGATCTCCGACTCCTGGCCGTCGACCATGCCCTGCGCGAGGTTCTTCTCGATCTCCACGGAGCACTTGTCCACACAGCCCTGGGCCATGTGCACACCGCCCTTGTGGTGGTCGGTCATCAGCTGGAGGTAGAGGATCTCCGCCTCCCTGCCACTGGCCTTGCGCAGCCGCTCCATCTCGGTCCTGGTCGCCATGCCCGGCATCAGCGCCCCGTCGAGCGGACCGCCGCCGCCGTGCCCGTCCATGCCCATCCAGGTCATCGGCTCGGTGCCGGACTCGACCTTCGGCAGGCCCCACATGTCCAGCCAGCCCAGCATCATGCCGCGCTGGTTGGCCTGGGTGTTGGCGATGTCGTACGCCAGCCGGCGCACCTCCTCGTCCTCGGTGCGGTCCCGGACGATGAACGACATCTCGACGGCCTGCTGGTGGTGGACCGCCATGTCACGGGCGAAGCCCGCGTCCGCGGAGGCCGACACCGGGGTCGCCGGCGCCTCCTCCCGCTCGGCGGAGGCGACCGTGACGGCGCCCCCGGCGAAGAGCAGCGCGAGGACGACGGCGGCGATCGACGCCCCGTGCGTACGGGTCAGCCTCACTGGGTCGCCCCGACACCGCCGGTGCAGGCCGCGCCGGGCTCGGGGGTCTGCGGGCCCTGCACGTACTTGGTGAAGAAGGCGTCGACCCGCGGGTCGCTCGCGCTGTCCACGGTCACCTGCTTGCCCCAGGCGCTCAGCATGATCGCGCCGGACTGGTCGTCGACCGGGCTCATCAGCGAGTACGGGGTCTTGCCGACCTTCTCCGCCAGCTTCTTCACCTCGGCCTCGGCGGCCTTCTTGCTGTACGTGACCCAGACGGCGCCGTGCTCCAGCGAGTGCACCGCGTTCATCTCGGCGATCTTCGTCTTGTAGACGTCGCCGTCGCAGTTCTGCCAGACCTGGTCGTGGTCACCGCCGACCGGGGGCTTCATCTCGTAGGAGACCGGGGTCGTCACGTGGTTGCGGCCGAGCTTCTTGGCGTCCCAGGACTTCTCGTCCTGGATGGGGGCCTTGGCGGCGGCCTCCTGCTGCTCCTTCTTCTCGGACTGCTTGTTGAGCACGTAGCCGCCGAAGCCGACCAGGCTCAGGACGACGACGGCGGAGACGCCGATCGTGATGAAGCGGTTGCGGCGCTCGCGGGCCTGCTCGGCGCGGCGCATCTCCTCTATTCGGGCGCGGCGGTCGGCGTTGGCGGAGCGGTTGGCGGCCATGTGAATGTCGTCCTTCTCGGATGGGGGGTTGGCATCAGGCGTCGGGCGTGAGCCGGGGGCGGGGATGGATGCGGCCCGCCGGCTACGTCCGCATGACTTGAAGGACGTGCAGGTCCGGCGCGCGCGGCTGCGCGTCGGAGCGGAAGGCCCGGCCGGAGGGGTGCGCCGGTACGGGGCCCGGGAGCCGGCCCTCCGCGTGCTGCGGGGGGTCGAGCGGCGGCGCGGTGAGCACCGCCGGGCTGAGCGAGGGGAACAGGGAGCAGTCGCCGCGGTCGTACGGGCAGACGTACTCGTGCTCGGCGGCCGTGACCCGGTGGTGCGCCCGTGTGGTCTCGTCGTGGGACGGGGCCGTGTCACCGGCACCCAGACAGACGAAGAGCGCGGCGAGGAGCGTCGCCACGGCACTCGCCAGTGCCATGGGACGCGCGCGCCTGGACAGGCGTACGAGTGGAGGGCCCCCCATGTGCGGAGATCGTAGTGGCCCATGGGCCGGAAGTGGGGATCCGGGGGCAAGTACGGGGGACCCGCGAGGGGAACAGACGCACGGAACCGGCCGGTCCGGCGTTACCTGAGTCACACACGAGCAGGCACTATGGGTGTGCAACGTGCGCGAAACCATGTGGTGGGATGCTCAGGTGCCCCCCGATGTGCCCGAGGCGGTGGGAACAGGCGGCCTGACCAGCAAAGATGGGTGTGGAAATGGACAAGCAGCAGGAATTTGTGCTCCGGACGCTCGAAGAGCGAGACATCCGGTTCGTGCGGCTGTGGTTCACCGACGTGCTCGGCTTCCTGAAGTCGGTGGCCGTGGCGCCCGCCGAGCTTGAGCAGGCGTTCGACGAGGGCATCGGCTTCGACGGCTCCGCCATCGAGGGCTTCGCCCGTGTATACGAGTCGGACATGATCGCCAAGCCGGATCCGAGCACGTTCCAGATCCTGCCGTGGCGCGCGGAGGCTCCGGGCACGGCCCGGATGTTCTGCGACATCCTCATGCCCGACGGCTCGCCGTCCTTCGCGGACCCGCGCTTCGTCCTCAAGCGCATCCTGGCCAAGACCTCGGACCTGGGCTTCACCTTCTACACCCACCCCGAGATCGAGTTCTTCCTGCTGAAGGACAAGCCTCTGGACGGCACGAAGCCGACCCCGGCGGACAACTCGGGGTACTTCGACCACACCCCGCAGAACGTGGGCATGGACTTCCGCCGCCAGGCCATCACGATGCTGGAGTCGATGGGCATCTCGGTGGAGTTCTCGCACCACGAGGGTGCCCCCGGCCAGCAGGAGATCGACCTCCGCTACGCCGACGCGCTCTCCACGGCCGACAACATCATGACCTTCCGCCTGGTCATGAAGCAGGTCGCGCTGGAGCAGGGCGTGCAGGCCACGTTCATGCCGAAGCCCTTCTCGGAGTACCCGGGCTCGGGCATGCACACCCACCTCTCCCTCTTCGAGGGCGACCGCAACGCGTTCTACGAGTCGGGTGCGGAGTACCAGCTCTCCAAGGTGGGCCGCTCCTTCATCGCCGGCCTGCTGAAGCACGCGGCCGAGATCTCGGCCGTCACGAACCAGTGGGTCAACTCCTACAAGCGCATCTGGGGTGGCTCGGCCCGCAGCGCGGGCGCGGGCGGCGAGGCCCCGTCGTACATCTGCTGGGGCCACAACAACCGCTCGGCCCTGATCCGCGTCCCGATGTACAAGCCGGGCAAGACGGGCTCGTCCCGCGTCGAGGTCCGCTCGATCGACTCGGGCGCCAACCCCTACCTGACCTACGCGGTCCTGCTGGCGGCGGGCCTGAAGGGCATCGAGGAGGGCTACGAACTCCCGGCGGGCGCGGACGACGACGTCTGGGCCCTCTCGGACGCGGAACGCCGCGCGATGGGCATCGAGCCGCTGCCGCAGAACCTGGGCGAGGCGATCGCCCTGATGGAGAAGAGCGAACTGGTGGCGGAGACGCTGGGCGAGCACGTCTTCGACTTCTTCCTGCGCAACAAGAAGCAGGAGTGGGAGGAGTACCGCTCCGAGGTCACGGCGTTCGAGCTGCGGAAGAACCTGCCGGTGCTGTAGGCGCAGGTCGGAGCGGGTAGACCCGCGACAAGACGGCTCAGGGCCGACGGTGGTGAACCGTCGGCCCTGCATGCACGGGGAGCCCACCGCGATGCCGCGACCTCGGTGTGGAGGTGCAACCCCTCGCCTCGCTCAGGGGGCCGTCCAGATGGATACGTCTAGCGGAGGCGCTGGAGCGCGGGGAGCCAGGTCACGGGAGCGTTTGATTGGCTTCACATTGCTGCCGGGGACTGAGGCAGACGAGAGCGTCCCCCCACCACACAAGCTGCGCTCTCGCATGCTACGTGGGGCGCGGAACACCCGAAGATCTGCTCTCGCTGCGCAGACTGGGACCGTGCGACGGATGAGCCGCGGTCTTAGGCTGAGGGTTCCAAGTGAAGTTCTGACGCACCTCAAACTTAGTATCCGAGGCCGCAAACGGGCTGACTGTGGGGGGAATCATGGGAACTGCACTGATCGCCGTGCTTGGCACCCTGCTGGGCGCCATGGTCACTGGGAGTATGCAACATCTGACCAGTCGGGCCGCACGTCGCGACCGTGACCAGCAGGCGCAACGGGCCGTAGTGGCACAGCTGCTTGGGAGTGCGGCGGAACACCGAGCGGTCCAGTACCTCAGGCACAATGCGCGACGGGAGGGAGGGGCCGATACGTATGAGACTCGGTCAGTGCGCTATGCAGCCAGGTCTCAGCTCACCAAGGCCCTCTCAGAACTCCGGCTTTCCGGGATCGATCCCGAAATCGCCCGCTTGGCTGTGGACCTGGTTGCCGCTTCCATCGCGCTGGGTGAGGCGGAGTCCACCGACCGTACGGCAGTCGATGCCGCAGGCGACGTTGCACGAGCCGCCCACACCGCTCTGGAGACTGCAGCAGCTACCCACTTGAGGTAAAGGCGCGGTTGCGAGATCCGGCCTGGCCCCGCTAGCCCTTCCCCCGTTCGGGATGGCGCCAGGTGACGCTGGCGGGGCGTCACTTCCTGCGCAATAAGAAGCAGGAGTGGGAGGAGTACCGCTCCGAGGTCACGGCCTTCGAGCTCCGGAAGAACCTGCCGGTGCTGTAAGCGCAGGTCGGAGCGGGTAGACCCGCGACAAGACGGCTCAGGGCCGACGGTGGTGAACCGTCGGCCCTGAGGCGTTTCACTGCGGGTGGGTCAGGAGACGTGGTTGTACGTGCGGTCTCCGGTCAGGGCCGGGCTGGAGGTCCGGGGGGCGAAGGGGGTCGTCTGGTCGCCGGTGCCCGCGTAGAACCAGCCGGTGTTGTTCGGGCCGTACGCGTAGAGGTCGGGGCGGCCGTCGTAGTTGGCGTCGCCGATGCCGATGGTGTCGGTGTAGGCGTTCCAGCCGCCGCCGATCTGCTTGCGGGCGGCGAAGGTGCCGTCGCCCTTGCCGAGGTAGAGCCAGAGCACGCCGGCCTTGTCGCGGGCGACGAGGTCGCCGGCGGCGGCGCCGCCGATGTTGCCGGTGGCGGTGATCTGGTTGTAGATGCCCCAGCCGCCGGTGCCGATCTTCTGGCGCTTGGCGAAGGGGGCGCTGACGTTGCCGGTGTTGGTGTAGAGCCAGAGGGCGCCGGCCTTGTCGGTGGCGACGAGGTCGCCCCGGCCGTCGCCGTTCAGGTCGCTGCCGCCGGTCAGCTGGGTGTACGTGTTCCAGCCGCCGCCGATCTGCTTCCGGGCCGCGAGGGACGACCCGTAGGCGCTGGCCGTCACGTCGTACAGCCAGAGGACGCCGTTCCTGTCCCGGGCGACGAAGTCGGCGGAACCGGGGCCGATGCCGCCGACCGTCTCGATCCGGTCGTAGATCTGCCAGCCGCCACCGACCTTGTAGGCACTGTAGATCGGCACGAGGGTCTTCTTGGCGACGTCGTACTCGGTGCGGGCCTCCCACAGCACGCCCTGGGCATCGCGGCCCAGCAGGTCGGGGCCGCCGTCCAGGTCCTGGTCGTGCAGGGAGGAGAGTCCCTTGGCGCCCGTGAAGCTCCCGGAGGCCTTCACGTCCGGACCGACGCCGTTCTGCGGAGTGGCCGTGAACGACCAGTCGTACTCCCCGACAGCGGCCTCCTTGCCCATCTCCGATTCGGCCGCGATCTCCGGCCAGCTGATGCCGAAGACCCCGTTGCCGTAGTAGAAGGGGCTGCCCGCGGACTCGCTGTAGAGGTGCAGCTTCTTCGAGAACGACTTGCCGGTGCCGCGGTGGGTGATCTTCAGATCGACGTCGGCGTTCTCCCGGGACAGCTTCCACTTGAGGAGGGGACCCGGGGCGGCGAGGTCGACGGTGGGCGGTATCTGCGTGGCGAGGTGGACGAGCTGGGTCGGCTCTCCGGTGGAGGCGACCAGCTCGGCGGCCGGCTTACCGTTCGCGCCGAGGCTGATCCGGTAGAGCCCCTCACCGTGCTCGACGGTGCCGCCGCGCACGAGCAGCGTGTTGTCCGGACCGGGCTTGGCCGTGTTGACGTAGTCGAGGAGCTTGAACGTCTCGCCCGAGGTCAGGGACTTCGCCGTGAAGGGGATCAGAGGCCGCGCGACACCTGTGCCGTCTCCCGCGAGCCGCCCCGGGGTCCCGTACATCGCCCAGGTACCCAGCAGGCCGACGGCGCTGCGCTCCCCCTCGGCGAGATGGAGGTCGGTCATGGACTCCTCACCGGTGGCGCGGTCCACGGTGTAGTACTTGCCCCCGTCCCCCGTCCAGGCCAGGTGCGTGGCGGAGAGCGCGCTGAACTCCCCCTGGCCGCTGGAGGCCCCGTCGGTCTCGTGGGTGGAGACCACCTTGGCGGCGGCGAGGTCCACCACGGCGTACTCGCGCCGCCACGTCCCGGGGGTCCCGCTCTGCAGGGCGTAGTCGACGAGGACCGAGCCGTCACGCGCGGGGGTGGAGGTGATGTCCGAAGCCCCGGACGGGATACCTTCGATCTTCCGCTGCGTGACGGTGGTGCCGGTCCGGGTGACGAGGCGCAGCTCGAAGGATCCGTCGGCCTTCTTCATCTCCGCCAGGACCGTGTCCCGCGAAACGGCCTTCACGTAGACGCCGTTCAGTGCGCCGAGGTCGATCGTGACGGTCGTACCGCCGGCGGCCATGTCGTGCAGCTTCACGACCAGGGAACGGCGAGGGGTCTGCCCCAGTCCGGTCATGACCACGTCCGAGGCGGTGGAATCGGCCACCGGGGCGTCGATCGTGGTGGTCGAACCGTCTGCGAACCGGGTCCACTTGAGCACCGGCCGCGTGCCTCCCTCCCACCCGCGGGTCAGGAATCCGGTCTTTCCGGCCGCGCTGAACGCGAACGCCTTCGCCGGGTACGCGACGGATGCCGTCTGCGTTCCCGCGTCGCCGCCCGTCACGGCGGCGGGCAGGGACGCGGCACCGGCCGGAAGAGCTAAGGCGCCCGCACCGAGAGTGACAGCGAGGACCGTGGTGATCGCGGCGGAGGCACCGCGACGGGTCGTACGCGTGGACTTCAAAAGTTCCTCCAGTGTCAATCGAATCGACGAGTGATGTTGCTGGCGCCGTTTCATGAGACTCGTGTTCGGACCGGAGGGTTGTACGCGTGTTTCGGGCCCGCCCCCAACGCGGCGAGCCGCGCGGGACCCGGGGGGCCCCGCCCGCCCCCCCGGCGGGGGCGGCGCCCCGCCCGCACCCCCGCGGGCCCCCGCCGCAGGGGAGGGGGGGGGGCGGCCGCCC
>NZ_JBHXTV010000008.1:333224-352828 GCF_042671585.1 Streptomyces sp. NPDC127129
TTGGGGGTTGGGGCGGGGGTGGTTGGTGGGGTGTTGGGGGCCCCCCCCCCCCGGCGGGGCGCGGGGGGCCCCCCGCCCCCAACGCGGCTCGCCGCGTTCTGCCTGCTCGCCCGGCTTCTCCCGGGCGTCAGCGTTCCGAGAGTTCCGAGGGGGCCTCCTGCACCACCCAGCCGTTGCCGTCCGGGTCCGTGAAGGTCATGAAGGAGTTCCAGGTCTCGCCCTTGCCGTCCTCCCAGCCCGTCGCGCCCACGTGGCGGATCGGGCTGACGTCCACGCCGCGTGCGGACAGTTCCTTGCGGGCCGCCTCGATGTCCGTGACGCAGAGCTGGAGCCCCTGCAGGGCGCCCGGGGTCATCGGCTTCGTGCCGGGCATCGGGGGCATGCCGCTCTCCATCGAGATCGAGCAGCGCGAGCCCGGCGGTGTCGCCTGGATGATGCGGATCCCGGGGGAGACCTCGGTGTCCAGGTCGATCGTGAAGCCGCACCTCTCGCCGTAGAACTCCTTCGCCCGGTCCAGGTCGGTCACGGGGACGAGGACGACTTCCAGCGTCCAGTTCATGGGGGGTCTCCTCAGAAACGCCAGCGGGTCTGGCCGAACGGCTCGCCCTTGGCGAAGCCGAAGACCGTGCGCGGCGCGACGGCGAACACCAGGGCCGTCCCACCGTCGCTCACGAAGGCGCCGTCGCGCACGTCGAATCGCCAATCGGAGCCGTACTTCTCGACGTACGCGTCGGACAGCGCCCGCAGCCGCGCCTCGTCGGTGACGCGGACCGCCTCGCCCTCCACCACCAGGTCGAAGCCCTCGCCGAGCGACGGCGTGCCGGTGGTGAGGACGACCTCCCGGTTCTCCGCCAGGTTGCGGGCCTTGCGCTCGTCGGGGCCGGTGCAGAAGTGCAGCGCGTCCTCCGACCAGACCGCGATCAGCGGGGTGACATGCGGGCGGCCCTCCGGGCGGACCGTGGTCAGCCAGAAGACCTCGGCCCCGGCCAGCCGCTCGGCCGCCTCCGCCCATGCGGCGGGGCGGGCCTTCGGGTCACTGAAACGGGCGTCCAGGGTCGGTTCCGGTGTCATGGCGGTTCCCTCTCCAGAGCTGCGGGTCTACGTACGTATGACCCTGGGCCCGCCGAGAACTCATCGCACCGCGGGCGTCCAGTGCAGCCTTCCGTCCAGACCGACCGCCGCCACCCCGTCCACGACCCCGCCGGGCGCCCCCGAGAAGAGGAAGCTGTGCAGTGTCCACAGGGGCGCCGCCGCGCTCGTGCGACCGCCCGTGCCGGCCCCCGTCACACCGCCCCCGCCCGCGCGGCCGAGCGCCTCCGGCGCCGTCGCCAGGACACCCGTACGGGAGCGGACCGCCAGCATGCCGGGGCCGCCGCCCACCGGGCCGTAGCCCGCGACGCCGCCCGCCAGTTCGGTGACCGGCGAGGCGAGCCCGTCGCCGGTGCCCGGGAGGTCGGCGGTGCGCAGGTCGCCCGAGGCCGGCTTGCGGAACCAGAGCCGTACGCCCAGGCCGTCCGGGGACGGGCTCGCGTTCAGCGCCAGCGTCGTCGCCGGCAGTCCGGTCGGCCGCGGTCCGCCGAGCGGGGCGCCCGGGCGCGGCTGCGACCAGGTGAGGACGGTCGAGGCCGTGCCCGCGAAGGCGTGGATCCGGCCCGCCGCGTCCGTGGTCGCCACCGGGTCGCCGTACACGGCCTCGGCGGCCGGCCCGCCGAGCCGCCGCCACGGGCTCCAGTCGCCGTCGGGCAGCAGGTCGCGGGCGGTCAGCCGGTGGCCGCTGTCGCGCACGACCACCGTGGCCCGGCCGGTCCCGTCCACCGCGACCGTCGGCGCGCTGATGTCGGAGGTGCCCCGGGCGTCGCTCTGCTCCGGTGTGCCGAGCGACCGCCACGGCCCGAACGCGCCGCCCCGGGCGGTCTGCTCGGTCGTCACGACCTCGCGCCCGTACGACCGCGCCGAACCGCCGACCGTCGTCCGCGTGCCGAAGACGGCGATCCTGCCGTCCGGAAGACGTGACGACGTCACGCCGCTGTCCAGGCCCGTGCCCGGGAGCAGCGCCGGCCCCTGCCACTCGGCGGCCGTGCCGGTGGCCTTCGTCCACACCGCGAGGCGTCCGTCGAGCACGGAGAAGGCGTGCAGGGCACCGTCCGTGTCGCGCTGCACCCAGGACGTGGAGGTGCCCCGGGCGTACCGGACGGTCTGGGTCCAGCCCTGCCCGGCGGGCCGCTGGGCGACCTTGAGGTCGCCGCAGCCGGCCGGGTCGGCGCAGTCGTTGATCCCGTCGCTCCAGGCGTAGGTCCGCAGGGTGCGCAGCTTGGCGTCCGCCGCCTCGGGGTCGAGGGTGTGGGGCAGCGAGCCGGTCGGGTAGCCGAGGTAGTTCTGTACGCCGAAGTGGGGGCGGGACCCGGCCGACGCGGCGTACCGCTCCAGGGCGGCCTGGGCGAACCGGGCGCCGTACAGGTGGTCCTGGTGGTCGGTGAAGGCCCCGGTGTGCGGGTGCAGGCCCGGCGTCGGGTCCTGCATCCGGACGAACGTGGGGCGTATGCGCTTCAGGAGCCCGGTGAGCGCCTCGATCACCTGGTCCTTGCTGTACGTGAAGTCGGTGGTGACCGGCGTGCCCGTGGCGCGCTGGGACGCGAGAACCGGGACCCGGCCGTTCCACAGGCCGTTCAGGCTGTGCGGACGGTCGGCGCTGACGGCGCCCGCCTCGCGGATCTGGAGCCAGACCAGGGTGATCTGCGGTGCGGCGCGCAGGGTGTCGAGCTCGGCGGCCCCGCCGCCGACGGTGGGTATGGAGACCCGGTCCCAGGCGCTGGTGCGGTTGCCGGTGGCCATCTCGGCGTACGCGGCGCGTATGCCGTTCTGGCGGGCGGCGGCGAAGCCGGCCTTGTCCGGCAGGGGCCGGTCGGCGGCGCCGCGCGGCGCGTTGACGCCGTCCGCCTCACCGGACGTCAGGTACACCGTGGTCAGCGGCCGGCCCGAGCGTATGGACTGGGCCGTGTCCGGGTTCATGAAGTACAGGTCGTCGTCCGGGTGGGCCACGATCTGCGCCACGGAGACGTCGGGGGTACGGGACGGGTCCGCGCCCTCGCTCCCGGTCCGTCGCACGGCGTTCCGCTCGGCGGGCTTCACCGCGGGCGTCGGCTCCGCCCGGGTCCCGGTCACCGGTGCCCCGAGGACGGAGCCGGAGGTCAGCTGGAGGAGTCCCACCAGGGAACCGGCGGCGACGGCGGTCGTCGTCAGCACGGAGACAGGGCGGAGGCGGCGGCGGACGGGCATCTGCTGTGTGTGCGCTTTCAAAGAACGGATCAGGCGGCGTGCGTCAGGAAGACGGACCTATAAGGAATACGGTTCATCGCAGGCGAACGGTGAGGAATGTGCGAGGCGTCACGTGTGATCTGTTGCGGAACGCAGGCCGTTCCCTCCGTGGGGCGGCAGCGTGCCCCGGGGCGACCGGGCCACCTGCTGCGGATACGCTCGAATGCGGAGCTTGATCGGGCGGAGGGAGCGGCGGAATGACGGTGCCGGGGCGCAGGAGCAGTACCTTCAGCCGACTGCTGCGGCACGGATTCACCGATCCGTCCGCCGCCGGGCGCCTGCTCGACCTCCCCGAGCTGTCCGCGCTGCGCGACGACTCCGTGCTCCTCGACGCGCTCGGCGCGACCGCCGACCCCGACCTCGCCCTGCGGGGGCTCGTCCGGCTCGTCGAGGCGCAGCCCGACGAGGAGCGCCAGACGCTCACCACCACGCTGCTCTCCGCCAAGCCCTTCCGGGACCGGCTCCTCGGTGTGCTCGGCGCCTCCGAGGCGCTCGCCGACCATCTGGCCAGGCACCCCCGGGACTGGCAGGCGCTCGTCACCTACGAGGCCGTCGACCTGAACCCCGGGGTCGCCGAGTTCGAGCGCGGTCTGGCCGACGCCACCGACGCCGTCTCCCTGCGGGTCTCCTACCGCCGCTGCCTGCTGGCCATCGCCGCCCGCGACGTCTGCGGCACGGCCGACGTCGCCCAGACCGCCGCCGAGCTGGCCGACCTCGCCACCGCGACGCTGCGCGCCGCCCTCGCCATCGCGCGTACCGCCGCCCCCGCCGACGCGGCCCACTGCAGGCTCGCCGTGATCGCCATGGGCAAGTGCGGCGGACACGAACTGAACTACGTCTCCGACGTGGACGTGATCTTCGTGGCCGAGCCCGTGGACGCCGCCGAGGAGGGGAAGGCCATGCAGGCGGCGACCCGGCTCGCCTCCCATCTGATGCGGATCTGCTCCGAGACGACCGTCGAGGGCACCATCTGGCCCGTCGACGCCAATCTGCGTCCCGAGGGCCGCAACGGCCCGCTCGTGCGGACCCTCTCCTCCCACCTCGCCTACTACCAGCGCTGGGCCAAGACCTGGGAGTTCCAGGCGCTGCTCAAGGCGCGGGCGGTGGCGGGCGATCCGGAGCTGGGCGCCGACTACATCGAGGCCGTGTCCCCGCTGGTCTGGCAGGCGGCCGAGCGCGAGAACTTCGTCCCCGACGTGCAGAAGATGCGCCGCAGGGTCGTCGACAACATCCCCGCCGCCCAGATCGACCGCGAGCTGAAGCTCGGCCCCGGCGGTCTGCGCGACGTCGAATTCGCCGTCCAGCTCCTGCAGCTGGTGCACGGGCGCGGCGACGCGACGCTGCACAGCGGCAAGACGCTCGACGCCCTGAAGGCGCTGGCGGCCGGCGGCTACGTCGGCCGCGCCGACGCGGCCCAGCTGGACGAGGCGTACCGCTTCCTGCGCGCCATGGAGCACTTCATCCAGCTCTACCGGCTGCGCCGCACCCATCTCGTCCCGGAGGGCGAGGCCGATCTGCGCCGCCTCGGCCGGGCGCTCGGCCTGCGCACCGACCCGGTCGCGGAGCTGAACAAGGAGTGGAAGCGGCACGCCTCGGTGGTGCGCCGGCTGCACGAGAAGCTCTTCTACCGGCCGCTGCTCGACGCCGTCGCCCAGCTCACCCCCGGTGAGGCCCGGCTCAGCTCGAAGGCGGCCGGCCAGCGGCTCGAAGCGCTCGGGTACGCCGACCCCGCCGCCGCCCTGCGCCATCTGGAGGCGCTGGCCTCCGGGGTCACCCGCAAGGCCGCGATCCAGCGGACGCTGCTGCCGGTGCTGCTCGGCTGGTTCGCGGACTCCGCCGACCCGGACGCCGGACTGCTCGGCTTCCGCAAGGTCTCCGACGCGCTCGGCAAGACCCCCTGGTACCTGCGCCTGCTGCGCGACGAGGGTGCGGCGGCGGAGAACCTCGCCCGGGTTCTGTCCGCCGGCCGGATGGCCCCCGACCTGCTGCTGCGCGCACCGGAGGCGGTGGCGATCCTCGGCGACCCGGAGGGTCTGAAGCCGCGCGGCCGTGACCATCTGGAGCAGGAGATCCTCGCGGCGGTCGGCCGCGCCGAGGGCGCCGAGCAGGCGGTCGCGGCGGCCCGTGGCGTGCGGCGCCGCGAGCTGTTCCGTACGGCCGCGGCCGACCTCATCGGCTCGTACGGTACGGAGGACAGCCCCCGTGAGCTCGACCCCGGCGCGCTGGTCGACCGGGTGGGCCTGGCGCTCACCGACCTCAACGCGGCGACGATCGCGGGCGCGGTGCGGGCCGCCGTACGGGAGGGCTGGGGCGACACGCTGCCGACCCGGTTCGCGGTCATCGGCATGGGCCGCTTCGGCGGCCACGAGCTCGGCTACGGCTCCGACGCCGACGTCCTGTTCGTGCACGAACCGCGCGAGGGCGTCGACGAGCAGGAGGCGGCCAGGGCGGCGAACCAGATCGTCTCCGAGGTCCGGCGGCTCCTCCAGGTACCCACCGCCGACCCGCCGTTGCTGATCGACGCGGATCTGCGTCCGGAGGGCAAGCGCGGCCCGCTGGTCCGTACGCTCAAGTCGTACGCGGCCTACTACCAGCGCTGGTCGCTGGCCTGGGAGAGCCAGGCCCTGCTGCGCGCCGAGACGATGGCGGGCGACCGGGATCTCGGCGAGCGCTTCATCGAGCTGATCGACCCGCTGAGGTACCCGGCCGAGGGGCTCGGCGAGGACGCGGTCCGCGAGATCCGTCGCCTGAAGGCCCGGATGGAGACCGAACGGCTGCCGCGCGGGGCCGATCCGACGCTCCACGCCAAGCTCGGCCGGGGCGGTCTGAGCGACGTCGAGTGGACCGTCCAGCTGATCCAGATGCGGCACGGCTGGGCCGAGCCCGGCCTGCGCACGACCCGCACCCGCGTGGCGCTGGCCGCCGCCCACGCGGCGGGCCTCATCCCCACCGAGGAGGCCGAGACGCTGGACGAGGCCTGGGTCCTCGCGACCCGGGTCCGCAACGCCGTGATGCTGGTACGGGGACGGCCGGGGGACACCTTCCCCTCGGACGGGCGCGAACTCGCCGCGGTCGGGCGGTACCTGGGCTACGGCCCGGGCCGGGTCGGGGAGATGGTGGACGACTACCGGCGCATCACGCGCCGGGCGCGGGCGGTCGTCGAGGACCTGTTCTACGGGGCGTAGGGGCTTTCGCCACGCCCCGGGGGCGTAGGGACTCAGGCGCTTTCGGGCAGGTCCGGCACGCCCCGCGTCGCCGCCGTCAGTCGTCCGCGTGCTCCAGGAGCGTCCGGCAGTGGATGAGGAAGGCGTCCAGGGCCAGTTCGAAGGCGGCGTCCGCGCGGGCCGGTCCCAGCGCCACCAGGGCCTCGGCCAGGCGCGGGGTCGTGACCTCGTCGGGGAGTTCCCACATGGTGTCCGGGGCGGCCAGGTCGAGCGCCGAGCCCAGGACCAGGTTCTCCAGCGCGACGATCACCGTCATGACGTCGGCGTTGTCGAAGCCGACGGCGAGCAGCAGGGTCACCGCCCGCTCGTACTGCGCGAGCACCATCGGCGCCCGGACCGGTGAGGTCATCAGCATCGGGATCGCCCGGGGGTGGGCGGCGAAGGCGGAGCGGTACGAGCGCGCCCAGGCCGCGAGGGCCGCGTCCCACGGTTCGGCGTCCAGCGTGGCGCCGTCGATCCCCTCGCTGACCCGCTCGCGGAGCAGCTCCACGATCCCGTCGCGGCCGTCCACGTGGTGGTACACCGAGGCCGTCTGGACCCCGAGCCGTCTCGCGATCTGCGGGACGCTGAACTCGCCCCGCTCGTCGACGAGTTCAAGCGCCACCGTGGTGATGCGCTCGCGGTCGAGGAGGGGCTTGCGCGGCCGGCCCATGAATGACTTCCCCCTGGTCAGGTCTTCCCGAATCGTTGAACGCGAGGCTACATTGCGCAAACCGAAAGCCTTTAGGTTTCCTGTCGCGGAAGGGCCTCCCCTCCCATGTCCTCACAGACCACCACCGCTCCCGAGGGGCTGAGAACCGGCACGCTCTCCACCGCCGGCATCTCGTTCTTCGTCGTCTCCGCCGCCGCCCCGCTCACCGTCATGGCCGGCGTCGCGCCCGTCGCCGTCGTCCTCGGCGGCATCGGCGCCCCCGCCGGCTATCTCCTGGCCGGCATCACCCTCGCGGTCTTCGCCGTCGGGTTCACCGCCATGAGCCGCCATGTCCGCAGCGGCGGCGCCTTCTACGCGTACATCACCCGCGGCCTCGGCAAGCCCGTCGGCATCGCCGCCGCCCTGCTCGCCATGCTCGGCTACAACGGCATGGAGATCGGCGTCTACGGCCTGCTCGGCACCGCCACCGCCGACACCGGCCACGCCCTGTGGGGCGTCGACATCCCCTGGCTCCCCGTCTCCCTCGCCGGACTCCTGCTCATCTGGTACGGGGGCTTCCGGTCCATCGACTTCGGCGCCAAGGTCCTCGGCGTCCTCCTCGTCGCCGAGACCGGCATCCTCGCCCTGCTCGCCGGAGGTGTCCTGCTCGACGGCGGCGCCGACGGACTCTCCCTGGCCTCCTTCACCCCCGACAACGTGCTCGTGCCCGGCTCCGCCGCCGTCCTGGCCTTCGCCTTCGCCGCCTTCACCGGCTTCGAGTCGACCGTCATCTACCGCCGCGAGGCCCGCGACCCGAACCGCACCGTCCCGCGCGCCACCTACATCGCGGTCGGCTTCCTCGGCCTCTTCTACGCCTTCGTCGTCTGGACCGTCATCCAGGCCTTCGGCCAGGACAAGGTCGTCCAGGCCGCCACCGACGACCCCGGCGGGCTCTTCTTCGCCGCCATCACCACCTACGTGGGCGCCTGGGCCGCGGACCTGATGCACATCCTGATCGTCACCAGCGTCCTCGCCTCGCTCCTCGCCTTCCACAACGCCATCAACCGCTACGGCCTGGCGCTCGCCGAGGAGGGCGTACTGCCCGCGGTCTTCGGCCGCGTCCACCCCCGCCACCGCTCCCCGTACGTCTCCGGCATCCTGCAGACCGCCCTCGGCGCCGTCGTCGTGCTCGGCTTCGCGGCAGCGGGAGCCGACCCGTACCAGCAGCTGCTGCTCTGGGTGAACACCCCGGGCATGATCGGACTGATGGTCCTCCAGCTGCTGGCGGCGCTCGCCGTGCCGCTGTTCTTCCGCCGCATCAGCCACACCGAGGGCAGGCTGCGCACGGTCGTGGCCCCCGCCGTCGCGTTCGTCCTGCTCGCCGGCGCCATCGGCCTCGTCGTGACGAACGTCGACCTCTTCACCGGCGCCTCCACCACCGTCAACACCGTGCTGGTCTCCCTCGTCCCCGCCGTCTTCGTCCTCGGGCTCCTCCTCGCGTACCGCCTCCGCCGTACCCGCCCGCAGACCTACGCCCGCTTCGCCGCCGAACCCGCCGAACCCGCCGCACCCACCCCTGGAGAAGAGCCGTCGTGTCCGCACCCGACCTCGTCCTCGTCGACGCCCGCGTCCGCACCCTCGACCCCGCACGTCCCCACGCCACTGCCGTCGCCGTCCGCGACGGAGTGATCACGGCCGTCGGCGACGCCGCCGACGCCCGCGCCTGGCGCGGAGCCGGCACCGAGACGATCGACCTCGGCGGAGCCACGCTCACCCCCGGCCTCACCGACGCCCACAGCCACCCTGTCTGGGGCCTGGAGATGTTCACGGGCACCAACCTCTCCGCCGTACGCGACCTCGACGAGCTGCGGTCGGTCCTCGCCACCGCCGAGCGCCGCGACGGCTGGATCATCGGCTTCGCCCTCGACCACAACGTCTTCGGCGGCCGGCCGATCCACCGCGACCTCGTCGAGGACGTCCTGGGCGGCGCCCCCGCCTTCCTGCGCCTCTACGACGGACACTCCGCCCTCGCGAGCGAGGCCGCCCTGAAGGCGGCCGGCATCGACGGCCCCCGCGCCTTCGCCCAGCGCTCCGAGATCGTGTGCGACACCGGGGGACGGCCCACCGGCCATCTGATCGAGCACGCCGCGATGGACCTCATGGCCCCCTTCCTGCCCCGGCAGCCCTATGCCGAGCGGCGCGACCGGCTCGTCGCGCTGCTGACCTCCATGGCCGCCACCGGACTGACCGGCGCGCACGTCATGGACCTCGGCGGTCACGACGTACCCGGGCTGCTCACCGCCCTGGAGGCCGACGGGGACCTTCCGCTGCGGCTCCGGCTCGCACCCTGGTGCATGCCCGGCGCGACCCCCGAGGAGCTGGACGAGCTGGTACGGCTCCAGGCCCGGTCCGGGCGGATGTGGCGGGTCGGCGGGGTGAAGTTCTTCATGGACGGCACCGTCGAGGGCGGCACCGCCTGGCTGGAGCACGCCGACTGCCACGGCCAGGGCACGGACGCCTTCTGGCCCGACCCGGCCGCGTACTCGGCCGCCGTCCGGCACCTCCACGAGGCCGGGGTCGGCACCGCGACGCACGCCATCGGCGACGCGGCCGTCCGGCACGTCCTGGACACGGTGGAAGCGCTCGGCACCCCGGGCCCCCGGCACCGGATCGAGCACATCGAGACCGTTCCCGACGACCAGCTCGGCCGGTTCGCGGCCCTCGGCGTCGCCGCCTCGATGCAGCCCCCGCACACCGCGTACACCCGCGCCGACCACACCGACGAGTGGTCCAAGAGGCTCGGAGACGTACGGGCGGACCGTGCCTGGCGCTGCCGGGACCTGCGCGAGGCGGGCGCGCTCCTCGCGCTCGGCTCGGACTGGCCCATCGCCCACTACGACGCCCGTCAGGTCCTCGCCACCGCGCAGGCCCCGCGCGGCGCCGCGTCCGCACGGCACGGGCTCACGGGGCTGATGGCGCTGGAGGGCCTGACCACGCACGCGGCGGCCGCGGCGGGGGAGGAGCACCTCGGCGGCCGGATCGCCCCGGGACTCCGGGCGGACCTGACCGCCTTCACGGTCGACCCGGTCGAAGCTTCCGCCGACGAGACCGAGCAGGCCCCGATCCGGCTCACGCTCGCGGGCGGCCGCGTCACCCACCGGGGCTGAACCCACCGGGCCGATCCCACCGGGCCGATCCCACCCGGGCTGAACCACCCCGGGGCTGAACCCACCGGTGCGGGCGTCGCCCACGCGCCGGCTAGCGGCTCAGTCGCTGCCGCTCGCGCTCGGCGCCCTGCTCGTCCTCGCGGTCCGTCGTGGACCCGTCCGCCGCGGACCGCGAGGCCGTGCCGCCACGGGCCACCGGCGCGGCCGGCTCCACCCGCTTCGGCAGGCGCTTCGGCAGCGCGCCGTACATGTAGTAGGAGACGGCGAAGCCGAAGGCGAGGCAGATCATGCCGCCCACCGCGTCCAGCCAGAAGTGGTTGGCGGTGGCCACGATCACGACCAGGGTGGCCGCCGGGTAGAGCAGGCCGAGGATGCGTGCCCAGGGCGCCGAGGCCAGGGCGAAGATGATGAGACCGCACCAGAGCGACCAGCCGATGTGCATCGACGGCATCGCCGCGTACTGGTTCGACATCTGCTTGAGGTTGCCCGAGGCCATCGAGCCCCAGGTGTGGTGGACCAGGACCGTGTCGACGAAGGACTGGCCGTTCATCAGCCGCGGGGGCGCGAGCGGATACAGGTAGTAACCGACGAGGGCCACACCGGTGGTGGCGAAGAGGACGGTCCGGGACGCGGCGTAACGCCCCGGGTGCCATCGGTACAGCCACACCAGCACACCGATCGTCACGATGAAGTGCAGGGTGGCGTAGTAGTAGTTCATCGACACGATCAGCCATGTCACCGAGTTCACGGCATGGTTGACGCTCTGCTCGAAGGCGAGCCCGAGGGACCGCTCGAGGTCCCAGATCCAGTCGGCGTTCTTCAGCGCCTGGGACTTCTGCTCCGGTACCGCATTGCGGATGAGCGAATACGTCCAGTAGCTGACGCCGATGAGCAGGATCTCGAACCAGATCCGGGGGCGTCGGGGCATGCGCAGCCGGGCCCGCACACCGCCACCGTCCGGAATGGGTGACGGGCTGGCCGCCGTGCTGCCTTCCAAACTCTTCACGGTCGCTTCACCCATGGGAGGAGAGTCTGCCAGATCCATGCCCCTCGTCCGATCATCCCTCCGTCGGGTTCGGGACGCACATGCTCCATCCTGAGGGGGATGGACCGGGGAGGGACCCTCAGGGGTTTCCCTGACTGGGGGCAGAAGCGGTTGAACCGCGAACGACCAGCTCAGGCATGAAGACGAACTCGCTGTGCGGCGCCGGGGTGCCCCCGACCTCCTCGAGGAGAGCCCGGACCGCCGCCTGCCCCATCGCCTGCACGGGCTGGCGGATCGTGGTCAGCGGCGGATCGGTGAACGCTATGAGCGGGGAGTCGTCGAAACCGACCACGGAGACGTCCTGGGGGACCCGCAGACCCTGCTGCCGGGCGGCGCGGATGGCACCGAGCGCCATCATGTCGCTCGCGCAGACGACGGCCGTGCAGCCGGCGGAGATCAGGGCGCCGGCAGCTGCCTGTCCGCCCTCCAGCGTGTACAGAGAGTGCTGGATCAGCTCCTCGGACTGCTCCGGGGAGAGTCCGAGCCGTTCCTTCATCCCGCGCTGGAACCCCTCGATCTTGCGCAGTACGGGCACGAACCGCTTCGGGCCCACCGCGAGCCCGATCCGGGTGTGCCCGAGCGCGGCGAGGTGGGTCACCGCCAGCTGCATCGCGGCCCGGTCGTCGGGCGAGACGAAGGGGGCCTGGACCTTGGGGGAGAAGCCGTTGATGAGGACGTACGGGACGCCCTTGCCGCGCAGCTGGTCGTAGCGCGTCATGTCGGCGGTCGTGTCCGCGTGCAGCCCCGAGACGAAGATGATCCCGGAGACGCCCCGCTCGACGAGCATGTCCGTGAGCTCGTCCTCGGTGGAACCGCCGGGGGTCTGCGTGGCGAGCACGGGGGTGTAGCCCTGGCGGGTCAGGGCCTGCCCGATGACCTGCGCGAGGGCGGGAAAGATCGGGTTGTCCAGTTCGGGGGTTATCAGCCCGACGAGTCCGGCGCTGCGCTGGCGCAGCCGTACCGGGCGCTCGTATCCGAGGACGTCGAGTGCGGCAAGCACGGATTCACGGGTGGCCGCGGCCACACCGGGCTTGCCGTTGAGCACGCGGCTGACTGTGGCTTCACTGACCCCCGCCTGGGCTGCGATGTCGGCAAGCCGCGCGGTCATGGGATTGGACTGTACCGGTCGCACGTCAGATTGCCCACCAAACGCAGGAGTCGGCGGGAACCCGGACGTTGTGCGCGAGCGCGGCGCCCCGTCCGAATTCCCCTGCCGGGGAGGGGAGTACGGGGGTGGTGACCTCGATCCCCCCGTCGGCGCGGGCTCCTTCGGGCGCCGTACCGAGGCCGTCCCCGTGGGGGGCGCACGCCGTGCTGCTCAGGAGCGGCGAGCCGGTGAGCGGCATGTCCACCCCCCGTGGCGTCGTGTTCAGAGTGACCACGACGTCGCCGCCCTCGGCCCGGCGGCGGAAGGCGAGCACCCCCTCCGGGGCGTCCAGCCACTCCACGGTGTCGCCCGCGCCGAGCGCGGGGTGCTCCCTGCGCAGCCGCAGGGCGCGGCGGTACAGCTCCAGGGTCGAGGCGGGGTCGGCCGTCTGCGCGGCCACGCTCAGTCCGGCCCACGCCCGGGGCTGCGGAAGCCAGGAACCGGCAGGCCCGAAACCGTACGACGGGCCGTCCGCCTCCCAGGGCAGCGGGACCCGGCAGCCGTCGCGCAGCCCGTCCTGACCGTCTCCGCGCAGGAACGCGGGGTCCTGGCGGACCTCGTCCGGGAGGTCCACGACCTCGGGCAGGCCCAGCTCCTCGCCCTGGTAGACGTAGGCCGAGCCCGGCAGCGCCAGCATCAGCAGCGCCGCCGCCCGGGCCCGCTCCAGGCTGCCGTACCGGGTGGTGTGCCGGACGACGTCGTGGTTGGAGAGCACCCAGGTCGTGGGGGCGCCGACCGAGGCGGTGGCGCGCAGCGACTCGTCGACGACCGCCCGCAGCGCCTGCGCGTCCCACGCGCAGTTCAGGAACTGGAAGTTGAAGGCCTGGTGCAGCTCGTCGGGGCGTACGTACAGCGCGAGCCGCTCCGGCGTCGGTGCCCAGGCCTCCGCGACCCCGATGCGCTCGGGGCCGTACGACTCCAGGAGCCGGCGCCAGCCGCGGTGGATCTCGTGCACCCCGTCCTGGTCGAAGAACGGCAGTCGCTGGATGCCGATCAGCCTGGCCTGCTGTCCCTGCCCGATGTCGGGCAGGCCCTCCGCCTTGACCATGCCGTGGGCGACGTCGATCCGGAAGCCGTCCACCCCCAGATCCAGCCAGAAGCGGAGCACGGAGTCGAACTCGGTCCGTACCTCCTCGTTCTTCCAGTTCAGGTCGGGCTGCTCGGGCGCGAAGAGGTGGAGGTACCAGGCGCCGTCCGCGACGCGAGTCCAGGCCGGGCCGCCGAAGACCGACTCCCAGTCGTTGGGCGGCTCGGACCCGTCCGGTCCGCGCCCCGGCCGGAAGACGTACCGGTCCCGGCCCACCCCCGCGCGCGCCTGCTCGAACCAGGGGTGCCGGTCCGAGGTGTGGTTCGGGACGATGTCCACGATCACCTTCAGGCCGAGTCCGTGCGCGGCGCGCACCAGGTCGTCGGCGTCGGCGAGGTCGCCGAAGACGGGGTCCACCGCGCGGTAGTCCGCCACGTCGTACCCGCCGTCCGCCTGCGGGGAGGCGTAGAAGGGGGTCAGCCAGACCGCGTCCGCGCCCAGCCGGGCGATGTGCGGCAGCCGCTCCCGTACGCCCCGCAGGTCCCCGATCCCGTCGCCGTCGCTGTCCGCGAAGGAGCGGACGTACACCTGGTAGATGACGGCGTCCCGCCACCAGCCGGTGCGGGCGGCGCTTGCGCAAGAGCTTGCGGAGTCCGGCAGCGACGGTGAGGTGAGCTCGTGGGCCATGTGCGGTGTCCCTCTCGCGTGTTCCAGGGGCTGGGCGTCGTACTGACAACGAGGTCGAGGCGGACGTGAAACGGTCCTGCAAGAGATGATGCAAAGACTTGCAGGGCTCGGGAACTGCCGCAAGAGGGCCTGAGAGGGGCCTGAGGTCCGCTGTCAAGCGACTCGTCGGCAACCTTCAGGACACGCCGATGTAACGATCCCCGGTCCTTGCAGAAAGTTCTCGCAAGCTCTTTCGGCTCGTTTTCATCCCTGTTACGTTCCTGGCAACCCGGAGCGCCGCGAGGGAGCGGTCGCATGAGGCAGGTTCCAGCCCCTCGTCACCCCGGGATCAGTTGAAGGAGTTCACATGCGGCGTGGCATAGCGGCCACCGCGCTGGTCGCGGCCCTGGGCGTGACCCTGGCGGCGTGCGGAAGCGACGGCGGTTCGAAGGACGGCGGCTCGAAGAGCTCGGGCGAGCTCTCCGGGACCGTGACCTGGTGGGACACCTCCACGGTCGGCTCCGAGGACAAGGTCTTCAAGAAGATCGCCGAAGACTTCACCAAGAAGCACCCGAAGGTCACCGTCAAGTACGTGAACGTGCCGTTCGGTGAGGCGCAGAACAAGTTCAAGAACGCCGCCCAGTCCGGCTCCGGCGCCCCCGACGTCATCCGCTCCGAGGTCGCCTGGACCCCCGAGTTCGCGGACCTCGGCTACCTGGCCCCGCTCGACGGCACCGCCGCGCTCAAGGACGACAAGGACTTCCTGAAGCAGGCCGCAGCCTCCACCCAGTACAACGGCAAGACCTACGCCGTCCCGCAGGTCATCGACTCCATGGGCATCTTCTACAACAAGAAGATCTTCAAGGAGGCCGGCGTCGAGGTCCCCAAGACCATCGCCGAGCTCAAGACCGTCTCCGCGGCGATCAAGGACAAGACCGGCAAGACCGGCCTCTACCTGCGCGGCGACGACGCCTACTGGTTCCTCTCCTTCCTCTACGGCGAGGGCGGCGACCTGGTCAACGCCGAGTCGAAGACCGTCACCATCGACAACGCCGCGGGCGTGAAGGCCCTGACCACGGTCAAGGACCTGGTCGACTCCGGCGCGGCCAAGACCGACGCCACCGACGGCTGGAACAACATGCAGACCGCCTTCAAGGAAGGCAAGGTCGCCATGATGATCAACGGCCCGTGGGCCGTCGCCGACACCTTCGCCGGCAAGGAGTTCGCCGACAAGGCCAACCTGGGCATCGCCCCGGTCCCGGCCGGCTCGGCCGGTCAGGGCGCCCCGCAGGGCGGCCACAACCTCGCGGTCTACGCGGGCTCCAAGAACCTGGACGCCTCGTACGCCTTCACCGAGTACATGACCTCGGTCGAGACCCAGACGCAGATCGCCAAGGAGCTCAGCCTGCTCCCGACCCGCGAGTCCGTCTACGTCAAGCCGGACGTCGCGAGCAACGAGATGATCAGCTTCTTCAAGCCGGTCGTCGACAAGGCCGTCGAGCGCCCCTGGATCCCCGAGACCGGCAGCCTCTTCGCCCCGCTCGTCACCGAGTACACCAAGGTCCTGACCGGGCAGACCACCCCCGACAAGGGAGCCAAGGCGACGGGTGACTCCTACCGCAAGCTCCTGAAGGACTGGAAGTAACAGGAAGGCAGGCCGGCTGATGGCTGTGGACACCAGCAGCCAGTCGGCGGTGAAGGCCGCGGGCGATGTCGCCCGCGGCCGGCACCGTGGTACTGGCAACCCCGAGGGCAAGGTTCGCCGTTCCCTCTCCACCCACTGGTACGCCTGGGCGATGGTCGCTCCGGTGGTGGTCGTGATCGGCGTGATCATCGGCTATCCGCTGATCCGGGGTATCTACCTCTCCCTCACGAACGCCAACGAGCGGAACGTCGAGCGGAGCATCGGTGTCAACCAGATCCCGGCGACGTACGAGTTCGTCGGCCTGGACAACTACGTCGACGCGCTGACCGGGAACCAGTTCCTCGGCACGCTCGGCTGGACCCTGGTGTGGACCGTCGCCTGCGTCTCGGTCACCTTCGTCCTCGGCCTGGCCCTCGCCAACATCCTCAACCGCAGGATCGCCGGCCGCTCCGTCTACCGGATGCTGCTGATCCTGCCCTGGGCCGTGCCCGGCTTCGTCTCCGTCTTCGCCTGGCGCTTCCTCTACAACCAGGACAACGGTCTGCTCAACCAGATCCTCGGCGGCTCCGGGATCGACGCCGTGCCGTGGCTCAACGACCCCACCTGGGCCAAGTTCTCGGTCATCGCCGTCAACGTCTGGCTCGGCGTCCCGTTCATGATGGTCGCCCTCCTCGGCGGGCTCCAGTCCATCCCCGGCGAGCTCTACGAGGCCGCCGAGATGGACGGCGCCAACGCCTGGCAGCGCTTCCGCAACATCACGCTGCCCGGTCTGCGCTCGGTGTCCACCACCGTGATCCTGCTGAGCACCATCTGGACCTTCAACATGTTCCCGGTGATCTTCCTGCTCACCCGGGGCGGACCCGGTGAGGCCACGCAGATCCTGGTCACGCAGGCGTACAAGTTCTCCTTCGAGATCAGCCCGCGTGACTTCGCCCAGTCGTCCACCTGGGGCGTCCTGATCCTGGTCCTCCTGATGGTCTTCGCCGCGATCTACCGGCGCGTCCTCCGCAAGCAGGGAGAAGTCTGGTGACCACCGCCACCAACACACCCACCCGAGGCCGTCGTTCGCCGCTCGCCTCCGTCGGGCTGCACGCGACCCTGATCGTCGCCTCCGTGATCGCCGTCTTCCCCGTGCTGTGGGTCCTGCTGACCTCGCTCAAGCCGGCGCAGTACGCGACCACGACGGACTTCTTCAAGGAGACGACGCTCGCGAACTACACCGACCTGCTGGAGAACACCGAGTTCCTCACCTGGTTCGGCAACTCGCTGCTCGTCGCCGGGCTCACCACGGTCCTCGGCGTCTTCATCGCCTCCACCACCGGCTATGCCGTCAGCCGCTTCCGCTTCCCCGGCAAGCGCGGACTGATGTGGACGCTGCTGATCACCCAGATGTTCCCGGTCGCCGTCCTGATCGTGCCGATCTACAACATCATGTCCTCGCTGGGGCTGCTCAACAGGGCGGCCGGTCTGGTCATCACGTACCTGACCATCGCCGTCCCCTTCTGCGCCTGGATGATGAAGGGCTTCTTCGACACCATCCCGCGCGAGATCGACGAGTCGGGCCAGGTCGACGGCCTCAACCCGTTCGGCACCTTCTGGCGGCTGATCCTGCCGCTGGCCAAGCCCGGCATCGCGGTGACGGCGTTCTACTCCTTCATCACGGCCTGGGGCGAGGTCGCCTACGCCTCCGCGTTCATGGTCGGGGACGAGAACCTCACGCTCGCGGGCGGCCTGCAGAAGTTCGTCAACCAGTACGGCGCCCAGTGGGGTCCGATGTCCGCGGCCTCCGTGCTCATCGCCATCCCCGCGGCGCTGGTGTTCCTCTTCGCCCAGCGGCACCTGGTGACCGGCATGTCCGCCGGCGCCGTCAAGGGCTGAGCCCGAACACCCCACACGTACGCACCTCCTTACCTCTCAAGGAAGACATGACCCAGCACCTCGCTGCCCCCGACGCCGCCCCGACCACCGGCACGCACACGGGTTGGTGGAGAGACGCGGTGATCTACCAGGTCTACCCACGCAGCTTCGCCGACGGAAACGGCGACGGCATGGGCGACCTGGAAGGCATCCGCGGCCGGCTTCCGTATCTGAAGGAGCTGGGCGTCGACGCCGTCTGGCTGAGCCCCTTCTACGCCTCCCCGCAGGCCGACGCCGGCTACGACGTCGCCGACTACCGGGCCATCGACCCGATGTTCGGCAGCCTCCTCGACGCCGACGCGCTCATCCGCGAGGCCCATGAGCTGGACCTGCGCATCATCGTCGACCTGGTCCCCAACCACTCCTCCGACCAGCACGAGTGGTTCCAGCGCGGGCTGCGCGAGGGTCCCGGCTCCCCGCTGCGCGAGCGTTACCACTTCCGCCCGGGGAAGGGCGAGAACGGCGAACTGCCGCCCAACGACTGGGAGTCCATCTTCGGCGGCCCCGCCTGGACGCGGGTCGAGGAGGCGGACGGCACGCCCGGCGAGTGGTACCTGCACCTCTTCGCCCCGGAGCAGCCCGACTTCAACTGGGAGCACCCGGCCGTACGCGACGAGTTCCGCTCGATCCTGCGCTTCTGGCTCGACATGGGCGTCGACGGCTTCCGTGTCGACGTCGCCCACGGACTGGTCAAGGCCGAGGGACTGCCGGACATCGGCGCCCACGACCAGCTCAAGCTGCTCGGCAACGACGTCATGCCCTTCTTCGACCAGGACGGCGTCCACGAGATCTACCGCTCCTGGCGCCAGGTCCTCTCCGAGTACGACGGCGAGCGCGTCCTCGTCGCCGAGGCGTGGACCCCGACCGTCGAGCGCACCGCCCACTACGTGCGCCCCGACGAGATGCACCAGGCGTTCAACTTCCAGTACCTGGGCACCCACTGGGACGCCGTCGAGCTGCGCCGGGTGATCGACGCCTCGCTCGCCGCGATGCGCCCGGTCGGCGCGCCCACCACCTGGGTGCTGTCGAACCACGACGTCACCCGGCACGCCACCCGCTTCGCCAACCCGGCCGGCCTCGGCACCCAGCTGCGCGAGCAGGGCGACCGTGCCCTCGGACTGCGCCGCGCCCGGGCCGCGACGCTGCTGATGCTGGCGCTGCCCGGGTCGGCCTACGTCTACCAGGGCGAGGAGCTCGGCCTGCCGGACGTCACCGACCTGCCCGACGAGGTCCGCCAGGACCCGTCCTTCTTCCGGGCCACCGGCCAGGACGGCTTCCGCGACGGCTGCCGGGTGCCCATCCCGTGGACCGTCGAGGGCACCTCGTACGGCTTCGGCGACGGCGGCAGCTGGCTGCCGCAGCCCGCCACCTGGGGCGGGCTCAGCGTCGAGGCGCAGGCCGGCGACCCCGGCTCCACCCTGGAGCTGTACCGCAGCGCGCTCGCCGTGCGCCGTGAGCGCCCCGAACTCGGTGCGGGCGAGGACGTCGAGTGGCTGGAGGCACCGGAGGGTGTGCTCTCCTTCCGCCGCGACGGCTTCGTCTGCACCGCCAACACCACCGGTCGGGCCATATCCGTCCCGCTGCCCGGCCGGTTCCTTCTCTCCAACGAGCCGGTCTCCCACGGGGAGGGCGTCGTGGAGCTGCCCGCCGACACCACCGTCTGGTGGGCGGTGTGACCATCCCCCTGCCGCGGGGGGGGGGGGGCGGGGGCCCCCCCCCCCCGGGGCGGGGGGCCCCGGCCCGGGGGCCCCCCCCCCCCCGGCAGCGGCGGCGGAACACCGGGAGGGGCGGGGGGGGCGGGGCGCCGCGCCCCGGGCAGG
>NZ_JBHXTV010000009.1:0-350234 GCF_042671585.1 Streptomyces sp. NPDC127129
AGGCTCCCAGTAGACGACTGGGTTGATAGGCCGGATGTGGAAGCCCAGTAATGGGTGGAGCTGACCGGTACTAATAGGCCGAGGGCTTGTCCTCAGTTGCTCGCGTCCACTGTGTTAGTTCTGAAGTAACGAACACGCCCCCCCCTATGGGTGGTGCGGCGGTTCAACTTCATAGTGTTTCGGTGGTCATAGCGTTAGGGAAACGCCCGGTTACATTCCGAACCCGGAAGCTAAGCCTTTCAGCGCCGATGGTACTGCAGGGGGGACCCTGTGGGAGAGTAGGACGCCGCCGAACAATCATTGTGGGAAAGCCCCGCACCTTATGGTGCGGGGCTTTTCTGCGTTCACCCCCGATTATCGTGTGGGCATGCGCTATGACCTGATCGTCTTCGACAACGACGGTGTCCTCGTCGACAGTGAGCCCCTCGCCAACACCATCCTGGCCGGCTACCTCACCGAGCTCGGGCACCCCACCTCGTACGAGGACTCCCTGCGGGACTACATGGGCTCCGCCGTGCATCGCGTCCACGATCTGATCGGGGAGCGGACCGGCCGACGGCTGCCCCTGGACTTCGACGAGACCTTGCACGCGCGTACGTTCGCCGCCTTCGAGAGGGAGTTGGAGGCCGTTGCCGGGATCACCGAGGTGCTGAAGCAGCTCGTCGACGGCGAGGTTCCGTACTGTCTGGCCTCCTCCGGATCCCATGAGCGGATTCGCGTCGGGCATCGCAAGACCGGGCTCGACGCCTGGTTCCGGGACGAGAACATCTTCAGCGCCGAGGACGTCGGCAGGGGCAAGCCGGAGCCCGACCTGTTCCTTCACGCCGCTGCTCGGATGGGGGTCGCGCCCGAGCTGTGTGTGGTCGTCGAGGACAGCCGGCTCGGGGTCCAGGCGGCGCTGGCCGCCGGGATGGACGTGTACGCGTTCGCTGCGATGACGCCCGAGGAGAAGCTCGCCGGAGCCACCGGGTTCTTCCGGAGCATGGACGAGCTGCCGGCGATTTTGGGTCTGTGATCCATCTACCCATGGGTAGGCCCGGGTCCTACGCTGTGCCGCCATGACGGATGCGCGGTTGCGGCGTGGGCGGGGATCCCTGGCGGTCAGTTTCTTCGTGCAGGGAGTGACGTTCGCGCTCCTTGTGACCCGAATACCGGCCATCCAGGACCGGTACGGCATCTCCGACGGGCTGCTGCCCGTCTTCCTGGCCGCTGTGCCCATCCTCGCCGGTGTGTCCAGTGTGGCCACGGAGAAGGTGGTGGCCCGGGTGGGGCCGGGGGCGGTGCTGCGGTGGGCGCAGCCGGTCGTCCTGCTGGCGCTGCTGGCCGTCGGCGCGGGTACGCGACTGTGGCAGGTCGCCGTCGCCCTCGGGGTCTTCGGGCTCGCGGTCGGTGCGCTGGACGCGTCCATGAACATGCTCGGGGTGAGCCTCCAGCGGGCGTACGGGCGGTCCATCATGCTCGGGTTCCACGCCGCGTACAGCCTCGGCGGGATCGCCGGGGCCTCGCTGGCCTGGGCCGGGGCGCACTGGCATCTGCCGCTGTTCGTGTCCTATCTGCCCGTCGTCGGTGTGCTGCTGCCGGCGGCTCTCGTGGCGAGCCGCTGGTACACGCCGGGGGTGAAGCCGTCCGAGGCCGAGGCCGGGGCCGAGGAGGTCCGGGCGGGTGGGGCCGGGGTCTCCTTCGCGCTCCTGCTGCCGCTCTGTCTCGTGATGACCTTCGCGTACATCGGGGACTCGACGGTCTCCAACTGGAGTGCCAAGTACCTCCAGGACGTGCTCGGCAGTTCGGAGGAGCTGGCGACCGTGCCGTACAACGCCTATATGGTCACCACGCTTCTGGGGCGTGCGGTGGGCGACTTCGGGGTGCGGCGGCTGGGTGCGGCCGCCGTCGTGCGGTGCGGTGCGGTCCTCGCCGCGCTCGGGTTCGCGCTGGTCGCGGTGGCGCCGGGGGCCTGGGCGGGGATGGCCGGGTTCACCGTCCTGGGGCTCGGGCTGAGCGTGGTCGTGCCGCAGACGTTCGCGGCCGCCGGGCGGCTCTTCCCTGGGGCGAGCGACGCGGCGGTCGCGCGGCTGAACGTCTTCAACTACGTCGGGTTCCTGATCGGGTCCCCGTTGGTGGGGGCCCTCGGGGACGCCTGGAGCTATCGGGGGGCGATGCTCGTGCCGATGGTGCTGGTCCTGGTGACGGTGGTGTACGCCACGTCGTTCGGTTCTCGAGCGGCCCGATACGGTGGCGGGCATGAGCGGCCGCGCACTGTTGATGTGGGATGAAGCTGTCACGCAGTACGACTTCGGGTCCGAGCATCCGATGGATCCGGTACGGCTCGCGCTGACCATGGGGTTGGTGCGGGCGTACGAGCTCGACCGTGCCGTGGACGTGGTGGCGGCGAGGCCGGCCGGTGACTCGACGCTGCGTCTGGTGCACCGCGAGGACTATGTGGCGGCCGTGCGGGCGGCTTCGGCCGATCCGCGTCACGCGGACCAGGCGTACGGTCTGGGGACGGTCGACGATCCGGCGTTCGCGGGGATGCATGAGGCGTCGGCGCTGATCGCCGGGCAGTCGGTCGGGGCGGCGGAGGCGGTGTGGCGTGGTGAGGCGGCGCACGCGGTGAACTTCGCGGGCGGGCTGCATCACGCGATGCCGGGTGCGGCGTCGGGGTTCTGCATCTACAACGACGCCTCGCTGGCGATCGCGCGCCTTCTGGAGCTGGGTGCGGAGCGGGTCGCGTACGTGGATGTGGACGTCCACCACGGTGACGGGGTGCAGGCGGCGTTCTGGGAGGATCCGCGGGTTCTGACGATCTCGCTGCACGAGCACCCGCGGACGCTGTTCCCGCAGACGGGGTGGCCGGAGGAGACGGGTGCGTCGGGTTCCGCCGAGGGGTCCGCGGTGAACGTGGCGCTGCCGGCGGGAACCGGGGACGCCGGGTGGCTGCGGGCGTTCCACGCGGTCGTGCCCGAGCTGATCGCGGACTTCCGGCCGCAGGTCCTGGTGACGCAGCACGGTGCCGATACGCATTTCGAGGATCCGCTGGCGCATCTGGCGGTGTCGCTGGACGCGCAGCGGGCCGTGCAGGTGGCCTGCCATGAGCTCGCGCACGCGCACGTGGACGGCGGGAAGTGGGTCGCGCTGGGTGGTGGCGGCTACGCGGTGGTGGATGTCGTGCCGCGGTCGTGGACACATCTGGTGGGGATCGCCGCGCACGCGGAGATCGAGCCCGAGTCGGTGATCCCTTCGTCGTGGCGTGACCTGGTCTACGCACGGACGCGGCAGCCGGGGCCGATCCGGATGACGGACGGGCGGTGGCCGGTGGAGTGGCGGGAGTGGGAGCAGGGGTACGACCCGGCGGACCGGCTCGATCAGGCGGTGCTCGCGACGCGGCGGTCGGCGTTCCCGCTCCGTGGGCTGCTCGCGTAGACGTACTCCCGCGGGCATCCGGAGAGAGCTGAAGGTGCGCTGAAGTTGCGTGGAGACGGGGCGGGTTGTTACGCCGACTGTGCGGTGTCGCCCGGGTTCTGGCCCCTCGTCACCTTCGCTCGGGCAGCATCGAGAGGGTGCTGAGTACCGGGGCGCTGCGGGCGCATCTGTTGGCGGCGGGGTTGGCTGGGACCGTGGCGACCTCGCGTGAGGAGAGTCTGCGGAGTTACCGGCTCTTCGCGGCGCGGGATCCGCGGGTGATGCTGGGCCTCGACCCCGAATGGGGCTGGGGCGAGGGAGACTTGCTGCGGCTGATGGCGGACAAGTGCGGGGTGTCGCGGGATCCGGCGCACCGCTCGGGTCCCGATGTCATCGACCCGGAACGGACGTTGGGCGCGCTGGACGCGTTCGCCCAGCGGCTCGGTGAGGCGGCCGGCCGACGGGCCCCCGTGCTGTTCGGGACCGGTCATCCGCATCGGCTGCTCGGCTTCTACGGAGCGCTCGCAGACGCTTTGTCGGCGGCGGGATGTCTTGTTCTCACACCCGCGCAGGGGCGATGTGTCGACATAACGACCCGGTTCGGTCTACGCACGTACGTCCTCGACTACGCGCGGGGTGTCGCGCTGGTGCGAGAACCGGGTCTGCCGGGAACCGGGCGTGAGACGGGGGCGCACACCCATTCGCCGCTACCGGTCAGGGCCGCTCTGGAGGGGGTCGTGGAGGAGGGCTGGCCACTTCCGGAACTTGTCGTGGGGGACCACGGATGGGTCTGCGGTGCAGGTCAGCTGGGTATCGAGGCCATAGGTCTGGCTGATACGGACGATCCCGCGCTGTTCGTCGGGGAGGCGGAGGGGCAGGTCTCCGTAGCAGTTCCGCTTGATGACGGGGTGCGGTCCGATTACTACCGCCCGCTTACTCGCTATGTACTCAATCGAGCGTGTCTGTCACGGTAAACGGCCGATGGCTGCTCCTCTTCCCCACTCGTACCACACGCCCCTAGTCTGGAGCGTGAGCGCACAGCGACGCAGGGTCACCGGAGGGGAAGCCGGTGGGCGTCGTGTGCGGAAGGTACAGGTGGGTCATGGCTGCTGGCGATCGGCCTCTGAACGAGGTCAAGTTTCTTACCGTGGCGGAAGTCGCCTCGGTGATGCGAGTGTCGAAGATGACCGTGTACCGCTTGGTGCACAGCGGTCATCTGCCGGCGATCCGGGTGGGCAGGTCCTTCCGGGTCCCGGAACAGGCGGTTCACGAGTACCTCAGGGAGTCCTTCGTGGGGGTGGAGACGGCCTAGTCGAGGGTCCCCGTACCCCTCGGATTACAACTGCGGCGCTCTGGCCGGTAGGCTAGGCCGACGTAGGTCGTGTGGGCCCAGACGCCCCGCACCGAGTGAGAAGAAGTGAGCGAGGGTAGTCGTGGGCTCTGTTATCAAGAAGCGGCGCAAGCGGATGGCCAAGAAGAAGCACCGCAAGCTGCTCAAGCGCACCCGCGTTCAGCGTCGCAACAAGAAGTAAGCGACGGCTGTAACGACGGCTGTTTGTGCGTCGAAGCGTGGCCCTTCACCGAAATCGGTGAGGGGCCACGTTTTTTTCGGCCGGTTCCACCCTGTTGCCCACGGCGGTCATCGCAGCGCAACAACGAGGCGCTACGGTGGCGCACAGGGCCCTGCGGGAGAACCCGGGGCCGAGAGCGACGGAAGGCGCTGATCTTGGGCAAGGTCGTGCTCGTCACCGGTGCGGCCCGGCATCTCGGAGGCCGATTCGTACGGCGTCTCCAGCGGGACCCCGAGGTGGACAGAGTGGTCGCCGTGGACGCCGTTCCACCGGCACACGACCTCGGCGGAGCCGATTTCGTACGGGCGGACATCCGCCAGCCCGCCATCGCCAAGGTGCTCGCCGAGCACGAGGTGGACACGGTCGTCCACATGGACGTCACCGGTATCGCGCTGGGCGCCGGCGGCCGTGCGTCCACCAAGGAGACCAACGTCATCGGCACCATGCAGCTGCTGGGTGCCTGCCAGAAGTCTCCGCGGATCCGACGACTCGTGATCAAGTCCAGTACGAGTGTCTACGGCTCCGCGCCCCGCGACCCGGCCGTCTTCACCGAGACGACGCCGCCGAAGTCGCTGCCGAGCGGTGGTTTCGCCAAGGACGCCGTCGAGGTCGAGGGGTACGTACGGGGCTTCGCGCGGCGCCGCCCGGACGTGGCCGTCTGTGTGCTGCGGTTCGCGAACATCCTCGGGCCGCGGGTGGACTCCCCGCTCGCCGAGTATCTGTCCCTGCCGGTCATGCCGACCGTCTTCGGCTACGACCCGAGGCTGCAGTTCGTCCATGAGGACGACGTCGTCGACGTCCTGGAGCTCGCCTCCGGCGAGCCGCGCCGGGCGACGCTGAACAGCGGCACGTTCAATGTGGCGGGTGACGGTGTGCTGCTGCTGTCGCAGTGCGCGCGGCGGCTGGGGCGTCCGACGGTGCCGGTGCTGCTGCCCGCGGTCACCTGGGTGGGCTCGGCGCTGCGCACGGTCGGGGTGACCGACTTCTCGCCCGAGCAGATCCGGCTCCTCACCCATGGCCGGGTGGTCTCCACGGTCCAGATGCGCGAGACCCTCGGCTTCACCCCTCGGTTCACGACGGCGGAGACCTTCGCGGACTTCGTCCGCAGCCGAGGGCCGGGGCTGTTGCCGCCGGAGACGCTCGCGGGGGCCGTGGACCGGGTCGCGGCCCGGCTGGATCAGAAGGAGCCCAGGTAACGATGGCGGACGCCAAGGTCATTCCGTTCGACGACGACCGTTCACGGTCGCGCCGGCGGCCCGGCAGGGCGGCCAGGGACGCCGCCGTACGGGCTCTGCCGACGCAGCAGGGGCCCGAGGAGGCTCCGTGGCCCGCCGTGCCGGTGGAGGCCGCGAAGAGCGCGGAGGCCGTGGAGGCCTCCGGTACCGGCCCGGACGGCGCCGCGGACCGGCCGGACGGCGCTTCGGGTGCCGAGGGGCCTCGGAGCGGGTGGGAGCGGCGGCTCGCGGGTGGGCTGTCGTTCCTACGGCGGCGCGTGACCGGTGAGTACGAGGTCGACGAGTTCGGTTACGACAAGGAGCTCACCGACCAGGTCCTGATGTCGCTGGTGCGGCCGCTCGCGGAGAAGTACTTCCGCGTGGATGTGAAGGGCGTGGAGAACATCCCCGCCGAGGGTGGTGCCCTGGTGGTGGCGAACCACTCGGGGACGCTGCCGCTGGACGGTCTGATGATGCAGGTCGCCGTGCACGACCACCATCCGGCGGGCCGTCATCTGCGGCTGCTCGCGGCGGACCTGGTCTTCATGCTGCCGGTGATAAACGAGCTCGCCCGTAAGGCCGGGCACACGCTGGCGTGTGCGGAGGACGCGGAGCGGCTGCTGCGGTCCGGCGAGATCGTGGGCGTGATGCCGGAGGGCTTCAAGGGCATCGGGAAGCCCTTCAGTGAGCGGTACAAGCTGCAGCGTTTCGGCCGGGGCGGGTTCGTCTCGACGGCGCTGCAGGCCGGGGTGCCGATCGTGCCGTGTTCGATCGTGGGGGCGGAGGAGATCTATCCGATGCTCGGCAACGCGAAGACGCTGGCGCGGGTGCTGGGCTTCCCGTACTTCCCGATCACGCCGACGTTCCCCTGGCTGGGGCCGCTCGGCGCGGTGCCGCTGCCGACGAAGTGGACGATCCAGTTCGGTGAGCCGATTCCGACGGACGGCTATCCGCCGGAGGCGGCGGAGGACCCGATGCTGATGTTCAACCTGACGGACCAGGTCCGCGAGCAGATCCAGCACACGCTGTACAAGCTGCTGGTGCAGCGCAGGTCCGTGTTCTTCTGATCTTCCGGCCGTACGTGTGTGGGGCGCCCCCTCCGGAGAGGGGGCGCCCCACACACGTACCGGCTAGGGGGCGTCCTCGCTGTCGATGCCGAGACCGGGGAGCAGGCCCGGCAGCAGCGGCGGCAGCGTGACATCCGGCATGTCGGGTGTCGTGTGGCTGCCGGACGGCGTGGGGAGCGTCCCGGTCGGCGGGTTGTCGAGCAGTCCGCCCGTGTTCCCGCCGAGCAGGCCGTCGTCCTGTGGGGAGCCCGTGCCCGAGCCGGAGCCCGAGGGCTGGGGCCGGGTGGAGCCTTCGCCGCCCGTGGAGGGGGCGGCCGGGGAGGACGGCGGGCGCTGGGTGTGCGTACGCGGGGTGTCCTGCGGGGTGCCGGCGCCGCCGCTCTCGACGGCTCCCTTCTCCGGGGTGCGGGGGAGCATGCTCTGGAGCGGCTCGACCTCTTCGTCTATGGCGACGAAGACGTCGTTCACCTCCTTGCCGACGTCGCTGAGCTGGACGGGCAGCCGGTCGCGCAGGCCGTTCCAGGTGGAGCGGTGGGCCTGGGCGAAGGAGTTCAGCCGGGCCATCGGCCCGATCTCGCCGTCCCGTTCGTACGCCTGGCGCAGCAGTCGGTGGCCCTCGGAGGCGTCGTGCTTCATGCCGCCGAGGACGCGCCGGATCTCGCTGAGGGACTCGTGGTCGAGGTCGCCCGCGCGTCCTCGCTCCATGAGCCTGCGCGCCTCGCTGAGCCGTGTCGACGCCTGGTCCAGGAAGATCCCGCCCCGCTCGGAGTCGTCGTCGGCCATGCCGCGCTTGATGTCCTCCATCCCGCGCTTCAGCCCGTAGAGCGAATCACCGGGGAGGGCGTCGGAGCTGGCAGCGGCCACACCGCTGAAAGCTCCCGCGGCCACACCGACCGTGAGGCCGCCTGCCGCGATGCCCTTCGACCAGCGGGAGCGGGGGCGCAATTTCCGGAGCGGGGAGGCCCGGTGGGCTCCCCGCCCGCTCGACGTCCGTTGCTCCGGCACGGTAGGGCCCGCGGCTGCGCTCCCCTCCGCGAGCATCGCTTCCATGGCGGCGACGAGCTGCGCTCGTTGCACCACCTTGACCTCGGGGTCCATCTCCGGCCTCGGCAGCTCGCCGAGACCGTTCGCCAGGGCCAACAGCCGCCCCTGTTCCGCCGGTTCGGCCGACGCCTCGGGCTGCTCGGCCGTCGCGTCGTCGGGCGTCCGGTCATCCAGGGCCTGGGCGAAGGCGTTCGCCCGCCGGTGCGCCGATACGTTCGCGATCACTGGCGGCACCTCCTCTCGTCATGACGGTCGACTCCCCGGGGTGTCCGGAAGGTTGCACGCCTTGAACACATCCACACGAAAGAGTGAGTGGCTGTGGGCATGGCGTGACCACAGGGAGCCTGCATTCCGCACAACGAGCGGCGCGGCACTTGGGTTACGCGCGAAAGATGATCGGACCAGTGCGTCATCGAGGCGTCACCGACTGTGAGTTGGACGGGGGTCGGGGGCATGGGGGGCGTGGAGGGCTCGAGGGTGGGGACGTGCGGGGACGGAGCCATGGGTGCGCGGGCGCAGGCGCGGTGGGTGGGGGGCTCGTGTGGGGGGCGTGCGGAGGTCAGCGGGCGTCGTCCGGGAGCAGGCGTGCGAGGGTGCGCACGGCCCGGTACTGGAGGGTCTTGATCGCGCCCTCGTTCTTGCCCATGACCCGGGCCGTCTCGGCGACCGAGAGGCCCTGCAGGAAGCGCAGGGTCACGCACTCCTGCTGCTGGGGGTTGAGCCTGCGGACGGCGTCGAGCAGCGCGGCGTTCGAGAGGGACTCCAGGACGGAGTCCTCGGGGCTGCGCTCGACCTCGTTGGCGTCGAGCATCTCGCCGGTGGTCACCTCCAGCCGGAAGCGGCTGGACTTGAAGTGGTCGGCGACCAGGTTGCGGGCGATGGTGACCAGCCAGGCGCCGAAGTCGCGGCCCTGCCAGGTGAAGGTGGAGATCCGGCGCAGGGCGCGCAGGAACGTCTCGCTGGTGAGGTCCTCCGCCGTCGCCTTCCCGCCGACGCGGTAGTAGATGTAGCGGTAGACGGTGTCGCTGTACTGGTCGTACAGGCGGCCGAAGGCTTCGGCCTCGCCGGCCTGGGCGCGCTCGACCAGGTCCATCATGCGGGCGCTGTCGCTGTCGGCGGTGGGGCGGCGGGCGGCGGTCGAGGTTCCGGTGCCGCCGCGGCTGCCCCGTCTGCCGACAGCGGCACCGCTCTCGGCGAGGGCATAGCAGGGACCGGCGGGTGCCGGTGCGGCGAAGGCAAAGGCGGGGACAGGGCCGGCGTACGCGGTGGGGACGAAGCCGCGCAAGTGGTCGAGGACCGTTGCGCGCAGCGTAGCCAGGCCCGAGGCGTCAACCCCGACGTGTGGGTACACGGGACTCCCAGAGGCAGAGCTTCCATCACGTGCAGTGCGGGACCGTTCACTCGTCGTGGCGACGTGTGGGTTCCGTTGTGCGTCTGAGGAGAATAACGCTTCGTACAGGCAGCGCTACACCCAGTTGCTCAAATCATCGATTCCGTCGCATCCGTTACTACTTGCGGACGGGATTCTTCGCACTTCGTGACCGGTTGTTGATCACATGGCTTCCGAGTGTGACTGCGTGCACGCTCTGTTGTGGTCGAGTGTCAGGGCCGTGAGTGATCTGGGCCGCTGCTGGGTAGGGAGCCGCGAATGCCTCTGAGTCGACCTGTGCGGCGGTGTTCGACCACGTAAGGGTGAGGGCGACGGTTCCCGCGTTGTCGCAGACGATCACAGCCGAAACGTATCGGCAGCGGGTGGTGCGCCCTCGGTGCGCCATGGCGCTGCGGTGTGTTCGGTGGCGCCCGGCGTGTCGTGCGCGGGGTGCGGGGTGTGCCGGGTCAGCGGCGGCGGCGGTGCAGGGCGACGGCGGCGGCCGTGCCGCCCGCGAGCGCCCCGACGCCGGCCGCGGCCGGGATGCCGACCTTGGCGGCCTTGCGGCCCGTCCGGTAGTCGCGCAGCCGCCAGTCACGGGCCTTCGCGTGCTTGCGCAGCTTGGTGTCCGGGTTGATGGCGTACGGATGGCCGACCAGCGAGAGCATCGGGATGTCGTTGTGCGAGTCGCTGTACGCCGCGCAGCGGTTCAGGTCCAGGCCCTCGGCCGCGGCCAGGGCGCGCACCGCCTCCGCCTTGGCGGGCCCGTGCAGGGGCTCGCCGACGAGCTTCCCGGTGTAGACGCCGTCGACGGACTCGGCGACCGTGCCGAGCGCGCCGGTCAGGCCGAGGCGCCGGGCGATGATCGTGGCCGTCTCGACGGGCGCGGCGGTCACGAGCCAGACCTTCTGTCCGGCGTCGAGGTGGGCCTGGGCGAGGGCGCGCGTGCCGGGCCAGATGCGGTCGGCCATGTACTCGTCGTAGATCTCCTCGCCGATGGACATCAGCTCGGAGACGCGGTGGCCCTTGACGATGGACAGCGCGCTGTCGCGGGCGTCCTGCATGTGCTCGGGGTCCTCGACGCCGGCGAGCCGGAACCAGGCCTGCTGCCAGGCGAAGCGGGCCAGTTCGCGGCGCTGGAAGAACTTCCGCTTGTACAGGCCGCGGCCGAAGTGGAAGATCGCGGCGCCCTGCATCACGGTGTTGTCGAGGTCGAAGAAGGCGGCGGCCTCGGCGTCGCCCACGACGGGGAACTCGGGCTCGGCCGGCTTCTCGGGCTCGGCGAGTGCAGCCGTCTCCCGTTCCAGTTCGAGCTGTTGCGAGGACTTGCGCGCCGCTTCGGCGGCGGCCTCGCCTGCCAGAACGCTGCGCGCGGTGGCGGAGCGCCTACGGGGGGTGAGCCATCCCATTGCGGCCATGTCGTGAGCATAGCCAGTCTGTTCGGTGGTTCCCGACGCGTCGGGCTGCGGCGGCGTGAACACTCCGCGACTCTCCTGTTACGCGGGCATCGGGGGCAAGCTGGAGACAGGGGGCACGGCGCGGCGCGGCGCAGAATGGACGGCATGTTTGGACGAGCGAAGAAGAACACCTCCGGCGCTCCCGCCGCCGCGCGGACGGTGACGCTGATCGGCAAGCCGGGCTGTCATCTCTGCGACGATGCCCGTGCCGTGGTCGAGGCGGTCTGCGCCGAGACCGGAGCGAGCTGGGAGGAGAAGGACATCACCCAGGACGAGGAGCTCCACCGGGCGTACTGGGAGCAGATTCCGGTGGTCCTGGTCGACGGCGAGCAGCACACGTTCTGGCGTGTGGACGCCGGGCGGCTCAGGCGTGAACTGGGTGGCTGACGCGAAGACGGTTACCATCGTGGACGTTTTGTTGGGCTTCGGGGGCATGATCGTGAGGAGAGTGTGCGGTTTTGCCCTCTTCGGGTTCCCAACGGCTTGAGGCGCTCCGCGGTTCCGTCCTGGCGCGAACCGGTTGCGTGACCCCGGTCACTTTGGCCGGACAAAACGGACACCATCTTTGTGCACGCGTTCACAAAGACATAGCCTGCATTCGACGGGGCGGTCTTGGGACACACGGCCGCCTGCAGCCCCGCTCATCCCGCAGGAGCACCGTGGCAACTGGCCGAACTCACCGACCGGCGACCCGTAGCCGAGGAATTCCCGAGGCCACCGTCGCCCGGCTTCCGCTGTATCTGCGTGCGCTCACCGCACTGTCGGAGCGCTCCGTACCCACGGTCTCCTCCGAGGAGCTCGCGGCCGCCGCGGGCGTCAACTCCGCGAAGCTGCGCAAGGACTTCAGCTACCTCGGTTCCTACGGCACGCGGGGTGTCGGCTACGACGTCGAGTACCTCGTCTACCAGATCTCCCGTGAGCTCGGCCTGACGCAGGACTGGCCCGTCGTCATCGTCGGTATCGGTAACCTCGGCGCCGCGCTCGCCGGCTACGGCGGCTTCGCCTCCCGTGGCTTCCGGGTCGCCGCGCTCATCGACGCCGACCCCGCCATGACCGGCAAGCCGGTCGCCGGGATCCCCGTCCAGCACAGCGACGACCTCGAGAAGATCATCGAGGAGGACGGCGTCTCGATCGGCGTCATCGCGACCCCCGCCGGCGTCGCCCAGCAGGTCTGCGACCGGCTCGTGGCAGCCGGCGTCACCTCGATCCTGAACTTCGCCCCGACCGTGCTCTCCGTGCCCGACGGCGTGGACGTGCGCAAGGTCGACCTCTCCATCGAGCTGCAGATCCTCGCCTTCCACGAGCAGCGCAAGGCCGGCGAGGAGGCCGAGACCGAGGCCGCCGCCGCACCGGCGCCGCCCGTGCCGCTCGGCTCGGCGGGCGAGACCCCGGCCAAGGGCACCGGCCGCAAGGGACCCGACGGGGACGTCCCCGCCGTGATGCCGGCATGAGTCTCCTCGTCGTCGGCCTCAGCCACCGCAGCGCTCCGGTCAGCGTCCTGGAGCGGGCCTCGCTCGCCTCGGACACCCAGGCCAAGCTGCTGCAGGACACCCTCGCCGCCGAACCGGCCGCCGAGGGCGCGGTCCTGGCCACCTGCAACCGGATCGAGCTCTACGCCGACGTGGACAAGTTCCACGCCGGTGTCGCCGAGCTGTCCACGCTCCTCGCCCAGCACAGCGGCGTCGGGCTGGAGGAGCTCACCCCCTATCTCTACGTGCACTACGAGGACCGGGCCGTCCACCACCTCTTCTCGGTGGCCTGCGGGCTCGACTCCATGGTCGTCGGCGAGGGCCAGATCCTCGGCCAGATCAAGGACGCCCTCGCGCTCGGCCAGGACCTGCACACCGCGGGCCGCCTCCTCAACGACCTGTTCCAGCAGGCGCTGCGGGTCGGCAAGCGCGCCCACAGCGAGACCGGGATCGACCGGGCCGGGCAGTCGCTCGTCACGTTCGGCCTGGAGCAGCTCGCGCAGGGTGCGGACGTCGACGCCTGGGCCGCGGGCAAGCGGGCCCTGGTGATCGGCGCCGGCTCGATGTCCTCGCTGGCCGCCGCCACCCTCGCGCGCTCCGGCGTCGCCGAGATCGTGATCGCCAACCGTACGGCCGCGCGTGCCGAGCGGCTGGTGCAGATCCTCACCGAGCCCGGCGGTACGGGCGTGGCCGCGCGCGCGGTCGAGATGGTTGCCGTCGGCGACGAACTGACACGTGCCGACATCGTCGTCTCCTGCACCGGAGCCACCGGACTCGTCCTGACCGGCGAGGCGGTCGAGACCGCGATGGCGGGCCGTACGGCCCCGCTCGCCCTGCTCGACCTCGCCATGCCGCGCGACATCGACGCCGCCGCCCACCGCACGCCGGGCGTCCGGCTCGTCGACATCGAGTCGCTCGCGGAGGCCTCCGCCGACGCCCCCATGGCCGCCGACGTCGACCAGGTGCGCTCCATCGTCTCCGACGAGGTGGCCGCCTTCGGCGCCGCCCAGCGCGCCGCGCACATCACCCCGACCGTCGTCGCCCTGCGCACCATGGCCGCCGATGTCGTCGCGGGCGAGGTGGCACGGCTGGAGGGCCGGCTCCCCGGCCTCGACGACAAGCAGCGCGCCGAGATCACCCAGACCGTACGCCGGGTGGTCGACAAGCTCCTGCACGCGCCCACCGTGCGGGTCAAGCAGCTGGCCAGCGAGCCCGGCGGCGCCGGGTACGCCGACGCGCTGCGGACACTCTTCGACCTCGACCCGGAGACGGTCGCCTCCGTCTCCCGGGCCGACCTGAATGACGCCGACGTCAAGAACCGAGGGCGAGTATGACCGAGAGGGCACTGAGGCTCGGGACCAGGCGCAGCAAGCTCGCCATGGCCCAGTCCGGGCATGTGGCCGACGCCGTCCGGCGGACGACAGGCCGGCCCGTCGAGCTCGTGGAGATCACGACGTACGGGGACGTCTCCCGTGAGCACCTCGCACAGATCGGCGGCACCGGCGTGTTCGTCGCCGCGCTGCGCGACGCGCTCCTGGCCGGCGAGGTGGACTTCGCCGTCCACTCCCTGAAGGACCTGCCGACCGCACAGCACCCCGACCTGGTGCTGGCCGCCATCCCGGAGCGCGAGGACCCGCGCGACGTGCTGGTCGCCCGCGAAGGGGTGACGCTGGACCGGCTGCCCGACGGCGCCCGGATCGGCACCGGGTCGCCGCGCCGCGCCGCGCAGCTCAACGCGTACGCGCGCAGCCACGGGCTGACCATCGAGACCGTGCCGATCCGCGGGAACATCGACACCCGCGTCGGATACGTACGTGGCGGAGAGCTGGACGCGGTGGTTCTCGCCGCGGCCGGCCTCAACCGCATCGGCGGGACGGCGGAGCTCACCGGCTCCCTGTCGCTCGACCACCTGTCGGTCGACTCCGTCCTGCCCGCCCCCGGCCAGGGGGCACTGGCGATCGAGTGCCTGGCGTCCGACGCCGACCTCGTCGCCGCGCTCGCCGTCCACGACGACCCGCACACCCGGGCCGCCGTGACCGCCGAGCGCTCCCTGCTCGCCGCCCTGGAGGCCGGCTGCTCCGCACCCGTGGGTGCGCTGGCCGACCTGCTGGCCGAGGATTCCGGCCGCGGGCAGATTGTCACCGAAATGCGCCTGCGCGGCGTCGTCGGCACCACCGACGGCTCGACGCTGGTGCAGCTGTCCACCACCGGTCCCGTACCCGCGTCGCACGACGAGGCGATGGCGCTCGGACGCGAACTCGCGGACGAGATGCTCGCCAAGGGTGCGGCCGGTCTTATGGGGGAGCGAGCACTTTGAGCCCCACCAGCCCGACCACCAGCCCCGCGCCCACGGCCTTCTTCGGCCACGGGAGCGTCACCTTCCTCGGCGCCGGACCCGGCGACCCCGGACTGCTGACACTCCGGGCCGTCGAAGCCCTCGCCGGCGCGGACGTACTGATCGCCGAGCCGGAGGTGCTCGAAGTCGTCCGGTGCCATGCGCGCGCGGGCGTGAGCACGCCTGAGCTGACGATTGTTGACGAGGCGTCAACAACCGCCGGTGTCCCCGTGTTGAGGGATGCCACCAATCTTGTCATGGAGGCCGCACGGGGCGGCAAGCGGGTCGTCCGTGCGGTGACCGGCGACCCCGGCCTCGACGGAAACGCAGGTCAGGAGATGCTCGCCTGCGCTGCCGAGGGCATCCCCTTCGAGGTCGTGCCCGGTGTCGCCACGGCGGTGGGCGTACCCGCGTACGCCGGTGTCCCGCTGCGTGACGCGCAGGGCACCGATGTGCGCTTCGTCGACGCCCGGACCGCCGACGACCGCTGCTGGACCGAGGTCGGAGCCTCGGACGGCACCGTGGTCGTGTCCACCTCGCTGGACGCGGTGGCGGCTGCGGCCGGTGAGCTGGTGGCGGCAGGCCGTAAGCCGGACACCCCGCTCACCGTGACCATCGGCGGCACGACGACCCGGCAGCGGACCTGGACCGCGACGCTCGGCACGATCGCGCAGGTCTTCAAGCAGGGGAAGATCCTCCCCTCGCCCGAGGGCCACCGGCCGGTCATAGCCGTGGTCGGCGAGCGCAGCGCCCCGGCGCAGCGGGACCAGCTGGCCTGGTTCGAGTCCAAGCCGCTCTTCGGCTGGCGGGTACTCGTGCCGCGCACCAAGGAGCAGGCCGCGTCGCTCTCCGACCAGCTGCGTTCGTACGGCGCGGTGCCGCACGAGGTGCCGACCATCGCCGTCGAGCCGCCGCGGACCCCGCAGCAGATGGAGCGGGCCGTCAAGGGCCTGGTGACCGGACGCTACGAGTGGATCGCCTTCACGTCGGTCAACGCGGTGAAGGCGGTGCGGGAGAAGTTCGAGGAGTACGGGCTCGACGCGCGTGCCTTCGCCGGGATCAAGGTCGCGGCGGTGGGCGAGCAGACCGCCGCGGCGCTCGTCGACTTCGGTGTGAAGCCGGACCTGGTGCCGAGCGGTGAGCAGAGCGCCGCGGGGCTCCTGGAGGACTGGCCGCCGTACGACCCGGTCTTCGACCCGATCGACCGCGTCTTCCTGCCGCGGGCGGACATCGCGACGGAGACGCTGGTCGCGGGCCTCATCGAGCTCGGGTGGGAGGTCGACGACGTCACCGCCTACCGGACGGTGCGGGCGTCGCCGCCGCCGGCGGACACGCGTGAGGCGATCAAGGGCGGCGGCTTCGATGCCGTGCTGTTCACCTCGTCCTCGACCGTGCGGAACCTGGTGGGGATCGCCGGGAAGCCGCACAACGTGACGGTCATCGCCTGTATCGGTCCGGCGACCGCGAAGACCGCGGAGGAGCACGGGCTGCGGGTGGACGTGCTCTCGCCCGAGCCGTCGGTGCACAAGCTCGCGGAGGCGCTGGCGGACTTCGGTCTGCGACGGCGGGCGGCGGCGCTGGAGGCCGGGGACCCGGTGACGCGGCCTTCGGAGCGGCGTCCGGGCGCGCGGAGGCGTCGGACCACGTGAGGTTCGCCGGGGTGCGGGGTCCTGTGAAGGCCCCGCACCTCCTGCGTTGTGGGGTGGGTGCGACGCCGTCGTCGGCGTCGGCCTCGCCCGGTCCGCGCCGGCGAACGTATGCCCACAACTCGTCGGCAAAGCCAGGGCCCCCACCGGCGTAGCCTCGTCGTATGAACTCGTACGGAACCTTTCCCGGGGCGCGGCCGCGGCGGCTGCGGACGACTCCTGCCATGCGGCGGATGGTGGCCGAGACGCGGCTGAGCCCGGCCGATCTGATCCTTCCCGCGTTCGTGCGCGAGGGGATCACCGAGCCGCGGCCGATCGCCGCGATGCCCGGCGTGGTGCAGCACTCGCGGGACACCCTGCGGAAGGCCGCCGTGGAGGCGCTGGAGGCCGGGGTCTCCGGGATCATGCTCTTCGGTGTGCCGGAGGACGAGAAGAAGGACGGCGCCGGGACCGCGGGCACGGACCCGGACGGGATTCTGCAGGTCGCGATCCGGGACGTGAAGGCCGAGGTCGGCGACGACCTCGTCATCATGTCGGACCTGTGCCTGGACGAGTACACCGACCACGGGCACTGCGGTGTCCTGGACGAGCACGGGCGGGTCGACAACGACGCGACGCTGGAGCGGTACGCCGAGATGGCCCAGGTCCAGGCCGACGCCGGCGTCCATGTCGTCGGGCCGTCCGGGATGATGGACGGTCAGGTCGGGGTGGTCCGTGACGCGCTGGACACCATCGGCAAGGAGGACGTGTCCATCCTCGCGTACACCGCGAAGTACTCCTCCGCCTTCTACGGCCCCTTCCGTGAGGCCGTCGGTTCGTCCCTGCAGGGCGACCGCAAGACCTACCAGCAGGATCCGGCCAACCTCCGTGAGTCGCTGCGGGAGTTGGCGCTCGACCTGGAGGAGGGGGCCGACATGGTGATGGTGAAGCCGGCGGGTCCCTATCTGGACGTGCTGGCGAAGGTCGCCGACGCCGTGGACGTGCCCGTCGCCGCGTACCAGATCAGTGGTGAGTACGCGATGGTCGAGGCCGCGGCCGAGAAGGGCTGGATCGACCGCGACAGGGCCATCTTCGAGACGCTGACCGGGATCAGGCGCGCGGGCGCGCAGATGATCCTGACCTACTGGGCGACCGAGGTCGCCCAGAAGCTGGGCCGCGGCGTCTGACGCCGGCCGGACGGGCTTCGCGGCCGGCTCAGGGCCGGCTCCGGGCCGGTCGGCGTGCGGCTCGTGGCCGGTCTACCGTGCGGCTCCTCGTACGACGCCTCGATAGGGACGGAACCGCAGGGCGGTTCCGTCCCCTTCGTCTTCGTGGGCGGTGAGGACATGGCCGCTCCTGCCGTCGGCGGCCCGGTGGACGTACTGGGCGACGCCGTCCTCGGAGGCGCCGGTGCTGAGGCTGCGTATCGGAGCGTCCCGCAGCCGCACCACGCGGTCGTGGGTGTAGCGGCCGGGCGGGCCGACCGTGATGAGGGGCCGGATGCGGTCGGCGATGGCCAGCTGGTTGGCGGGGTCCGCGGAGAAGGCCAGGTGGGCGGCGGAGTCGGCCCACTGGGCGTAGTTGAGGATCGTGCGGCCGTCGGAGCCGGCCAGGCAGTGGCGGGCGAGGAAGGTGTCCGGCAGCTCGGCCTGCGCCCAGACGTCCACGACGGCGTCCATGACGAACCGCTGCCGCTCGGCGTCCTCCGTGAACCACTCGGAGATCAGGACGAGGCCCGCGTCCGGGCGGCCGAAGAGGGGAAGGCCGGTGGATTCCACGAGCTTCGCACCCGCTAAATCGTTAGTCATGACTAACAGTTTCCAGGGTGCGTTTCCCGTGCGCAACCGGTTATTTGCGCAGCATCTCCACCAGCCGCGACATGCCGTCCGCGCCGTGCCCCTCCTCGACCGCGCGGTCGAGGAGGACCTGGAGGGGCTCGAAGAGCTCGGTGCTGACGCCCTGAGCCTGGAACGTCGCGATGAAGTTGGGGAAGGCGGCCTGGTTCACGGCGAGGCTGGAGACGTCCGTGAGGTGCGTCCCGGAATCGACGTCCCGGGCGATCTGCGGGACGCCGGCGGCCATCGCCGTGATCCACGGGACCAGAAGCTCGGAGAACTCCTCCGCCCCGATGTTCTCCGTGCGGACCAGCGCCATGGCCTGCATGACGCCGCTGAACATCCCGTACATGCCGGTCAGCAGTCCCAGGTCGTACAGCGCCGCCAGGCCCGGGTCGCCGCCCGTCCACCGGGCGCCGCCGAGGGCGGCCAGGGTCGGACGGTGGGTCTCGTACGCCACCTCGTCACCGCTGTAGAGGACGTACGCCGCCGGGGTCGCGATCATCTGCGGCACGGCCATGATGCCGCCGTCGATGTACCGGGCGCCCAGCTCCCCGGCGCGCACGGAGAGCGCGCGGGCCTGCTCCGGTGTCCCGTTCGTGAGGTTGACCAGGGTCCTTCCGGCCACCGAGTCGCCCAAGGCGGTGAGGAGTTCGTCGACGTTGTCGTTCGTCAGCAGACACAGGACCACGAGCGGGCTCGCCGCCACGGCGTCCCCGGCCGTGGCGGCAGGGAGCGCGCCCTGCGCGACCAGGGGCCCGGTCTTGGCCGGGGAACGGTTCCAGACGGTCACCGGGTGACCGGCCTTCAGGAAGGCGGAGGCGAGGGCGGTGCCCATCATGCCCAGGCCGAGGACGGAGACGGGGGCGAGGGAGGCCGTTGCGGACATGGGTGTGCTCCAGGGCTGGGAATCGGAGGTTCGAGCCGCTGTCCGGCTCGCTTCTCGATCCTTCTCCGGGGCTGTTCGTCCCACAAGTACCGACTTATTGGTCTGGTACGCACCGGTTGGTAAGGATGCGCCGCGCGGCGCACCCTGGAAGTACCTCAGGAGGTGGTCCTCATGATGCACACGCTCGTCGGATGGCACATCGAGATGGAGTTCCAGGAGGACGGCGACCGGACGAGGGCGGCCGCCATGGTGCGCCTCAGTGACGGCACCGAGTTCCGCGCCCAGGGCAACGCCCACAGGCACCCGTCCGACCCGGAGCAGCTGCGGGTGGGCGAGGAGATCGCGGGCGCCCGCGCACTCATGGATCTCGCCTCGCAGCTGCTCCAGAAGGCACACACCGAGATCGACGAGGCGTCCGGGAGGACCTCCCGCCCGATCCGCTGACCGGCGGGCTCAGAAGGTCAGAGCCTGGTCCATCTCGCGCTGCCAGTACGTGACGGTGGCGTCGTCGTCGGCGTACGTACCGCTCGGCGCCGCCACCGTCCTGCCGCTGCCCACGGATCCGCCGGAGCCGTCGCCCGGGGCGAAATGGACAGACACCTTCCGCACGGTGCGGCCGTGGGCGTCGGGGTCGCCGCCCCGCTCGCCCGAGAGGGTGACCGAGGCGTACGCCGAGTCGCCGGGGGCGAGGGTGACGACGGCCTGCGGGCGTGACTCCTCGAGGACGCGGACGGGGGCCTGGGCGTCGTCGAAGCCGACGAACGGTGCACCGTAGGCGTTGCAGGCGCGGCTGCCGGTGTTGGTGACGGTCAGCAGCAGGTGGTTGACGGGGCGGGACACCTTGCTCACGACGACCTTGGCCGTGGCGCCGGTGCAGGCGGTGGTGACCGGGCCGTCGTCCTTCGCTCCGGTCGCGGGCCGCGTCCCCTGCCGCGACGACGGCTGGTTCTGCTTCTGCGGCTGCCGCGAGGGCGAGGCCGAGGCCGGGGCGGCCGACGGCGATGCCTCGCTCGGCAGGGTGGACGGCTTCGACACCGGCTCCTGTCCGGTCGACGACGCCCCCGCCGACGGCTTCGAGGAGGCGGCGGCGGACTCCGCGCCGTCCCCCTGGCAGGCGGTGAGCGACAGCGCGGCGATCAGGGCGGTCGCGGTGGTCGCGGCGACGCGAACGGTGATGCGCATGGGTCTTCCCCCGTGAAGTGTGATGAATGGCTTGATCAGTGACGGTTGATCAGCACGATGGCGATGGCGGTGCAGACGATCAGCACCGCAAGGGCCACGGCGTCCGTGGCTCGGCTCTCCGGCATGGCTCATACCCTGCGGGCCGATGCGTTCCGTCTGCAATCGGCACGGGACAATGGGGGAAGCTGGAACGCACGCACCGACCTGACCTGGGGAAACAAGACTTCCCTGGAACGCGTTCCTGGGACGGCGAGACGAGGGGGACGGGGCGGGTGGCAACGGAGACGGGCGATTTCGCGGAGCTCGTACGCGGACTGAAGGAGCGATCCGGGCTCAGCTACGGGGCGTTGGCCAAGAAGCTGCACGTGAGCACGTCGACGCTGCACCGGTACTGCAACGGGGACGCGGTGCCGACGGAATTCGCCCCCGTGGAGCGGCTCGGGCGGCTGTGCGGGGCCACGCGCGAGGAGTTGATCGCGCTCCACCGCAGCTGGATCGTGGCCGACGACGCCAGAAGGCGGCGGGCCCTGCCGGAGCCGGTGGCTCCGGCCGCCTCGCCGGCCGAGGGGACGGACGACGGGGCGGCCGCTGCTGCAACGGCTGCAACGGGTGTCACGGCCGCCGCGGCTGCCATGGATGCCGCGGTGGCGCGCGCCGATGCCGCCGGATCCGTTGCGCCGGTGGAGCGCGTTGAGCCCGTCGAGTCGGCTGAGCCCGGTGAGTCCGCCGAGCCGGTCGAGCCGGTCGAGCCGGTCGAGTCCGGCGGGACCGCGCCGGAGGCCGTCGAGCCCGGGAAGGACCCGGCCGAGACCCTCGTCACCGTGAGAGCGCCCTCCACGACCGCCCCCCGGTCCCGCAAGCGGCTGCGGATCGCGCTCGCCGCGGCCGCCGTCGTGGCGCTCGCGGTGCCCGTCGCGTACGGCATCGGACGGTCGGATTCCGCACAGCCCACCGGCGACGCGGGCAAGGGCGGGCGCGCCGCCGCAGGCCCCTCCAAGGCGCCCGGCGTGAGCGTCTCCCCGAGCGGCTCGCCGTCCACCGCGTCCCCGTCGGCCTCCACACCCTCCGCCTCCGCCGAGCCCTCGGGCGCGTCCGCGACTCCGAGCCGCACGAAGGGCACCTCGGCGCCCGGCGGCAAGGTGACCGGAACGCCCGTGCGCGCCGGCATCAGCTCGTACAACTGGACGGGTCCCTGCGGGCAGCACTACCTGCTCGACCGCCGGCCCGACCAGGTCCCGCCGCCGCCGAATCCGGAGCAGTCCCGCCGCTGGGCGGCGTCGTTCGACGGGGTCGACGCCGGGCACATGTACCTGGAGCTCACCGCCACCGGCCGTACCGACGCCGCCGTGGTCATCACCGGCCTCCACGTACGGGTGGTGGAGCGCGGCGAGCCCCTCGACCGGACGGCCTACTCCATGGGCGAGGGCTGTGGCGGCGGCGTCACGCCCCAGAGCTTCGACATCGACCTCGACGCGGCGCATCCGGCCGCCAGGCCCATCGCCGGCCAGGACGGCGACCGGACGGTCCCCGCCAAGGACTTCCCGTTCAAGGTGTCCACGAGCGACCCGCAGGTCTTCAACCTCGACGTGCACACCGAGGGGCATGTCGTGACGTGGTATCTGGAGCTGGAGTGGAGCGACGGCGAGCGGCACGGCAAGGTCGTCGTCGACGACGGGGGCAAGCCCTTCAGGACCAGCGCGATGGAGGGCGAGAAGCGCTACGGCTACCAGTACGACACGGACGAGTGGGCCCTGCTGGAGTGAGCGAAGGCCCCGGCACCGTACGGATACGGTGCCGGGGCCTTCGTCGTGCGGCGGAGCGTCGTCAGAGGCGCTCGGGCGTCCGGATGCCCAGCAGGGCCATGCCCTGGTGCAGCGTCCGGGCCGTCAGGTCGCAGATGAACAGCCGGTTCTCCGCGACCTCCTGCGGCGGCTCGGGCTTGATGACCGGGCACTGGTCGTAGAACGTCGTGTACAGCGATGCCAGCTGGTACAGGTACGCGGCGAGCTTGTGCGGGGCGTACTCGGCAGCCGCCTCGGCCACCGTCTCGCCGAACTGGTCCAGGTGCAGGCCGAGCGCGCGCTCCGCCGGGGCCAGCTCCAGCTCGGGGTGGGCGAGCGGAGTGCGCTCGCCGGCCTTGCCGAAGATCGACTTGATACGCGCGTACGCGTACTGGAGGTACACCGACGTGTCGCCGTTCAGCGACACCATCTGGTCCAGGTCGAACTTGTAGTCCCGCGCCGCCGAGGTCGACAGGTCCGCGTACTTCACCGCGCCGATGCCCACCTGGGCACCTCGCTCGGCGATCTCGTCCTCGGTCAGGTCGCGCGCCTTCTCGCGGACCACGGACGCGGCCCGGTCGATCGCCTCGTCCAGCAGGTCCACCAGCCGGACCGTCTCGCCCTCACGGGTCTTGAACGGCTTCCCGTCCTTGCCGAGCACCGTGCCGAAGGCGAGCTGGACGGCCTTCACGTCCTCGTTCAGCCAGCCGGCCCGGCGGGCGGTCTCGAAGACCATCTTGAAGTGCAGGGACTGACGGGCGTCGACCACGTACAGCAGGCTCGTCGCCTTCAGGTTCTGCACCCGGTCCCGGATCGCCGACAGGTCCGTCGCCGCGTAGCCGAAGCCGCCGTCGGACTTCTGGACGATCAGCGGGGTCGGGTTGCCGTCCGGGCCCTTGACGTCGTCGAAGAAGACACAGAGCGCGCCGTTGGAACGGACCGCGACACCGGACTCCTCCAGGATGCGGCAGGTCTCGGTCAGCATGTCGTTGTACCCGGACTCGCCGACGATGTCGGGGTCGCGGATGTCCATGTCCAGCTTCTCGAAGACGGAGAAGAAGTAGATCTTCGACTCGTCGACGAACTTCTGCCACATGGCGAGCGTCTGCGGGTCCCCGGCCTGGAGGTCGACCACCCGGCGACGCGCCCGCGTCTTGAACTCCTCGTCGGAGTCGAAGAACTTGCGCGCGGCCTTGTAAAGCCGGTCGAGGTTCGACATCGCCTCTTCGCCGGACACCTGGGCGTCCTTGTGGTCCAGCTCGTGCGGGTGCTCCTCCAGGTACTGGATGAGCATGCCGAACTGGGTGCCCCAGTCGCCGATGTGGTGGCGGCGGACGACCTTCTCGCCCGTGAACTCCAGGATCTCGACCATCGCGGCGCCGATCACGGCGGAGCGGAGGTGGCCGACGTGCATCTCCTTGGCCACGTTCGGCTGGGCGTAGTCGATCACCGTCGTGCCCGCGTCCGCCGCGAACGGCACGCCGAGGCGGTCGTCGGCGGCGCGCGCGGCGAGGGTCCTGACGATCGCCTCGTCGGTGACCGTGATGTTCAGGAAGCCGGGGCCCGAGACCTCGATCTCCTTCAGCACGTCGTTCGCCGGGATGCCGTCGACCACCTTCGTCGCCAGCTCACGCGGATTGCCCTTGAGCTGCTTGGCGAGGGCCAGGATGCCGTTGGCCTGGAAGTCGGCCCGGTCGCTTCGTCGCAGCAGCGGGTCGGCGGAACCGGCCTCCGGCAGGGCTGCCGAGAGACCTTCCGCGAGACGCTGCTGCACGGTCGAAGCGAGGGAAGGGACCGAGGCCATGAGCTTCCGTTCCTGTCGGTGGTTCGGTGGTGGGCTTTATCGCTTGTCAAGTGTCCCATGGGCGGGCAACGTGTTTTCTCCCTGTGGACAACTCCAGCGCTGTGGACAACCTCGGAGCGGACTGTTCCGTCTGGGAGAATGACTGATGTAAGGCTGCAAGGCTTTCGAGGGACCAAGGAAGAAGGACGTACCGACCGTGGCTCAGAGCAGCACCGAGACCGACTGGGTCTCCCGTTTCGCGGACGAGGTCATCGCCGAGTCGGAGCGACGTGCGCCTGGCAAACCGGTCGTCGTCGCCTCCGGACTCTCCCCCTCCGGCCCGATCCACCTGGGCAACCTCCGCGAGGTCATGACCCCGCACCTGGTCGCGGACGAGATCCGCCGCCGTGGGCACGAGGTCCGCCACCTCATCTCCTGGGACGACTACGACCGCTACCGCAAGGTGCCGAACGGCGTCGCGGGCGTCGACGAGTCCTGGGCCGAGCACATCGGCAAGCCGCTGACCTCCGTCCCGGCCCCGGCCGGCTCGCCGTACGCGAACTGGGCGGAGCACTTCAAGGCCGCCATGGTCGAGTCGCTCGCCGAGCTGGGTGTCGAGTACGACCCGATCAGCCAGACGGAGCAGTACACGGCGGGCACCTACCGCGAGCAGATCCTGCACGCGATGAAGCACCGCGGTGACATCGACGCCATCCTCGACCAGTACCGGACGAAGAAGGCGCCGAAGAAGCAGTCGCAGAAGCCGGTCGACGACGCGGAGCTGGAGGCCGAGGAGGGCTCGGGCGCGGCCGCAGAGGACGACGGCTCCGGCGGCGCCGGCGGCTACTTCCCGTACAAGCCGTACTGCGGGCAGTGCGAGAAGGACCTGACGACCGTCACCTCGTACGACGACGCGACCACCGAGCTGGCCTACACCTGCACGGCGTGCGGCTTCTCCGAGACCGTCGCGCTGAGCGAGTTCAACCGCGGCAAGCTGGTCTGGAAGGTCGACTGGCCGATGCGCTGGGCATACGAAGGCGTGATCTTCGAGCCCTCCGGCGTGGACCACTCCTCGCCCGGCTCGTCGTTCGTCGTCGGCGGCCAGATCGTGCGCCAGATCTTCGACGGAGCCCAGCCGATCGGCCCCATGTACGCCTTCGTCGGCATCAGCGGCATGGCCAAGATGTCCTCCTCGCGCGGCGGCGTGCCCACCCCGGCGGACGCGCTGAAGATCATGGAGGCGCCGCTGCTGCGCTGGCTGTACGCGCGCCGCAAGCCCAACCAGTCCTTCAAGATCGCCTTCGACCAGGAGATCCAGCGGCTCTACGACGAGTGGGACAAGCTGGAGGCCAAGGTCGCCGACGGCTCCGTGCTGCCGGCGGACGCGGCCGCGCACGCGCGCGCCGCGCGCACGGCCGCCGGTGAGCTGCCGCGCACGCCGCGCCCGCTGCCGTACCGCACGCTGGCCTCGGTCATGGACATCACCGCCGGCCACGACGAGCAGACGCTGCGGATCCTGACCGAGCTGGACCCGGAGACGCCGGTCACCAGCCTGGACGAGGTCCGTCCGCGCCTTGACCGCGCCGAGAACTGGATCACCACCCAGGTCCCGGCCGACCAGCGCACGATCGTCCGCGACGAGCCGGACACCGAGCTCCTCGGCTCCCTCGACGACCAGGGCCGCGAGTCCCTGCGCCTCCTCCTGGAGGGCCTGGACACGCACTGGTCCCTGGACGGACTGACCACGCTCGTCTACGGCGTCCCGAAGGTCATGGCCGGTCTCGACCCCGAGGCCAAGCCGACCCCGGAGCTGAAGGTCGCCCAGCGTGCCTTCTTCGCCCTGCTCTACCAGCTGCTCGTCAGCCGCGAGACCGGGCCGCGCCTGCCGACGCTGCTGCTCGCGGTCGGCGCCGACCGGGTGCGCAAGCTGCTCGGGGCGTAACCGTACGGAGCGCACGAAGGGCCGCCACCGGTTACGGTGGCGGCCCTTCGCCGTGGTCGGTCCCGTCGGCGGACCCTCCACACTTCGGACTACGCGGGATTCCGACGTGAGCACGACGAAATCGGGTGCCGTGCAGGAGAGCGTGGAGGCATGAAGAACGACGTCATCGCAGTCATCGGATGGATCACCCTCGTACAGGGCGCACTCGGCGCGGGCGGGCAGATCTTCGGCGACAAGCCCTGGGGCCTGCTCCAGAAATGGTGGGACATCCCCACCGCCGGCTACCTCGCCCTCGCCGTCGTCGGCGTCGCGCTCGCCCTGTGGGGCGAGACCGCGAAGAAGCGGGCCAAGGCCTGAGATCCGGCTCGGACCGAGGCTGCCTGAGACCCGGCTCGGGCCAAGGCCTGAGACCCGGGCCCCGGCCCGCCGCAGGTCACGGGATGTGGTTCTCCGCGACCTCCTGCTGGATGCGCTGCCGCAGGCCCGGGGTGATCTGCCGGAGAAGCGACGTGCTGCGAGGGTGCCGCGTGCCGTACCGGTCGCTCAGCAGTATGTCGAGTTCCTCGTTGCTCGGGAACTGCTGGTTCTCCTGGACGTAGTCCCACATCGCCTTGTACGCGACCTCCGCGAACTCGGCCGTGGACGGCTCGGGATCGACGTACTCCTCGTACTCCTCGAACTGCTGCTCCGGGCGGGGGCCCGGGTCCGGCAGGTCCTCGGGGCCCTGCGGAACCGCCACCGGGGTCGGCTCCAGACCCTCCACGTACTGGGGGTCGTAGGCCGTCTCAAGGGCCTCCGGCGGGAGCGTCTGCGCCTGGAACCACGGACTGTCGTGGTTCGCGGGCAGCTGCTGCTGCGGAGCCAGCTGGACGGGCGGCTGCGCGGCCTCGACCGGTACCGCCTCCGCCAGTACGGGCTGGGGAGGGAGCAGGACCGGTTCCACGCCCGCTGCCGCGAGGCCCGCCGGGGCCGTTTCGGCGAGGGGCACGCCGTACTTCGCCAGCCGCAGCGGCATCAGCGCCTCCACCGGCGCCTTCCGCCGCCACGCGCGACCGAACCGCGCCTGCAGCCGCGCCTGGTAGATCAGCCGGTCCTGCTCCAGCTTGATCACCTGCTCGTACGAGCGCAGCTCCCACAGCTTCATCCGCCGCCACAGCCGGAACGTCGGTATCGGAGACAGCAGCCACCGTGTGAGGCGCACGCCCTCCATGTGCTTGTCGGCGGTGATGTCGGCTATTCGGCCCACCGCGTGCCGCGCCGCCTCCACCGCGACCACGAACAGCACCGGGATCACGGCGTGCATGCCGACGCCCAGCGGGTCCGGCCACGCGGCCGCGCCGTTGAACGCGATCGTCGCGGCCGTCAGCACCCACGCCGTCTGGCGCAGCAGCGGGAACGGGATCCGGATCCAGGTCAGCAGCAGGTCCAGTGCCAGGAGCACACAGATACCGGCGTCGATACCGATCGGGAAGAAGTACGAGAAGGTGCCGAAGCCCTTCTCCACGGCGAGCTCACGCACAGCGGCGTACGAACCCGCGAAACCGATACCGGCGATGACCACCGCACCGGCGATCACCACACCGATCAGTATCTTGTGCGTGCGTGTCAGCTGCACCGCGGCCACCCGCGATCCCCTCCCGTCAATCCACATCTCGCGGGCACAGCGTGGCACACGCGGGAGGAGCCCGACCCCCGGGGGAGGGACAGGCTCCTCGGAAACGTGCGCAAATACGGGTGTACGCGACGCCCGTGGCCCGCGTGGGCTACTTGTTCGCCGCCGCGACCGCCGCGACGGCCTCCTTCGAGGCCTTCACCGCGCCGGTCAGGATCGTCTTGTCCGAGGGGGTGTCGGCACCGGCGTACCCGGCACCGTTGTACGTGAGCAGCACGAGCACGTTGCCGGTCCGCGCCACGACCGAGGCGTACGTGAAGTCCTCGCCCGTCTTGCGCACTTCGTACGTGACGGCCTTCGCCTCGTCGCCGAGACCGGCCGAGTCCGAGGTCTTCAGCTTCTTCGCGCCCTCGGTCGCCTGGATCTTGGCGAGCTCCTTGGCGAAGTTCTCCTGGGCGCGCTTCTCGCCGCTGCCCAGGGAGGCGTCCGACTCGTAGCGGTAGAAGGAGACGTCGAGCCAGCGGTACTGCGAGCCCTTCACACCCTTGTCGTCGAGACCGTTCCACGAGCAGCCGCCGCGGCTCGCGGTGTCGCTCGACGCGGCCGCCGTACCGTTCTTCGCCTTCGCCTTCGGCACCAGGCTCTCGGTGGTCTTCGCGGAGATCGACTTGCAGACCTCGGGCAGCTCCGCGAACTTCGCGGGCTCGGGCGCCTTCGTCGTCTGCTTGCCGCTCGGGGCCGAGGAAGCGGGACCCTTGCCCTTGTCGGGCGTACCCGAACCACTGTCGGAGTCCGAGGAGCAGCCGGCGACGACGAGCATCACCGGAACGGCTGCGCAGGCGAGTATGCGGGTGAGTCGCGGGGCTGATCGGTGCATGGTTCCTTCAGTCGCTTGTCGTACGGTCCGGTCACGGTCCGGCCGGCGGCCACGGTACGCCGACACGTTACGTGGTCCCGGCGCGGTCGCGGAGTGCTCGCCGGACGGTCCCGGGGCGGCCCCCGGGCGGGGCGGGACCGCTACTCCTCCAGGCGCTCGGAGAGCAGACGGGCCAGGTTCAGGGCCTTTTCCTGCAGTTCCTGGCTGTCCGGCGCCTCCGCGGAGCCGGTCGTCTGCTCCACGTACTCGACCGTCACGACCACGTTGGATGTGCGGAACACCACGCTCACGGTGCGATGCCGGCCGTTCGCCCCGCCGGCGCTGAGTGCGTCGTCGAGGAAGGCGACCTGGCCGAGGCCCTGCAGGACGCGCGGTTCCAGACCGGTGGTCGGGGCGCCCGTGGGGGTCTGCTGCGGGGTCTGGGTGCCCGAGGGGGTGGGCGGCTGCGCGCCGCCGCCCGGCGCGGCGGTCGTGCCAGGGCTGCCGCCGGTGTTGCCGGAGGGGCTCGCGGGGCTCTGCGTCGGCTGCGTGGCCTCCGTGGGCTGAGCCGGCGGGGGTGGCTGCGTCGGCTGGGGGAGGTCCGCCGCGAGCTGCTTGCGCGAGAACACCTCCTGCGCGCGGTCGTCGTCGCTCACGGCGGGGTCGTACGAGACGACGCGCTCGATGTCGAGCCGCAGCCGGTGCATGGCGTCCGGTGTGTCGGCCTTCCAGCTGCAGCCGACGCGGCGGTCGGTGTCGTACGTGACGGCGGCGGCGCCGCGGTACACGGCGATCCGCTCCTCGTCGGGGAGCTGGGCGGCGCCGGGGAGCAGGTCGCGGAGCGTGTTCTGCGGGACGGCGCCGCAGGGCTCGAAGAGCGTGCGGTAGCGGCCGGGGGGCGCGGCGGGGGCGGCGGGGCCGGCCTTGGAGTCGACGGCGCCGGTTCCGGATCCGCCTCCGGAGGAACATCCGGTGAGTCCGAGGACGAGCGCTGCGGCGAGCGCTGCCAGACCGGGTACGTACGCCTGTCGCTGCACGCTCCCAGGCTCCCTTCTCCCGAAAACTGTTTGCCGCCGGATACCGGCCGGTGGACACAATGTCTATCGCACGCACGGCTGTTGATGCCGGTCCGTTGTCACCTGTACGGGCCTTGGCTCCGGTTTTTGCGTTATCAGGCTTTTTGGGGGAATCGAGGAAGTATGTCGTATGTAGAGGTACCGGGCGCGAAGGTGCCCATCCGGATGTGGACCGATCCTTCCACGGTCGAGGGCGGCGCGATGCAGCAGCTCCAGAACGTGGCCACGCTGCCGTGGATCAAGGGCCTGGCCGTGATGCCGGACGTGCATTACGGCAAGGGCGCGACCGTCGGCTCGGTCATCGCGATGCACGGAGCGGTCTGTCCGGCGGCGGTGGGTGTGGACATCGGCTGCGGGATGTCGGCGGTCAGGACGTCGCTGACGGCGAACGACCTGCCGGGGGACCTGTCGCGACTGCGGTCCAAGATCGAGCAGGCGATTCCGGTGGGGCGCGGGATGCACCGCGACGAGGTGGACCCCTCGCGGCTCTTCCAGTTCCCGACGGCGGGCTGGGACGACTTCTGGTCGCGGTTCGACGGGATCGCGGAGTCGGTCAAATTCCGTCACGAGCGCGCGCAGAAGCAGATGGGGACGCTAGGCAGCGGAAATCACTTTGTCGAATTTTGCCTTGATTCGACCGGTTCTGTGTGGTTGATGCTGCACTCCGGGTCGCGGAACATCGGCAAGGAGCTCGCCGAGTACCACATCGGCGAGGCGCAGAAGCTGCCCCACAACCAGGGGCTCGTCGACCGTGACCTGGCGGTCTTCGTGTCGGACACCCCGCAGATGGCGGCCTATCGGAACGACCTGTTCTGGGCGCAGGAGTACGCGAAGTACAACCGCGCGATCATGATGGCCCTCTTCCAGGAGGTCGTGCGCCGGGAGTTCCGCAAGGCGAAGGTGACCTTCGACCCGGTGATCTCCTGCCACCACAACTACGTGGCGGAGGAGCGGTACGAGGGGATGGACCTGCTCGTCACCCGTAAGGGGGCGATCCGGGCCGGCTCCGGCGACTTCGGGATCATCCCGGGCTCCATGGGCACCGGCTCGTACATCGTGAAGGGGCTCGGCAACGAGGCCTCCTTCAACTCGGCCTCGCACGGCGCAGGCCGGAAGATGAGCCGGACCGCGGCGAAGCGGCGCTTCTCGACGCGGGACCTGGAGGAGCAGACGCGCGGCGTGGAGTGCCGTAAGGACTCCGGCGTCGTGGACGAGATCCCGGGCGCGTACAAGCCGATCGAGAAGGTCATCGACCAGCAGCGGGACCTGGTCGAGGTGGTCGCGAAGCTGAAGCAGGTCATCTGCGTGAAGGGCTGATGTCCGTGGGGCGGAGGCCGAAGCGCGGAGGGAAGGGGCCGGTGCTGAGCACCGGCCCCTTCCGTGTCCGCCGATCCGGTCGCCGCCGGGCGCTCAGAGTTCGCGGTGGACCTTGGTGTTGGAGGCCTGGGCGCGGGGGCGGACCACCAGGAGGTCGATGTTGACGTGGGAGGGGCGGGTGCAGGCCCAGGTGATGGTGTCGGCGACGTCGTCGGCGGTGAGGGGTTCCGCCACGCCCGCGTAGACCTTGGAGGCCTTCTCGGTGTCGCCGCGGAAGCGGGTCGTGGCGAACTCGTCCGTCTTGACCATGCCGGGGGCGATCTCGATGACGCGGACCGGGGTGCCGACGATCTCCAGGCGGAGGGTCTCGGCGAGGACGCGGGCGCCGTTCTTGGCGGCGACGTAGCCGGCGCCGCCCTCGTAGGTGGCGTGTCCCGCGGTGGAGGAGAGGACGACGACCGTGCCGTCGCCGCTCTCGGTGAGCGCGGGGAGCAGGGCCTGGGTGACGTTGAGGGTGCCGATGACGTTGACCTCGTACATCTCACGCCAGTCGTCGGGGTTGCCGCTGGAGACGGGGTCGGCGCCGAGGGCGCCGCCGGCGTTGTTGACGAGGACGGCGATGGTGCGGAAGGCGGTCGCGAAGGTCTGGACGGCGTCGCGGTCGGTGACGTCGAGGGCGTAGGCGGTGGCCTGGTGGCCGGCCTCGACGATCTCGGCGGCCAGTGCCTCGATCCGGTCCTTGCGGCGGGCGGTGAGGACCACGCGGTATCCGGCGGCGGCGAGCTGCCTGGCGGTGGCCGCGCCGATTCCGCTGCTCGCTCCGGTGACGACGGCGATGGGGGTACCGGCGGCAGTCATGACGTGCTCCTCGCGCATGTGGTCGATTGTGTCGATCGCGTGGTCAGGATAGGTCCGAGGCCTCAGCGGCCGCGGGGGGCGTACATGATCACGGCCATGCCGGCCAGGCAGATGAGGGCTCCGGTGATGTCCCAGCGGTCGGGGCGGTAGCCGTCGGCGACCATGCCCCAGGCGAGGGATCCGGCGACGAACACTCCGCCGTAGGCGGCGAGGATGCGGCCGAACTCGGCGTCGGGCTGGAGGGTGGCGACGAATCCGTAGATGCCGAGGGCGGCGATGCCGGCTCCGATCCAGATCCAGCCGCGGTGTTCGCGTACGCCTTGCCAGACGAGCCAGGCCCCGCCGATCTCGAAGAGGGCGGCGACGGCGAAGAGGGCGGCGGACCGGGCGACGAGCATGGGGCCAGGGTGCCATGGGACACGCTGACTGACAGGTAGTCAGAACATATGCGGTGTTGTCGGTATCTTCTGGGCATGAGTGCGATGCGCAGGGCCCTGCTCGGTGTGGTGCTGTCGGCCGCGGTGGTGGTCGGTACGGGCGAGGGAGCCCGCGCTGTCGAGGCCGAGGCCGAGGCCGATCTCGCCCACCACGGCCATCTGTCCCTGTGGGAGGGGCGGATGGGCGTCCGGCTGGTGAGCGAGAACCACGGCCCGTCGGACGTGCCGCAGGCGACGGTGCGGCTGGCCTTCTCCGAGCCGATGGCGGGTGGGCAGGTGCTTCCTCCGTCCTGTCTGTGGGCGAGCGAGCGGGTCGTGGTCTGTCGTACGGGCGAGCTGCGCGCCGCCGGGGCGGTCGAGGAGCTGGTGCTCGATCTGCGGACGGCCGGTTCGCCGGACGAGGTGATGGTCGACATCGCGACGATCTGGTCCGACGGGGTCGCCGACGGCAACGCTCTGAACGACCGCCATCACGTCCTGGTCCTGGCCACCGGTGACCCGTACGTCTTCTGATCCGTCCTCCGCCGCCCGCGGCCGCATCGTCAGAAGGTGTAGCCGTCGGGGCGGACGAGGAGCGTCGTGCGGCGGGCGGGGTCGGTCCAGGTCGCCCGTACGACCCGGGCCGGTGTCGTGGGGGAGGCGGGCAGGACGGGTGTGGCGCCCTCGGGGGCGATCAGAACGAACTCGCCCTCGCGCAGCAGCTCGTAGAGCCTGCCCTCGCGCAGCTTCAGGTCGGGGACGCGCCGGGTGTTCCGGCCGTAGGAGATCCCGATCCCGCTGATCATGCCCATCGCCTTGGCGGAGGCGGCCGGGACGCTGTTCAGGAGGTGTGCGGCGAGAGCGCGCAGGGCGCGCCGGACGGGGCCGCGGGCCATGGCGAGCCGGATGATGGCGCCGCTGCTGCGGAGCACCGAGGTGCCGACGGGGTGGCGCTCGGACTGGTAGCTGTCGAGGAGGGCCTCGGGGTCGGGGGCGTCGCCGCGCAGGACCGCCGCGAGCTTCCACGAGAGGTTGGCGGCGTCCTGGAGGCCGGTGTTCATGCCCTGGCCACCGGCGGGGGAGTGGACGTGGGCGGCGTCTCCGGCGAGGAAGACGCGCCCCGCGCGGTAGGCCGGGGCCTGGCGTTCGTCGCTGTGGAAGCGGGAGAGCCAGCGGGCGTCGTGCATGCCGTAGTCGGTGCCGAGCGCGCGGCGGGCGATGTCGCGGACCTCGTCGAGGCCGAGGGGCTCGCCGTCGGGGACCTCGCGGTCGCGGGTCCAGCCCATGACGCGGTACCAGCCGTCGCCGAAGGGGGCGATGAAGGCGAAGGCGTCCCCGACTCCGTTGACCATCAGCGTCTCCTCGGGCTTCTCGGCGAGCCGGACGTCGGCGAGGACGATGGAGCGGATCACCGACTCGCCGGGGAAGGGCAGGCCGAGGGTGTTTCGCACGGTGCTGCGCACGCCGTCGGCGCCGACGAGATAGCGGGCGCGGACGGTGGTGGCGGTGCCGTCGGGACCGGTGACCTCGGCGGTGACGTGGTCGGCGTCCTGGGTCAGTCCGCGCAGTTCCGTCCCGTACCGGAACTCCACACCCTCGGACAGCGCGCGCCGCTCGAGGAGCCGCTCGACCTGGTACTGGGGGGTGATGAGCAGGTACGGGAAGCGGGAGCGGAGCCGGGCGAGGTCGAGGGAGAGGCGGCGGAAGAGCTTCAGCTCGGTGATCGGGAAGCCGGTGGTGATCAGCTCGTCTGCGAGGCCGCGGGCGTCGAGGTGCTCCAGGGTGCGGGCGTGCACTCCGAAGGCGCGGGTCATGTTGCTGATGCCGTGCGGGCGGCGCTCGATCACCGTGACGCGGAGGCCCGCGGCGGCGAGGTCGCCGGCGAGCAGCATTCCGGTGGGGCCGGAGCCGGCGACGAGAACGTCCGTGTCCAGGTGGTTCATGGCTCACTCCTGACTGACAGTGGTGCCCACGACCGTTGGCCAACTAGTGTTGGTCAACGCTTGTTGGTAAATGTAGGACCGGCCGCGATGGACTGTCAACACCCGTTGGCCTACAGTTGTTGGCATGATGACCGCACGTCGCTCCGACGCCACTCGCGCCGCGATCCTCGAAGCCGCCCGCGAGCGTTTCGCCTCCGACGGATACGACCGCGCCACCATCCGGGCCATCGCCCGCGACGCGGGGATCGACCCCTCGATGGTGATGCGCTACTACGGCAGCAAGGAGGGGCTGTTCGCCGCGGCGTCCGAGTTCGAACTGGACCTCCCCCAGCTCGGCGCCCTTCCGTCCCAGCACATCGGCGCGGTCCTGGTCAGGCACTTCCTCGAACGCTGGGAGCGCGACGACGTGCTGACCGGGCTGCTGAGGGTCGGCGTGACGAATCCCGCGGGCGCCGAGCGGATGCAGGCGATCTTCGCCGGGCAGCTCGGCCCCGTCACCGTCGGTGTCTGCCCCGACCCCGCCGAGGCGCCGCGCCGCGCCGCGCTCGTCGCCTCGCAGATTCTCGGAATGGCGCTCGCCCGCTTCGTGCTACGGCTGCCGCCCGCGGTCGAGATGTCCCAGGACGAGATCGTCGCCTGGCTCGGACCGACCGTGCAGAGGTATCTGACGGCCCCCGAGCCGTAGGCCCCTGCTTCGTACACTTTCTGCATGCCGCAGAAGAATTCCGCCCGGCGCGACGGCCTCATGACCGAGCTGTACGACGAGGCCCGCCGCTACATGGCCGCGTACGCGCTGTTCAACCAGGCGGTCGCCGACCAGCTGCGGCTGCACCCCACGGACGTGCAGTGTCTGAACCTGCTCTCCCTGGAGCCCGGCCCGGTGACCACCGGCCGGGTCGCCGAGCTGACGGGGCTCACCACCGGCTCCGCGACCCGCCTCGTCGACCGTCTGGAGCGCGCCGGCTACGTCACGCGCGAGCGGGACGCCGAGGACCGGCGGCGCGTCCTCGTCACCGCCGTGCCGGAGCGGATGGCGGAGCTGGGCGCGTTCTGGCGCAGGCTCAACGCGACCTGGGGCACCATGTTCGACGCGTACAGCGACGCCGAAGTCGCCCTGCTCATCGCCCATATGCGACGGACCGTCGAGCTCAGCGCCGTCCAGGTCGAGCGGCTGCGCAAGGGCGAACTCGACTGACCGTCCCGCCTCGAACGCCGGCCGCCGGCCCCCGGTACGGCCCTCGGTCAGCGCGCGGCCGCGCCGCCGAACTCCCGCAGCGCGTCGGTGACGATCGCCTCCAGGCGGGCGTGGTGCGCGCCGCGCCAGTACACCCGCTCGCACTCCGTGCACCGCGCGAACACGTCGTACGTCTTCTCCGTGCCCTGCTCCAGGCGCTCGCGCACCGAGTCCTTGTCGGCGTCGGTCAGCGGTCCGTTGCAGGCGGTGCAGCGGGTCCACGGCCTCAGGGGCGGTGCGAACCGCTCCAGTACGTCACGGAGCTGGTCGTCGGGCTGGTCGCTGTACACATACGCGCCGGCCCACAGCTCCCGGCGGCGCAGCAGCCCACGGTCCCGGGAGAGCATCACGCGCCGCTCCTTCGCGGAGAGCGCCGCGAGCGCCGGGTCGCCGATGTCCTCGCTCTCGTACGCCGCGTCGACCCCGAGGAGGCGCAACCGTCGGGCGAGCGTGCCCAGATGCACGTCGAGGAGGAACCGCAGCGGGGCACCGGGCACCTGTTGGGGCCGCTCGACGCCCTCGACCTCGATCGTCTCGCCCGCGGCGGGAATGTGGGACACCTCCACCGGACGCCCGTCCACCAGCAGCCGGCCGGTCTCGGTCAGCGGCACGCCGAGAGACTCCACGACATGTCCGAGCGTCGAGGCGCCGTCGGTGGCCACGGCCGTGCGCCCCGAGCGCCGTTCGGCCGAGACGAAGAGGCGCAGTCCGGGGGCGAAACTGATCTGGATCTCCGGTCCGTTCACGGGGACAGGATGTCACCGCGGCCTGCGGGCGGCCAGGGAATTCGGCCCGGTGACGGCCCTGCCGGGCGGCCGCACCCCCGCGCCTACGGGCGGAAGGCCTCCGCGTGCTCGGCGGCCCACAGGGCGAAGGTCCGCGCCGGGTGTCCGGTCAGCTCCTCGACGGTCCGCGTCACGGGGACCGGCCGGCCGTCGTGCGAGGCCCAGTAGGAGAGCAGGGCGTCGGCGAAGGACTCGGGGATGTGGGCGGAGACGGACCTCTTCCACTCCTCGGGGGTGACCGCGGCGGAGAGCGCGGGGCGGCCCGTCGCCTCGGCGAGTATCGCCAGCTGCTCGGTGAAGTCGAGCGACTCCGGTCCGGTCAGCAGATGGGAGGAGCCGCGCAGTCCGGGATCGGTCAGGACGGCGAAGGCGGCCTCGGCGATGTCCTGCTCGTGGATCGGATCGCCGTGCGACCCGGGGTACGGGAGCTCCACCGCGTGCCCGGACCTGATCGCCCACGACCACTGCAGGGCGTTCGTCGCGAACGCGCCCGGCTGGAGGTGGGTCGCCTCGAAGGCGCCGTCGGCGGCCGCGGCCGCCAGGGCGCGCTCGACGGCCAGGTGCGAGGCGGCGATCGCGTTCTTTGCGGCGTCGGGGGCGAGGACGGAGCTGGAGGAGAGCAGGGCGATGTGCTGGACGCCGGCCGTCCGGGCCCGGGCGACGAAGGCGTCGACGTGCGAGGGCTCGGCGTACAGGAAGACGGAGTCGACACCGTCGAGCGCGGCCTCGAAGTCCGCCGGATCGGAGAGGTCGCAGCGGACGGTCTCGACTCCGTCGGGTGGTGAGAGGTCCGCGGGGTTCTTGGAGGCGGCCCTGGCCTTGATGCCGGCGCCGTGGAGGAGGTCCAGCAGGGCCGAGCCCACGCGGCCGCGGCTTCCGGTGACGAGAACGGTCATGGCAGAGGTCCTTTCGTCGGGCTTCCCCGCGGCGACTGTGCGATCGCTTGCGCAGAGAAGAATCTGTGTCACGCAGATAAATATCCGCGAGTGCGCCCGGCCCGTCAACCCTGATAAACCCCGGACACCCGCCCCGGCAGGGGCCGCCGGCTCCTGGGATACGGTCCCGGCATGAAGATCATCGACCTTGAGCCGGGCGACCCGCGCCTGGAGACCGACCTGCTCCCCGTCCTGCGCGAACTCCGCCCGCACCTCACGCCGGAGCTCTTCCACGACGTCCACCGCAACGGCCACCCGCAGGGGCTGCGCTTCAGCGCCGCCTACTCCGAGGACGGTGTCTGCGTGGGCGCCGCCGGCTGGCGGATCATCGACAACACCAGCTCGATCCGCAAGCTCTACGTCGACGACCTGGTCACCGCCGCCGACGCGCGCTCCACCGGCGTCGGCCACGCGCTCCTGGCCCACCTGGAGCAGCACGCGCGCGAGGCCGGCTGCCACGAGCTCAACCTCGACTCCGGCACCCACCGCACCGGAGCCCACCGCTTCTACCTGCGCGAGCGCCTCGACATCGTCGCCTTCCACTTCACCAAGGCTCTGAACACGGACGGCCCGGAGAGCTAGGGCCTGTACGGGCCCTGGAGCGCCTCCAGGTCCAGGCGCCAGTCGTTGCAGCGCATCGGGCGGCCGGGCGGGTACTCCAGGTCACGCGCGCCGAGCAGCTCGAAGCCCGCCTTGCGGCAGACCGCGTTCGACGGTCCGTTCTCCGTCGAGGGGAAGGCGTGCAGGAAGCGGTGCGTGTGCTCGGCGCGCGCCAGCTCGGCGACCAGGCGCGTGGCCGCCGTCGCGACGCCCCGGCCCTGGTGCCCCGGGAGAACCGTCCAGCCCGTCTCGTAGACCGGCTCCCCGTCCTCCGCCTGCTCCCAGAACCCGATACCGCCGACCGCGATCTCCTCGGGGAGCAGCACGATCCGGAACATCCGGCCCGCACTCGTCCGCGCGGTGCTCAGGTCCACATAGCGCCGATGCCGTTTGGCGAGTGCCTCGTCGGTCTCCGGGCCGCCGAGATGCTCCATCAGCTCGGGCGCGTTCATGGCGGTCAGCAGCTCGAAGTCGCCCTCGGACCAGGGTTCGAGACGTACGGGCGAGGCGGCAGGGGAGGGCGAGGCGGACGAGGGGAGCGGGGCGTCGGCTTCCATGCCCGCACTGTAGGTCAGGGGTCCGACACCTGGCGGGCGTACGCCGTGGGCGGCACCCCGACCGTCGCCGTGAAGTCCCGTACGAGATGGGCCTGGTCGCTGTACCCGAGCTCGGCCGCCAGGGCGGCCCAGTCGGGGGAGATCCCGCCCTCCGTCGCCTCGGCGCGCTCCAGGGCCTCGTGGATGCGGTACCGCAGGATGACCCATTTCGGCCCGACGCCCACGTAGTTGGCGAAGAGCCGCTGGAGCGACCGGCTCGACATCCCTGCCACACCGGCCAGTTCGGACGCACGGCGGATCGTCCGGTCCGTACGCACCCGATCCACCAGTGCCATGGCGTGCGAGGCCTGCGGATCGGGCGCGGGGCCCCGGGCGAGCAGGAAGGCGTCGAGCGCCGCCACGCGCGCGTGCTCGGCCTCCGGGGCGAGGACGGCCGCCACGGCGGCGGCGCCGGCTTCCGCGAACACCTCGCCGAGCGGGACGCGACGGCCCGTCCACTCCGACACCGGCCACGCGGGGGCGAACGGCCGGAAGCCGCCCGGCCGGAACTGCACACCGCAGACCCGGCCGACACCTGTGAGCTTCTTCGTGAAGAGTCCGAGCCCGATCCCGGCGACCTCGGCGAACGACGCGCCGCCGTCGCTCGCATCCCCGCCCGCATCCCCGCCCGCGCCCCCGCCCTCGATCCCGCCCCTGTCCCCGTCCCCGTCGTCGTAGCGCTGGAAGACGACGTTGACGGACGGATGCGGGACGACATGGCTCGCGTACGGCTCGGTCAGGTCCCAGTCGATGAACCAGTAGTGCTCCAGGTACGGGCGCAGCTCCGGCGCCGGCTCGTGGCGGCGGAAGCGGACGCGGGTGAGGAGCTCGGCCGCGTCGACGATTCCGCGGGTGTCACGGCGCGGGCCGCCGGAGGACGTCATACCAGTCAGCCTAGGGCCGCCCTCCGCTGTCGTGTTTCTTCAAGACTCCGACGGGAAGGATCACTTAGCGTCACTGCATGACGAACCGTACGCAACCTCTCAGCGAGCTGCTCGGTACCGCCGCCGCCCACGCCGCCCCCGTGGTGCGCGGTGTCGCCGACGACAGCCTCAGCGCGCCCACGCCGTGTTCCGCATACGACGTACGGGCCCTGCTCAACCACCTCTTCCACGTCGTCGTGAACTTCCAGGCGCTGGCCGCCAAGCAGCCCGCCGACTTCTCCACGACCCCGGACCGCCTGAGCGACGCCGACTGGCGCGCCCGCTTCGAGTCCGAGACCGCGAAGCTCGTCGAGGCCTGGGCCGCGCCCGGCGCGGAGGAGGGGACCTCGGGGGCGATGGGGCTGCCGGCTAGGACCGTCGGTTCGATGGCCCTGCTCGATCTGACCGTCCACCTCTGGGACCTCGCCCAGGCCACCGGGCAGAGCTTCGAGCCGGACCCGGCCGTCGTGGAGAGCCTGACGGGAACGGTGGAGGAGCTGGCTCCGACGGCCCGGAAGATGGACGTCTTCGCCGCGGCCGTGGCGGTTCCGGAGAACGCCTCCGCCTTTGAGCGGCTCCTCGCGGCGACCGGCCGGAACCCGCGCGACCGGGCGGCGGCCTGAGGCCTCCGCGTCTATCGCAGGCGGCCTGCGGAGCCCACCGACAGGCGCGAGACGACCTGCCCGAAGGCCTGCTCCTCGGCGTGGGTGAGCTGCACGGTCTCCTGGGGGTGCCAGACCCGCTCCAGCGGGGCTTCGGCCCGCGCGCGGCGCGCACGGGAGCGCAGGCTCAGCGCCACCCAGACCGCGGTGGAGACGGCGAGGAGTCCGACGAGGGTGATCACACGGGGGTCCGAGAACTGGCCGGGCAAGGACGACATGGCTGACTCCGGGGAGCGAGGGCCGGTACGGGGGCGTGCCCCGGCAGGGGGCGCGTGCGCACGGCGCTGACGATTCCTACTGCTTCCTCCCGACCTGTTCAGTTAACACCACCGTGGGGGTCTTTCGGCAGGGGGGACCGGGACCAAAGTCCCGCCCGGAGGCCCTCTTGTGCGGCTCGGTGAACCGCTTCAGTGTGGCGGGGCAGGCAGGTTTCGGCCGGGGAGGGAGCAGCCGCATGTCGGACATGAAGGTGTGGGGGTTCACCGACGACAGGGGCACGGCGCTGGGTGCCGTGCGCGGGCCGGAGAGGGTGGTGGCCTATGTACGTGCGGGGGCGGCCCTGCTCGATCTGGGGGTGACGCCCGTCGCGGTGTACGGATCGGGCCATGACGGCGAGGGCCTCGATCCGGTCAAGGCGGGGGAGCTGGAGGCGGCCGGGGTGCCGTACCTGGGGCCGGGGCGGACCCTGGACGAGGCGCGGCTGCGGAGCCTCGGCCCCGAGCTGATCGTCGACGTCACGTACGACGGGAAGAGCGCGTACGCGCTGGACGAGGGTGTCGCCGAACGGCTCGGGGTGCCGCTGGCCGCGCTCTCCGTGGGCAACGAGCTGTCGCTTGCGGCGATCATCGGGCGCTTCCGCGAGCTGGCGGCGGCCCTCGGCGCCGCTCCCCTCGGCGTGGCTTCGGCAGGCGCGGCTTCCCTCGGCGGGGCTCCCGACGGCGCGGCTTCGGCAGGCGCGGCTTCCCTCGGCGCGCCTGCGGACGTGGCCCCCGCCGGCCCCGTGGCCCCCGCCGAGGCGGCACTCCGCGACGCCGCCTCCCGGGCGGACGTCACCGTGCTCGCGCTCTCCGGCGCCGGCCCCGACCAGGTCCACCTGGCCCGGCCGCAGGCCTGGCCCGAGCTCGCCCGCCTCCGGGAGCTGGGCGTGCAGGTGGTCGATCCCGGACCCGGACCCGGCGCCAACTGGCTCACGGCCGACTGGGAGCACGCCGCGGCACTCCGCCCGGACCTCGTGCTCTTCGACAGCCGCGCCAACGCCGTGGGCCCCGAGGCGTTCCCGCCCGTGGGCCACGCGCGCGTGGCGCCGTGGAATCCGGAGACTCCGCCGAGCCCGGCGGCCTACGCCCGCTTCTTCGAGGGCATCGCGCAGGCCCTTCTGCGCTAGGGCCTCTCGTTTGGATCTTGCCGGGCTCGCGCGCCCTGGTGCCGCGCCTCGCCGCGTTGTCGTCGGTCGGCATGGCTCCGCCATGCCTCCCTCCTCCGCCTTGCGATCCACGGCACCAGACCCCGCTCACTGATCCGGCCTGATCCAAACGAAAGACCCTAGGGCCTGCCGTACGGCCTCCTAGAGCCCGACGCCCCCGCCACTCCCGACGCTCCCACCGCTCATGCCACCCCCGCCACTCCCACCGCTCACGCCACCCCCGACGCTTCGCCCAGCTTCGCGCGCAGGGAGGCCGCGAACTCCTCCACGCGCGACAGCTGGGAGCGGAGCTCCGCGACGCGCGCGGCGGCCGCCTGCTCGTAGCGGCGTACGCGGGCGGCCAGGGCGGGCCGTTCGGCGGGGGAGAGCCGGGGGTCGGCGAGGCGGTCCACGGCCGAGAGGAGGTCGCGGGTCTCGTCGATCGTGAAGCCCAGCGGTTTCATCCGGCGGATCACCATCAGCCGGTCGACGTCGGCGTCCGTGTAGAGCGGGAAGCCGCCCTGGGACGAGGCGGAGGGGATGACGAGACCGCTGTCCTCGTACTGGCGGATGGTCCGCAGGGACAGCTCCGTCCGGGCGGCGACCTCGCCGATCTGCATGGGTTCGCCGGCGATGCGCACTCTGCTCACGGTGTCCGTCCTTCCCGCGCGGCTTCCGCGCACTACATGGGCATTTGTCCTAACTTCAGCACTTATGAGAGCTGGAAGTGCGGCGAAACGCCTGCTGGTGGGGCGGCCTTTGGACAGCGGCCGGCTCGGCGAGACCCTGCTGCCCAAGCGGCTCGCGCTGCCGATCTTCTGCAGCGACCCGCTCTCCTCCGTCGCGTACGCCACCGAGGAGATCCTGCTCATCCTCGCGCTCGGCGGCCTCGCCGTGCTCCATCTGGCCTGGTACGCGGCGATCGCGATCGTCATCCTGCTGGTGGTCGTCGTCGCCTCCTACCGGCAGACCTGCCACGCCTATCCGGGCGGTGGCGGGGCCTACGTCGTCTCCGCCGAGAACCTGGGCCAGACCGCCGCGCTCACCGCCGCCAGCGCGCTGCTCATCGACTACGTGATGACCGTCGCCGTCTCGGTCGTCTCGGGCGTCGCGGCGCTCACCTCGGCCGCCCCCGCGCTCGACCCGTACGCGGTGGGCCTCTCGGTCACGTGCGTGGTCGTCCTGGCCTGGCTCAATCTGCGCGGGGTCCGTGAGTCGGGGCGCTGGTTCGCCATCCCGACGTACGCCTTCATCGCCACCATCTACCTGATGTTCGCCGTCGCGGCCGTCCGGATGGCGACCGGGTCGACGATCCGCGCCGAGTCGGCCGACCTGCCCATCCACGCCGTCTCGACCTACACGGGCCTCGCGCTCGTCCTGCTCACCATGCGCGCCTTCGCCTCCGGCTGCACGGCGCTGACCGGTGTCGAGGCCATCAGCAACGGCGTGCCCGCCTTCGAGAAGCCCAAGAGCCGCAACGCCGCCACGACCCTCGCGATCATGGGCGCCCTCGCGGTGACCATGTTCTTCGGGATCACCACCCTGGCCATGGTCTACGAGGTGCACGTCGCCGAGGACCCGACCGAACTCGGGCTCGCCCCCGGCACCGCCATGCCGACCGCGCTCGCCCAGATCGGCCGTGCCACCTTCGGCAGCTGGCACTTCCTCTTCTACCTGCTCCAGGCCGTCACAGCGGCCGTCCTGATCATGGCCGCCAACACCGCCTTCAACGGCTTTCCCATGCTCGCGTCCGTCCTCGGCCGCGACCGCTACGCGCCCCGCCAGCTCTTCCACCGCGGCGACCGGCTCGTCTACTCCAACGGCATCGTCCTGCTCTCCCTGGCCGCCATCGCTCTGATCGTCGCCTTCGACGCCAACCTCACCCGCCTCATCCAGCTCTACATCCTGGGTGTCTTCGTCTCCTTCACCCTGTCCCAGGCCGGCATGGTCAAGCACTGGCGGCGAGAACTCGCCACCCCGGCGGGCTCCGGCGAGCGCGGCTCCATCCTGCGCCGTATGGCCATCAACGCCTTCGGTGCCTGCCTGACGGCCGTGGTCCTCGTCATCGTCCTGATCACCAAGTTCACGCACGGCGCCTGGATCGTCGTCATCGCCATGCCCGTCCTGTTCGCCGGCATGAAGGGCGTGCGCCGCCACTACGAGACCGTGGCCGCCGAGGTCGCCGTCGAACCGGGCGCCCGCCCCCGCACGCTCACCGAGAACCACGTCATGGTCCTCGTGGCCTCGGTCAACGCGCCGAGCCTGCGGGCCCTGTCGTACGCGCGGACGCTGCGCCCCGCCTCGCTGACCGCCGTCACCGTCGCCGAGGACCCGGCGGAGGCGGAGGTGCTGCGGGCCACCTGGGAGGCCCACGGCATCGACGTACCCCTGCGGGTGCTCAGCTCTCCGTACCGCTCCGTCGTCCAGCCGGTCCTGCGGCACATCAGGGACGCGCCCGAGCGGACCGAGGACTCGGTGGTGTCGGTCGTCATCCCCGAGTACGTGGTGGGGCACTGGTGGGAGCAGCCGCTGCACAACCAGAGCGCGCTGCGGCTCAAGACGCGGCTGCTGTTCATGAAGAACGTCGTCGTCATCGACGTCCCGTACCGGCTCGCCTCCGCCCGTGAGCTGGCCGCGGAGCGGGCGAAGGCCGCCGAGGCCCGCGAGCGGGAGGGCTGACCCCTACGGCCAGACCAGGCAGTACGGCTGGTGTCCCGCCTCGTGCAGACGGTGCGAGAAGTCCTGCCACTCGTGGAGCAGCTGGTAGACGTTGAACGCGTCGCGCGGGCCGCCGCGGTCCGGGACCGTGGACCAGATGAAGGCCGCCGCGCCGACGGACTCCTCGCCGATGCCGCGCAGCGGGTCGACCACGGTCATGGGCAGCTTCACCACGGCGTAGTCGGGGTGGAGGACCACCAGTTCCAGCGGGGGCACCTTGTGCAGGGGCATGCCCTGGATGCCCGTGAGGACCATCGCGGCTATCGTCTCGGGCTTGATCTTGCTGAACATGCCGCCCATGCCGAGCTCGTCGCCGCCCAGCTCCTCCGGGCGCATCGAGATCGGGACGCGTGCCGCCGTCGCGCCGTCCGGCGCGCCGAAGTACTTGTAGGTCACCCCCAACCGGCCGCCGCCCCCCGTCGTGGGATCCGAGGACCCCGTGGGTCCTGTTGATTGCGTGGGCTCTTCCGTACGCCGTCGCCGGTGCCTCCCCCGCCGGGCAGGCTCGGGACCCAGGTCGTCGGTCCCCTCGCCCAGTCCGCCACCGCGATGCATATCTCCACCCGACTGCTTTTTAGGCAACACGACCCCCGCCGCGCAACCCGATCATCGTGACAGTGACCTCCCCCACGCTCTCGCGGTGAAACACCTGTCCGCAAGAACGTCCGGCCCTCTGACACCATGGATTCCGTGAGCCATCCCTATGACGCCCCAGTTTCGCAGACGCCGGGGATCGACGCCCCGGCGTGATGCGCGGGGTGCTCACGCCCGTACCGTAGTACTCGCAGCCGTACTCGCAGGTCAGGACCACAGTGCCGTATTCATACGAAGCCCCAGTCTCACAGACGCTTTTCGACCGCGCGTCCCTCGTGACGCCAGGCGGCGTGAACTCACCGGTGCGCGCCTTCCGGGCCGTGGGCGGAACGCCCCGGTTCATGGTGTCCGGTACCGGCCCGTACCTCACCGACGCGGACGGCCGGGAGTACGTCGACCTCGTCTGCTCGTGGGGGCCGATGATTCTCGGCCATGCCCACCCCGAGGTCATCGCGGCGGTGCAGGCCGCCGTCGCCCACGGCACCTCTTTCGGCACGCCCGGGGAGGGTGAGGTCGCCCTCGCCGAGGAGATCGTCGCCCGGATCGAGCCCGTCGAGCAGGTTCGGCTGGTTTCCTCCGGTACGGAAGCCACGATGTCCGCGATCCGGCTCGCCCGGGGCTTCACCGGCCGGGCGAAGGTCGTGAAGTTCGCCGGCTGCTACCACGGGCACGTGGACGCGTTGCTGGCCGCCGCCGGCTCCGGTGTGGCCACCTTCGGCCTGCCCGACACGCCCGGCGTGACCGGCGCGCAGGCGGGGGACACCATCGTCCTGCCGTACAACGACCTGGAGGCGGTCCGGGCCGCGTTCGCCGCGCACCCCGGTGAGATCGCCTGCGTGATCACCGAGGCGTCGCCCGGCAACATGGGCGTCGTCCCGCCGCTGGACGGCTTCAACGCCGGCCTCAAGCAGCTCTGCTCCGAGAACGGCGCCCTGTACATCTCCGACGAGGTCATGACCGGCTTCCGGACCTCCCGCGCCGGCTGGTACGGCGTCGACGGGGTGAAGCCCGACCTGATGACGTTCGGCAAGGTCATGGGCGGCGGCTTCCCCGCCGCGGCCTTCGGCGGCCGCGCCGACGTCATGGGGCACCTCGCGCCGGCCGGCCCGGTGTACCAGGCGGGCACCCTCTCCGGTAACCCGATCGCGACCGCCGCGGGCCTCGCGCAGCTGCGCCTGCTCGACGCCGCCGCGTACGCCCGGGTCGACGCCGTCTCGAAGGAGATCCAGGAGCTCGTCACCGGCGCGCTCACCAAGGAGGGTGTGGCGCACCGGCTGCAGACCGCCTCCAACATGTTCTCCGTCTTCTTCACGGCCGACGAGGTGCGGAACTACGACGACGCGAAGACGCAGGAGGCGTTCCGCTTCAACGCGTTCTTCCACTCGATGCTCGCCGACGGCGTCTACCTGCCGCCGTCCGCCTTCGAGTCGTGGTTCGTCTCCACGGCCCACGACGAGCGTGCGATCGAGCGGATCGCCGCCGCGCTGCCCGCCGCCGCGCGCGCCGCCGCGGAGGCCACCGCATGAGCGCCTCCGACATCACGGTCGTCCACCTGGTCCGCCACGGTGAGGTGCACAACCCCGACGGAGTCCTCTACGGCCGCCGCTCCGGCTACCACCTCTCCGAGCTGGGCCGGCAGATGGCCGACCGGGTCGCCGAGCACCTGGCCGACCGGGACGTCACGTACGTCGTGGCGTCCCCGTTGGAGCGTGCGCAGGAGACGGCGCAGCCCGTCGCCAAGGGCCACGGCCTTGACCTGGCCACGGACGAGCGGCTCATCGAGGCGGGCAACGTCTTCGAGGGCAAGACCTTCGGTGTCGGCGACGGCGCGCTGCGCAAGCCGGGCAACTGGAAGCACCTCACCAACCCGTTCAAGCCGTCCTGGGGCGAGCCGTACGTCGAGCAGGTCGTACGGATGATGGGCGCGCTGGACGCGGCGAAGGACGCGGCGCGGGGGCACGAGGCGGTCTGTGTCAGCCATCAGCTGCCGATCTGGATCGTGCGGAGCTTCGTGGAGAAGCGGCGACTGTGGCACGACCCGCGGCGGCGGCAGTGCACGCTGGCCTCCCTGACCTCGTTCACGTACCAGGGCGACAAGATCGTCTCGGTCGGGTACAGCGAGCCGGCGCGGGACCTGGTGCCCGCGCATCTGCTCGCGGGCGCGAAGCCGGTGAAGGGGAAATCGAAGGCGTTCGGCGCGTGAGCGCTCCGCGGGGAGAGCGGTAACCGGGCTGCGGGGTGGTCTGCTGCGGGCCGGTGGGGGCTGGTCGCGCAGTTTCCCGCGCCTCTTCGGGGCCCTTCAGCGCAGTTCCCCGCGCCCCTTCGGGGCTCTTCGCGCAGTTCCCCGCGCTCCTTCGGGGGCGGCCCGCGTTCGGGTGGGTGCTTCATGGGTACACCCTCAGGGCGATCGGATGACGTGCAGTCATCTGGTCGCCCTGAAATTTTTGTGCTAATTCCCGGAACCTCCCCGTTCCTCCCGGCATCTCACTCATTGTCGGTTTGGATGACCGGCCGGTCGTACGTACACGCGAATGGGGACGTCATGCGCGGGATCACTCGAAGGGGACTTCTCGGGGCGGGTGTTGGTGCCGCCGCCGCGATCGGGATCGCGGGATGCAGCGACAACGGGTCCGGCAAATCTGGCAATTCGGGCGCCGGTAAGGGTGGTGACGCCTCGGGAACCCCGGGCAACCCGACGCCCACCAAGGAAGAGGCCCGGCTCATAGGCGACGGTTCCACGTCCGACACCGGGAAGCAGCCGAACCAGCCCGACGCCCCCGTCCCGCTCGAACCGGGCCAGACCCCGCCGCAGTTCGTGATCTTCTCCTGGGACGGTGCCGGCGAGGTCGGCAACGGCCTCTTCCCGCGCTTCCTCGAACTCGCCAGGAACCACGACGCCGCGATGACCTTCTTCCTCTCCGGGATCTACCTCCTGCCGGAGTCGAAGAAGAGCCTCTACCGCCCGCCGAACAACCGCGTCGGAGCCTCCGACATCGGCTACCTCACCGACGACCACATCAAGGACACGCTCAAGAACGTCCGCCAGGCCTGGCTCGACGGACACGAGATCGGCACCCACTTCAACGGCCACTTCTGCGCCGGCTCCGGCTCGGTCGGCAACTGGACCCCGGCCCAGTGGCAGAGCGAGGTCGACCAGGCCGTGAAGTTCGTCACCGAGTGGAAGACCAACAGCGGCTGGACCGACCTCGACCCGCTGCCCTTCGACTACCGCAAGGAGCTGATCGGCGGCCGCACCCCCTGCCTCCTCGGCCAGGACAACCTGCTGCCCACCGCGAAGCGCCTGGGCTGGCGCTACGACGCCAGCTCGCCCGGCGGCCGGCAGATGTGGCCCGTCAAGCGCCAGGGCATCTGGGACCTCCCGCTGCAGGCCGTGCCGTTCCCCGGCCACTCCTTCGAGGTCCTCTCGATGGACTACAACATCCTCGCCAACCAGTCGAAGAACACCACCAAGGGCGTGCCCTCGCGCTACCCGGGCTGGCGCAAGCAGGCCACCAAGGCGTACCTCAACGGGTTCGAGCGCGCGTACGAGTCCAACCGGGCACCGTTCTTCATAGGCAACCACTTCGAGCAGTGGAACGGCGGCATCTACATGGACGCCGTCGAGGAGTCCCTCAAGGCCATGGCGGGCAAGAAGGACGTCCGGCTGGTCTCGTTCCGCCAGTTCGTGGACTGGCTGGACGTGCAGGACCCGGCGATCCTCGCCAAGCTCCGTACGCTCGAGGTCGGACAGTCCCCGGCCGGCGGATGGAACACCTTCCTCAAGGCCACCGCGTAGCGATCGGGGGCGCTTGGCCCTCGTACGTCCCTTAAGCCCCCTTGACAAGGGGCTTTACGGGCAGCCAGGGGGGCGCCCAAGATCCCCCAAACGCCCATGCGAAACTTTTCACATGAGCCTTAGCCGCGCCCCTCGACGCACCCTGCTCGCCGTCGGAACCCTGTCGGCGGCCCTCGCTCTGTCGGCCTGCAGCTCGGACTCCAACGGCAAGTCGGGCGGCGGCGGAACCAACTTCGTGACCAACACGGGCGGTATCTCCACCGTCGCCAAGGGCGAGCGCGAGGCGCCCAACGCGATCGCGGGCGAGACGCTGGAGGGCGGGAAGCTCGACCTCGCCGACCTCAAGGGCAAGGTCGTCGTGTTGAACGTCTGGGGCTCCTGGTGCCCGCCCTGCCGCGCCGAGGCCCCGAACTTCACCAAGGTCGCGAACGACCTCAAGGCCAAGGGTGCGGAGTTCGTCGGGATCAACACCCGCGACTTCAACAAGCAGCCCGCGCTCGCCTTCGAAGAGGACTACGAGGTCCCGTACCCGAGCCTCTACGACCCGCACGGCAAGCTGATCCTCAACGGCTTCCCCAAGGGCACGCTCAACCCGCAGGCCATTCCCTCCACCGTCGTCCTCGACAAGGAGGGGAAGATCGCCGCCCGCTCCCTCATGGCCCTCGACGAGAAGAAGCTCCGCTCGATGATCGAGCCGCTTCTCGCGGAGAAGTGATCCGGTGAACGAGACGGTCCTCAGCGGGGCGCTCCTCCTTGCCCTGCCCATCGCCGTCCTCGGCGGCCTGGTCTCCTTCTTCTCCCCGTGCGTCCTGCCGCTCGTCCCCGGCTACCTGAGTTACGTGACCGGCGTCACCGGCACCGACCTGGCCGAGGCCAAGCGCGGCCGGATGGCGGGCGGGGCCGCGCTCTTCGTCCTCGGCTTCACCGCCGTGTTCGTCTCGGGAGGCGCCCTCTTCGGCGGCTTCGGCAGCGCCCTGCAGAGCCACCGCGAGATCATCTCCAAGGTGCTCGGAGCCCTGACGATCGTGCTCGGCGCCTTCTTCATGGGTGCGATGCCCTGGCTCACCCGACGCGAGTTCCGCTTCCACAAGCGGCCCGTGACCGGACTGCTCGGCGCCCCCATGCTGGGCGTGCTGTTCGGCCTCGGCTGGGTTCCCTGCATCGGCCCGACCCTCGCCGCCGTCCTCGCGCTCGCCTCCAACGAGGCCAGCGCCGGCCGCGGCGCCGTACTCACCGTCGCCTACTGTCTGGGCCTCGGCCTGCCCTTCATCCTCACCGCGATCGCCTTCCGACGGGCGCTCGGCGCCTTCGGCTGGGTGAAGCGGCATTATGTCTGGGTCATGCGCATCGGCGGCATCATGCTGATCGCAACCGGCCTGCTGCTCGTCACCGGAGCCTGGGATCGCATCGTGTCCGAGATGCAGGTCTGGACTGCCGGCTTCACCCCGGGGATCTGACCCATGACCCACACCAGCCCGAGCGACACGAACGCGAGCGAGACGAACGCGAGCGAGACGAACGCGAGCGAGGCCGAGGAGCGCGCGGATCTCGGCGCCGCGGGCTCGCAGCTCTCCACCGCGCCCCGCGAGGAGAGCGCCATCGGCGGCCCCACCCTCGGGGTCGTCGGCTGGATCCGCTGGTTCTGGCGCCAGCTCACCTCCATGCGGGTGGCGCTGATCCTGCTCTTCCTGCTCTCCCTCGGGGCGATCCCCGGCTCGCTCATCCCGCAGACCAGCGCGGACGAGCTGAAGGTGCAGACCTTCCAGAAGGCCCACCCCACGCTCACGCCGATCTACGAGAAGCTCCAGCTCTTCGACGTCTACAGCTCGGTGTGGTTCTCCGCGATCTACATACTGCTGTTCGTCTCCCTCATCGGCTGCATCGTGCCCCGCAGCTGGCAGTTCGTCGGCCAGCTCCGCGGCCTGCCGCCCGCCGCCCCCGGCCGTCTGACCCGGCTGCCCGCGTACACGACCTGGCGTACGGAGGCCGAGCCCGAGCAGGTCCGCGCGGCCGCGCTCGCCCTGCTCAAGGGCCGACGGTTCCGCGCGCACACCGTCAAGGACGCCGTCTCCGCCGAGAAGGGCTACCTCCGCGAGGCGGGGAACCTGGCCTTCCACATCGCGCTGATCGTGATGCTGGTGGCCTTCGCCTGGGGACAGCTCTTCAAGTCCGAGGGCGGCAAGCTGATCGTCGAGGGCGACGGCTTCTCCAACACGCTCACGCAGTACGACGACTTCAAGTCGGGCTCCCTCTACAGCACCGACGACCTCGCCCCGTTCGGCTTCCAGCTGGACAGCTTCACCGGTACGTACGAGAAGAGCGGCCCGCAGCGCGGCACCCCGCGCACCTTCGAGGCCGCCGTCACGTACGCCGAGGCGGGCGGCAAGGACAAGAAGGCGGTCATCCGGGTCAACGAGCCGCTGAAGGTCGGCGGCTCCAAGGTCTATCTGATCGCCCACGGGTACGCGCCCGTCGTCACCGTCAAGGACGGCCGCGGCAAGGTCGTCTTCCACGGCGCGGTCCCGCTGCTGCCGTTCGACAACAACATCACCTCCACCGGCGCGATCAAGGTGATGGACGGCTACCGCGACAAGAACGGCAAGAAGGAGCAGTTGGGCTTCCAGGCCTTCTTCGTGCCGACCTTCGCGGGCGCCGGCAAGGGGAGCATGTTCTCGCAGTTCCCCGCGCTCGACTTCCCCGTCATGGCGCTCACCGGCTACCACGGCGACCTGCGCGTCGACTCCGGTCTGCCGCAGAACGTGTACCAGCTCGACACCTCCAAGATGAAGCAGTTCAAGGTCGCGGGCGGGACCGGCGTCGCGCAGCGGATGCTGCCCGGCGAGACCATGACCCTGCCCGACGGTGCCGGCTCGATCACCTTCGAGAAGGACATCAAGGAGTGGGCGAGCTTCCAGGTCTCCCAGCAGCCGGGCAACGGCCTCGCCCTCGCGGGCGCGATCGCGGCGATCGCGGGCCTCACCGGCTCGCTCTTCATCCAGCGCCGCCGGGTCTGGGTGCGGGCCGTACGGGGGAAGGACGGCGTCACCGTCGTCGAGATGGCGGGTCTTGGCCGGAGCGAGTCCGCCAAGCTCCCCGAGGAACTGGCCGGACTCGCGGCCACGCTCCACGCACAGGCGCCGACCGCGCCGGAAGCCGAACGGGCGGACGCCGAACCGGCGGAACCCGCAGAACCCGCAGAACCTGCCGAAGCCGAAGCAGAAGCCGAAGGGGCTGAGAAGTGAATCTCGCCGCCGTGAGTCTCGCCGCCGAGACCAACGAGAGCCTGGCGCGGATGAGCGACATGCTCATCTACTCGTCGATGGCCGTCTACACCCTGGCCTTCTTCGCGCACATCGCCGAGTGGGTGCTGGGCAGCCGGAGCAAGGTCGGCCGTACGGCCGCAGCGCTGACCGCCCAGGCGAAGACGACCGCTTCCGCCCCCGCCGTCCAGGTCAGGACGGCCGGCGGAGGCACCGCCGTACTCGACAAGCCCACCGTCGTCACCCGGTCGGGCGCGGGCGCCCGCGACGTCCCCGACGGCCCCGGCGCGGCCGGCGGCACGGTCAAGGGCGATCTGTACGGCCGTATCGCCGTCTCGCTGACCGCGCTCGCGTTCCTCGTCGAGGCGTCGGGCGTGATCGCCCGGGCGCTCGCCGTGCAGCGGGCGCCCTGGGGCAACATGTACGAGTTCTCCACCACGTTCTCCACCGTGGCGGTCGGCGCGTACCTCGGCTTCCTCGTCGCCCGGAAGAACGTCCGCTGGATCGGTCTGCCGCTGGTCACGACGGTCCTGCTCGACCTGGGTCTGGCCACGACCTGGCTGAAGACCCCCAGCGACCAGCTGGTCCCCGCGCTCGACTCGTACTGGCTGTGGATCCACGTCTCCACCGCGATCTTCTGCGGCGCGGTCTTCTACCTCGGCGCGGTCGCCACCCTGCTGTACCTCTTCCGCGACTCGTACGAGAACAAGCTCGCGACCGGCGGCAACCCGGGTTCCTTCGCCCGTTCCGTCCTGGAGCGGCTGCCGTCGGCGGCCTCGCTCGACAAGTTCTCCTACCGGGTGAACGCGGCGATCTTCCCGCTGTGGACCTTCACGATCATCGCCGGCGCGATCTGGGCCGGCGACGCGTGGGGCCGCTACTGGGGCTGGGACGCCAAGGAGGTCTGGTCGTTCATCACGTGGGTCGGTTACGCGGCGTACCTGCACGCGCGGGCGACGGCGGGCTGGAAGGGCCGCAAGGCCGCGTACATCGCGCTCATCGCCTTCGGTTGCTTCCTCTTCAACTACTACGGCGTCAACATCTTCGTGACCAGCAAGCACTCGTACGCGGGCGTCTGAGCTGGCACGGCGCCCGCCCCGGCGTGACGCTTGAGGTATGAGCGAGATACCCCGGGGCAGGTGCGAGACCCATGACGGCAACCTGCATCACCTGCGGTACGTGATCGACCTGCCCCATCCGGTGGTGCGGGTCTGGGCGGCCGTCGCGACACCTGAGGGGCTGCCGCAGTGGCTCTGCGCGGCGGATCCGCTGGAGCCGAGGCTCGGCGGAGCGGTGACGCTGCGCTGGCTGAACGGTGACACGGAGGTCTCCGGGCAGGTGACGGCCTGGGACCCGGAGTACGTGGCGGAGTACACGGTCGGCCCGTCGCACGGCCGGATCCGGTTCCATCTGGAACCGGCCGGTGGCGGCGGGACGACCGTTCTGCGTTTCACCAACGAGTTCCGGGCGACGCACGAAGAGAAGCTGGACGTCATGGCGGGGTGGCACGACCACTTCGAGCGGCTGTCGGACGCGCTGGAGGGCAGGCCCACGGACTGGCGGGACTGGTCGCCCGACCGCTGGCAGCACCTGCGCGAGCTGTACGTACGGGACGACGCGCCGTGGCCCAAGTGGGAGCCGTGAGCGGCCCGGCGTGACCCGGCCCGGCGTGACCCGGCCCGGCGTGACCCGGCCCGGCGGGGGACCCGGCCCGGCGTGACCCGGCCCGGCTGTGACCCGGCCCGGCGTGACCGTGCTCGGCCCCCGCCGGTCACGGCAGGGCGTCGAGGCCGTCCTCCCGGACCCGGACCGCCAGGTCGATCTTGGTGTGGGCGGGGCGGCCCGCGCGCTGGTACTTCTCCTTGACCTGATCGAGGTAGTACTTGGCGGTGTTCGGGCTGATCCGGGCCCGGCGGGCCGTCGCCTTGAGCGTCAGCCCGGAGGCGTAGTCGAGAAGGACCTGCAGCTCGCGCGGGGCGAGCCGGGGGCGCTCGGGGCGCGTGTCGTGCGCCAGCGCGAAGGCCAGCTCGGGGGAGTGGACGCGGCCTTCGGAGGCGACCTCGCCGATCGCGGTCACGAGGGAGTCCAGGGCGTGGTCCTTGGTCAGATAGCCGTCCGCCCCGGCGGAGAACGCGACGACGACGCGGGACCGGTCGGCGACCGTGCTGATGACGAGGACGCGCGGCCCCGCCGCCCGCAGCCTGCGGACGTTCTCCTCGGCCACGGAGCCGTCCCGCAGGACCAGGTCGAGCAGGACCACGTCCGCGTGCCGGCCGGGGCCGGCGAGCAGCTCGTCCACGGTGGCCGCGCAACCGAGCATGCGGAGCTGCGGCACCGCGTCCAGCCAGGAGCACAGCCCGTCGAGCAGCATCCGGTCGTCGTCGACCGCCGCCACGCGGGTGACGGCCCCGGCCGCCCCGGCCGCCCGGTTCTCCGTGTCGTTCACGCCGGCCATCGCAGTTCCACCCGGGTGCCCTCGTCCGGGGCGCTGTCCACCTCGGCCGTGCCGCCTATCTCCCGCATCCGGGCGCGCACCGACCGCCGCAGCCCCGTCCCCGTCCCCGTCCCGCGCCCGCCCACCAGCGCCGCGTCGACGTCGAAGCCCCGCCCGCGGTCCACGACGGTGACCGTGATGCCGTTGCCCCGCCCGGTCGCCGTGAGGTATGCGGCCTGGGTCCCGGCGTGGTGCCGTACGTTGTTCAGCGCCTCCGTCGCCGCGGCGGACAGCGCGGCCGCCACCGGCCCCGGAAGCGCGGGCAGTTCGTGGTACTGGGCGGTGACCGTGAGGCCGAGGCACTCCGCGGCGGCCACCACGTCCTCCAGAGCCTCGCCCGTCGGCACCTCGGCACCCCGCTTCTCGTCGCCCGCCCCCGCCCCCGCCTCCGTCTCCGCCTCGTCCGAACGCTGGACCAGCCGGCGGAGATAGGCGGCCTCCCGGGCGCACCGCTCCCGCACCCCCGACGTGTTGGCGTCCACGCGGCCGGAGGCGATCGTGGTCAGCGTGGCCAGGACCGTGTCGTGCAGGGCTCGGTGGTGGGCCATCCGCTCGGCCTGCCGGGCCCGTTCGGCCTCGGCCCGTACGGCCTGCTCGCGCGCCTCGTCGAGCAGGGTGCCCTGGCGGTGCAGGTACCACCAGAAGACGCGGGCCATCACGGCGGAGGAGACCACCGACATGAGGTGCCCGGTCAACGGCCGTGCCGTGTCCGACTGCAGCTGGGCGGTCAGGTGGGAGACGAGGATCAGGGCCACCGCGCAGGCCCCCTGGCGTGCGCTCAGCCCGGCGGCCGCCGCCGCGGCGGCCGACCCGCCCAGCAGCAGTGGCCAGAACCCCGGCTCCGGCACGTGCCCGCCGCTCGCCCACAGCATCGCGTGCGGCAGCAGACAGCCCGTCAGCAGCACGTCGGTCCAGACGAGACGCGGGCCGAACCCGCCCTGGGCGTATCCCTTCCCGTACAGCAACAGGCTGGTGCCCAGGGCCACCCCGAGGAGCGCCCGGACGACACCCCCGGCGGCGGGGGCGTGCACGAGGGCGGTGATGCCGGCCGTCAGATGACTCGCCCGGTACAGACCGGTGGCGAGAAGCATGAACCGCTGCGCCCGTTGCAGCCCTGACCCCACCCAAACCCCCCTGAAAAGACGGGTACCGGGGGGTCAGTTGATCTCGCTAGCTTCCTTGGCGTCAAGGCAATCCCCAGCCAGGAGGAAAACGTGGCTCGAAGAACGTTCCGACGGCTCGGCAGGCATGGATTCGTGGCCTCGCTGGTCGCGCTCTTCACCCTGCTGATCCCGACGGCGGCACACGCCGACTACAACCCGAACGTGCGCTACACGAGTACGCCGTACAACGCGGCCATCCACGAGATCCGGGCGTCCTACAGCTGGCAGTGCCTGGACATCCGCGGGGAGTCGACCAGCGTCGGCGCGGTGATCCAGAGGTACGACTGCAAGGGCCAGCACCACCAGCGCTTCGTCTTCTACCCGATGGGCGGGGAGAACTTCGCCGTCGGCACCTACGGCGGCGCCATGTGCCTGGGCACCCCGAACGCGAGCAAGGCCCCGGGGACCGGCGTCATCCAGGCCACGGGCGGCAACTGCCTGACCCTGCGCTGGCAGGACCGCGGCTCCAACCACTGGGAGATGGTCGAGGTGGGCACCGGCCAGTGTCTGCTCGACACCGGACGGCGCAGCCAGGTGGTGCTCGGTGCCTGTGGCGGCGTCGGCGAGCCCTGGCCGTCGCTGTGGACCCCGAGGTTCGACCGCTACTTCAACTACCCGGGCGGCTTCTAGCCCGGGGGCGGCCGCCGGGTACCGGTCCGTACCCGGCGGCCCCCGCCTCCGGCGATCCCCCGCCTCCGACATCCGCCGGCGGTCGACGTCCGGCCTAGCCCCTCCTCGGCGGGAGGCAGTTCCCGGCCGGGGGGCGGCCCTCCGGCCAGGCGATCTGGACGAATCTCTGCGAGCCGTCCTGGGCCAGCTCCACGATCGGGACCGCCTTGTTGAACGGGTTGCCGAAGTTGTCCAGGCAGATCCAGCCGCTCGCGCCGTCGACCCGGAGCGAGCCCTTCACCTGCGGCCACTGGGTGACCACGTCCGCCGCCTCCGGGTACTGGGCGCCCCGCGGGGTCGCCTGGCGGATCGCGTGGACCGCCGTCGCCATCGCGTCGTACGCCACGATCGCCTGGCCGTCCGCGAGCGGGACCGGCTTCGTCGTGGCCTTCGTGACGTCCGCGAGGAACGTGTCGTACGCGGCGGTCGAACCGCCCGTGCTCGGGACCGGGCGTCCGGGTGCCGGCTTCCAGGCGTCGGGGTGCGCGAGCGAGGCGTAGCGGACGGTCAGCTTCGCCTTCAGCGCGGCCCGGTTGAGCTTGCTGTCGCCGCCGAGGTACGAGCCCTCGTCACCGGTCAGGATCGTGAACTGGCGCTCCGCGCAGCCCCGCGCGCCGAGGGCGTTGATGAACTGCCGCAGCTGTGTGTGGCGGCCGGCGAAGAAGACCGTCTCCGCCCTCGTGTCGCAGATCAGATGCGTGATCTGGCGGAAGGTGTTCGCCGTGGTGCCCTCCTCCGTCGGGTCCGCGGGCGAGGTGAAGAGCTGCGGCTCGTACGGGGCGCCCTTGAGGGAGGTCGTGAAGGCCGCCTTCAGCGTGTCCGTGTAGTGGTCGCCGGTCCGGGTGTCCTGGACGAGCAGCGCCTTCGCCCCCTCGACCTTCCCGAAGTGGGCCAGCGCCTTGGCCTCGTCGCCGTTGGTGGGGGAGACGCGGGCCAGGCCGGGGTAGCGGTTCTTGCCGGCGCCGGGGCCGTTGGCGATGTCGTCGGCGGTGATCGTGGTGCCGACGACGGCGACGCCCGCGTCCGTCAGGGCCGTCACCGCCTCCCGTATCTCGGTCGAGGAGGTGGCGACGCCGCTGACCGCCCGCAGCCGGTCGGGACCGTCCTTCATCGCCGTCAGCCGGTCGACCGTCGTCCGCCAGTGGGCGTTCCCCTTGCCGGTGTTGGCGAGGACGAGCCTGATCTTCGGAGTCTCGTTGTTGGACTCGTGGTTGGCCCGGTACTGGCGGGCGTAGGCGCCGACGACCTCGTGCAGCACCTTCACCCGTAAGCCGCTGTCCGTCGAGGTGAGCGGCAGCAGCAGGGCGACCGTCGCGTACTCGTCGGCCTTCAGGGCGCGGTTCTCGTCGCGGATCCGCCCGGCGATCTCGGTCAGCGCCGGGACGCCGAAGTCGAAGCCGTCGCCGTTGACACCTATGCACTCGGCGCTGCCGGCGGGCCGCTCCACCCCGGCGGCGCAGGAACGGTCCTGCGGGGTGGTGGCGCGGTCGATCGCGTACCCGGCCAGTGAGCCGACGACGGCGAGGGCGATCGCGGACGTGAGGATCTTCTGACGGGTGGTGTGCCAGAGCCGGTAGCGCAGCGGGCTGACCATGGCCTCAGACTCCGTTCTCCGCACCGGGCGGGAGCGAGAGCCCCCGCCAGGCGCGGATGTCCCTCGGCCAGTGGGTGGCCGCGTCCCAGAGCGGACTGTTTCCCGTCCGATGGCGGCCGGAGAGCTGGCGCAGCTCGTGCGTCAGCCTGTCGGTCACGTCCTCGTCGGGCAGCGCGAGCGGATCGGTGAGCAGCCATACGGCGTGCAGCAACCGTCGCAGGCTCAGATGGAGTTCGACGGTGTCGTCGTCGTACGCGGTGGGCAGGGACTCGCCGGACTCCTGGCCGAGGGCGATCGCCCGCCGCGCGTCGGGACCGGTGCGGCCCCTGTCGCGCGGGTACGGCGCCGAGGCGATGAACCGCAGCCTGCCGAGCCAGCCGAGGACGTCCGCGTCGGGGAAGGTGACCCGCAGATGGGTCACGGCGTCGTCGGTGCGCCCGAGCGCCAGCTCCTGGTGCAGCAGGTACGGGACGGGGCCGGTGGCGTAGTGCCGGTGCAGGGTCTCGTGGACGGCCCGCCAGGTCGCGTACTCCTCCCCGTCCTCGAAGCGGAGCCGGTGCAGGAGCAGGGCGCGCAGCAGCGGGTCGGCGACGAAGTGCTCGGGGCCCTCCGGCCAGTCCTCGGCGCGCAGCAGGTCCCGGACGCGCAGGGCGGTGTCGCCTTCGAGGGACTCGCCGCGCAGCCGCGTCCGGGCGAGCAGCCGGGCCGACTCCTCGTCGTGGGCGGCGGCGAGCACGGCGAAGGGGCCGTGCCGCAGGCCCGGCAGGAGCTCTTCGAGGAGGGTGGGGGCGACCGGCACCGGGGCGCTGTCCTCGCGCAGCTCCACCGTGAGGTCGAGCAGGGCACCGGGGGTCAGCGAGGGTTTCCGGGCGGCGGGCACCTCGCCCGCGGCCCGGCCGAGCAGAACCACTCCGAGCGGACGTCCGCCGGTCAGCCGGTGGACGGCACGGGCCAGTTCGGCCGGTGTCCGGCCCGCCGGGTCGAAGCGGTCGAAGGCGCTCTGCGCCTGGGCGGGCGACAGCGGGGGCAGCTCGACGGCGAGGATGCCGGAGGTGACGTCCGCGCCCCGGGGGCAGGGCGCGCGGTGCGCGGTCTCGGGCAGGCGCAGCCGGGCCGCGTGCCGGATGCCGTCGTGGTCGCGGACCCGGGAGGCGGCGATGACGACGACCCGGTCGCGACGCCCGTCGGCGCGGGCCCGCAGAATCGGTTCGACCAGCCGTCGGCCGAGCGGCTCGTGGGCGTTGTCGAGCAGCAGGACGGGTCGGCCGCGGCGGGCGCCGCGGTTGGCGAGGCCGGTGAAGGCGCGGACCAGGTCCTCGACGAGCGCGCCGACGAGGAAGTCCTCGGCCTCGCGGCGGCGCCGGCCGCCCTGCTCGAAGTCCATCGCGAGCTGCTGGAGCCCGGCCTTGCCGCGGCCGCCGGCGTTGCGGTAACTCCCGTACCAGCTCTCCGCCTTCTGCTGGAAGCGGCCGAACACCTCCTCGAGGACGGTCTCGACGGTCGCCTCGGCGAGCAGCCCGGCCATCGGTGCGGTGGCCTCGGCGAAGTTGGCGGCGAGCTTGGTGAGGACCTTGGTGACCCAGTTCGCGGCGGCGCCCTTGGCCGCGTCGACGGTCGCGAGGACCGGTCCGAGGCGCTGGAGATCGCGCCGGGCCCGCTCGTCGTCCTCCTGCGACCAGCTGATGGACGCGACGGCGACCAGCCCGAGCGAGAGGCGCGGGAACTGGACGGGCCGCGCCGCGAGCACCCGGGGTGCCAGCTGTACGGCGAGTTCGGCGAGCGCCCCGGTGAGAGGGTTCCAGCCGGGGCCGTGGTCGGCGGGCGGTTCGATGTGCGTGCAGTCGATCAGGGCGAGCGGGGTGGCCTCCTTGTAGGCGTTGCGGATCTGCTTGAGCAGCGCGGTCTTGCCCATGCCCCGGCCGCCGGTGAAGACGGTGACGGGCGGGTCGTCGCCGTGTTCGTACGCGGTGCGGGCGTAGCGGTGCGGGGACAGTCCGACGAGCCGCGCGGCGAGTCCGGAATCCTGGAAGACCGCCTCGCGGCCGTACAGCTCTCTGTCCACGTGTCGTTACCCCCGTCACGCCACTTGTCTCAGCCAACTCAAGGATATCGACGGCGTGTTGGGAAAGCGGCAGGCTTTCCGACTCTGTTGCGCAGGTGTTGTCACTCTGTGGCGATCGCGTCGAGCTGGGCCCGGAGGTAGGCGTGGGACTCGATCCCGTGGATGGTGGTCCCGGGGTCGCACTCGTAGAAGTACACGAGCGACATCAGCTCCTCGGCGGGCACGTCGGCGGGTGGCGGAAGCACCCGGTGCCGGCCGGAACGCCAGCGGCCCCCGGTCCAGCCGGCCATCACGTCGCCGATGTTGACCGTGAACGCGGCCGGATCGAAGGGCGCGTCCTGCCAGCCGTGGGCGTCGGTGTGGACCTGGAGTCCGCCACGGCCGGCCTGCCGGTCGAGGAGGGTCACCGTGCCGAAGTCGGTGTGCGGCCCGATCCGGAACTGGCCGGGCTCCGGCTCGCCCGTCCGCTCCCGCCCCGGGTACCAGTTGATGTTGAAGCCGAAGGTGGGGTGGCCGGTGTGCCGGGTGAAGAAGTCCCGCTCCTCGCCCAGGGCGACGCCGAGGAGATCGAGGACGCGGTCCGAGAGCGCCCGCATCTCCCTGAGGTACGTCCGGACGAGCGGCTTCAGCTCCGGCACCTCGGCGGGCCAGGTGTTCGGCAGGAACCACTCGGCGTCCACGGCCGGATCGCCGGTGGGCTCGTCCGCCGCGAAGGAGAGCGACTCCTTCAGGTCGGGCGGGGTGACTGTGCCCTCGGCGTACCCGTTCGCCTCCGCGCCCGGCCCGAGCCATCCCCGGCCGCCGACCCGCACGGCGTACGGCTCCTTCACGGCGGCCGGGAGGTGGAAGAACCGCCGGGAGACGTCCCGGATCGCCGCCCGCAGGCCGGGGTCCACCCCGTGCCCGGTGACCAGCAGGAACCCGGCCTCGCGCAGGGCGCGGTCGACGGCGGGGAGCTGCGGGGCGGGATCACGGGCGAGATCGACGGTGGGGAGACTGGCTTCACTCATGGCCGATGTCCTCGTTCCACAGGGCGGGATGCTCCGCGGTGAACTCCCGCATGAGCGCGATGCATGAGGGATCGTCGAGCACCAGGACCTCGACGCCGTGCTCGGCCAGCCAGTCGTGCCCGCCGTGGAAGGTCTCCGCCTCTCCGACGACGACCCGGGAGATCCCGAACTGCCGTACGAGGCCGGAGCAGTACCAGCAGGGGGAGAGGGTCGTCACCATGGTCGTCCCCCGGTACGACCGCTGCCGGCCGGCCGCCCGGAACGCGGCGGTCTCCGCGTGCGCCGACGGGTCCCCGTCCTGCACCCGCCGATTGCGCCCCCGCCCGAGCAGCGCCCCGTCGGCCGCGTAGAGGGCGGCCCCGATCGGCACGCCGCCCTCGCCCCGCCCGCCCCGCGCCTCCTCGAGGGCGGTGCCGAGCCACCGCCGTGCCTGATCCTTGTCCATGCCGGGACTCTTCCCCGGCGGGTGGCCCGCATCACGCGTGGAACGGCTGCAGCGTCGCCCTTACCCGGCGGACACCCACGTGAGTAGGCTCGGCGATCATGACGCGTGTTGCGGTGGTCGGTGTGGGAGCGGTGGGCGGCGTGGTGGCCGCGGGCCTGGCCTCGACGGGGCGGCTGGAGGTGACCGCGTGCGTACGGTCGCCGCTGGACGGCCTGCGGATCGACTGGCCCGACGGGGTGGCCCGGCAGGCATCCGTACGGGAGGTTCTCGACCCTGCGCTGGTGTCGCCGGTCGAGTGGGTCGTGCTGGCGACCAAGGCCCACCAGACGGCCGGAGCGGCTCCGTGGCTGGATCGGCTCTGCGGTGCCGGCACTCGTGTCGCCGTGCTGCAGAACGGCATCGAGCACGTCGAGCGCGTCGCGCCGCTGACGGGCGGCGCCGGCATCCTTCCCGCTGTGGTGGAGATCTCGGCGGAGTCGCTGCGGCGGGGCCACATCAGGCTCTTCGGCCGGCCGCGGATCGTGGTGCCCGAGGGCGACGACGGCGCGGACTTCGCCGCTCTCTGCCAGGGCAGCGGGATCACCGTGGCGACGACGGATGATTTCGTGACTGCGGCCTGGGCGAAGCTGTGCCAGAACGTGGCCAATGGTGCCGTCACCGCCCTGACGATGCGCCGCATGCCGGTCTTCGCCAATCCGCGCATCGCTCAGCTGGGCCGCGCGTTGGTGGAGGAGGCGCGGCAGGTCGCGGCCGCGTCGGGCGCGCACCTTCCCGAGGACGTGGCCGACCGGGTCATCGCCGCGCTGCGAGCGATGCCACCCGAGTCCGGGAGCAGCATGCTGTGGGACCGCCTGGCGGGGCGTGAGCTGGAGTACGACGCCCGCAACGGTGCGGTGGTGCGCGCGGGAGCCCGCCTGGGCATTCCCACCCCGCGCAACGAGAGTCTCACCGCACTGCTGGAAGCCGTCAGCGAACCGGAGAAGTGACGTGGCGTCCGCTGTCGTACGGGGCGATGCGTCATCGGCCCGGCCGATGGCCCCATCAGCAGGACGCCCCACTGGCTCGTGGACCGCCCACCGACTCCGTTCGTAGCGTCGGGGGCATGAGAAACGAGACCAGGGGAACCCTCGAACTGACCCTCGCCATGGTGCTCTCCGGCACCCTCGGCATCTTCGTCGTCGAGTCCGGGGCCGCCCCCTTCGACGTGGTGTTCTTCCGGTGCCTCTTCGGGGCCGTCGCGCTCGGGGCGTACAGCCTCGCCCGGGGGTACTTCACCGGGCACGGGTTCACCCCGGGGAAGCTCGGCCTCGCCGCGCTCGGCGGGGTGTTCATCGTCTTCAACTGGGTGTTCCTCTTCGAGGCGTACGAGGCGACCTCGATCTCCTTCGCCACCGTCGTCTACCACACCCAGCCGTTCTTCCTCGTGCTCCTCGGCGCCGTCCTCTTCCGGGAGCGGATCACCGCCGCCAAGTTCGGCTGGCTCGGGGTGGCCTTCGTCGGCCTCGTGCTCGTCTCCGGCGTACGGCCCGGCGACACCGCCTCGCTCAAGGGGCTCGGGCTCGCGCTCGCCGCCGCCGTGCTCTACGCGCTGTCGACGGTCGTCACCAAGCGGATCACCGGCGTCCGGCCGCATCTGATCGCCCTGGTGCAGGTCCTCGTCGGGCTTCCGCTGCTGCTGCCCTTCGTGGACCTGGCGGGCACGGGCGGCATCGGCGCCGGGTGGGGGTGGCTCGTCGGGCTCGGCTTCGTCCACACCGGACTGATGTACGTCCTCATGTACGCCGCCTACCAGAAGCTGCCCACCGCGAAGATCGCCGTGCTCGCCTTCACCTATCCCGCCGTCGCGATGTTCGCCGACTGGGCGGTGTACGGGCACCACATCGGCCTCGTCCAGGCGCTCGGCGTCCCGCTGATCGTCCTGGCCGGCCTGAAGGTCACCCTTGCTGCTCGGACACCAGCCGCCGCGCCTGCTCCACGAACAGCCGGACATGCGCCGGAAGCCGCTTCCCCCGTCGCCACGCGATCTGCGTGAAGAGCCTGAACGGCGGAGTCCAGTCCAGCTCCACCAGTGCCCCGGACGCCAGCTCCTCGGAGACGGTGACCCGGGGCACCAGGGCGATGCCCAGGCCGCCCGCCACACCCCGCTTGGTCGCCTCCAGCGTGCCGAACTCCATGAACGGCGGCGACCACTCCCGCAGCTCCCGCTCGAACAGGTCGCGGTACGGGCAGCCCGGCTCGGTCCCCACCAGCTGCCCCGCCGCGAGGTCCACCGACGCCAGATCCGTACGCCCCGCCAGCGGATGACGCGGGGAGGCCACCAGAGTCAGGGGCTCCTCCGCCAGGACCTCCGCCTCCAGGCCCGCGTGCTCGGTCTCCGGCTCCATCAGGAAGCCGATGTCGTACGTCCCCTGGCGCAGTGCCTGCCGGGTCTCGTCGCCGAGGGTGGGGCGCAGCGACAGCCGCACCTTCGGATAGCGGTGGTGGAACAGCTCCAGGAGCGGCGGCAGCCGGTAGGACGTCAGCGACTCCATCGTGCCCACCGCGATCGTCCCGGCGGGCTCCTCCCCGGTCTCCACGACCGCGGCCCGCGCCTCCTCCGACAGCTCGATCATCCGGCGGGCGTACGGCAGGAGCCGCCCGCCGGCCTCGGTGAGCCGGATGCGGCTGCCGAGCCGTTCGAAGAGCTCCACGCCGAGCGAGGACTCCAGCGCCCGGATCTGGCCGGTGACGCTGGACTGGGCGTACCGGAGTTCGGTCGCGGCCCGGGTGAAGGAGAGGACGGTGGCGACCTTCTCGAAGGTGACCAGGAGCCGGAGCTCCATCAGCCGTCGCTGTCCCTGGCCTCGCCGCCCTGCTCCCGCTTCCTCAGCTCCTCCTCGCGGCGGCGCAGGTCCGCCTCCCAGTCCTTGAGGACGGCCTCGTCCTTCTTGTTCTCGTCCTTGAGGGACTTCAGGAAGTCGGGGTTGTCGTCGGGGGCGACCCACTCCTGGCGGTGGTTGCGGTGCCACTCGGAGGGAGTGCGGCCGCCCGCGGGGGTCTTGCGCATCTTGCCGGCGGCGAACCAGACGACCGGGCCGACGATCCAGAAGAGCAGGATGATGATGACCCAGACGACCTTGGGCAGATGCTTCGCCTCGTCCTCGGGGGTGTTGAGACAGTCGATGAACGCGTAGATCGTCAACGCCAGCGGCAGGATGAACATCAGCGCCCTGAGCATGTGGGACAGCCCCCTGGATCCAGTGGCGGGGTTCGTTTCGTCGGCCCCGGTGACAGGTCAAGCGTAGCCGGTGGCCGATACTGGGCCCCATGGCTTACGACGATCTCCGCTCGCTGCTCAGGGCGCTGGAGCGCGAGGGCGACCTCAAGCGCATCAAGGCCGAAGTCGATCCGTACCTGGAGGTCGGGGAGATCGTCGACCGGGTGAACAAGGCGGGAGGCCCGGCGCTCCTCTTCGAGAACGTCAAGGGCTCCGCCATGCCGCTCGCGATGAACGTCTTCGGCACGGACCGCCGGCTGCTCAAGGCCCTCGGTCTGAAGTCGTACGGCGAGATCAGCGAGAAGATCGGCGGGCTGCTCAAGCCCGAGCTCCCGCAGGGCTTCGTCGGCGTGCGCGAGGCGTTCGGCAAGCTCGGCTCGATGGTCCACGTGCCGCCGAAGAAGGTGAAGGACGCTCCCGTCCAGGAGGTCGTCCTCACCGGGGACGACGTCGACCTCGACAAGCTCCCGGCGCTCTTCACCTGGCCCAAGGACGGCGGGTCCTTCTTCAACCTGGGGCTCACCCACACCAAGCACCCGGAGACCGGGGTCCGCAACCTCGGGCTCTACCGCCTGCAGCGCCACGACAAGCGCACCATCGGCATGCACTGGCAGATCCACAAGGACAGCCGGAACCACTACGCGGTGGCGGCGGAGCGGGGCGAGCGGCTGCCGGTCGCGATCGCCTTCGGCTGCCCGCCCGCCGTGACGTACGCGTCGACGGCCCCGCTGCCCGGTGACATCGACGAGTACCTGTTCGCGGGGTTCGTGCAGGGCAAGCGGATCGAGATGGTCGACTGCAAGACGGTGCCGCTCCAGGTGCCGGCGCAGGCCGAGGTCGTCATCGAGGGCTGGCTGGAGCCGGGCGAGATGCTGCCGGAGGGTCCCTTCGGCGACCACACCGGTTTCTACACGCCGCAGGAGCCGTTCCCGGCGCTGAAGATCGACTGCGTGACGATGCGGAAGCGTCCGCTGCTCCAGTCGATCGTGGTGGGCCGGCCGCCGACGGAGGACGGTCCGCTGGGGCGGGCGACGGAGCGTTTCTTCCTGCCGCTCCTCAAGATCATCGTGCCGGACATCGTGGACTACCACCTGCCCGAGTCGGGCGGCTTCCACAACTGCGCCATCGTCTCGATCGACAAGAAGTACCCGAAGCACGCGCAGAAGGTCATGCACGCCATCTGGGGCGCGCACATGATGTCGCTGACCAAGCTGATCATCGTGGTGGACAAGGACTGCGACGTGCACGATCTGCACGAGGTGTCCTGGCGGGCGCTTGGGAACACCGACTACTCCCGTGACCTGACGGTCGTCGAGGGGCCGGTGGACCACCTGGACCACGCCTCGTACCAGCAGTTCTGGGGCGGCAAGGCCGGCATCGACGCCACGAAGAAGCTTCCCGAGGAGGGCTACACCCGGGACGGCGGCTGGCCGGACATGGTGGAGTCGGACCCGGCGACGGCCGCCCTGGTGGACCGCCGCTGGAAGGAGTACGGCCTGTGACCACCGCGGCCGTACCCGGCGCCGAGCCGGGCCGTACCAAGGCCTTCCTGCGGCTGGTGATGATCGAGCACTCGGTCTTCGCCCTGCCCTTCGCCTACATCGCCTCGCTGACCGCGATGTTCCAGCTCGACCGGAACATCCACTGGGGGAAGCTGCTCCTCGTCACCGTCTGCATGGTGGGGCTGCGGACCTTCGCGATGGCCTGCAACCGGATCATCGACCGCGAGATCGACGCCCGTAATCCGCGCACGGCCGGCCGTGAGCTGGTGACCGGGGCCGTGTCGGTGCGGTCGGCGTGGACGGGGGCGGGCATCGCCGTCGTCGTCTTCCTGGGCGCCGCGGCGCTGCTCAACCCGCTCTGCCTGGCCCTCGCGCCGCTCGCCGTGGTGCCGATGGTGGTCTATCCGTACGGCAAGCGGTTCACCAACTTCCCGCACGCGATCCTCGGCATCGCCCAGGCCATAGGGCCGATCGGCGCCTGGCTCGCGGTGACCGGCGAGTGGTCCTGGGACGCGGTGATCCTCGGCTTCGCGGTCGGGATCTGGATCGGCGGCTTCGACCTGATCTTCGCCTGCCAGGACGTCCAGGCCGACCGCGCCCAGGGCGTCATGTCGGTGCCCGCCCGCTTCGGCGTACCGGCGGCGCTCTGGGGCGCCCGGGCCTCGGCGGTCGTGACGACGGGTCTGCTGGTCTGGTACGCGCTGGCCACCGACGCCGGAGTGTTCTTCTGGATCGGGCTCGTGATCGTGGTCGCGGCGTTCTGCTACGAGCACACGATCGTGAAGCCGCACGACCTGTCCAAGCTGAACCGCGCGTTCTTCACGACGAACGGCTTCATCGGCATCTCGCTGTTCCTGTGCGCCCTGATCGACCTGGTGGTGCGCGGCCTGACGGTCTGACGGCGCCGGCCGTCTGACGGCGTCGGCCGTCCCGGCGGCCGGGCCGCCTGCCGGCCTCAGTCGATCTCGAAGCGCGGCCGGACCGGTCCGGCCGGCCGCGCGGGCGGCGGCGGGGCCGGAGCCGCGGCCTCGGGCTCGCCCATCTGCCGGAAGCCGCCCAGCGGGTTGCTCCAGCTGTCGGTGCTGCTGTCCGAGTCGTAGTCCGAGTTCGACCCCACGTCCGCGGCGATGTTCTCGCCCTTGCGCGGGGCGCCGCTCCTGTCGTTCCGCCGCTTGATCGAGTCCTGCAGGGTGTTCGGGTTCTCCAGGAGCGGGAGACCGAGGCCGGGCGCGGGCTCGCCCGTCGCGGCCTGGAAGACCGAGCGGGCGAACGTGGTGCAGTTGAACGTGGCCAGGTTGTAGGCGTGGCCCTCGTTCGCCCGGATGTACTCCCGCGCGGTGTTGTACTGCTCCTCCGTCAGCTCGGCGGTGAGCCGGGACGTCGCGTCGTCCGGGCTGTCGTGGTTCCTCTTGACCTGCCCCTTCACCGACCGGAACGGCTTGTCGCGGGCGACCTCCTCGGCGGGGAAGAAGCCGTACGACTTCCAGGTCCCCTGCCCGCCCTCCTCCTTGTAGAGGGCGACCCAGGCGTGTCCGAAGGCGAGGTTGCCCCAGTACTCGAGGTGGTGACTGCGGCTGTTCTTCGCCGTCTGGATCTGGATCCGGTACCGCGCCCGGCTGCCCTGGGCCTGGCCGTCCTGCGTCCCGCCGCCCTGGTCGCCCCCGTTCTCCATCCGCTGGATCCGGTGCTGCCGGCCGAGCGCGCGGACCGCCGCCGCGTTCCCGACGGTGCGCTGCAGCGCGTGCACGTGGGCGGGTGTGAGGTGCTGGGGCTGCGGCCGCCCGGGGCGGTGGAGGTGCTCCCGGGCTTCGGGCACCTGCTGGTCGCGCCCCTGGCCGGGCACGGAGCCGGCCGCTCCGCGGTCTCGTCGAGTGAACATGGCCGCTCCGGAAGGCGTGACGTCATGACGTGCGCGTCCGCAGTCTCCCGGCCGCCCGTTCGGCCGGTCCAGGTCTCCGAGGGCAGAGCCGGGGGCACCGCGGGGGCAGCCCAGGGCGGCCCCGGGCGCCCCCGGGCAGCCCTGGGCAGTCCTGGGAGTTCAGGCAGTTCCGGGCAGCCCCGTGCAGTCCCGGGAATCCGACTCAGGAGGGCAGAGCGGTCCCCGCGGCCGCGGCGCGGCGGCGGAGGAGGAAGGCCGCCGCCACGCCCGCCACGAGGCCGACGAGGTGGGCCTGCCAGCTCACGGCCGTGTTGGTGGGGGAGATGCCGGACAGGATCGCGCCGCCCCAGACCGCTCCGACCGCCAGAGCGACGCCGACGTCCAGCGGCCTGCGGTCGGCGAAGCCCCGCGCCACCAGGTAGCCGAAGAGACCGAAGACGAGGCCCGAGGCCCCCGCCGTGTTGCTGTACGTCGGGGAGATCAGCCAGACGCCGAGGCCGTCGGCCACGATGATCAGGGCGGCGACGGCGAGGAAGCGGCGGATGCCGCCGAGCGCGGCGAGGAAGCCGAGGACGAGCAGCGGGACGCTGTTCGAGGCGACGTGGTCGAAGCCGAAGTGCAGGAACGAGGCGGGCACGATGTGCGCCAGCTCCGCCGGATCGCGCGGGGTGATGCCGTACGCGTCGAGCGCGTGACCCGTGGCGAGGTCGACGACTTCGAGGATCCAGAGCAGGGCCACCCAGCCCACCATGAGCCGTATCGCGGTCTTCGCCCGGTCGGACGTACGCCACCGTGGCGTTTCGAGCTCTGTCATGACCATCCCCCTGCGGTCTTCCGCCGTGTGTAGGGGAGAACGTACGGGACCCCGTGCGGAGTTCTCGTCCCGGGCCGCCGGATAGGCTCGGCGGCGTGGAGCCGGTAGAGGAAGAGCAGCGTCGTCCCTGGGTGGTCGGGGTGTCCGGGGCGTCGGGTACCCCGTACGCCGCCGCCGTTCTGCGGGGGTTGCTGGCAGCGGGGGAGAGTGTCGACCTGGTCGTCTCGCGGGCGTCGCGGCTGACGCTGCTCGACGAGACGGGGATCGCCTTCCGGGACGCGCACTGGCGCGAGGACCTGGCGGCGTGGCTGGCGCGGGGCGCCGACGGGAAGCCGGGGACGTTCGCGCCCGGCATCGACGACGTGCGGTACTGGGCGGCCGGGGATCTGGCCGCCGGGCCGAGCAGCGGCTCGTACCCCGTGAAGGGAATGCTGATCGTGCCGGCATCGACCGCCTCGGTGGCGGGCGTGGCGCTGGGGCTTTCGAAGGACCTGCTGCAGCGGGCGGCGAGCGTGACGCTCAAGGAGCGGCGGCCCCTGGTGGTCGCGGTGCGGGAGACCCCGCTGAACGGACAGACGCTGAAGCACCTGGTGGCGCTGGACGAGGCGGGCGCCGTGGTGCTGCCCGCCTCTCCGGCGTTCTACGCGGGGGCGACGCACATCCAGGATCTGGTGGACTTCGTCGCCGGGCGGGTGCTCGACGCGGCAGGGGTGCCGCACCGGCTGTACCGCCGTTGGGAGGGAGAGCTCGGTGGTGGTGCGAGCCCTCGTGCGGACTAGCGCTTCTTCGCGGCGCGCTTCTTCTCGGCGCGGCGGGAGGCGGACGGCCGGTGGGCACGCGAGCGGTTGGCCATCTCCTGCAGCTCGCGCATACGGGCATGGGCCATCTCGATCGTGTACACGGTGAACACCACTCCTGAAAGATCGTCTTTGTTTAATTGAGAGATTCACAGGGCGTCGACCCCTGTGTACCTTAGATTCTATACCTAAACTCGCGGTATCGCTGGACAATGGAAGGCTTCATACCTATGGACGCCGTGGACAGGCAGCTCATCCAGGCTCTGCGCGAGAACGGCAGAGCTTCGTACGCCGAACTCGGCCGGCTCGTCGGGCTCTCCGGCCCCTCCGTCACCGACCGCATCAACCGTCTGGAGGCGGCCGGGGTCATCACCGGCTACCGCGCGACGGTCGACGCCGCCTCGCTCGGCCTCGGCGTGACCGCCCTCATCGGCATCTCCCTCTCCGACGCCGCCGACCACGAGGACGTGGCGCGCCGCCTGAAGGACCTCGCCGAGATCGAGGACTGCTGGTTCATCGCCGGCGACGACTCGTACATGCTCAAGGTGCGGGTGGACGACGTCGACGGACTGGAGAAGACCATCCGCCGTCTCTCCGGCACCAAGGGCGTCTCCCGCACCCGTACGACGATCGTGCTCTCCACCAAGTGGGAGAACCGGGTCGGGGATCTGCCCGAGGAGGGCTGAGAGTACGGTGGGTGGAGCCTGAAATCGTCAGACATGGGAGGCGGCCGCATGGACGCGGGACTCAAGCGCGAGCTGGAGCAGAAGGTCCGTTCCGGAGAGCGGCTGAGCCGCGAGGACGGCATCGCTCTGTACGAGTCCGACGACCTGGCCTGGCTCGGCGGCCTGGCCCACGAGGTCCGGACCCGCAAGAACGGTGACGTCGTCCACTTCAACGTCAACCGCCACCTCAACATGACGAACGTGTGCACCGCGTCCTGCGCGTACTGCTCGTTCCAGCGCAAGCCGGGCGAGAAGGACGCGTACACGATGCGCATCGAGGAGGCCGTCCGCCTCGCCAAGGCGATGGAGAACGAGAACCTCACCGAGCTGCACATCGTCAACGGGCTCCACCCCAACCTGCCCTGGCGCTACTACCCGCGCTCGCTCTCCGAGCTGAAGAAGGCGCTCCCCAACGTCTCGCTCAAGGCGTTCACCGCCACCGAGATCCACCACTTCGAGACCATCTCGGGCATGTCGGCCTCCGACATCCTCGACGAGCTGATCGAGGCCGGTCTGGAGTCCCTCACCGGCGGCGGCGCGGAGATCTTCGACTGGGAGGTCCGCCAGCACATCGTGGACCACCGCACCCACTGGGAGGACTGGTCCCGGATCCACCGCCTGGCCCACTCCAAGGGTCTGAAGACCCCGAGCACGATGCTCTACGGGCACATCGAGGAGCCCCGGCACCGCGTCGACCACGTGCTGCGGCTGCGTGAACTCCAGGACGAGACCGGCGGCTTCCAGGTCTTCATCCCGCTGCGCTACCAGCACGACTTCGTCGACATGCAGGACGGCAAGGTCCGCAACAAGCTCCAGGCGCGCACGACGATGGCGACGGGCGCGGAGGCGCTGAAGACCTTCGCGGTCTCCCGTCTCCTCTTCGACAACGTGCCGCACGTCAAGGTCTTCTGGGTCATGCACGGTGTGCAGACCGCCCAGCTCGCGCTCCAGCACGGCGCCGACGACATGGACGGCTCGGTCGTCGAGTACAAGATCACGCACGACGCCGACAACTACGGCACGCCGAACAAGCTGGGCCGCGAGGACCTGCTGGAGCTGATCCGCGACGCCGGCTTCCGCCCGGTGGAGCGCAACACGCGGTACGAGATCATCCGCGAGTACCCGGGACCGGACGCGGACCGCCGCGAGTCCCCCCAGCCGATGCGGGTCTGACACCGTGAGCCTCACGTTCGAACTGGACCCCGAGGTCACCCCCGCGCTGCGCGACGGCATCCTGCGCCTCTGGGCCGACGTCTCCAACGCGGGCGGTGCCGTCGGCTTCGTCCCGCCGGTCACCCGGGACGAGGTCAGGCCCGAGCTGCTCAAGCACCTCGTCGCGATGACCGAGGGCCGGATGCGGCTCGTCGTCGGGTACGAGGAGGACGGCACCGTCGCCGCCACCACCTTCGTCGCGTACAACACGCACCGGCTGATGACGCACTGGGTCTGGCTCTACACGGTCATGGTCCACCCCTCCCACCAGGGCAAGGGGTACGGCCGTGACCTGATGGCCGCCGTCGAGGACGCGGTCCGCGGCTTCGAAGGGATCGAGGCGATTCGCCTCACCTGTCGCGGCGGCACCGGCGTCGACCGCTTCTACGGCTCCTGCGGCTACAAGGAGGTCGGGCGGGTGCCCGGCGCCATCCGGGTGGCCGAGGGCGACGACCGGGACGACATTTTCATGCTCCTCCCCCTGAACTGATCCAATTCGGACCGTGCTTCACTGGACGGGCAATCGAGAGAAAGGGGCCGTCGTGGCCGCGAACGGGACGGGCGCTGCGACCCTCCGCTACACCCTCATGCGACTCGGCGTCTTCGCCGGCTGCTTCTTCGCCCTCTGGGGGCTCGTCTACGTCGGCGTGCTGCCGCGCGGCCTCGGCGACTCCAACCTGCTCTGGGTGCTCCTCCTCGCCATCGTGATCTCCGCGCCGCTCAGCTTCGTGCTGCTGCGCGGGCAGCGGGACGCGATGTCCGCGCAGATCGTGGCCAAGGTGGACCGGGCCAAGGACCGCCTGGCGGAGAACCGGTCGCGCGAGGACGCGTAAGCCGCAGGCCCGGGACGTGTAAGTCCTGGGTAAGTTTCATCACAGTACAAACACCCCGGTCAGGAGCTTCGAAGGCTCCTGGCCGGGGTGTTCTGCGTTTCGGAGGCGGGGAGGGCTCTCGGCATCTCAAAGAAGGGCTTTGAGGTTCTCAAAGTTCAAGTGTTAACGTACCTGCCGTGACGACAGCACTGCGCCTCCTCGATGCCGCGAGCACCCCGCTCGTGGCGCGCCTGCATGTCGATCTGTGCCGCTGTATGTCCGCGGTCTGTTGCCGCGAGCTCTGACCCCGGCATCATGCGGCGGTACCGCTAGAACGCGTGTGTACCGCACCCCCGTCCCCGTATTACCCGATACGCACCGCTGGAGTGTGTCTGTGTCCGCGTCCGCGTCCACGCCCGAGACGAAGTCCCCGGCTTCCTCCCGAATACCCAAGATCCCCTTCTGGGCCCAGATCGTCGCCGGTCTCGCGCTCGGCGTCCTGCTCGGCTGGCTCGCCCGCAGCCAGGACGTCAGCTGGCTGAAGGAGACCCTTGGCCAGGTCGGCGACATCTTCGTCCAGCTCCTGAAGCTGGCCGTCGCCCCGCTCGTCTTCTTCGCGATCCTGGTGTCGATCACCAACCTCCGCAAGGTCAACAACGCCGCCCGGCTGGCCGCCCAGACCCTGGTCTGGTTCATGATCACCTCGCTGATCGCCGTCGGCATCGGCCTCGCGATCGGCCTGCTCACCAACCCGGGCGCCGGCACCGGCCTCACCCCGCAGGACGGCGAGCTGCCGAAGCGCGAGGGCACCTGGATCGACTTCCTGACCGGGATCATCCCGTCCGACGTCATCACGCCGTTCACCGAGCTGAACGTCCTTCAGATCGTCTTCATGGCCGCCGTCGCCGGCGTCGCCGCGCTGAAGCTCGGTGACCGCGCCAAGCCGATCCTCACCCTCTCCGAGTCGGTCCTGGAACTCCTCCAGAAGGCCCTGTGGTGGGTCATCCGCCTCGCCCCCATCGGCACCGTCGGCCTCATCGGCTTCGCCATCGCCGACTACGGCTGGGAGCTGATCGGCAAGTACGCGACCTTCACCGCGGACGTCTACATCGGTTCGGCCCTGGTGATGTTCGGCGTCTACCCGCTGCTGCTCGCGACGGTCGCCAAGGTCAACCCGGTCCAGTTCTTCAAGGGCGCCTGGCCCGCCATCCAGCTGGCCTTCGTCTCCCGCTCCTCGGTCGGCACCATGCCGGTCACCCAGAAGGTCACCGAGCGCCTCGGCGTCCCGAAGGAGTACGCCTCCTTCGCCGTCCCGTTCGGCGCCACGACCAAGATGGACGGCTGCGCCGCGATCTACCCGGCGCTCGCCGCGATCTTCATCGCGCAGATCTTCGACGTGCAGCTGGGCATCCAGGACTACCTGCTGATCGCCTTCGTCTCGGTCGTCGGCTCCGCGGCCACCGCGGGCCTCACCGGCGCGACGGTCATGCTGACGCTGACCCTCTCCACGCTGGGCCTCCCGCTGGAGGGCGTGGGCCTGCTGATGGCGATCGACCCGATCCTGGACATGATGAGGACGGCCACGAACGTCGCCGGGCAGGCTCTGATCCCGGTCGTCGTCGCGGCCCGCGAGAAGATCCTGGACGTCGACGCGTACAACGCGGCCTCGTCCTCCCCGGTCGACGACCGCGAGCCGGCCCTCGCCGCGTAACGCTCGGGCGGACAGCCGCCGTCGATGCCCATGCCCCTGATGACGGGGGTGTGGGCATCACGCGTTCAGGGCCTGCCCGGGGCGGGCGTGACGTTGTCGGCTGCGGCCGCGCCCGATCGAGGCAACGCTGATGACGAAGGCGGCGCATCGCTACAGGATGCGGTACAGGTCGTCCGTGGAGTAGAACCCTCGGAGGTTCAGCCGCTTCCTGCCTCCCGCCGGGGCGCGTCGTAGTGCGCTCCGGTCGGGCGCGGTTCCCCAGGAAAGGAACGGGAGAGAACCCTCCCAACCACCCCTCTGTCCCCCCAACTGCCAACGTCACACGTACGGGTGACGTGGTGTCGGAAGCGTGGATGGGTGCGGTACGGTCTGCCGCAACAACGGCATATGCAACTCGGCCCCCGGCAGGACGGCAATCCTGACCGAGGGCCTACCGATCAGGAAGTCGACACCTTCCCAATGGCTGATCCGCAGTCTAACGCGGCCACGTCCGCTCATCCCGTGGCCCACGTGATTCCCGAGGGCGCGCCCCGCTCCGGCGTGATCCACATCAGGCACCGCCACACCGAACGCTTCACGGTCATCGGCAACCACCTCGCCCAGCACAAGGAGCTCTCCGCCGTCGCGATCGGGCTCGCCGTGTACATCCAGTCGCTGCCGGACGGGGTCTCGGTGACCGCCAAGGCGCTCGCACTCCGCTTCCGGGAGGGCGAGAAGACCGTCCGACGGGCGCTCAACGAACTGGAGCGCGCCGGGTACCTCGCCCGTCCCCGACTCCCCGTCGGTGGTGGCAAGTTCGCCACCCGAACCCTGGCGTACGACAAGCCTCGCGGCGCATCCGAGGCCGGCCACGCGCCCGAGCCGCACCCTGCCCCCGGCCCCTCGCCGGACACCCTTCCGTTGCCGCCGAAGGCGCCCCCGGCGCCCCGGGCCGCCCGGCCTTCTCCCACCGGCCCCGCCGCCGAAGTCCTCGTCCGGCTCCGGCTCGCGGATTCCCGGCCTCTGCTCTCCGCCAGGGATGTCGAGCGGCTCGCTCCTGCCGTCGAGGCCTGGCTGGACCGCTCCGCGACCCCCGCCCAGATCGCCCGTACCCTCACCGCGAACCTGCCGCCCGAGCCCGTGCCCATCCATCACCCGGCACGTTTCCTGGAGTACCGCCTCACGACCCTGCTGCCGCCGCCGCTCCCTGCCGCGCCCGCGCCTCCGCCTGCGCCACTGCCCCTGATCAGCTGCGACGGCTGTGAGCGCGCCTTCCGCAGTCACGATCCCGAGGGGCGGTGCATCGACTGCAGGGGCGCGGCCTGAGGCAACCGCACGTAGGCTCTCCCCGGACAGGTGAGCAGGGGTGGGAAGGCGGGCGGCGTGGGCGCCACGAAGGTCAAGCGGATGCCGCGGGAAGTGCGGGAGCGGCAGATGATGGACGCCGCCGTGCAGACCTTCGGGCAGCGGGGGTATCAGGCCGCGTCCATGGACGAGATCGCCGAGCTCGCCGGAGTCTCGAAGCCGCTGGTCTATCTGTATCTGAACTCCAAGGAAGAGCTCTTCACCGCCTGTATCCGGCGGGAGGCGCAGGCGCTGCTCGCCGCCGTCGCGGCCGGGGTCGACTCGCGGTTGCCGGCGGAGGAGCAGTTGTGGGCCGGGCTGCTGGCCTTCTTCACGCACACCGCCGAGCACCCCGACGGCTGGGCCGTGCTCAGCCGGCAGGCGCGGACGCAGGGGGAGCCCTTCGCGAGCGAGGCGGGGCGGATGCGGGGCGAGATCGTGGCGTACGTGGGGACGCTGATCGGGGCCGCCGCGGAGGCGACCCACCGGGAGACGCACCGGGATCCCGAGCTTGCCGAGCGGGATGTCGCCGGGCTCTCCCAGGCGCTGGTCGGGGCCGCGGAGTCGGTGGCCACGTGGGCCAACGAGACGCCCGGGATGACGGCCTGGGAGTCGGCGGCGACGCTGATGAACTTCTCCTGGGCCGGGCTCGGCAACCTCATGAAGAGCGAGCGCTGGTCTCCTCGGGCCGGTTCGGATCCACGATGAGGTGCAGGCGCTCGCCCGTCCTCAGCTGGATGCGGCCGCTGTCGTCGGTCGCGTGGGCCACCGTCGAGGGCAGGAGCAGTGGGGATCTGAACTCGGCTCTCACGTAGGGGAGTTCGGTCAAACAGTCCTGTTCTGCCAGGCAGCGTGCGAGCGTCCACATGCCGTGCGCGACCGTCCTCGGGAAGCCGAACGCCCGGGCGGTCAGCGGGTGGAGGTGGATCGGGTTGCGGTCGCCCGACACGGCCGCGTAGCGGCGGCCCAGGTTCCGGGGGAGGTGCCACTGCGCTGTCGGGGGCGGGAGTGGGTGTGCGTCGCGCGGCGGCGCCTCCGCGGTGCTCGCGTGGCGGGCCAGGTAGCCGCTCGCCGACTCCCAGACCAGCCGGCCGGCCAGCCGTGCCTCCGTCACCACCGTGACCTCGGTGCCCCGGTGGTGCGGTCTCGACTCCCTTGCGTACACCGTGAGTTCCGGACGGTCCGCCGCCGTGAGCGGGGCGTGCCGGGTGATCGTGATCCAGGTGTGGACGAGCCCGAGCAGGGGGAGCGGGAAGTCCCGGCGGCTCATCAGCCGCAGTGCCTGCGGAAAGCCGAGGACGTGGGGGTAGGTCAGGGGGAGCGGGCCGCCCGCGCCGTACCGGAAGCCGCAGAGGCGGGCGTACGCGGCGAGCCGGTCCTCGTCGACGCGCAGCGGTCCGCGGGTGATCCGGGTCCGGGGCGGCGGGACGTCGGGGCGGGCCCGGGTGAACGGGGTGCGGGTCACGGCGCCGGCCAGGGCCAGGAGGTCCGTCAGTGTGTCAGGCATCGTCGTGGTCCCAACTCCTCGCCCGGTCTTGGATTTACCGAAAAGTAAGGTTACTCATAGGGCAGTAGTCCGCAGCGACCGAGGAGCCGCACGTGCCCGACAACGAGCCGCAGCCGTACGTCACCGTCGTGGCCGGGAGGGTCCGCGAGGCCTCCGTGCCCCCGCTCGCGCCCCCGGTCCGGCGCGGCTCGCTCGCCGACATCCCCTACGACAACGCCCGCGCGGAGCCGGGCGCCGTCGCCTTCTCCCGCAAGCGCGCCGACGGGACCTGGGAGGACGTCACGGCCTCCGCCTTCGCCGCCGAAGTCCACTCCGTGGCCAAGGGGTTGATCGCCGCGGGCCTGCAGCCGGGAGACCGGCTCGCCCTGATGGCCCGTACCACCTACGCGTGGACCCTGCTCGACTTCGCCGCCTGGGCCGCCGGGCTGATCACCGTCCCCGTCTACCCCACCTCCTCCGCCTTCCAGACCCGCTGGATCCTCCAGGACTCCGGCGCGGCGGCCTGTGTCGTCGAGGACACCACCCAAGGCCGGCTGGTCTCCACCGAGCGCCGCGGACTGCCCGGCCTCGCCCACCTCTGGGTCCTCGACTCCGGCGCCGTCGACCAGCTGCGCAAGGCCGGGGCGCATGTCCCCGACGAGGCCGTGACCGCCCGCCGCGGACTGCTCACCCCGGAGACCTTCGCCACCCTCGTCTACACCTCGGGCACCACCGGCCGCCCCAAGGGCTGCGCCCTCACCCACGCCAACTTCTTCGCCGAGGTGGACAACGCCATCGCGTTCCTCCACCCCGTCTTCCGCGAGGTGAGCAAGGAGGTCCCGTCGACGCTGCTCTTCCTGCCGCTCGCGCACGTCTTCGGCCGGATGGTCGCGATCGGCTGCGTACGGGCCCGGGTGCGGCTCGGGCACGCCCCGTCCATCGAGAACGGCGACCTGCTCGCCGACCTGGCCGGCTTCCGGCCCACGTTCCTCCTCGCCATCCCGTACGTCCTGGAGAAGGTGTACAACTCCGCCCGGGCGACGGCGGAGCGGAGCGGCCGGGCCGGTTCCTTCGACCGCGCGGCCCGGGTCGCCCGGCGGTACGGACACGAGGACGAGCCCTCGCTGGGACTGCGCGCGGCACGGGCGCTGTACGACCCGCTGGTCTACCGGCGGATCCGGGACGCGCTCGGCGGCCGGGTCCGGCACGTGATCTGCGGTGGATCGCCGCTGGGGATCCGGCTCTCTGAGTTCTACTCGGGCGCGGGCATCGAGGTCTACGAGGGGTACGGCCTGACGGAGACCTGCGCCGCCGCGACGGTCACCCCGCCGCGCCGCCCCCGCATCGGGACCGTCGGCAGGCCGCTGCCCGGCACGGCGGTACGGATCGCCGACGACGGTGAGATCTGGCTCAAGGGCGGCCATGTCTTCGCCGGCTACTGGGACTCCCAGCGCGGGGTCGCGGTGCCCTACACCGACGACGGATGGTTCCCGACCGGTGACCTGGGGGCGCTGGACGAGGACGGCTATCTGCGGATCACCGGCCGGAAGAAGGACATCCTGATCACCTCTGCGGGCAAGAACGTCGCCCCGGCCCCGCTGGAGGACTGGATCCGCGCCCATCCGCTGGTCGGCCAGTGCATGGTGCTCGGCGACGACCGCCCGTACGTCACCGCGCTGATCACCCTCGACCACGACGGTCTCGTGCACTGGCGGCGGATGCGGAAGAAGGACCACATCGCGCTGTGGGAGTTCGCCCGCGAGGAGGAGCTCCTCGCGGTGCTCCAGCGCGCCGTGGACGACGCCAACCGGCTGGTGTCCCGGGCCGAGGCGATCCGCGCGTTCCGCGTCCTGACCACCGAGTGGTCCGAGACCAGCGGCCACCTGACGCCCTCGCTCAAGCTGAGGCGGGGCGCGGTGCTGCGCGACTTCGCCCGCGAGATCGAGGAGATGTACGGGGGCGAGGACGCGGCCGTCACACCATGAGGCTCACTTCGTGGATCTCGTCCGCGGCGTGGCCCGTGCGGGCGTGGATGCGCTGGACGGCGTCGGCCGACGGCCCGTGCGACAGGCAGTAGACCGTGCCGGACTCCGGGTCGGCCCAGGCCTTCTCGAAGTGGACGCCCTCGTCCTTCTCGATCGCGAGGTCGGCGGCGTGCGCTTCCCTCAGCTCGTCGGCGGTGATCCCCACCATGTTCCGGTGGACATCCATGTACGTACCCATGGTTCTCGCACCTCCTCCTCTCATGGTGCGCCCCGGCCGGCGGTCAGGGCCAGAGCAGCTCGGTGACCCAGCCGCCGGCCTCCCGGCGGTAGCGCAGCCGGACGTGCCGCCGCCGCTCGTCGCCCTGGAAGAACTCGACCTCGTCCGCCTCCAGGACGTACAGCGTCCAGCTCTCGGCGTGGGCGCCCGGCTCGGCCTCCGCCCGCTCCCAGGCCGCCTCGCTCACCCGGCGCAGCTCCTCCGGCGACTCCAGCACCTCGCTCTGCCGGCCCACCAGGGCCGAGGCCAGCGCCCCGGTGGTGCGGGCGTGCAGATCGGCGTACGCCTCGTCCCGCGGGGACGTGGAGACCCGGCCGCGGACCCGGATCTGGCGGCCCTGGCGCGGCCAGTAGAAGCCGAGCGCGGCCTCGGGGCGGGCGGCGAGCTGGCGGCCCTTCGCGCTCGTGGCGTGCGAGGCGAAGTGCCAGCCGCGTTCGTCGGCGCCGTGCAGCATCACCGTACGGACGTCGGGCCGGCCGCCCTCGTCCACGGTCGCCAGGGACATGGTGTGCGGCTCGACCTGCCCGGCATCGGCCGCGGACACGAACCAGTCGCGGAAGAGGGGGAGGGGCTCGGCGGGCGCCGACCCGGGGTCGAAGCCGGGCAGCTCGGTGTCCCAGACCCGCAGCGAGCGGAGGGCGTGGTCGAAGCGAGAGTCGTTCATGGTGTCCATCATGATGGGGTCATGGCACGTTCCTTCGACGATCTGATCGCTGAGGCCGAGGCGGCGCCCGTCGCGGGCTGGGACTTCTCCTGGCTCGACGGCCGCGCCACCGAGGAGCGCCCGTCCTGGGGCTACCAGCGGCTCCTGGGCGACCGCGTCGCCGGAGCCTCGGCCGCTCTGGACATCCAGACCGGCGGCGGGGAGGTGCTGGCCGGTGCCCTGCGGACCGGTGCGGGGAAGCCCGCGGTGCTGGCCGCCACGGAGTCCTGGCCGCCGAACGTCGTGAAGGCCACCCGGCTGCTGCACCCGCTCGGCGTCGTGGTCGTAGCCGATCCGGACGAGCCGCCGCTGCCGTTCGCGGACGCGGCCTTCGACCTGGTCACGAGCCGTCATCCGGCGACCGTGTGGTGGACCGAGATCGCCCGGGTGCTGCGTCCCGGCGGGACGTATCTGGCCCAGCACGTCGGCCCCGCCTCGGTCTTCGAACTGGTCGAGTTCTTCCTCGGGCCGCAGCCCGAGGAGGTCCGGCGCGGCCGTCACCCCGACGACGAGAGTGCGCAGGCACGCGCCGCCGGCCTCGATGTGGTCGATCTCCGTCCGCAGACGCTGCGGACGGAGTTCTTCGACATCGGCGCGGTCGTGTACTTCCTGCGCAAGGTGATCTGGATGGTGCCCGGCTTCACGGTGGAGGCGTACCGGGACCGGCTGCGGGAGCTGCACGAACGGATCGAGCGGGAGGGCCCGTTCGTCGCGCACGCGTCCCGCTTCCTCATCGAGGCCCGCAAGCGGTAGCCGGCCGGACCGGCGCGGCCGGGTACTCCTTCAGGGGGACCGCGTGGGCCGCGCGCTGGATGTCGTCGCGGATCTTCTTCGCGATCAGGTTCTTCCACGGAGTGCGGGGGAGCGTGCGGACCATCAGCATGCGCAGGGCGATCTTCCAGCGGGAGGAGACCGTCATCTCCTTCGCGAAGCCGGCCGCGAACCGCTGGTTCAGCTCCACGCCCGGCCGCATGACGCGCTCGTACTCCGCGAAGGCCGTGCTGTGGTCGCCGTGGGCCGCGGCGAGTTCGCCCGCGAGGACGTACGCGCCGGTGAGGGCGAGGCCGGTGCCCTGGCCCGAGGCGGGGGAGGCGCAGTGGGCGGCGTCGCCGAGGAGGACGACGCGGCCGCTCGACCAGCGGTCCATCTCGATGAGGGCGATGGCGTCGAAGTAGAAGTCGTCGGCTCCGGACGCGTCGGCGATCAGCCGCGGGATCTCCCAGTCGTCGCCCGCGAAGGCGTCGGCGAGCAGCCGCTTCTGGGCGTCCGGGTCCCGGTGGTCGTAGGAGAGCTCCTCGGGTGCGGCGAAGACGAAGCAGTTCTTGGCGGTGTGCGCCTGCTCGCCGGCCGTGCTGTAGACGGAGACCAGCTTGTCCGGGCGGGCGTGGTAGGTCTCCCAGCGGGTGAGGCCCAGCCGGTTGGGGCCGCTGAAGATCGAGATGTACGCGCCCAGGTACCGCCGGAAGCGCCGCTCGTCGCCGAAGACGAGGCGCCGGGTGTTCGAGTGCATGCCGTCCGCGCCGACCACCAGGTCGAAGCGGCGGCGCGCTCCGCTCTCGAAGGTGACGTCGACGCCGTCGCCGTCGTCGTCGAGGGCGGCGATCGAGTCGCCGAAGAGGTACTCGACGTCCTCGCGGGTCCGCTCGTACAGGATCCGGGCGAGGTCGCCGCGCATGATCTCGTCGTCCTGCTCGACCCGGCCGCCGAAGATCTCCGCGGGCATCTGCCCGACCGTGCGGCCCTTGGCGTCGACGTACGAACCGCCCGCCATGTCCGTGGACCCTGCGCGGATCTCGTCGAGGATCCCCAGCCGCCGGCAGACCTCGACGGCGGTGCCGCGGATGTCGACCTTGTAGCCGCCGGTGCGGAGTTCGGGGGCGCGCTCGACGACGGTCGGGGTGAAGCCGTGGCGGTGGAGCTGGAGGGCGAGGGCCGGTCCGGCGACCGAGGCGCCGGAGATGAGGACCGTCTTGCTCGCGGGCGTGTGCGTCATGGCGGGACTCCTCGTCGTGTGGGTGCGGCACCGTGGCGGCCCCGCACCCATGACTATACGGATGTCCTACACGCTTGTCTATGACGGATGTATAGATCCGCGGGGCGGCCCCGGTCCGGCCTCAGCCCCGGCCGAGCACCACCGTTCCCGACGAGCAGAACCAGCCCCCCGTCCCCGACGCCACCGCCAGCTCGGGCAGGCTCCCGTCCGCCCGGCGCACCTGGAGCCCCGGCGCCTCCCCGCGCAGCTGCCGCACCGCCTCCACCAGCAGGAACAGGCCCCGCATCCCCGGATGGCAGGCCGAGAGGCCGCCGCCGTCCGTGTTCACCGGCAGGTGGTCCTTCTCCCCGACGAAAGGGCCGCCCTCGCCCTTCGCGCAGAAGCCCAGGTCCTCCAGCGTCACCAGCGTCATGTACGTGAAGGCGTCGTAGATCTCCGCGAGATCGATGTCCTCCGGCCGCACCCCCGCCCGCTCGAAGGCGAGCCGGCCGCTCACCGCGGCCGGGGAGACCGTGAAGTCCTCCCACTCCGACATCGTGGTGTGCGAGACGTGCTCGCCCGTGCCGAGGACCCACACCGGCGCCTTGGCCGTGTCCGGTACGTACTCCTCGGCGGCGAGCAGCACCGCGCAGCCGCCGTCGCTGCGGATGCAGCAGTGGAGCTTGGTGAACGGGTCGGCGATCATCGGGCCGTCCAGCACCTCGTCGACCGTGACGGGCTCGCGGAACATCGCCTCCGGGTTGAGCGCGGCGTTCGCCCGTGCCTGCACGGCGACCTCGGCGAGCTGCTCCAGGGTCGTCCCGTACTCGTGCATATGGCGACGGGCCGCCATCGCGTACTTGGCGATCAGGGTGTGACCGTAGGGGGCCTCGAACTGCAGCGGGCCGCGCGCTCCGAAGGAGAGGTTCGACGTGCGCCGCCGGGCCTTGATGTCGGCGCGGGCGGTCGAACCGTAGACGAGCAGGACGGCGTTGGCGTGGCCCGCGGCGATGGCGTCGGCGGCGTGGGCGGCCATGACCTCCCAGGTGGCGCCGCCGACGGCGGTCGAGTCCACCCATCGGGGGCGCAGGCCGAGGTACTCGGCGACCTCGACCGGCGCGAGGGTGCCGAGTCCCGCCGAGGCGAGACCGTCGATCACCGAGCGGTCGAGTCCGCTGTCCGCGAGGGCGCGGCGGGCCGCCTGGGCGTGCAGAGTGTAGGGAGTGGCCTCGTCGACCCGGCCGCAGTCGGAGAGGGATATGCCGACGACGGCGACGCGGCGCCCGGCGCGGTTCCGTGAAGTGGTGGGCATGAATCTGACGGTACATCAGATAAGGAGAATCCGATGCCGAGGAGTACGGCCGAAGACGTCGACACCTACCTGGCCGAGATCGTGGAGCCGGACCGTCTGACGGCCCTCGTGCGGCTGCGCGAGCTCTGCCGCACCGAACTCCACGGCTTCGAGGAGGCCATGGCCTACGGCATGCCCACCTACCGGCGGCCGGGCGGGGAGCCGGAGATCGCCTTCGCCTCGCAGAAGCAGTACATCTCCTTCTATCTGATGCGCCCGGACGTGCGGGAGGGCTTCGAGGAGCGGCTCGCGGACCAGGACATGGGCAAGGGGTGTCTGCGCTTCCGACGCCCGGAACGCGTCGACTTCACCCTCGTACGGGACCTGCTGCGCGCGACGGCGAAGGCGCCGGGCGACGTCTGCTGAAGCGGGGGCGGCGGTGGTGGGCGGCGGTGGTGGTGGGCGGTGACGGCGGTGGGCGGCGACGGCGGTGGGCGGGCGGTCCGGCGGGGCCGGGCGGCGCGCGGGGCGCGGGGCGCCGGGGCGCCGTGAGTCCGTCGGGCGTCGTCCGGCGCCCGGCCCTGGCGGGGTCGCCCGTCCGGCATTTGGCCCCGGCGGGGTCGCCCCGTGCGCGACCTCCGGGCGGCGTCCGGCGCCCGGTCCTCTTCGCCGTCCCCGTGCGGGGACGCGGCGGCCGCCCTGTTCCCGGCCCGGCGGCCGTCCCGGGCGTCCCGTCGACATCCCCTCCCTCCAGACTCTGGGTTTCTTCCTCCGACCGCCCTAGCATGACGGGCCGTCAGATACGGAGGGGAGCTCCATGGACGCCGCCTTCACCGCGGAGCAGGACGAGATCCGCCGCACCTTGCGCGAACTGCTCGCCAAGCGCTCCGGACCCGCCGAGGTCCGCGCCGCCGTCGCGACCCCCGAGGGGTACGACACCGACCTGTGGAGCCGGATGTCCGGCGCCCTCGGTCTGCCCGGGCTCGCCCTGCCCGAGGAGTACGGAGGCGTCGGCTGCGGCCCTGCCGAACTCGTCCTCGCCTGCGAGGAGACCGGGCGGGCACTCGCCCCCTCGCCGCTCCTCGCCACCGCCCTCCTCGCCGCCCCGGCGATCCGCGCCCTCGGCGCCGAGCGGCAGCGCGCCGACCTGCTGCCCCGCATCGCCGACGGCTCCCTGACCTGCGCACTCGCCGTCCCCGGCGCCTCGCTGGCGCTCGCCCTCGGTCTCACGGGCGACAACCGCTCCTGGGTCGCGGGCGGCGGCCGGGCCGGCGGCGTCCAGGCGCGGGCCACGGACGGCGGATGGCAGCTGTACGGGGAGGTGACACAGGTCCTCGACGGGCACAGCGCCGGGCTGCTCGTGGTCGCCGCCCACGCCGGCGGCTTCGCCCGGAGCCGGACCCTGCTCTTCCTCGTCCGCGGGGACGCGACCGGAATCGTCCGGACCCGGCAGCCGACCCTGGACGCGACCCGATCCCAGGCGTCGATCCAACTCCGCGATGTCGAGGCGGAGTTGCTCGGCGAGGAGCCGGTCGACGTGCTCGGGACGCTCGCCGCGACCGGACGGACGGCCGCCGCGGCGCTCGCGGCCGAGGCGATCGGCGCGGCCCAGGCCGCACTGGACCGCACCGTCGAGTACGTCGGTTCCCGCGAGCAGTTCGGCCGGCCCGTCGGCTCCTTCCAGGCGGTCAAGCACCGGATCGCCGACCTGTACGTCCAGGTCGAGGCGGCGCGCTCGCTGACCTACGGCGCCGCCCGTGAACCGGCGACCGGCGCGCTCGCCCTCGCGGCGGCCCTGGAGGCGCTGCGGACGGTCGCCGGCGAGACGATCCAGCTCCACGGCGGCATCGGCTTCACCTGGGAGCACGAGGCGCATCTGTACATCAAGCGGGCCACGGCCGACGAGCTGCTCTTCGGGCCCGCGCGCCGGCTGCGCGAGCGGGCGGCCCAGGCGACGGGTCTCTTCGGAGAGGTGGCGGCCTGATGCCCGTGGGGTTGCGTCTGATGCAGAAGGTCTCGTCCACGAGGGCGTTCGCGAAGGTCGCTCCGCACTTCGTCCCGGCCATGGACCGGGCCGTGCACCGGCTGACGCGCGGAAAGGTGCTGCTGAGCGCCCAGATGCTGCCCGGGGTCGTCCTGACGGCGAAGGGTGCCAGGTCGGGGCAGCCGCGGGTGACGCCCCTCGCGTGCATGCCGGAGCCCGCCGGCACCTGGCTCCTGATCGGGTCGAACTTCGGGCGCGACGGGCATCCGGCCTGGACGGCGAACCTGCTGAAACACCCCGACGCCGAGGTGAGTTGGCGCGGCGAGACGATCCCGGTACGGGCGGAGCTGCTGGCGGGGGAGGAGCGGGCGGAGGCGTGGCGTGCGGCGCTCGCCTTCTGGCCGCCGTACGCGACGTACCAGCAGCGGGTGGAGCGCGAGATCAGGCTCTTCCGCCTGACGAGGCGCTGAGGTCCCGCCCGCCGCCGGACAGGGAAAACGCCGGCGGCGGTCTCACGAAGGGGACCGCCGCCGGCGCGACAGGACGGACGAGGAACGGGGCGGGCGGGGATCAGGCCGCGATCCGAGGGCGTGCCCGCAGGGTGCGCGAGGGCCGGTGCGCGAGGGCCGGTGCGCAGGGTGCGCACGGCTGCGTACGGGCGGGTGCGGGCGGGTAAGGGCGCGTACGGGTGCGCGTGACCGGCGGGCCCGAAGCTACTTCGTCGGCTTCTTGCCCGTGATGCCCAGGTGCACCAACAGCGCCAGATTCGGCTTCAGTTCGGCCTGCTTCACGCCCCAGGTCTGGAAGCCCTTCTGGTGGCCGGCCACCGAGGCCAGCATCGCCACCAGGGAGCCCGCCATCGCCGCGGGGCTGACGTCCTTGTCGACCTTGCCCTTCGACTGGAGCTCCTTCACGCTGTCCGTGAGGGAGTTGGTGACGGAGTTCAGGATCTTCATGCGGATCTTGTAGAACCGCTTGTCGCCCTCCGCGGCACCGAGGTCCACGACCCGCAGGATCGCGTCGTGCTTGCGCCAGAAGTCCAGGAATCCCTCGACCAGTTCCTCGGAGGTCTGCCAGCCGGCCTTGCCGACCCAGGAGCGGCCGGAGACCAGCTCGGTCAACGCGGCGCCCTCCTTGGCCATTTCCTCCGCGATCTCGAGGACGGCGCCCTCGACGTCGGGGAAGTACTGGTAGAACGTCGCGGGTGAAGTGCCCGCCTTCCGGGCCACGTCGATGACCTTGACGTCCCGGTACGGCGAGGAGCTGAGCATCTCGCTGAGGCAGTCGAGCAGCTTCTGCCGCGTCGCCTGGCCGCGTCGTCCGGCCACGCGGCCGTCGACGGTACGTACTTGTCCTGTCATGCCGTCAGCTTACCGAGGGGTGATCGGCGCGCGATTCGGCCGACTGCAAATGGGGTGCACCCCCGTCCACCCCTCCCCGGCGGGGCCGGACGCGGCGGAACGATCAGCTCCATTCGAAAAGGCTTATTAACAGCCTGTGGACAACTTCGGTGGACAACTCGTGAGGCGCCGGATCGCCGCCTCCCTATATGGCGGTATGTTCGATTATGGGGCGTGCGGGGCGAGTGCCCCCGGCCTAGCGTGGAGCCATGGCCGTATTCACAGAGGGCACCCCGTGCTGGGTGGAGGCGCAGCTCCCCGATCTCGAGGCGGGCAAGCGGTTCTACGGCGAGCTCTTCGGCTGGACCTTCGACCCCGACCGCGACGAGGCCCTCAGCGACGGCAGGCGCGTCGCCGGACTCGTACCGAAGCGGGACGGCAGGATGCCCACCACCTGGACCGTCTTCCTCGCCACCGAGAACGCGGGCACGCTCGCGGCCCGGATCAAGCAGGCCGGCGGGCAGATGATCATGGAGCCGTACCCGGTGGGGCCCTTCGGGGTGCTGGCGCTCGCCGCCGACCCCGGCGGCGCCGTCTTCGGGCTCCGGCAGGCCGGGGACGACGAAGGCTTCGAGAAGACGATGCTCCCCGGCTCCTTCTGCTGGATGGAGGTCTATACGAGGGAGCGGGACGCGGTCGACACCTTCTACGCCTCCGTCTTCGGCTACCTCGGCCGCCAGGTGGACGCGGACGAGGAGGGCAGGGAGGGCGGCTTCGACTACCGCGTCTGGTCCCCGCCCGGCTCCCGCCCCGGGGACGACACCGCCTTCGGCGGCCGGGCCGTCCTCAACGAGGCGTTCCCGGCCGAGATGCCGGGGCACGTGCTCCTCTACTTCGCCGTCGCGGACTGCGACGCGGCCTGCGCGACCGCCGTCGAGCTCGGCGGCCGGGTCACCAACCCGCCCTTCGACACTCCGCACGGCCGCATCGCCGTCCTCCGCGACAACCAGGGCGCCCGCTTCGCGGTCCTCTCGGAGCCGTCGGACGATCCGGCGGCCGAACCCCGGGCCGTGACCTCGGCCGAAGCGCGGGCCGGCACCGGGCCCGAACCCGTGGCCGGGGCGCCGACTCGTTCGGGGGACGACGAATCCGCCGAATCGGCTGAAAGGGCCACCTCCGCGTCCGACGATATGCACTGAGACACCCCGATCCGCCCCCGGGTTCGCAACCGTCGCCCCGGACAGGAAGAATCAGGGCCACGGGGCCGTATTCTCATGGCCCGTACGGGGAGGTGGCAGGCAAGTGGAGCAGCTGACGCAGCACGACCCGAGACGGATCGGGCCCTTCGAGGTGCTGGGACGGCTCGGTGCCGGCGGCATGGGTCTCGTCTATCTCGCGCGCTCGGCGTCGGGGCGGCGCGTGGCGATCAAGACCGTGCGGACCGAGCTCGCCGAGGACCAGCTGTTCCGTGTCCGTTTCACCCGTGAGGTCGAGGCCGCGCGGGCCGTCTCCGGCTTCTACACGGCCGCCGTCGTCGACGCCGACCCGCGGGCCGCCGTGCCGTGGCTCGCCACCGCCTACGTCCCCGCTCCCTCCCTCGAAGAGATAGTGAACGAGTGCGGGCCGCTGCCGGCCCAGGCCGTGCGCTGGCTGGCCGCCGGGGTCGCCGAGGCCCTGCAGTCCATCCACGGCGCGGGCCTGGTCCACCGCGACCTGAAGCCGTCGAACGTCCTCGTCGTCGAGGACGGCCCCCGGGTGATCGACTTCGGTATCGCCTCCGGGGTCTCCAACACCCGGCTGACCATGACCAACGTCGCCGTCGGCACGCCCGCGTACATGTCGCCCGAGCAGGCCCGCGACTCGCGCAGCGTCACCGGCGCCAGCGACGTCTTCTCGCTGGGCTCGATGCTGGTCTTCGCCGCCACCGGCCACGCCCCCTTCCACGGCGCCAACCCCGTCGAGACGGTGTTCATGCTGCTCAGGGAGGGGCCGGACCTGGAGGGGCTGCCCGACGAGCTGCGTCCGCTGATCGACTCCTGTATGCAGATGGACGTCTCGCGCCGTCCCTCCCCGGCCGATCTGCAGGCCCAGCTCGCGCCCCATCTCTTCGGACCGGGCAGTGACGACAGCGGGACGGCGTCGGCGTGGCTGCCGCAGTCGGCGACCGCCATGATCGAGACGCGCCGCGGCGGCCGTCCGAGCGCCCCGCCGCCCCCGGCCGCCCCGCCCGCCCCGCCGCGTCCGCCCCGCCAGGCACCGGAGTGGGGCGCCGACCCGCGCCCCGGCCACGGCGCCGACCCGCGTCCCGGGGGCGGGCGGCACGCCGCCCCGGCCGAGTCCTCCGGTCCCGTACGGCTGGCCGGAGCCGCCGTCCCGATCGGACCCGGCCCCCGGGTCGCCGACACGCGCGCCGCGATCGGTCAGGTCTCGGACACCGCCACCGGCTGGATCCGCCCGCCCGGCGGCGGTGCGAACGGCGCAGAGCCCGGCCCGCCGCCGGGCGCCCGCCCGCTCCCCGTACCCGCACCGGCGCCGGAGGCGGCGCCCGAGCCCGCGCACTGGCGGCCCTGGCGCTTCCGGATGTCGAACGACGTCTGGGGCACCCCGGTCGTCGCCGGCGACCTGCTCTACGTGACCTCCTTCGAGGTGCACGCCCTGGACGTGGCCAGCGGCCGCCGCCAGTTCAAGACGCGGGACGTCGCCTGGTCGATGGCGGTGGCCCAGGGCCGTATCCACGCCTCCGACGGGCCGACGCTCTACGCGCTCGACGCGACCGACGGCGGCGAGCGCTGGCGGCTCCAGACGGACGCCTGGGTGTACTCGCTCAAGGTCGACCGGGGCACGGTCGTCACCGGTACCCGGGGCGGCGGCGTCCAGGGCTGGGAGGCCTCCAACGGCGCCAAGCTGTGGGAGATCACCGGCGCGCAGACGGAGTTCGAGACCCCGGAGGCGGGGCCCGCCGTGCACGGCGACACGGTGTACGTGTGGCGCGAGGCCAGGCTCCAGGCGCTGGACGCCCGTACGGGTGTCGAGCGCTGGTCGTACCCGGTCGGCGACGCCGCCTCGTGCGGCAACGTGCCGGTGCGGGTGACTCCGGCGGAGGACGGCTGCGTGTACGTCGCGGCCGGGACGCGGGTCCTCTCGATCGACATCGCGGGCGGGCACGTCCGCTGGCACTTCGAGGCGCCCGCCGTCTTCCTCTCGCCGCCGGCCTTCGCGCCCGGTCCCGCCGTCACCGGCGGCGGGGTCTACCTCGCCGACTACCTCGGGACGGTGTACGCGCTCGACGCGACCACCGGACAGGACCGCTGGCGGATCGCGACCGAGTCGCGCCAGTCGATCGAGCCGGTCCTGGTCGTCGACGGCAACGTCCACGTGGGCAGCGGGAGCGCGCTGTACACGCTCGACGCCGTCACCGGCACGCCGAAGTGGCGGTTCGCGGCGGGCGGCGAGCTGACCGGTGCGCCGGTCGTCGCCGACGGCCGGGTGCACTTCGGCTCCGCGGACCACGTCCTGTACACGCTGGACGCGACGGGCGGCCAGCTGCGCTGGAAGCTCGCGACCGGCGGCGAGATCACCGGCTCGCCGGTGGCGCGGGGCGGGGTCGTGTACGCGTGCAGCAAGGACCGGTGCGTGTACGCGCTGGACGCGGTGAAGGGCACGGCGACCGGCCGCGGGGCGGCGGCACCCAGGGCCTGAGCCCGCGAGCCGTGTCGTCGCGCCGGTCGGGGACGCCGCGAGCCGTGTCGTCGCCGCCGGTCGCGGAACCCCAGAGCCGTGTCGTCGCCGCCGGTCGCGGAACCCCAGAGCCGTGTCGTCGTGCCGGTCCGCGGGCCGGGCGTCGCGCCGGTGGGGGACGCCGCGAGCCGGGTCGTCGCCGCCGGTCGGGGAACTCCAGAGCCGTGTCGTCGTGCCGGTCCGCGGGCGGGTCGTCGCGCCCGTCGGGGACGCCGCGAGCCGGGTCGTTGCCGCCGGTCGGGGAACTCCAGAGCCGTGTCGTCGCGCCGGTCCGCGGGCCGGGCGTCGCGCCGGTCGGGGAACTCCAGAGCCGGGCCGTCGCCGCCGGTCGGGGAGGCCGCGTCGGGCCGGGGAGCGGTCAGGCGCGGTGGCTGGGCGGCGGCTGCTGTCCCGGGTCCTGGTCCCAGGGCGGGACGTCCATGGTCCGCGTGGGCGCGCCGTAGGGGTCGTCCGGCATCGGGTGGCCGGGCTGCGTCGGGCTGTCGGGGCCTACGGGCCCGCCGGGCGGCGTGTGATCCGCCGGAGGCCAGGGCTCCGTGCGGCGGCCGGACTCCGGCCCGCCGAGGGGCAGGGTGCGCCTGGGTGCCCGGCGGCCGGACATGACGAGGGACGCCAGGAGGAGCAGGACCCCGCCGCCGAGGGCGTTCGCGACGCCGTCGCCGAGCCCCGTACCGTCGCCGGTGATCGTCAGACCGCCCTCGGCCTGGCCGACGCGGACCATCCACAGGACGGTGAAGCCCAGCACGGTCAGCCCGGCGAAGGCCACGAGCAGGCGGGAGCGGAAGACCACGCCGGCGAGGGTGATCACGGCCGCGAAGGCGAACGGCAGCAGAATCGAACCGATCACGTCCGCCTTGACGTCGGTGATGCCCCCGAACAGGTCCTGGATGCGGTATTCGCTGCCGTGACGGCCGTCGTACCAGGCACGGAAGGGGCTCCAGACGGCGGCCGTCGCTCCGGCGAGGGCCAGAACCGAGCCGATGACGTTGCGGACCATCGATCGGCCTCCTTACGGTCCGGCTCTCGCTGTCGACGCTACGCCGGGTGCGGGGGCCCCGCCACGCGGCGCTAGGGTGGCGCGCGCAAGGCAGGGACACGACAGAAATGCGGAAGGGCGGGGCGCGGTGAAGGCAGGACGACGGCTGCGGTTCTCGGCGGTGCTCGTGGTGGTCGTGCTGGCGCTGACCGGCTTCCAGACGGGCAAGAGCAGCGGCGGCAGCGGCGGCAAGAGCCGTGGTGGTTCGAGCGGCGGCGGCTGCTCCAGCTCCAAGAAGAAGAACAACGACCACGACTACGACGACGACCTGAGCGGCGGTGACAGCGGAGGCTCCTCCGGCGGCTCCGAGCCCTACCCGACCGGCTCCGCGCCCTCCCCGACGGTCACCGCGTCCTCCGTTCCGGCGGAGGTGACGGTGGTGGATTGTGTGAAGTTCGCGCAGAAGAAGCGCAAAGGCCGGCCGGCCCGGAAGGCGGACACCACCGCCAGTGTCCGGATCACCTCGCGGGCCACGGTGACGGAGACGTTCCGCGTTGAGCTGGAGTTCCAGGACGCGGGCGGCATGAGGCGGGACGAGGCCTCCGAGGACGTCATCGTGGGGCCTGGAGAGACCAAGGTCTTCGACGTGGCGATGGAGTCGCCGAGCGCGGTCGACCGGGTCCGGACGTGTGAAATCGCGGGCGTCTCCGTCCAGTAGGGTGACGTGCGCCCGTCAAGGCGGGCGCATCCGCTCATTCGTACACCGCACATTCAACGGGGGTTGAAGCGTGAAGCTTCGTCATGTCCGTGCCATCGCCGTCTTCGGTATCGCTCTGGTCGCGCTCACCGGCGCCCGCGGCTCCCACGGCGGCAGCTGCTCCGGCGGCGGCTCCAGCAGCTCCGGCAGCAACAGCAGCTCCAGCGGCGGCTCCGACAGCAGCAGCTCCAGCAGCGGTGGCGTGACCACCGGCGGCGTCGGCGGCTCGTCGAGGGACAAGGCCCAGCGCGACGTCCGCATCGACGAGTGCAAGCTCAGCGACGACCGGAAGAACCTGGTCGCCAAGGTGACGATCACCAACAGCGACTCCGCCGCGTACCTCTACGACGTCTCCCTGCAGTTCAAGGGCGACCCGAGCGCCAACATCGCGATGGCCAAGGTGGACGACGTCCGCGTCGAGGGCGGCGCCTCGACGCCGGCCGAGGCGACGACCCCGTACACCGGCACCGGCGACGGCTCCGAGTACACCCAGTGCGTCGTCGTCGACGCCGACCGCACCATCGGCTGACGAGACGCCTCGCTACCGCGTCCGGAAGCCCGCCGTCCGCCTCGTGAACAGCTCCGCCTGCCGCTCCGGCGGCAGGTTCCCCAGCGTCACGAGGTGCGGCGCGTGGGCGAGGGCCTGGGCGCGGGCGGCCTCCTTGGCCGACCACAGGGCGCGGACGGTGCCCTGGACCGCCTCGGTCGGGTACGCCGCGATGACGGCGGCGGCCCGGCGGGCGGCGTCCAGCGCCCCGCCGGGTTCCGTCAGCTCGGAGACGAGCCCCGTCTCGTACGCCCGGCGGGCCGAGATCCGCTCGGCCGTGCCCATCAGTGCCATGCGCGCGACCTCCCCGAACGGCATCCTCTGCGCCATGTGGATGGTCTCGAAGGCGCTGACCATCCCGTAGGCGGTGTGCGGGTCGAAGAAGGTCGCGTCCTCCCCGGCGACGAGGAACTCCGCCTCCCCGAGCAGGTAGAACGCCCCGCCGCAGGCCATCCCCTCCACGGCGGCCACCACCGGCTTCCACAGGTCGTTCGCCTTGGGTCCGACGGCGACGAGCGGATCGTCGATCGTGTACGGGGAGGACGGCTGGGGGACCTCGGCCGAGCGGTCGATGCCGGTGCAGAAGGCCCGGGTGCCCGCGCCGGTGACGACGACCGCCCGCACCTCGTCCTCGTACCTGAACTCACGCCAGGTGTCGGCCAGCCGGCGCGCCATGTCCAGGGTGATGGCGTTGTGCTTCTCGGCCCGGTCGAGGGTGACGACCGCGACGCCGGTCTCCTTGTCGCGTACGACGGTGAGGGTCATCCGCGCTCCAGGAGCCAGCGGGGCACGGCCATGCCGTCGATCTCGGTGAACGCGACCCGCACGCCCGCCCCGATCCGCAGCCGCTCCGGGTCGACCGAGTCGAGCGCCGCGCCGGGGGTGGCGACGACGTTTCCGACGAGCCGGATGCGGGGGGCGTCGACGAGCTCGACGACCACGGCGTTGTACGGGGCCTGGGCGGCGTAGTCCGGCAGGAGCGGCGGGTGGGGCAGGACGTACGACCAGATCCGGCCGCGTCCCGACATCAGGCGCCACTCGGCGGCGAAGGACTGGCAGTGCGGGCAGCAGGGCCGGGGCGGGAAGCGCAGCTCGCCGCAGTCGGCGCAGCCCTGGATCCTCAGTTCGCCCCGGGCGGCGTACTCCCAGAAGGGGGCGCCGTCCTCGTCCACGACAGGCGTCAGCATGGTGGGACTCAACTCCTCAGGCTCGAAGCAGGATGGCCGATGTGGGGACGCCCTCGCCCGCGGTGACCAGGCAGGTCGCGGCGTCCGGGACCTGGGCGGTGGAGGTGCCGCGGAGCTGCTTCACGCCCTCGTTGATGAGGTTGAAGCCGTGGACGTACGCCTCGCTGAGTCCGCCGCCGCCGGTGTTGATGGGCAGCCGGCCGCCGATCTCCAGCGCGCCGCCCTCGGTGAACGCGGCGCCCTCGCCGCGGTCGCAGAAGCCGTACCCCTCCAGGGAGAGCGGGATGAGCGGGGTGAACGCGTCGTAGATCTGGGCGACGTCGACGTCCTGGGGCCCGAAGTCGGCCTGCTTCCAGAGGTGCCGGGCGGCGGTCCAGGCGGGTCCGGTGAGCGGGTCGTCGTTCCAGTAGTTGACCATCCCGTGGTGCTGGGAGGGCAGGCCCTGGGCGGCGGAGTGGACGTACACGGGCTTCTGCCGGCAGTCGCGGGCCCGCTCGGCGCCGACGATCACGCACGCCAGCGCGCCGTCGGTCTCCAGGCAGTTGTCGAAGAGGCAGAGCGGTTCGCTGATCCAGCGCGCGGTCATGTACATCTCGCGGGTCAGCGGGCGCTCGTACATGATCGCGGCCGGGTTCTGGTTGGCGCGGTTGCGGCAGGCGAGAGCGACGTTGAAGAGGTGGTCGCGGGTGGCGCCGTACTCGTGCATGTAGCGGCGGGCGAGCATGCCGATCTCGTCGGAGGGCCGCAGGAGCCCGAAGGGCCGGGTCCACTGGCCGGGGGTGGGCAGCTGCACGGCGGTGTTCTTCCACGGCCGGGGGCCGCTGCCGCGCTTGCGTGACCGCCAGGCCACCCCGACGCTCGCCTGCCCGGTGGCGACGGCGGCGGCGAGATGGCCGACGGTGGCGCACGAGCCCCCGCCGCCGAAGCCGACCTTGGAGAAGAAGGTGACGTCGCCGGCGCCGATGGCCTTGGCGACCTCGACCTCGTCGGTCTCCTCCATCGTGTACGAGGCGAAGGCGTCGACCTCGGAGGGCGCGATGCCGGCGTCGTCGAGTGCCGCGAGGATCGCCCGGCAGGCGAGCGTCTTCTCGGACTCGGGGAGCTGTTTCGCGAATGGTGTCTGTCCGATCCCGACGATGGCCGTGGCGTCCTTGAGCACTGCAACCTCCCCGATCGCGAGCTGCTGACAGCGCGTCAGGGTACAGCTAATCTGACGGATAGTCAGCTACGGGTGCGGCGGAAGGGACTGCGATGCGCGGCGACCTGGAATGGGGCTCGATAGCGGGGCTCGTACGCTCGGCGGCCGAACGGTACGGGGCGGCGGAGGCGGTGGTCGACGGCCGTACCCGCGTCTCGTACGAGGAGCTGGGCGAGCGCGTCGAACGCGCCGCCGCGGCCTGTCTCGCGTCAGGCGTGGAGCGCGGCGACCGGGTCGCGATCTGGGCGCCGAACACCCTGGACTGGATCGTCTCGGCGCTCGGGGCGGTGACGGCGGGGGCGGTCCTCGTACCGCTGAACACCCGCTTCAAGGGCACGGAGGCGGCGTACGTCATCTCCCGCTCCCGGGCGAAGCTGCTCTTCGTCACCGGGACCTTCCTGGGCACCTCGTACGTGGCCTCCCTGCGCCGCGCCGGGGTCGAACTCCCGCACCTGGAAAGGGTGGTGGTGCTCGCGGACGCGGCACCCGAGGAGTACACGACCTGGAAGGACTTCCTGGCGGAGGGAGAGGCGGTCTCCTCGGCGGAAGTCCGCGCCAGGGCCGCCGCGATCGACTCCGCCGACCCCTCGGACATCATCTACACCTCGGGAACCACGGGCGCGCCGAAGGGCGCGGTGATCACGCACGCGCAGACGCTGCGCTGCTACGGCATCTGGTCGGAGCTCGCGGGCCTGCGGGAGGGCGACCGCTATCTGATCGTGAACCCGTTCTTCCACACCTTCGGCTACAAGGCAGGGATCATCGCCTGTCTGATGCGTGGCGCGGTGATGGTCCCGCAGCCCGTCTTCAACGTCGACACCGCCCTCGCGAACATCGCCGCCGAGCGCATCTCGGTCCTGCCCGGTCCGCCCACCCTGCACCAGTCGCTCCTGGACCACCCGGCCCGCTCCTCGTACGACCTCTCCGCCCTGCGGCTCGTGGTCACGGGCGCGGCCGTCGTGCCGCTGCGGCTCGTGGAGCGCCTGCGCGGTGAGCTGGGCGTCGGCACGGTCCTCACGGCGTACGGACTCTCCGAGGCGAGCGGCATCGTCACGATGTGCCGCAGGGGCGACCCGGCGGACGTCATCGCGACCACGTCCGGCCGTCCGATCCCCGGCACCGAGGTCAGGCTCTCGGAGGCGGGGGAGGTGCTGGTCCGCGGCCACCACGTGATGAGCGGCTACTTCGAGGACCCGGAGGAGACGGCGCGGGCCGTCGACGCGGACGGCTGGCTCCACACGGGTGACGTCGGGGTCATGGACGAGGCGGGCAACCTGCGGATCACGGACCGCATCAAGGACATGTTCATCGTCGGCGGCTTCAACGCCTACCCGGCGGAGATCGAGCAACTCCTCGGCCTGCACCCGGACATCGCCGACGTCGCGGTCATCGGCGTTCCCGACCCGCGGCTCGGGGAGGTCGGGAAGGCGTTCGCGGTGCGGCGGCCGACGGCCAGGGTCACGGCGGACGACCTGATCGCGTGGGCACGGCGGGAGATGGCGAACTACAAGGTGCCGAGGGAGGTGGAGTTCGTGGCGGAGCTGCCGAGGAACGCGAGCGGCAAGGTGGTCAAGGGGGTGCTCAGGTCACAACATCGTCGCTGACCGGCGGAACGCCGCCTTCAGGGCGGGCGGGCCGGGAACAATCCGCACCGCACGGCGTCCCCTTCCCCTCGCCTCCCCTTGGAGCAGCCGGTGTCGTCTCCCGAACTCCCGATAACCCTGACCCCGCAGCAGGCGGCCACGGGGGTGACCCTCACCCTCACGCTGCCGACCGGTCCCGCGCACATCCGGATCCCGCCGTGCCGCCACGGCGACCTGATCCCGGCGCAGGTCGGCGCCGGCACGGTGCTCCTGCGCATCCAGGTCGCCGGCCCGGCCCAGGCCCCGCGCAAGGCCAGTCCGTGGGGCTGCCTGGTGACGCTGGGCGTGATCGGCGCGGTGATCGCGGCGCTCGTCCTCACGAACGACGGTGACGACGAGACGCCGACGGCGGGCTCGCCGCCGGCCGCCACCACGGCGACCCCGTCCCCGTTCCCGACGACCGACCCGGTCCCCACGGCGACGACGGAGGCCCCGCCGGACCCGTACACGAAGGGCACCTGCCTCAACGGCACGCTCCCGGACTCGACGACGGCGCAGAGCGTGAGCGACATCGACGAGGTGGACTGCTCGGCCTCGGACGCGCACTACCGGGTGATCCAGACGTTCCCGCTGACCTCGGACCTGAACCGCTGCAATGCCAACCCGAAGACGCAGTACGCCTTCTCGCACCGCTACACGATCAACGGGGCGACGGTGAACGAGTACGTGTACTGCCTGGTGGGGCTGGGGACGTACGCGCGCTGAGCCCGCAGCCGCGGGGTTCGGGGCCGTTCGGCGGACGAGCAGGGGGCTGAACCGACGTACGGTCCAGGCCCCTTGTGGCGTGCGGGTCAGGTCGCGTGGAAGTCCTGGGGCCCGGCGCCCGTCGCGTGGAAGTCCTGGGGCCCCGTGCTCGTGGCGTGGAAGTCCTGGGGCCCCGTGCTCGTGGCGTGGAAGTCCTGGGGACCGGTCCCTGTGGCGTGGAAGTCCGCCAGGGCCGGGGTCGCCGTGCCGGCGGTGAACATCGCGGCGATGAAGGCTCCGGCCAGGAAGCGTGCGGTGCGGGACATGGCGACTCCTTGTGCGGGCAGGGGCGTGCGTGCCGTTCCAGCCTGTGCGATCGAGAACGTCAGTTCGACGGTTGCGTGACATTCCGGCCACGTGAGGGCGAGGGATTGGCCGGGATCCCGTAGCCGACGCGAGAGGGGCCGGGCGGATGCCCGGCCCCTCCTCACCGTCCGGTCGCCCGACGCGACAGGCTCTGCCCGACCGGTCCCCCCGGCCGTCGGACGTCCCCCGAGCCTTTGCCTTCGGCATTCCGGACGGTCACGGCTTCGGCGGCTCCCCCGATGGCGCCGCCGGGGCCGTCCCCCGTCGCGAGCCGGCCCCTCGTTCCCCCGTGGGCCGGCCCGGGTCGCTACTTGATGGGCTCACCGGTCGCGTGGGCGTCCAGCGGCTTGACGGGCTTGACCGGCTCGCTCGTCGCGTGGGCGTCCAGCGGCTTGATCGGCTCGCTCGTCGCGTGCGCGTCCAGCGTGGTGATCTCCTCGCCCGTGGCGTGGGCGTCAGTGGGCTTGAGGTTGTCGGCCATGAAGGTCATCTCCTGTAGCTGATGGACGTGGCGAGAGCGACGCCCGCCCGGCGATTCCCCCGTGGATCGCCGGGTGGGACGTCCAGGGCCGATCACCCTAACGGTGGGGCCTCATCGCGATCCGTCTGCCCCCCGACGCGGCGGATCGACATGCATGAGAGTGCCGTGCGGCGATAAACGATTGATGAACGACCTGGTGCGGTCACGCAACCGCGGCCGGGTGCAGCAGCGTGCGGACGTCCCCGGCCTCGGGGGAGGCGAGCTCCTCGAAGACCGTCAGAGCCTCCCGCCAGCACACACGTGCCCGGTCGATCTGCCCCAGCGCCGACAGACCGCGCCCCAGCACCGTCAGGACGTTGGCCCGCCGCCACTCGCCGCCGATCCCGTGCAGGACGGCGAGGGCCTGCTCCGCGTGGGACGCCGCCGACGCGGCCTTGCGCTCGGCGAGGTTGACCTCGGCGAGCCGGAACAGCGTCATGCCGTGCCACAGCTTCTGCCGGCTCTCCTGGAAGACGTTCAGCGCCTCGGTGAGGACGGCGCGCGCCTGCCCGGTCTCGCCGGCCTCGGTGAGTGCGAGGCCCAGCGCGTACTTGCCGTTGGCGAGGCGAAGCGGCAGACCGTCGTCCGCCTCCTCGTAGATCGCGATCCCCTGGCGGGCCAGCTCGACCGCGCTGGCGGTCCGGCCCATGGCGAGGTGCACCCGGGACAGGTTGCACAGGGCGCTGGCCTCCCCGGGCTTGTTCTGGTCCGCCCTGAACGCGGCGAGCGCCTGCGAGAGATGGGTCTCCGCGTCCGTGTGACGGCTCTCGTAGAGGGCGATGATGCCCAGCTGGTTGGGCGCCTGGGCGGACGAGACGGGGTCGCCGGCCGCGAGGCCGGCTTCCAGGGCGCGGCGGGCCTCGTCGGCGGCCTCGCCGAACCGTCCCGAGGTGCTGTGCACATGGGTGAGCATCGTCCGGGACCGGGCCTCCGCCCGCATCTCACCGGCCTTCGCCGCGGCTTCGCTGACGGTCGTGGCCGCCTGGGCGAACTGGTGGGTGTTCGCCCCCGACTCGGCGAGGTCGACGGCGGCCATCAGCAGGTCCGCGGCGCGGCGGAGAAGTCCGTTGCCTGCGGACTGGCGGGCACAGGCGAGGAGCCCGTTGGCCTCGGTGAACAGCCAGTCCAGGGCGGCTTCCTGCGTGGCGAAGACGAGACCGGGGTACTGGGTGCGCTCGAAGTGGTCCAGGACCCGCTCGCCCGGCCGTTCGATCGCGTACACCCGGGCCGCCGTCGACAGGTAGAAGTCCAGCAGCCGCGACAGCGCCAGCTCCCTTTCCACCGGCGGCTGTTCGTCCCGCTCCGCGCACGCACGCGCGTAGAGCCGCACCAGGTCGTGGTACCGGTAGCGGCCCGGGGCCGCCGACTCCAGGAGGGAGGTGTCGACCAGGGCCTCCAGGAGGTCCTCCGTGTCGTGGAGTTCCAGGTCGAGGACGGCCGCCGCCGCCGCGAGGGAGATGTCCGGGCCGTCGGCCAGGCCGAGGAGGCGGAAGGCGCGGGCCTGGGCCGGTTCCAGCTGGCCGTAGCCGAGTTCGAAGGTGGCCTTGACCGCGAGGTCGCCCGCCTGGAGTTCGTCCAGGCGGCGCCGCTCGTCGGCGAGCTTGGCCGCCAGGACCGCCACCGTCCAGGTGCGGCGGGCCGCCAGCCGGGAGGCCGCGATACGGATCGCCAGCGGGAGGAAGCCGCACGCGGCGACCACGTCGAGGGCCGCTTCCCGTTCCGCCGAGACGCGCTCCTCGCCGACGATCCGGGTGAAGAGCTGGAGCGCCTCCTCCGGCGACATGACGTCCAGGTCCACCAGGTGCGCCCCGGCCAGGTCCACCATCCGGATGCGGCTGGTCACCAGCGCCGCGCAGCCCGCGGTGCCGGGCAGGAGGGGACGGATCTGGGCCGCGTCCCGCGCGTTGTCGAGCAGTACCAGGACCCGCCGGCCGTCCAGCGTCGAGCGGTAGAGCGCCGCCCGCTCGTCCAGCGAGTCGGGGATCGCGGAGTCGGGTGTGCCGAGGGCCCGCAGGAACGCGCCGAGGACCGTCTCGGGGGCCGCCGCGCGGGCGCCCGCGCCCTGGAGGTCGACGTAGAGCTGTCCGTCGGGGAAGTGCGGCCGTGCCTCGTGCGCCACGTGCACGGCGAGCGTCGTCTTGCCGACGCCGCCGATGCCCGCCAGCGCCGACACGGCCATCACGGAGCCCTCCGCCGTGGCCAGTCGGCTGCCCAGCTCCCGTACGAAGGAGTTGCGGCCGGTGAAGTCCGGGACCGTGGCCGGGAGCTGCGCGGGCCGGGAGACGACCGGCGCCGGAGCCGATTCCTCCACCGGCCGGGCCAGTTCGGTGTCGGCCTGGAGGATCCGCTGCTGGAGGCGGGAGAGCTCCGGGTTCGGGTCGACGCCCAGCTCGTCTGCGAGGAGCCGGCGCGTGTCGGCGTAGACGGCCAGCGCCTCGGCCTGCCGGCCGCTGCGGTAGAGGGCCAGCATCAGCAGTTCGCGCAGGCGCTCGCGCAGCGGGTGGGCGGCGGTCAGCGCGGTCAGCTCGGAGACGGCCTCCGCGTGCGCCCCGGCCTCCAGGTCCATGTCGAGCCGGGTCTCCAGGAGCTGCAGCCGCCACTCCTCCAGGCGTACCCGCTGCGTCTCGGCGTACGGACCCGGTACGGAGGCCAGCGCCTCGCCGTCCCACAGTCCGAGGGCCTTGTTCAGCCGGGACCTGGCCGCCGCGCGGTCGCCCGCGCCCCGCAGCTTGTCGGCCTCGGCGGCCAGCTCCTGGGCGACGTTCAGGTCCAGCGCGCCCGCGTCGGCGGTGCGGATGGCGTAGCCGCCCGACTCGCTGACCAGCACTCCGGCGTCGAGGACCTTGCGCAGCCGGGAGGCGTACGTCCGTACCGCCGCCAGCGCCTGCGAGGGGGACTCCTCGCCCCAGATGGCGTCGATCAACTCGCCGGCCGTGGCCGTGCGCCCGTCGCGCAGGAGCAGCGCGGCGAGCAGGGCCCGTTGCTGGGGTGAGCCGGAGGGGAGGGCGGTGCCGTCCCGCCAGGCGCGTACCGGGCCGAGCACACTGAAGCGCAGGTCGTCCGTGCGGACGCGACCTGTCAGCGGAGCTCGCTGCTCCGGAACGTGCGGGCCGTTCTCACGGTCCATAGCTCCCCCTGCCGTACCGCTGGTTTCGCCCCTGACAGTCTGCCTTGCCCGGAGGGGATGCGTCAGCATCGGGTCACTGTCTGCACAAGTCCTGCCACATGATTCGGCCGACCAAGGAGCTGACGGGTCGTCAGATCGGCGCTACCGTGAAACGCATGGAGACCTTCCCGAAGATCATCTCGGTGGACGACCACACCGTGGAGCCGCCTCACGTCTGGCGGGACCGGCTCCCGTCCAGGTACCGCGACACCGGACCCCGGATCGTCCGCGCGCCCTTGAAGGAAATGACCTTCCTCGGCGGAAAGTTCGCACCCGTCATGGGTGCCAAGGGCGACGACGGACCCATCGGCGACTGGTGGGTGTACGAGGACCTGCACCGGCCGCTCACCCGTCTCGACACCGCCGTCGGCTACGACCGGGACGAGATCAGGCTCGAGGTCATCACCTACGAGCAGATGCGCCCCGGCTCGTACAGCGTCCCCGACCGGCTGGCCGACATGGACGTCAACCACGTCCAGTCCGCGCTCTGCTTCCCCACCTTCCCGCGCTTCTGCGGGCAGACCTTCACCGAGGCGGGCGACCGTGAGCTCGGTCTCCTCGGCGTCCGCGCGTACAACGACTGGATGGTGGAGGAGTGGTGCGGGCCCGAGGCCCGCGGGCGGCTGATCCCGCTCACCCTCATACCCCTGTGGGACGCCGAGCTGGCCGCCGAGGAGGTGCGGCGCAACGCCGCCCGCGGGGTGCGTGCCGTCGCCTTCTCCGAGATCCCGCCGCACCTCGGGCTCCCGTCGGTCCACACCGACTACTGGGACCCGTTCCTTCGCGCCTGCGACGAGACCGGAACCGTCGTCGCCATGCACATCGGCTCCTCCAGCCGGATGCCGTCCACCTCCGCCGACGCCCCGCCCGCCGTCGGCTCCACCATCACCTTCGCCAACTGCTGCTTCTCGATGGTGGACTGGCTGATGAGCGGGAAGTTCGAGCGCTTCCCCAATCTGAGGATCATGTACGCCGAGGGCCAGATCGGCTGGATCCCGTACATCCTGGAGCGCGCCGACGTCGTCTGGGAGGAGAACCGCGGCTGGGGCGGTGTCGCCGACAAGGTGCTGCGCCCGCCGTCGGAGCTCTTCGCCGAGCACGTCTACGGCTGTTTCTTCGACGACGCCTTCGGCCTGAAGAACCTCGACGCGATCGGTGTCGGGAACGTCCTCTACGAGACGGACTACCCGCACTCCGACTCCACCTGGCCGAAGTCGCGCGAGGTCGGCGAGGCACAGATGGGGCACCTGGCGCCGGACGTGGTGGAGCGGATCGTGCGCGGCAACGCGATCGAGCTGCTCGGGCTGACCCCGGACGGGCTCTGGCCCGGAGCCTGACCCCCGCACGCCCCTTGTCTGATGAACCGTCAGGTACGAGCATTGGCCCCGTCCGCTCGTACCTGATGGATCGTCAGATTGAAGGGGCCCGCCATGGTCGTCTACGGGATGCAGCTCCCGGTCCAGTCGCAGAGCACCCTCTACGCCGAGCCCTGGGAGGCCGCCGCGGGCCCCGCCGACCTGGTGGAGGTCGCCCGCGTCGCCGACCGGTCCGGCTTCGACTACATCGCGAGCTGCGACCACGTCGCCATCCCGCGCCGCCTCGCCGGGCCCATGAGCACCGTCTGGTACGACCCCGTCGCCACGCTCTCCTTCCTGGCCGCCGCGACCGAACGCGTCCGGCTGCTCTCGCACGTCGCCGTCGTCGGTCTGCGTCACCCCCTGGTGACCGCCAAGGCGTACGCGACCCTCGACCACCTCTCCGGCGGCCGCCTGGTCCTCGGGGTCGGGGCCGGGCACGTCCAGGAGGAGTTCGAGGCCGTCGGGGCGGACTTCGCCGGGCGCGGGGGCGTGCTCGACGAGACGATCGACGCGCTCCGGGCGGCGCTCGGTCCGGAGGAGTACCCGGAGCACACCGGCGAGCGGTTCGTCTTCAAGGACCTCGGGCAGCTGCCCCGGCCCGCCCAGGAGCGGGTGCCCGTCTGGGTGGGCGGCTCCTCGCCGGCCGCCGTGCGCCGCGCCGCCCTCAAGGGGGACGGCTGGCTGCCGCAGGGCGACCCGAGGGACAGGCTCCCGGCCCAGATCGCCCGGCTCGGGAGCCTGCGCGAGGAGGCCGGCATCGAGGACCCGATCACCGTCGGGGCGATCGTCGAGGCCCTGTACGTCGGCGAGGCCGGCTGGGACGTCGGCCGGCGCACGCTCTCCGGCAAGCCGGAGGCCCTCGCCGAGTCGCTGAACGCGTACGGAGAGATGGGCGTGCATCAGATCCAGGTCCGGTTCCGCTCCCGGAGCCGTACCGAACTCACCGATCAGATGGCGGCGTTCGCCGCCGAGGTCGCCCCCCACCTGAGCTGAGGAGTGGACGGACATGGGCAAGCTGGACGGGCGGGTCGTCGTCGTCACCGGCGCGGCGCGCGGTCAGGGCGAGCAGGAGGCGCGGCTCTTCGCCGCCGAGGGGGCGCGGGTCGTCCTCGCCGACGTGCTCGACGCTCCCGGCGAGGCGCTGGCGAAGGAGCTGGGGGAGGAGCGCGCGGTCTACGTCCACCTCGACGTCACGCGCGAGGAGGACTGGACGACGGCGGTCGCCGTCGCCAAGGAGCGCTTCGGGCGGATCGACGGCCTGGTGAACAACGCGGGCATCCTGCGCTTCAACGAGCTGGTCTCCACGCCCCTGGAGGAGTTCCAGGCGATCGTCTCGGTCAACCAGGTCGGCTGCTTCCTGGGGATCCGGACGGTCGCGCCCGAGATCGAGGCGGCCGGCGGCGGCACGATCGTCAACACCGCCTCGTACACGGGTCTGACGGGCATGGTGGGCGTCGGCGCGTACGCGGCGACCAAGCACGCCGTGCTCGGCCTCACCCGCGTCGCCGCGCTGGAGCTGGCGGCGAAGGGCATCCGGGTCAACGCGGTCTGCCCGGGGGCGATCGACACCCCGATGAGCAACCCGGAGGGCGTCGACCCGGAGGCGACGGCCGGGCTGTACCGGCAGCTGGTGCCGATGGGCCGGATCGGGAAGCCCGAGGAGGTGGCGGCGCTCGCGCTCTTCCTGACCGCCGGGGACTCGTCCTACATCACGGGGCAGCCGTTCGTCATCGACGGCGGCTGGCTTGCCGGCGTCAAGCTCTTCTGAATGGTTCTGACGTTCCATCAGGTATTGACGCACCTGCCGCACGGTGCGAAAGTCGGGCACATCGAGAATCTGACGGTACGTCAGAAACAACGAGGACGGTGAACCCCCTTGGAATTCGGGATCTTCGTACAGGGATACGTCGGCAAGCGCGCCGAGACCGATCCCGAGGCCGAGCACAAGGCGCTGATGGAGGAGACCGAGTACGTCATCCAGGCCGACAGGTCCGGGTTCAAGTACGCCTGGGCCTCCGAGCACCACTTCCTGGAGGAGTACTCGCACCTCTCGGCGAACGACGTCTACCTCGGCTACCTCGCCCACGCCACCGACCGGATCCACCTCGGCTCCGGCATCTTCAACCCGCTGGCGCCGGTGAACCACCCGGTCAAGGTCGCCGAGAAGGTCGCCATGCTCGACCATCTCTCCCAGGGCCGCTTCGAGTTCGGCTCGGGCCGCGGGGCGGGCTCCCACGAGATCCTCGGGTTCATGCCGGGCATCACCGACATGAACCACACGAAGGAGATCTGGGAGGAGACGATCGCCGAGTTCCCCAAGATGTGGCTCCAGGACGAGTACGTCGGCTTCCAGGGCAAGCACTGGTCGCTGCCGCCGCGCAAGGTCCTGCCCAAGCCGTACGGGAAGTCCCACCCGGCCATGTGGTACGCGGCCGGCTCGCCCTCCTCGTACGCGATGGCCGGCCGGAAGGGGCTCGGCGTCCTCGGATTCAGCGTGCAGAAGGTCTCCGACATGGAGTGGGTCGTCGAGTCGTACAAGACGGCCATCAAGGAGGCCAAGGCGGTCGGCGACTTCGTCAACGACAACGTGATGGTCACCTCGACCGCGATCTGCGCCGAGACGCACGACAAGGCGGTCGAGATCGCCGTCGGCGGCGGCCTCAACTACCTGCAGTCGCTGCTCTTCCGCTACCACGACACCTTCCCCCGGCCCGAGGGCATCCCCGAGTGGCCGGAGCTGCTGCCCGAGTACTCGGCCGAGATCATCGAACTCCTCATCCAGGAAGAGCTGATGATCTGCGGCGACCCGTCGGAGGTCCTCACCCAGTGCAAGCGCTGGGAGCAGGCGGGCGCCGACCAGCTGTCCTTCGGCCTGCCGATCGGGATCAGCTACGAGGACACGATGAACACGGTCAAGCTGATCGGTGAGCACGTGATCCCCGAGATCGACACGGACCCGGTCCACCGCACGACCCGCTTCCGCCAGGCCGCGACGTCCTGACGGGGGCCCGCCCTCCGGGCCGGGGAGCTCCCCGACCGTCACGAGCGCGGGGCGGTGTCTTCCCGGACCACCGTTCCGTACCGGCCCCGGCCGGGGACGTCGTAGCCGCGGCCGGCTACCGCGTCCCCGGCCGGGGCGTGTTCATGTGCAGAAAGGGACCGTCATGCTCGACCACCTGATCAAGGGCGCCACCGTCGTGGACGGCACCGGCGCCCCCGCCTTCGTCGCCGACATCGGCATACGCGACGGAAGGATCGTCTTCGCCGGAGCGGACGCCACCGCCCGCACCACCGAGGACGCCACCGGCCTCGTCCTCGCCCCCGGCTTCGTCGATCCCCACACCCACTACGACGCACAGCTCTTCTGGGACCCCTTCGCCACCCCCTCCATGAACCACGGCGTCACCACCGTCGCCGGCGGCAACTGCGGCTTCACCCTCGCGCCCCTCCACCCGGACCGGCCCGAGGACGCCGACTACACACGCCGCATGATGTCCAAGGTCGAGGGCATGGCCCTCAAGGCCCTGGAGGAGGGCGTCGACTGGAGCTGGTCCTCCTTCGGCCAGTACCTCGACGCCCTCGAAGGACGGATCGCCGTCAACGCGGGCTTCATGGTCGGGCACTGCGCCCTGCGCCGGTACGTGATGGGCGCGGAGGCCGTCGGCGGGCAGCCCACGCCCGAGCAGCTCGACCGGATGACGGCGCTGCTCCACGAGGCGATGGAGTCCGGTGCCTGGGGCCTGTCCACCACCCAGTCCTCCACGCACTCCGACGGCGACGGCTCCCCGGTCGCCTCCCGGCACGCCACGCCCGCCGAGCTGATCGCGCTCTCCGCGGCGGTCGGCGAGCACGAGGGCACCCAGCTCGAAGCGATCCTCGCCGGCTGCCTCGACCAGTTCTCCGACGAGGAGATCGACCTCTTCGTCGACATGACGGCCGCCGCCGGCCGCCCCCTGAACTGGAACGTCCTCACCATCGACGCCGCCGTCCCCGAACGGGTCCCGCGCCAGCTCGTCGCCTCCGAACGCGCCCGCAAGTCCGGCGGCCGGATCGTCGCGCTCACCATGCCGATCCTCACCCCCATGAACATGTCGCTCGGCACGTTCTGCGCCCTCAACCTCATCCCGGGCTGGGGCGAGATCCTGGCGCTTCCCGTGCCCGAGCGGATCGCCAGGCTCCGTGACCCGGAGGTCCGGGCCGAGATGCTGCGCCGCGCCGACTCCAAGGAGGCCGGTGTCTTCCGCCGCCTCGCGCACTTCGGCCGGTACGTCATCGGCGACACCTACAGCCGCGAGAACGAGGGCCTCAGCGGGCGGGTCGTGGGCGACATCGCCGCCGAGCGCGGCCAGGACCCGTTCCAGTGCCTCGTCGAGATCTGCGCCAACGACGAGCTGAAGACCGTGCTGTGGCCGATGCCCAGCGACAACGACCCGGCCTCCTGGGCGCTGCGCCGCGAGACCTGGGAGCACGAGGACGTGATGCTCGGCGGCTCGGACGCGGGCGCGCACCTGGACCGCATGTGCGGCGCCCCCTACACCACCCGCTTCCTCGGCGACTGTCTGCGCGGCCGGAAGCTGCTCCCGCTGGAGCAGGCGGTGAAGATGCTCAGCGACGACCCGGCCCGGCTCTTCGGGCTGCGCGAGCGCGGGCGGATCGCCGAGGGGTTCCATGCCGACCTGGTCCTCTTCGACCCCGAGCGGATCGACGCGGGCCCGGCGACCCTGGTGCACGACCTGCCGGGCGGCAGTCCCCGGCTCGATTCGCGGGCGGTCGGCATCGTCTCCGTCCGCGTCAACGGCGTGGAGACCATCCGCGACGACGAGGTGACCGGCGCGATCCCCGGCAGGGTGCTGCGCTCGGGCCGTGACACGAGGACGGTGTCCACACGGTGACGCAGCGACTGTTCATCGGCGGCGAGTGGGTCGAGCCCGACGGCGGGCACTACGAGGTGGTCAACCCGGCCACCGAGGAGGTCGTCGGGCTCGCGCCCGAGGCCTCCCGCGACCAGGTGTACGAGGCGGCCGAGGCCGCCCGGGAGGCCTTCGCGACCTGGTCCCGCACGAAACCGGAGGAACGCGCCGCGATCCTCGACCGGGCCGCCGACCTGATGGCCCGCGACGCCGACGCGCACACCGTCCTCGCGCAGGCCGAGACCGGGGCCACCACCGGGACCGCGCGGGGCATGCAGGTCGCCGTCGGCTCCTCCCGCTTCCGCCGGTACGCGCGCGGCGCCCTGGAACCGGTCGAGCAGGCCCTGCCCCCGCAGATCAACGAGGCGGGCCCCATGGGGAAGGCCGGGGTCTTCGGCGCGGTCGCGGTGCGCCGCCCGGTCGGGGTGGTCAGCTGCATCACCTCGTACAACAACCCCTGGGCCAACCCGGCCGGCAAGATCGCCCCGGCCCTCGCCATGGGCAACACGGTCGTGGTGAAGCCCGCCCCGCAGGACCCGCTCTCCGTGTTCGCGATGGCCCGGGCGCTGGAGGAGGCGGGGGTCCCCGCCGGCGTGGTCAACGTCGTCACGGGGACGAGTACGGCCGTCGGCGAGGCGGCCGTCGACTCCCCGGCCGTCGACATGGTCTCCTTCACCGGATCCACGGCGGTCGGGCAGCGCATCGGCGAGGTCTGCGGCCGGGCGCTGAAGCGGCAGCTGATGGAGCTGGGCGGGAAGGGCGCGGCGCTGGTCTTCGACGACGCCGACCTCGACTCCGCGGTGATGGGGATCGGCACCACCTTCTCCTTCTACAGCGGACAGATCTGTACGGCCCCGACCCGGGTCCTCGCCCAGCGCGGGATCCACGAGCAGCTGATCGAGAAGCTGACCGGCTATCTCGCGTACATGAAGGTCGGCGACCCGACGGTCCCGGGCACGGTCGTCGGCCCGGTGATCTCGGCGGCCCACCGCGACCGGGTGGAGGCGTACGTCGAGCTGGGGCGGAAGGAGGGCGCGCGGGTGGTCGCGGGCGGCGAGCGCCCGGCCGTGGAGCGCGGCTTCTACGTGGCTCCGACGCTGCTCGCGGAGTGCACGAACGACATGCGGGTGGTCCGGGAGGAGATCTTCGGCCCGGTCGTCGTGGTCGTCCCCTTCGACGACGAGGAGGAGGGGATCGCGCTGGCGAACGACAGCGACTACGGGCTGCTCGACTACGTGTGGTCGGGCGACGTGGCCCGCGCGTTCCGCGTCGCGGCCCGGCTGAGGGCGGGCGGTGTCGGGGTGAACACCATCGGACGGAACATGGAGGCGCCGTTCGGCGGGTTCAAGAAGAGCGGTGTCGGACGGGACGTGGGGTCGTACGCCCTGCACGCGTACAGCGAGACGCAGGCGGTGGTCTGGCCGGGCTGACGCCCTCCCCGCACGGCCCGGAAAATTCTTCGGGAAAATTTGGAAACGGACATTAAGGACAGTGCTGCGGTTCCCGCATATCGGACAGCTCCTGAGACGCCTACCAATCGGTCGGTTCGGATCCGTCGTCGATCTTTCAATCAATGACGAGATGGCGTTGCCACCCTCGCAATGCAAGGTGAAGATCGCTCAAATGTCTCGGACTCGCGTCCTCCGGATGTGGAAACCGCAGCACTTAACGTCCTGTTCATGACTCAGGTGGATGCACGGCCCCAGGCCGGAGACACGGTAAGGGGCGTCACCCCCTCGGGTGAGAGCCAGGGCGTACGCACCAAGGGGCTCGGCGGAAACTCCGTCGGGCTCATGGGAAGCGCCGTCATCGGCATCTCGACGGTCGCCCCCGTCTACTGCCTGACCTCCACGCTCGGCTCCACGGCCGGCGAGGTCGGGCTCCAGATGCCCGCGATCTTCCTCGCGGGCTTCCTCCCGATGCTCCTCGTCGCCTTCGCGTACCGGGAGCTCAACCGGGTGATGCCGGACTGCGGCACCTCCTTCACCTGGACGGTCAAGGCCTTCGGCCCCCGGATCGGCTGGATGTGCGGCTGGGGCCTCGTCATCGCGACGATCATCGTCCTGTCCAACCTGGCCGGCGTCGCGACCTCGTACTTCTGGCTCCTCGCCGGCGAGATCACCGGCAGCGACTCCGTCGCCGCCCTGGACGACAACAAGGCCGTCCACATCCTCACCTGCCTCGTGCTCATCGCCGTCGCGACCGCGATCAGCTACCGCGGCATGACCGCCACCAAGGGCGTGCAGTACGCCCTCGTCGGTCTCCAGCTCGTCGTCCTCGCGCTCTTCGTCGCGATGGCCTTCCAGAAGGCCGGCAGCGGCGCCTTCGACACCGGGCTCTCCTTCTCCTGGGAGTGGATGAACCCGTTCGCCGTCCAGTCCTTCGCCGCCTTCACGGCCGGTCTCTCCCTCTCGATCTTCATGTACTGGGGCTGGGATGCCTGCATGGCGACCAACGAGGAGACCACGGGCAGCGCCAAGACCCCCGGCCGCGCCGCCCTCATCGCGATGGTCGTCCTGGTCGGCTCCTACCTCGCCACCGGCGTCGCCGCGCAGATGGCCGTCGGCTCCGGCGACAGCGGCCTCGGCCTCGCCAACCCGGAGACCTCCGACAACGTCTTCGCCGCCCTCGCCGGCCCGGTCATGGGCCCGGCCCTCGGCATCCTGCTCTTCGTCGCCGTCCTCGCCTCCGCGGCGGCCAGCCTCCAGACGACGTTCATCCCGGTGGCCCGCACAGTGCTGGCGATGTCGACGTACGAGGCGCTCCCGGCGTCCTTCGCCAAGGTCGACCCGCGCTTCAAGGTCCCGGGCAAGGCCACGGTCATCGCGGGCGTCGCCACCGGCGTCTTCTACACGGTGATGACCCTCGTCAGCGAGAACGTCCTGGTCGACACGATCTACGCGCTCGGCCTGATGATCTGCTTCTACTACTCGCTGACCGCGTTCGCCTGCGCCTGGTACTTCCGCAGGGAGCTCTTCCGCTCCGGCCGGGACTTCGTCTACAAGGGCCTGTGCCCGGTGCTCGGCGGCATCCTGCTCACCGGTGTCTTCGGCAAGACGCTCTACGACATGTGGGACCCGGCCTACGGCAGCGGCTCCTCGGTCCTCGGCGTGGGCTCGGTCTTCGTGATCGGCGTCGGGCTGCTGCTGGTCGGCCTGGTGATCATGCTGGTGATGCAGCGCAGGAGCCCCGCGTTCTTCCGGGGCGAGGTGCTGACGAAGGAGACGCCGTCGCTGGTGGTGGCGGACTGAACCCCAGCCGTGTGAACCCCTGAGCTGTATGAACCCCAGCCGTGTGAACCCCTGAGTCGAACGACGAACGAGGTGGCGGGACCGTCTTCCGGTCCCGCCACCTCGTTCGTCCGTCGCCGCCCCCGTCAGCGGCCGGGGAGCAGCCGCTCCACCGTCGCGTTGGCGGCCGGCAGGTCGGCCGCGGAGGCGGGCTTCTCCTGGGGGTCCAGAAGGCCGCTCAGCGGCACGACGGACGGCAGCGTGGCGTTGCCGAGGTCGGTGGTGCCGGCGGCGGCGGGCCCGGCGGCGCCGAGGCCCGCGGCGACGGCGAGACCGGTCAGGGCGAGGTTGCGGATCATCTTCATGCCCCCACCAACGAGCGGCCCCCGTGCCAGGTGGCGCCCGGCACTTCCTAGGATGCGTCCGTGTACACGGAAACGATGTGGTCGCTGCGCCCCGGTCGGGCCGAGGACGTGGAGCCGATCGCCGATCTGCGGGCGGTCGTGATGCGCGACGATCTGGTGCGGCTCGGCCGCTACGACGAGCACCGGGTGCGCCAGCGGCTGCGCGACGGCTTCTCCACGGAGCACACCTCGGTCGTCGAGGCCGACGGGACCCTCGTGGGCTGTGTGACGCTCCGCCCGTACGGCGACGGTCCCGGGCTCTACCTCGAACACTTCTACCTGGCCCCCGAGGCCCAGGGTGCGGGCCTCGGGACGGCGGTCCTGCGGGAGCTGCTTGCCCGGGCGGACGAGCAGTCCCTCCCCGTGCGGCTCGTCGTGGTGCGGGGCAGCAGGGCCCAGCGCCTCTACGAACGCGAGGGGTTCACGGTGGAGTCGACCGAGGACCCGATCGACGTCCTGATGGTGCGCGAGGCGCCGCTCAGAGAGCCACGCCCGCCGGCTGCCTGATCGTCACGTTGATCCGGTTGAACAGGTTGGTGAGGGCGACCATCATCACGATCGCCGAGAGCTGCTTCTCGTCGAAGTGGTCGGCGGCCGCGTCCCACACCGCGTCCGGCACGGCGTCCGAGGTGTCGGCCAGCCGCGTCGCGTGCTCGGCGAGCGCCAGCGCGGCCCGCTCCTCGTCCGTGAAGTAGGGCGCCTCGCGCCAGGCGGCGACGGCGAAGAGCTTCTCGTCGCTCATCCCCGCCTTCCGGGCGGACTTGACGCCGTAGTCGACGCAGAAACCGCAGCCGTTGATCTGGCTGGCACGCAGGTGCACGAGCTCCAGCGTCGACTCCGGGACGCCGCCCTGACGGGTGGCCTTCACCAGACTCTGGATGGCGGCTCCGGCGTCGGGCAGGACGTAGGCGGGGTTGGTCATCCGGGGGGTGATCTCGTGCAGCATGGTCGCTCCTCAGCGGTTGCGTGGTGCCGTTCGTGTTGCCTTCACCGCACTGACGGAGCGCGCGACGCGGATGTGACACGTCCCGGGAAGTTTTTCTCAGGAAGCCGGCTCCGCGATGAGCGCCGTGCCGACCGTGCGGAAACCGAGGCGCCCGTAGAGCCGGGCCACCGACGCGTCCGACGCCGAGAGGAAGACGGTCTCCACACCCGCGGCCCGGGCGTCGGCGACCAGTGCGGCGGTCACCGCGAGGCCCAGGCCGCGGCGGCGGGCGTCCGGCAGGGTGCCGACGCCGACGACCTCCGCGACCGGGCCGACCGGCTGGTACTGCCCGGCGGACAGGGCGGTTCCCGTCGCGTCCACCGCGGCGGCGAGCCGGGTGAGCCCCGCCTCGATCCTGCCGGCCAGGTTGGCGGCGGCCCCGGGCGCCGGGGCGACCCCGAAGGCCGCGAACGGCGCGGCGGCGGCCGACTCCAGGACGGCATCACCGGCGCCCACGATCCGTACGGTGACGTCCTCGGGCGTCGTGACCGCTGCGGGCTCCCCGTCCAGGACCATCAGCGGGTGCTCGTGCACCACGAGCCCGCTCTTCTCCACGGCCGCGCGCAGCCCCGGGGTCGTCTCCGCCACCCACTCGAACGCCTCGGGAGCGCCCAGCTCGCGCTGTCGCGCGCGCACGCGGTCCACCGCGTCGGCCGTCACCTCCCCGGTGTGCCCGAGCGTCGGCCGCGCGTAGTACGGCCACCCCTCTCCCTCCCGTACGAAGAGGGTGAGCGGCCCGAACTCCTCGGTACGGGCGGCGGATCGGGGGACGGTGTCGTAATAGGTCTCGAGTCGGCTCAGCATGCCGCTCATCCAAGCAGCCGGGCCACGGCAGCACAGGCGGATTTCCCTGCGGCCGGTCCGGCCGGCGCCTGTGGAGAGCCGGTTGCCGAGGGTGCGAGACGATGAGGGCATGACCGAGATCCTCACGCCCCGCCTCCTCCTTCGCCGCTGGACCGACGACGACCTCGTGCCCATGGCCGAGATCAACGCCGACCCCGAGGTGATGCGCTGGATCGGCGACGGATCGACCCGCGACCTGGAGCAGACCGCCGAGGACATCGAGCGGTGGGAGGAGGAGTGGGACGAGGAGGGCTTCGGGCTCTTCGCCGTCGAGCTCCTCGGCTCCGGAGAGCTGATCGGCTTCGCCGGACTCTCCGTGCCCGAGTTCCTGCCCGAACTGCGGCACGAGGTGGAGGTCGGCTGGCGGCTCGGACGGCCCTTCTGGGGGCAGGGATACGCCTCCGAGGCCGCCCACGCGGCCCTGGAGTTCGCGCTCCAGGACCGCGGCCTCGAGCGGGTCGTCAGCATCACCCACATCTCCAACGGGGCCTCCGAGAACGTCATGCGCAAGCTCGGCATGACCCCGGAGCGGGAGACGGACCACCCGGTCTTCGGCGTCCCGCTGCGGGTGTACGCGATCGACCTCAGCGAGTACCAGGGCTGATCAGCGGAGCTCCAGGAACACGGGGTTGGTGAAGGCCGCCAGCGCGCCGGGCAGCGGCGGCAGCGTCGCCGGGTGCCGTACCTCGGCCCGTACGTAGGAGGCGTACGCGGCCGTCGTCACCCACTCCACCGGCTGCGCGGCCGCCGGCGCCGTGTGCAGCACGCCCTGGTCCGTGACGAGGCGGACCGTGCCGCCCGCCGGGGCGCCGCCCACCGCCAGCCGGACGGTGACCGGCTCGTCCGCCGGCACCCGCAGCCGCCCGCCGATGCCCGCCGAACGCCCCCGGCCGTCCGTGACCGAGAGGTCGACCGAGACGGACGAGGACTCCGCGACGTACGAACGGCCCGCGCGCAGGCCCTCCAGGATCGCCTCCCGGCTCAGCTCGTCGGCCAGGACCACGGTCTGCGGGGTCCCGACGCGGTCCGGGTCGCGGTGGGCGTCGGAGTTGCCCATCGCCGGGGTCCAGCGGCCCTTCGCGAGCGCCGCGTCCCAGCCGGCCAGCGACACCTCGTCGTCCGGGGTGTAGGGACCGTTCCACACCTCGACCGCGTCCGCGTCGCCGAAGCCGAACTTCCAGTTGCAGCCGATGCAGGTGGCGTGCGGATGCGCCGGGACGACCAGGCCGCCCGCCCTGCGGATCTCGCGCGCGAAATGCCCGAAACGATTCTCCCGCGCCCGGTAGCGCCAGTCCACGAACGTGCCCGGGTCCGTCCCCACGGCCAGGACGTGGCCGTTGCGGGTGGTGACCTCCTCGCCGAGCAGGACCAGCAGGTCGTCCCCGGCGGCCTCGGCCCACGCCCCGTGCCCGGCATGGGTGTTGTGCTCGGTGGCGGTGAGGAAGTCGAGCCCGGCGGCGCGCGCGAGCGCGGCGACCTCGGCGGGCGTGCGGCGCCCGTCCGAGTGCACGGTGTGCAGATGGCTGTCGCCGCGGTACCAGGCCCTGCCCCGGCCCCCGGCCCGCTCGGGCGGGTACACGGGCCTGGGTGTGGGCAGCGAGGCGCCGAAGCGCAGGGTGATCGTCACCGAGTAGGTGAGCCCGTGCGGGGCCACCGTGTACGGGGCGAGCACGACGAACCAGGTCCCGGCCTTCAGCGGGCCGGCGACGTAGCCGGGTGTCGCCGCGTCCGCGCGGAGGAAGAACTCCGTGCGCGCCCCGCCCGACCACCCGCGGAAGCCCTTGCCCCCGAGTTCGGTGCCGCGCTGGTCGAAGATGCCGATGTCCAGGGCGTTGCCCTGGGTCCCGGCGGGAACGGCGGGGCGCTCGTACGTGTACGAGACATGGATCTCGCGCACTCCGCGGGGGATCTCGACGGGGAGGTACACATAGTCGGGGGAGCCGGGCGGCAGCGTGCCGCCGACCGTCTCCGTCCGGTCGCCGCCGGGAGAGCCGTCGGAGGAGCCTTCGGGGGCGGCGGCCGCGTGCGCGAAGCTCACGCTTCCCAAGGTAAGGGCGGAGGCGACGCTCGTCGTCAGGAGCGTTCGTCGGGTCGGTTCGCTCATGTCGGGCACCCTCGTAGTAGGGCGTGAACTCCCGGACAACGCAAGAGGCCCGTCGCGCCGCGGCTCTCGGAAATCCCCGCCGCAGCCCCTACCGTGCCGCTATGCGGATCTCGACCACGATCTTCCTGACCGACGAGACCATCACCCCCGTCCGCCTCGCGCGCGAGCTCGAACAGCGGGGCTTCGCCGGGCTCTACCTGCCCGAACACACCCACATCCCGATCGAGCGGACCACCCCCTACCCCGCGGCGGGCACCGAACTGCCCCGGGAGTACGGCCGCACCCTCGACCCCTTCGTCGCCCTCGGCCAGGCCTCCGCCGTCACCGAGCGGCTCGAACTCGGCACCGGCATCACCCTGATCACCGAGCACGACCCGATCGCCCTGGCCAAGCAGATCGCCACCCTGGACCACCTGTCGGGCGGACGCTTCACGCTCGGCATCGGCTTCGGCTGGAACAAGGAGGAGGCCGCGGACCACGGCGTGGAGTGGTCGACCCGGCGCGAACTCGGCCGGGAGCGCATGGCGCTGATGCGGGCGCTGTGGGCCGACGAACCGACGGCGTACGACGGCGAGTTCGGCGTGTCGGTGCGGGCGTCCTACGCCTATCCCAAGCCCGCCGGCGGCGCCCCGCGCACCCTCCTCGGCGGTGCGGCGGGCCCGAAGCTCTTCGCGCAGATCGCCGAGTACACGGACGGCTGGATGCCCATCGGCGGCCGCGGCCTGACCCAGTCGATGCCGGTGCTCCGCGACGCCTGGGAGCAGGCGGGCCGCGACCCCAAGACCCTCCAGGTCGTCCCGTACGCGGTCCTGCCCAATCCGGGCAAGCTCGCGCACTACGAGGAGCTGGGCTGCGAGGAGGTGGTGCTCCAGCTGCCCCCGGGGGACGAGAGGGAGGTGCTCGGAGTGCTGGACGAGTTCGCCCGGTACCTGTGACCCGATGATGCGGCCGGCCCGCCCTGCGGCCCTGTGTCCGCCGGCGGGCCCTCGTATGCTCGGTGCATGACGGATCAGCAGCCCGGACCGGCAGGACGGCCCACCGAGAACGCCATGCGCCGTGCCCTCAAGAGGGCCAGGGACGGAGTGGCGCTCGACGTCGGCGAGGCCGCCGTGCTGCTCCAGGCACGGGGGACGGACCTGGACGATCTGGTCGCCTCGGCCGGGCGCGTGCGGGACGCGGGCCTCGACGCCGCCGGGCGCCCCGGGGTCATCACGTACTCGAAGAGCGTGTTCATACCGCTCACCCGCCTCTGCCGCGACAAGTGCCACTACTGCACCTTCGTGACCGTGCCGGGCAAGCTCCGCCGCGCGGGACACGGGGTGTTCATGTCCCCCGACGAGGTGCTCGACATCGCCCGCCGCGGCGCCGAACTGGGCTGCAAGGAAGCCCTGATCACGCTCGGCGACAAGCCCGAGGACCGCTGGCCCGAGGCGCGCGAGTGGCTCGACGCGCACGGCTACGACGACACCCTCGCGTACGTACGGGCCATGGCGATCCGGATCCTGGAGGAGACCGGCCTCCTGCCGCACCTCAACCCGGGCGTGCTGTCCTGGACGGACTTCCAGCGGCTCAAGCCCGTCGCGCCGTCCATGGGGATGATGCTGGAGACGACGGCGACCCGGCTCTGGTCCGAGCCCGGCGGCCCGCACTTCGGCTCCCCCGACAAGGAGCCGGCCGTCCGGCTGCGGGTCCTGGAGGACGCCGGCCGCTCGTCCGTGCCGTTCACCAGCGGTCTGCTCATCGGGATCGGCGAGACGTACGAGGAGCGGGCCGAATCCCTCTTCGCGCTGCGCCGGGTCTCCCGCGCCTACCACTCCGTCCAGGAGCTGATCATCCAGAACTTCCGCGCCAAGCCGGACACGGCGATGCGCGGCATGCCGGACGCCGAGCTGGACGACCTGATCGCCACGATCGCCGTCGCCCGGCACATCATGGGCCCCTCGGCCTGCCTCCAGGCCCCGCCGAACCTCGTCGACGAGGAGTACGGACGGCTGATCGCCGCCGGGATCGACGACTGGGGCGGGGTCTCGCCGCTCACCATCGACCATGTGAACCCGGAGCGGCCCTGGCCGCAGATCGACACCCTCGCCGAGAAGTCCCGCGCCGCCGGTTTCGAGCTGCGCGAACGCCTCTGCGTCTACCCGGAGTTCGTCGGCCGCGGCGAGCCCTGGCTCGACCCGCGCCTGCTGCCGCACGTGCGGGCGCTCGCCGACCCCGAGACCGGGCTGGCCAATCCGGACGCGACCGTCCGCGGACTGCCCTGGCAGGAGCCGGACGAGGCGTTCACCGCGGCGGGCCGCACCGATCTGCACCGCACGATCGACACCACCGGCCGCACCCACGACCGCCGCGAGGACTTCGACGAGGTCTACGGCGACTGGGAGGCCCTGCGGGAGGCCGCCGCGCCCGGGATGGTCGCCCAGCGCATCGACACCGACGTGCGGGCCGCGCTCGCGACCGCGGCCGACGACCCGACGAAGCTCACCGACGACGAGGCGCTCGCCCTCCTGCACGCCGACGGTCCCGCGCTCGACGCGCTGACCCGGATCGCCGACGACATCCGCAGGTCGGTGGTGGGTGACGACGTCACGTACATCGTCACCCGGAACATCAACTTCACCAACGTCTGCTACACCGGCTGCCGTTTCTGTGCCTTCGCCCAGCGCCGCACCGACGCCGACGCCTACACCCTCTCCCTCGACCAGGTCGCCGACCGCGCCCAGCAGGCGTGGGAGGTCGGCGCGGTGGAGGTCTGCATGCAGGGCGGCATCCACCCGGACCTGCCCGGCACGGCGTACTTCGACATCGCGCGGGCGGTGAAGGAACGCGTGCCCGGGATGCACGTCCACGCCTTCTCGCCGATGGAGGTCGTCAACGGAGCGACCCGCACCGGGCTCTCGATCCGGGAGTGGCTGACGGCGGCGAAGGAGGCCGGGCTCGACTCGATCCCGGGCACGGCCGCCGAGATCCTCGACGACGAGGTCCGCTGGGTCCTCACCAAGGGCAAGCTGCCCACCGCCACCTGGATCGAGGTGGTGAAGACGGCCCACGAGCTGGGCATCCGCTCGTCCTCGACGATGATGTACGGGCATGTGGACCAGCCCCGGCACTGGCTCGGCCACTTCCGCACGCTGGCCCGGATCCAGCAGGAGACCGGCGGTTTCACGGAGTTCGTGACGCTGCCCTTCATCCACACCAACGCCCCCGTCTACCTCGCGGGCATCGCCCGCCCGGGCCCGACGGTCCGCGACAACCGCGCGGTCACGGCGATGGCGCGGCTGCTGCTCCACCCGTACATCCCGAACATCCAGACCAGCTGGGTGAAGCTCGGTGCGGACGGTGCCGCCGAGATGCTCCGCTCGGGCGCCAACGACCTGGGCGGCACGCTGATGGAGGAGACCATCTCCCGCATGGCGGGCTCCAGTTACGGCTCGTACCGCTCGATCCGGGATCTCGTCGCCATCGCGGAGGCGGCCGGCAGGCCGTCCCGCCCGCGCACGACGCTGTACGGCGAGGTGGCGGAGGAGCGGATGGTGGCGGCGCGGGCGTCCGACGGGCACCTTCCGGAGCTTCTGCCGGTGCTGCCTCAGCAATGAGGGTGCGGTGAAGGTCCCGGGGGACGGCCCGGGACCCGCGGGGGGAGGCGGAGGTCAGCCGACCAGCAGGTCCCGCTTCAGCTCCCTGAGTTCGCGGGCGTCGATGCCGAGACCCTCCTTCAGGTAGGACCGGAACGAGCCGTACTCCTCGCGGACCTCCGTGAAGCTCGCATTGAGATACTCGGGGCGCACGTCGAGCAGCGGCTTGTAGACCGCGGCCTGCGGGGCCGGGAGGCGGGAGAGGATCGCCTCGTTGGCGGCGGCCCGGTAGGTGTTGCTGGCCAGGTAGTCGGCCATCACCGTCTCCTCGGGGACACCGAGGGCGGTGAGCAGGGCCGCGTTGTTCCAGCCCGTGCGGTCCTTGCCGGCGGTGCAGTGGAAGAGGACGCCGTGGCGGTCCTCGTCCGCGATGCCGTCGAAGACCGAGGTGTACGCGGCCCTGGCGGTGTCGCCGCTCACCATGAAGCGGTTGCCCTCCGCCATCATCGCCTCGGCCTCGGCCGGGGTCTTCGGCATGGCGGTGAAGGTGGGCGTGCCCGCGAGGACGTCGGCGACGACATGGGTGGCGCCGGCCGGGACACGGTCGGGGTCCTTGGCGCGCTCGCTCTCCATGCGGAGGTCGAAGACGGTACGGATGCCGAGGCGCTTCAGCTTGGCGAGGTCGTCCGGGGTGAGCAGGTTGAGGGCGTCGGAGCGGTAGATCTCGCCCATCCTGACCCAGTGGCCGTCGCCGGTGCGGTAGCCGCCCGCATCACGGAAGTTGACCGTGCCCTGGAGCTTGATCAGCCGGTCGGCGAGGCGCAGTCCGGTGCCCCGGTCGGGGACGAGGTCGAACCAGCGGCGGTCGACGGCGCGCAGGCCGGAGACCGTGACCCTGCCCGTCGAGCCGCCACGGGCGACCGTGCGGCCGTCGGTGCGGACCGTCACGCCACGGACGCCGGGGGCGGTCCAGGCGACGGTGAAGGTTCCGTCGGGGTTCTCGGTGACGGTGGCGGACGTGAAGGGGACGGAGGAGCGGTCCCGGTGGGCGGAGTGGCCGCCCCGGTCGGAGCGGTGGCCGTCGTGCGCCGTGGCGGCCGGTGCGGTGACGCCCAGGACGAGGGCGGCGGCGACGGCGGCGGTGGCGGAGGTCTTGAATCGTGTCACGCGGCGGATCGTTCAAGCCATGTCGGAACTGCCGGTGAACGGCGGTCGAAGATGGACAGAAAGGCGTCCGATCGCAAAACGTTCCGTCCCGCGAATGTGCGAACCCGGTCGATTACAGTGCTGCGAGATCTGGTGCGCCGAGGGTTTCCGGGGGAGGGCACGTCGTGACCACGACCGCTGCGGCCGTGTGGGGCCGCGCCGAACAGCAGGACTTCCGGGCCCGGGTCCGCGGCTGCCTCCTCGGCGGTGCGGTGGGCGACGCCTTCGGCGCGGGGGTCGCGGCGCTCTCCCTGGACGGGATCAGGGCCGCCCACGGCCCGGAGGGACTCATGGAGCCGGCTGTCGCGTACGGCAGACGCGGCGCGGTCACCGCCGCCACCCAGATGACGCTCTTCACCGTCGACGGGCTGATACGCGCCCAGGTCCGCCGCGACACCGGGGCCTGGCACCCGCCCACCGACGTCCACCGCGCCCATCTGCGCTGGGCGGCCACCCAGCGCGACTGGGGCCCGGACGAGCGCCGTACGGACAACGGCTGGCTCGCCCGCGAGGAGTGGCTCTACGCCCGCCGCGACCCGGCCCGCGCCTGCCTCACCGGCCTCGGCGACGAGCTCCTCGGCACCCTCGACAGGCCCAAGAACCCGGACGCCGCGGACTCCGGGGCGCTCGTCCGCTCGGCTCCCTTCGGTCTCCTCGTCGGCTGGGAGCCGCAGCTCGTCTGCCAGCTCGCCGTCGAGTGCGCGGCGCAGACCCACGGCGGCCCGGCCGCCCACCTCGCGGCCGGCGCGCTCGCCGTCGTCGTCCACGGTCTCGCGCGCGGCGAGAGCGTGGACGGCTCCGTCCAGCGGGCGCTGGCGCAGCTCAGCCTCCGCCCGGGCCACGAGCCCGTCACCGACGCGCTCCAGCGGGCGCTGGGAGCCGTACGCCAGGGGATGCCGAACGCCCTGCGGGTCACGGATCTCGGCGCGGACGAGGATCGGGCCGAGGGCCAGCTCGCCGCCGCCGTCTACTGCGCCCTGGTCGGCGAGGACATCCGGCACGGCCTGCGCCTCGCGGTCAACCACGACGGCCCGTCCGCCGTGACGGGTGCGGTCACGGGCGCGCTCCTCGGCACCCTGCACGGCGAGACGGCCCTCCCGCCGGCCTGGCTGGCCGAGCTGGAGGGCCGTGCGACGATCCTCGAACTCGCGGACGACTTCGCGATGGAGATGACCCAGGGCGCCGCCCTGCACAGCCCCGCGGAGTCGCACCCCGGCTGGCTGGCCCGCTACCCCAGGGGCTGACGCCCGGGCCGCCACACCCGCGGTCGGGCGAGTGCCACGACCGCGGGCAGCCCGGACTACGACCGCGGGCAGCCCGGACTACGACCGCGGCCGGGCGGCGGGCTCGTCCGACGCCTGCGGCGGTACGGTGGCGCCGCCGTCCTCGTCCGGGTCCTCGTTGATCCTGGCCAGGATCGCGTCGCGCTCCGGGGTGTCCTCGGGCTTGACGAAGCCGATGAGGACGTACAGGACCAGCGAGGTCGCGAGCGGCGAGACGATCTGGATCTGGAGCTCGATGCCGTCCAGGCCGTAGTTGGTCAGCCAGAAGACGAACAGACCCGCGGCCCAGGAGACCAGCGCCGCCGTGGGGCCGGACTTCCGGAAGGTCCTCAGCAGACCCAGCATGAACGGGATCGCGATCGGGCCCATCAGACCGGCCACCCACTTGATGACGACGGTGATGATGTCCTTGAAGGTCGGCGAATTGACCTGGGTGGCGACCGCCATGGACAGCGCGAGGAACGCGATCGTCGACCAGCGCGCCGCGATCAGCCCGGCCTGCTGCGTCCAGCGCCGTGCCGCCTTGCTCATGACGGGGGCGATGTCCCGGGTGAAGACGGCCGCGATGGCGTTGGCGTCGGAGGAGCACATGGCCATCGTGTGGGAGAAGAAGCCGACGATGACCAGGCCGAGCAGTCCGTGCGGCAGCAGCTGCTCGGTCATCAGGGCGTAACTGTCGGAGGCGTCGGGCTTCTTCGGGTCGACGAGCAGCGGCGCGACCCACATGGGGAAGAAGAGCACCAGCGGCCAGACGAACCACAGGACCGCGGAGAGCCGGCCGGAGCGGGTGGCCTCGCGGGCGTTGGGGGTGGCCATGTAGCGCTGGGCCTGGTTCCACATGCCGCCGCTGTACTCGAAGGTCTTGATGAAGAGGTAGGCGAGCAGGAAGGTCAGCGTGTACGGGCCCGCCGTCGGCGCGGTGTGGCCCTGGAGCTCGGGCCGGTCCCAGACGTCCCACAGCGCGCTGACCCCGCCGAGCTCGGCGAGGACCGCGACGAGCATCGCGATACCGGCGAAGAACTGGATGATGAACTGGCCGAGTTCGGTGAGCGCGTCGGCCCAGAGGCCGCCGACCGTGCAGTAGACGCCGGTGATCACACCGGTGATGAGGATGCCCTGGTTGAGGGAGATCCCGGTGAAGACGGAGAGCAGGGTGGCGATCGCGGCCCACTTGGCGCCCACGTCGACGATCTTCAGCAGGACGCCGGACCAGGCGAGCGCCTGCTGCGTGGGGAGGTTGTACCGGTTCTTCAGGTACTCCAGCGGGGAGGCCACATGGAGCCGCGAGCGCAGCCGGTTGAGGCGCGGCGCGAAGAGGTGCGCGCCGATCGCGATGCCGATCGCGATGGGGAAGGACCAGGTGACGTACGAGGTGACGCCGTACGTGTAGGCGATGCCCGCGTACCCGGTGAACATCACCGCGCTGTAGCCCGACATGTGGTGCGAGATGCCGGAGAGCCACCAGGGCATCTTGCCGCCTGCGGTGAAGAAGTCGGAGACGTCGTCCACGCGCTTGTGGGACCAGACTCCGATCGCGACCATGACGCCGAAATAGCCGATGAGCACGGCCCAGTCGAGACTGTTCATTGAGCCCCCTCCAGGGGTCCGGTCCGCCTTGTGAACGCCGTTCATGGTGTGGGGAGTTGTCGGGCGAGGACAACGCGACGACGGGTCAAGAGAGGGTAAAATCGTTCTCCTTGTTGACCTGTGTTCACATCCCTGAACACAGATGAGGTCAAAAAGGGCCGCACGGTACGCCGTCGCGTGCCGTGCGGCCCGGTCTCCGCCCGCGTCCGCTACCGCATCAGCTCGCCCGCGTTGACGAGCAGCGACTGTCCGGTGATCGCCCGCGCCCGGTCGGAGGCGAGGAACGCCGCCGCCTCCGCCACGTCCCCGTCGGTCGCCAGCTCGGGCAGCGCCATCCGCTCCGTGAGCCGGGCGAGCACCTCGGCCTCCGGTACCTCCTCCGTGAGCGCCGCGAACTGGACGTACGCCTGGACCGGCGGGCCCCACATCCAGCCCGGCAGCACGGTGTTGACCCTGATCCGGTGCGGTCCGAGCTCGTGCGCCATCGAGTACATCGCCGAGGTCAGCGCCCCCTTCGAGGCCGCGTACGCCGCCTGCCGCACCTGCGAGGGCGCCGCGATCGCCGACTGCGTACCGATGAGGACGACGGAGCCGCCCCGCTCCTTCAGTGCCGGCAGGCAGGCCCGCGTCATCCGCAGGGTGCCGAGCAGATTGACGTCCAGGACGCCCTGCCAGGTCGCGAAGTCGGCGTCCTCGATCCCGCCGAAGTAGCTGTCCCAGGCGGCGACATGGACGACGGCGTCGATGGCGCCGAACCGCTCGAGCGCGAGCGCGGCGAGGGCCTCGCACTGAGCCTCGTCGGTGATGTCGGTGGCGCGATGGGCGGTGCGACGCCCCTCCGGGTCGATCTCGGCCGCGGACTTGGCCAGGTTGGCCTCGGTGCGCGCGCCGAGGACCGCGTTGCCCCCGTCCCGTACGACCGTCTCGGCGATCCTGTGTCCGAGCCCGGCGCCGACGCCCGACACGACCACGGTCTTTCCCTGGAGCAGCATCCGGGTGCCTCCCGACTCTGGCGATCGATCTGACGACCCGTCAGAGTAGGAGCCTCCGAAGGACAAGGGAAGGGGTACGCGCATGAGTGACGAGACGTACGCGGAGCTGGCGGCGGTCGGGCCGTACGGGGTGCACCCCGGCCACGCCCTGATCACGATGGTCGAGCCGCACCCCGGGCACGAGTACGCCTACAACCGCTGGTACGAGGACGACCACTACTACGCGGGCGCGATGGCGATGCCCTGGATGTTCGCGGGCCGCCGCTGGGTCGCCACCCGCGACCTCCAGGAGCTGCGCGCCCCGGAGAAGTCCGCCGTCGCCCAGCCGGTCACGGCCGGCTGCTACCTCTCCACCTACTGGGTCACCGAGGGCCGTTACGACGCCCACATGAAGTGGACCGTCGCCATCAACAAGCGGCTCAACCGCGACGCCCGCGTCTACCGCGACCGCACGCACGTCTTCACGGCCTTCCAGGACCACGAGGCGACCGTCTACCGGGACGGCGCGGCCGGCCCCCGCGACTTCCACGCCCTCGACCACCCGTACCAGGGCCTGATCCTCCAGGTGGTCGACGCGGAGGGCCCCGAGGCGCGGGCGGAGCTGCTCGAACGGCTCGTCGCACGCGAACTGCCCAAGCGGCTCACCGGTTCGCCCGCCGCGATGGTCACCGTCTTCCGCCCGACGCCGCTGCCGGGGGACAGGATGACCTACGTGAAGCAGGTCGAGGGCGTGGACACCCGGCTGACCCTGCTCTGGTTCCTGGAGCGCGACCCGCGCGCCTGCTGGGCGGACCACTTCGCCGACCTGGCCACGCTCGGCGCCGAGTCGGGCCGGTCCGAGCTGATCGCGCCCTTCATCCCCACGGTCCCGGGCACGGACCGGTACGTGGACCGGCTCCGCTGAGGACATGGCCGAGCCCCCTCGGCCAGGACGGCGGACCGGTCGAGAGGGCTCTTTCCGTACAAACCTGTGGTGCTCCGAACACGCGGGCTCAGAACGCCCCGTTGCTCACTTCGCCGACGAAGGCGTTCCACGACGCCGAGCCGAAAGCGAGGGACGGACCTTCGGGGGCCTTGGAGTCCCGGACCGCGATCGCCGCGACGACGGGCGACTTGACTTCGACGCAAGCCCCGTTGCCGCCGGAATAGGAGGACTTCGTCCAGGTGTCCGTAGCGCCCTGAATAATCGCCATGATCTTCACTCCGGTTCTGCCAGTGGTGTGTCGCGCCAACCTCCAGGCTGGCGTGATCGACGCTACTCGCCGGTCCCGGCGCGTGGGGCCGACGTTCACCCGACCGGATGGCATATTCCAACTGGGCTTCCGTGGGAGCGATTCCGCGGTGTACTGTGCCGACCTCTTCAGTCGGGGGCCGGGCCGAATGGCCAGTTTCACCCCCGAATCAGAGAATTCGGATGGATCAACCGTTTCCGGCGATTCAGCCGGCCGCGTAGGACTTGGCGATGTCCGAAATGAACTCCCGGGTCTGCTCGACATTCAGCGCCTGCGCCCGCAGATGTTCGTACATCACGCTGTACTTGGCGACGTCCTGCGCCTTCTCCAGATACAGGTCGCTCGTGACGCCCTCGATGTAGACGACGCTCGAATCCGACGTGTCCGGGAATTCCAGGATCGCGTAGTGACCGCTGATGCCCGGATGCGCGCCCATCTCGAACGGCAGCACCTGGACGGTGACGTGCGGCAGCTGCGACTGCTCGACGAGGTGCTCAAGCTGCTGGATCATCAGCTGTCTGTTGCCGACCACCCGGCGCAGCGCGCCCTCGTCGATGACCGCCCAGAGCCGCAGTGGACGCTCCTCGTCCTTGATCCGGTCCTGACGCCGGGTGCGGACGGTGACCCGTTTGTCGATGTCCGTCGGGCTCGACTCCGGCAGCGCGCCGTTGATCACGGCCTCCGCGTAGCCGTGCGTCTGCAGCAGGCCGGGGATGATCTGCGGCTCGTACACCCGCAGGCTCTCCGCGTCCGTCTCCAGGCCGATGTAGACGCTGTACGGGATGTCGCCGAAGGCGTGCCACCAGCCCTGCTGGCGCGAGTCCTTGGCCATCTGCATCAGCGACTCGACGACGCGCTCGTCCTCGACCTCGTAGACCCCGCACAGGTCGCGGACATCGCGCTGGCTGATGGAACGGCGGCCGTTCTCGAGGCGGCTGATCTTCGACTGGGAGACGAGGAGACGCTCGGCGACCTGCTCGGCCGTCATGTTCTTCGCTTCCCGGAGCCGGCGCAGCTCCTGGCCCAATCGGCGTCGCCTGACGGTGGGGTTGACGTTGGACGCCACGGGCACTGCACCTCCGGCTGTCGGCAGCGTAGCTGTGAGTATCTACTGCTTGGCAGACTGCCACCAAAGGTGCGGTGTGCGCTGGGAAATGACGACAACGTGTGCGGTGCGGACCCTGAGGTCCGCCCCGCACACGTCGTCCGTGCGGCTCCCTGACGGGTTCTGTGGTGCGTACGTGCTCAGTGCGCGGCGACGCGGGCCATGCTGCCGCGACGCGGCTGCTGCGGCACGCCACCCGGCGCACTGCGGCGCGGCTGGGCCGCCACGCCGTTCTGGACGTCCATCACGGCGTGCGCCACGAGTCCGCCCATGGGGTCGTGCCGGATCAGGTCGCGCAGCCGGGACCGCGACGACCGTCCTTCGTTCCCCGGGTACAGGTGCTTGCCGAGACCGACCGCGTGGGCCAGCGCGGCGAGCGCCGCGGTCCGCGGGTCCGGCGGTACGCCGGTGCGGATCGCACTGTCCAGCCGGGCCCTGATGTCCCGGCTGATAGCCGTGTCCGTCGCCTGGTAGCGAGTCGTCGGCAGTACTCCGCACATCTGGCCCTCCACGGCATGCACCATGCCGCAGCGCTCCAGATGAGCGAGGTAGATCTGGCGCAGCCCCAGTCGGGGCCCGCCAATCCAGTGGACGGCCCGTACCGGGCTGCCGCGACGGCGCAGCAGTTCCAGTGCGGAGTCCAGAGTCGGATCTCCGGTCGGCCGTGGCATCACCACGGCGATACGATCCCCGTCAGGGGCTATCCGTCCTGCCAGAGCCAGCTCCACTAGCTGTGCTCCGGCCAGGCCGAGGTCGAGCGACTGCGGCTGCGCTGTGGTACCCGTGGCCGGGTCCAGAGCGAGCAGCAGAAGCTCCTCCGGAATTGTTCTGCGGCTCCTGCCCATCCATGCCTCCCCGCGTGGATGAGTCACAGGGTGACCCCTCTCACATTCATCTGTCGAGAGCGCCTGGGTGCTTCGTACGGGAACCAGTAGGTATGTCGTTCTCGTCTAGCACCGGGGCCAAGGGGTTCACACAGGACACTGGTACACGGTTCGGACGTACGCATGACGCATGGAGGAGGCACGGTGGCGGGCGAGTCCCCCGACAAGGCGGAGCAGCAGGAGTCCTCGGAGGAGACGACTGCCGGCGGTGGCGGCCGGGATCCGCGGCTGTCGGTTCTCCGCGAGCCCGCGTCACCGGTCCAGGTCGACCAGCCGACGGCCGTCTTCAGGGCCCTGGCACCCCGCACGCCGGAGGACGACGCTCCGGCGGAGCCGGCGGACGCCGGGGAGTCGGTGGACGCCGAGGACGCCGAGGACGCCGAGGAGTCGGTCGAGTCGGTCGAGTCGGCCGAGTCGGCGGATGCCGAGGGCGCAGGGGACTCTGCTGAGGCGGCCGGGGAAAGCGACCGGCTGAGGGCCGCTGTGGCGGCCTGGGTCGCCACGGACGCCCCCGAGGCCGACAGTTCCGACGAGACGGCCTCCGACGGCGACGAGGACGCCGCAGCCGAGGACGCCGACGACGCCACCGACGATGCCGCCGAGGAGCCCGCGGAGGCTCCGCAGGACACCTCCGACGACTCGACCGAGCCCGAGACGGCGGACAGCGACACCGAAGCCGACACCGACGACGACGCGGCCGAGGAGGCGCCCGAGGAGGCGCCCGCCTCCGACGCCGGCGGCAGCTCCGAGCCCGCGCCCTCCGGAGAGTCCTGGTTCGCGCGCAAGGCCGCCGCGCAGGAGGCCGCTCCCGAGGCCGACGAGGCCGACGAGGCCGCGGACACCGCTCCCGACTCCGACTCCGACTCCGACGCCGAGGCCGACTCCGACACGGACCGCGACGCCGGTCCCGTCGATCAGCCCACCACCATGTTCCGGGCCGTCCGGCCGCCGGTCGTGGACCAGCCGACGACCGCACTGAAGATGCCGGTCGCCCCGCAGTCCACCCCCAAGCCCGCCCCGGAGCGCCCGAGCACCTTCGTGCCCCTCCGGGCCGAGACACCGGCGGCCTCCCCGGCGACCCCCAAGGCGGCCCCGGAGGCGCCCAGGCCCGCCGCCTCCGCCCCCGTACCCCCGCCGTCGCTCACCGAGCCCGAGCGGACCAGGCAGCAGCCCATGCCGCCGCTGCCCCCGCTCGACCTGCTCGCCGAGCTGACGAACACCCCGCCCCCGCCGCCGACCCCGATGCGCAACACCATGCGGCGCGTGCGGATCTGGACGCCGCTCGTCGTCCTGCTGCTGATCGTCTTTGCGGTCGTACAGTTCGTCAGACCGCTCCCCAAGCCCACCCTCACGCTCTCCGCCGCCCCCACCTTCACCTTCGAGGGCGGCGAGCTGCAGATGCCGTGGCCCTCCGAGGGCCAGGGCGCCGCCGAGGTCGAGGGCGTCGGCTCGCTCGGCACGTACGGGGCCCAGAAGCCCGCCCCGCTCGCCAGCGTGGCCAAGACCATGACGGCGTACGTGATCCTCCGCGACCACCCCATCAAGGGGAAGGACGAGGGCCCGGAGATCGAGATCGACAAGAAGGCCGCCGACGAGGCCGGCGCGCAGTTCGAGTCGACCGCGGCGGTCAAGGAGGGCCAGAAGTACACGGAGAAGGAGCTGCTCCAGCTCCTCATGATCCCGTCCGCGAACAACGTGGCCCGACGGCTCGCCCGCTGGGACGCCGGCTCGGAGGCCGCGTTCGTCGAGAAGATGAACGCCGCCGCCAAGGACCTCGGGATGACGGAGTCGACGTACACCGACCCGTCCGGCCTGGAGTCGACCACCGTCTCCACCCCGCAGGACCAGCTGAAGCTGGCGAAGGCGGTCATGCAGTACGACGTGTTCCGCGAGATCGTGAACATGCCGAACCTCACCGTCGACGGCATCCCCGGCCAGATCGAGAACAACAACAACATCGTGCTGGAGCCCGGAGTCAGCGGGATCAAGACCGGCTCATCGACGCCCGCGGGCGGCAACCTGCTCTGGTCCGCGAACACGGTGATCGACGGCAAGCAGCGCCGGATCCTCGGCATCGTCATGGGAGTGAAGGACGCCGCGACGCTGCACGAGAAGCTCCAGAAGTCGATCGACCTCAGCCTCGAGCTGATCCAGCAGGCACAGAAGGACGTCACCTCCGCGGCCGTGGTCCGCAAGGGCCAGGTCATCGGCCACATCGACGACGGCCTCGGGGGCCGTACCGCCGTCGTCGCCGACAAGGAGCTGAAGGCCGTCGGCTGGCCGGGTCTGAAGGTCGACCTGGAGCTCACCGACGGCGGCAAGGCCCTCCCGCACACCGGCAAGGCGGGCGACGTCGTCGGCCAGGTGTCCATCGGCACCGGCACCGGCAAGGTCAGCGCGCCCGTCTCCCTCCAGAAGGACCTGGTGGAGCCCGGCTTCGACAAGAAGCTGACCCGTCTGGGCTGACATGTCAGGGCGCCCCGGTCTCTCCGGGGCGCCCTGCTGTTAGCGTTCCGGAGACCAGGACATGGGCGAAAGGCAGTTCGGGAGTAGCACGGGAGAGGGCCGCGAGTGACCACCGCCGAGCCGACACGCGCCGACGAGAGCGTGCCCCCGCGTTCCTCCGCGCCCGAGCGCCCCTCCGCGCCCGAGCGTTCCTCCGCGCCCGCGCGGACCTCCGCGTCCGCGCGAATAGACCTCCCGACGCCCCGGAGACCCGCCGAACCGGCTCCCGCGCGGCGCCCGCGCAGGCGCCGCCGCTACCCCGTCATGATCGCGACGGCTCTCGCCGCGCTCACCCACGTGCTCTGGTTCTTCCTGTTCGCGAACAGCGGCGGCGACCTCGCCGCGCAGGACGCGTGGGCGGAGTTCGTGGGACGTCACCCGGACTCCGCGTACAACCTCGCCTGGTACGGCGGGATGCACCCGGTCTCGTACAGCGTCGTCTCGCCGTACGTGATGTCGGTGCTCGGCGTGCGCTCGACCATGATGATCGCGGGCACGGTCTCGGCCGGGCTCACGGCGCTGATCCTCGTGCGGGTACGGGCGGTGCGCAATCCGCTGGCGTGCTCGCTGGCGGGCGTCTTCGCGTTCCTGTGCAACGCGCTGTCGGGGCGGGTGACGTTCGGGCTCGGCATGATGTTCGCGCTGGGCGCCGTCGCGGCCGTCTTCTGCTGGCCGTACCGCTGGCGCCGCAGACGCTGGGCGAAGGCGGCGGTCGCCGCCCCGCTCGCCGGGCTCGCCACCGCCTGCAGCCCGGTCGCCGGGCTCTTCCTCGGCGTCGCGGCGGCGGCGCTCTTCCTGAACCGGCGCCGCCCGGGCGCGTACGCCCTCGGTCTCGCCCCGGTGCTCGTCGTCGCGCTCTCCTCCTGGCTGTTCCCCTTCTCCGGTACGCAGCCGATGTCGTGGGCCTCCACCGCGCTGCCGTTCCTCTTCGGGGTGCTGTGCCTCCTCCTCGTGCCGCGCGACTGGCGCACGGTCCGCACCGGCGCTGCCGTGTACTCCGCGGGCACGCTGCTGACCTGGCTGATCGACTCGCAGATCGGCTCGAACGTCTCGCGGCTCGTCATGCTCTTCGCGGGCGTGGTGCTGCTCGCCGCGCTGCCGTACGCGGTCCCGCGCTCCCGCAAGTGGTACGCGATCCTGCTGGCGTTCGCGGGGCTGAACGTCTGGATCGGGTTCAAGGGCGTCGACGACGTCATCCGGACCGCCCCGGACGCGTCGTGGACGCGCGAGGTCGCGCCGCTGATCAACCAGCTCCAGGTGCGCGGGGCGGAGAAGGCGCGGGTCGAGGTCGTGCCGGCCTCCAGCCACCGTGAGTCCTCCGCGCTCAGCCCGTACATCAACCTGGCGCGGGGCTGGAACCGGCAGGCGGACATGGAGCGCAACCCGCTCTTCTACGACGACACCCTGAACGCCACGAACTACCAGGACTGGCTGGACCGCTGGGCGGTGCACTACGTGGTCCTGCCGACCGGGGCACCGGACTCGGGCGCGGAGCTGGAGGCGGAACTCGTCGCGGACGGGCTGCCGTACCTGAAGCAGGTCTGGTCGGACGAGAACTGGCGGCTGTTCGAGGTGGAGAACCCGACCCCGCTCGCCGACCCGCCGGCCGACGTGCTGCGGGCGGGCGCGAACGAGGTCGTGATCGAGGTCGACGGCCCGGGGCGGGTGCTGATCCGGGTGCCGTACTCGCCGTGGCTGGCGCTGGTCGACGAGAACGGCGGCAAGATCGAGCCGCCGCAGGAGACGGAGGCGTCGAAGGCGGCCCGCGAGGAGTCGCCCGCGGAGCTGGAGAAGGTCTTCCTCAACGAGTCCGGCTGCCTGTTGAAGGCGGAGGCGGACGGGGAGGGAGACGAGTGGACGGAGCTCCTGGCGCCGAAGGCGGGCGTGTACCGGCTCTCCGCGCCGTACAAGTTCTTCCCGCGAGGAACCGCATGCCCGGAGGAACTCCGCTGATTCGGCCGTAAGGTGTGCGGCTATGGCATGCGAGGAATGCGGTGGAGCGGGCAGGGGCCCGCTGCCGGGGATGGCGTGCCGGCGCTGCGGCGGCGTCGACCTCACCGGGACACGGCGGGGCGGCGGCATCGACCGGACGAGTACACGGCGGGGCGGCGCGTGGGCGCTCGTGGCCGTGGTGGCCGTGGGCTGCCTGGCGCTGGTGGTGGCCCTCGGCGACGAGTCGGAGGAGCGGCCTCCGGCGGCGGCGTCGGATCCGCCGGTACGGACACTGCCGACGCGGAACGGCCCGACGGCCTTCCCCGGCGCGCCGGGCGGCGGTCCCGCCCTGCCGAGCGCGAGCACACCGCCCGACGGCTCTCCCTCGACGTCCGCCCACCCCTCCGCCGCCACGCGGCCTCCGCACCCCACTCTCCCTCCGTACGAGGTGTGGGCGGGCCCGGGCTGCACGGGAGCCGGCGCCAACTACACGGAGACGGGCCGGTTCAGCGACGGCTTCGAGGGCTGGTACACCGTGAACGTCGGCGGCTTCCGGGGCGGGGGCTGCGACGGCCGCTTCTCGGCCATGCCGATGTCGGGCAGCTCGACGAAGGACCGTGACAACCGGGCCACCTGGAGCTGGCACGTGGGCGAGGGGTACGGGACGTGCGCCCTGGCGGTCCACGTCCCGACCCCGCCGCGCCCCCAGGACGCGGCGGGCGAGCCCTCGGTCTACCAGGTCCTGGCGAACGGCACTCCGTACGCCACGTTCACCGTCTACCAGCCCGCCAACGTCGGTGCGCTCCTCCCGGTCGGCAGCTACCCCCTCGGCACCCCCACCTTCACGGTCCGCCTCCTGGACCGGGGCCTGGACTGGGGCTCGGAGGCGCGTGAGGGGGCACACCACGCGGCGGGCCAGATGCGGCTGACGTGCCGAGCGTGACCCCCGGCGGTACCGGTCACGGCCGCTGATCGGGGCGCTGGTGGGCGCCGATGTCGGTCGTGCCGTACAGACGGTTGCCGAAGTAGTCGTGCGGGCCCGCGTTCTCGACCGGCGTGCCCGCCCCGATCGCCGGAGAGCCGGAGCGCAGCCGCAGGTCGCGCGGGCTGTCCGGGGTGGCGTAGAGGAACTCGGGGGCCGCGGTGACGGCGCGGGCGTCGCTCGCCGGGACGGCGCCCACGCCCACGTAGAGGTTGTGGTCGTACGTGTTCAGCGCGTCGATGATCGGCGAGCCGCCCTCGGCCGTACTGACGAAGACGTTGTTGCGGAAGGTGACTCCGCCCTTGCCGTTGTCGCTGACCATCGCGGTGCCCGCCTGACCGGTGACGACGGTGCTGTTGTACACCTGGGTGTTGGTGCCTGGGGCCGGGGCGCCCGCGTACCCCAACTGGTCGTCCGCGTCCGCATGGAGCGTTCCCCTCTGCCGGTGCGTGGCCGTTCGGTGCGTGGCCGTTCGATGAGGGAGGCTTCCAGGGCTCGCGGGGTCCGGGCCATGCACAGAACGAGCGGGAGCTTGTGTTTCTGTCCCCGCCTCACGCACCGGCTTGACCCTCACGCCGCGTGAGGCTGAAAGGTGGGGCCCATGAGCGACCTTTACGAAGCGTTCGAGACGAGTCCCGTGCCCACCCCCGGCCCGGACGCGGTTCCACCGGAGCCGTTCCACGGCATCTACGGCATGCCCGCGTTCGTGACGATCCCCACGAACGACCTTGCGGAATCGGTGGACTTCTGGGTTCGCGGGCTCGGGTTCTTCGCGCTGTTCACCCTCCCCGGCAGACTCGTCCATCTGCGCCGGTGGCAGTTCCAGGACGTCCTCCTCGTCGCGGCCGACGGGGTCCCGGAGCAGCCACCGGCGATGAGCGCGAGCTTCGCGTGCGTCCTCAGCCAGGTGGATCCCCTGGTCGAGGCCTGCCGTACGCTGCGCCCGAACGCGGTCGACGGACCCCGGGACACCCTCTGGAACACCCGCGACGTGGCCGTGATCACTCCCGAGAACGCACGGATCGTCTTCACCGCGGCGAAGCCCTTCGATCCCGCCGGTGAGGAGGCGCGGAACCTTGAAGCCATGGGGATCACCCCACCGGGCGCGGGCTTCGGAGATCATGAGGAGCATGCGTGACGAAGCCGACCGCGATGCCCCTACCGAGGCTCACGGCTGGAGCGGGCCCGACGGCCGGACCGGTACCGAGGGCTGGACCGGCATCGACGGCTGGACCGGTACCGAGGGCCGGACCGGCACCGACGGCCGTACCGGCTCCGAGGGTCTGACCGTCGGTCAGGTCTCCGCACGTCTGGGCGTGACGGTCCGCGCCCTGCACCACTGGGACGAGATCGGCCTCGCCCGACCGTCGCTGCGCACGCCCGCCGGATACCGGCTCTACACCGCCGGCGATCTGGAACGCCTGCACCGCATCGTCGTCTACCGGGAGCTCGGCCTCGGCCTGGACAGGATCCGGGTCGTCCTGGACGACCCGGCCGCGGACCTGCCCGGTGCGCTGCGCGCGCAGCGCATCCAGGTCGACGAACGGATCGACCGCCTCCGGCGGCTCGGCGCCGGGCTGGACCGGATGATCGAGGCCCACGAGCGTGGTCTGCTGCTGACCGCCGAGCAGCAGGCCGCGATCTTCGGCCCCGACTGGGACCCGGACGCGTCCGCCAGAGCCCGTGAGCGTTACGGAGACACGACGCAGTGGCGGCAGTACGCCGAACGCTCGGCCGCGCGCGGACCGGAGGAATGGCAGGCCGTCGCGGACGCCAACGCCGAACTCGACCGTGCGCTCGCGGAGGCGATGGACGCCGGTGTCACACCCGGCAGCCCGGAGGCGAACCAACTCGTCGAACGTCACCGGGAGATGTTCGCCTCGTACTTCCCCCTCTCCCGGCAGATGCAGGTCTGTCTCGGCCGCATGTACGAGTCCGATCCGGGCTTCGCCGCCCACTACGACGGCATCCGGGCCGGCCTCGCCACGTGGTTCCGGCGGATCGTCGACGCCGGTGCGCGCGCCCACGGCATCGACCCCGACACGGCGACCTGGGAGTAGGGCCGTCGGGGAACGCCAGGCGTTCTCCCGTACAACCCTGGGTTCACGTCAGGGGTCCAAGAGGTCGGTGGGCGCCGACGTGCCGATGCCGGGCTTCCGCATGACATATAACCGTCGTACCCGAACATTCATTGCAGATATGTACAACCGTCCGGTCTTCTCACGGGTCTTGTGGGCGCGGCGTTCCACACCGCACCCACACGTCCTTCTCCGAGGAGGCCCCGCCCCATGCCACGCGCCCGCACCCGCGTCCGTACCTCCCGGTTCCGGCTGACCGCCGTCGCCGTCGCCCTGGCCGCCACGACCGCCGGCACGCTCGCCGGCCCGGCCACCGCCGCCACGGCACCCCCCGCCGGTGCGGGTGAGGCCGCGAGGCAGGGGGCCGGGGACGCGCCCTTCCCGTTCACCGGCGGCTATCTGACCGCCGGGCCCAGCGGGTTCCTGGGCGTCCGGACGGACGGCGTCCACGTCTGGATGCGGTACGCCGACGGCGCCGGCACCACGTTCCCGGACGTACCCGGGGTCACTTACCGGGGGGCCGCCGGAGCGGATGTCGTCGTGGCGAGCGAGGGCACCCGCCACACCGTCCACGACATGGCGGGGGGCGGCACACCGGTCGTCATCGACGTCCCGTACACGCTGCACGAGGTCAACGGATCGACGCTCGTGATGGTCGACACGGCCACCAAGGAGCTCCACCTCGTCAGCCGGGCGCCCGGCGGTGAGGTCGTCGACCGCAAGGTGACCGGGATGCCGGCCGGAGTCCCCTGGACGTTCTACGGCTCCACGCCCGGCACGGTCGCCGTGGAGACCTCGGCGCCGGACTTCGACTTCCGCCTCGCCCTGGTCGACGTGGCCACGGCCACCACCGTCGAGACGTACCTCACCGGCCGGCACAGCGGCTTCGCGCAGGTCACGCCCGACCGCGTGCTCTGGGAACCGCGGCTGGGCCAGACCAGGATCGTGGACCGGAAGACCAAGCAGGCCGAGACCCTCCCCTACCGGGCGCAGATCGTCCTCGGTGGCGACTGGCTGGCGATCACCGGCGCGGATCTCGTCGTCGACGGGGTCAGGTACCCGAACAGGCCCATGGTCCTGAAGTCGCTGAAGGACGGCCGGAAGATCCCGCTCCTCGACCTCGCGAACCACGGCACCCCGGTCGGCGACGGCACACTCCTGCTGGCAGGCGGCACCTTCGCGCAGGGCCAAGGTCTCTTCCGCCTCTCGATCGACGCGAGCGGCACCCCGGTGGCGTCCATGATCGCGGACGGGCAGCGCCCCCTGGGGCTGGTCGTGGAGCGGGCGAACGTTCCGAGCACGTACCGCTTCGACGGCACCGACAGCCGTGTGACCTGGCAGACCAGCGATGCGGACCTGGGCGTCTCGCTCGACCTGACGCACGTGGCCACCGGCCGCACGGTGTCGCTCTGGAGCTACTACGACACCTTCATCGGGTGGGACGGATACCTCGACCAGGTGATCGGCGCCTACAACGGCGCGTACACCTGGAAGCTGACCGCCCGCCCGGCCTCCGGGGTCGGTCCCGCGGGCGTGAAGACCGGTACGACCACGGTGGACCGCGGCACCGCGCCGCGCGACTTCAACGACAACGCCCACGCGGACGCCCTGGTCCGCGACAGCTCGGGCAACCTCTCCGCGTACGACATCAGCCAGTTGCTGGCCATGGGCAACAGCCCCGACTGCCACGAGGAGGGCTGCCCCCCGGTCGTGCGCGACCCGAAGCCGGACGTCCTCGGCACGGGCTGGAACACGTACACGCTGATGGCCGCCACGGACGATGTCGTCGGCCGCGACCGCGACGGTGTGCTGTGGCTCCACCGGAGCGAGAAGCAGAAGCTCCTGCCCCGTACGAAGGTCGGCGGCGGCTGGCAGGTCTACGACAAGCTGGTCGGCGGCTCGGACCTGAACGGCGACGGCCGCGGTGACCTCCTGGCCACGGACAGGTGGGGTGCGCTGTGGTTCTACGCCTCGACGGGTGATGCCAAGTCCCCGTTCGGGCCGCGGAAGAAGATCGGTGGCGGCTGGGGCGCCTACAACCTCCTCACGGCCCCGGGCAACATCGCGGGCGCCACGGGCGGCGACCTCCTGGCCCGCGACACCTCGGGCACGCTCTGGCTCTACCTGGGCAAGGGCGACGGCACGTTCACCGCCCGCCGCAAGATCGGCGGCGGCTGGCAGAAGTACACCCACGTGATCCCGGCGGGCATCAACGGCAAGGGCGTCGCCGACCTCTACGCCGCCGGCCCCTCGGGCTCCGCGTCCTACCGCGCCCGCAACAGCACGACCCACCCCTTCGAACAGGCCCACCCCCTGCCCCTGCGCGCCGACTCCACCCGCTTCAGAACCTTCTTCTGACTCCACCGCGACAAACCCGAAAGGCCACCTACCGAGATCGGTAGGTGGCCTTTCGGGTTTGTGCCCCCGGCAGGATTCGAACCTGCGACACCCGCTTTAGGAGAGCGGTGCTCTATCCCCTGAGCTACGAAGGCGTGGTGCTCGGGGCCCCGTGTTGGCGTGGTCCCGGGCTCTCCTGGGGGATGGCCAGGAGAGGTACCGGGGACAGCCTAGCGGACCGGGGTGGTGATTCGCTGGGGCCCTTCGGGTCAGCGGGTGACCTCGCGGTTGAAGACCGCGCGGGACCAGAGGTAGCCGGTCAGGGCGAGGGCCGCGCACCAGGCCAGGGCGATCCAGCCGTCGTTGCCGATCGGCGTGCCGAGGAGCAGGCCGCGCAGGGTCTCGTTGATCGGGGTGAAGGGCTGGTACTCGGCGAACCAGCGCAGCACCGTCGGCATCGAGTCCGGGGTGACGACCGCGCTGCCGAGGAAGGGCAGGAAGGTCAGCGGCAGCGGGCCGTTGCTCGCGGCCTCGACCGTCTTGGCGCCCATGCCCATCGCCGCGGACAGCCAGGCCATGCCGAAGGCCAGGAAGACGAGCAGACCCAGGGCGGCCAGCCACTCGATCAGCGAGGCGTTCGGGCGGAAGCCGATGGCGAGGGACACGCCCGTGACGAGCACCAGGACCGCCGTGACCTGGAGGACGCTGCCGAGGACATGGCCCGTGAGGATGGAGCCGCGGGAGATCGACATCGTGCGGAAGCGGTTGACGATGCCCTCCGTCATGTCGGTGCAGACGGACACGGCCGTCGCGACGGCCCCCGAGGTCGCCGCCATCAGGATGATGCCGGGCACCAGGTAGTTGATGTAGTCGCCGCGGTCCTCGCCCGCCCCGATGCCCATGCCGAGCGCGCCTCCGAAGACGTACACGAAGAGCAGCAGCATCAGCAGCGGCATCACGAGGATCGAGATCGTCATCGACGGGTAGCGCTGCATGTGCTTGATGTTGCGGCGCAGCATCGTCATGGAGTCGCGCAGGGCGTACGAGCGGGCGGGCTTGGCGGGCTTGGCCGGGGTGAGGGTGGCGGTGCTCATCGGGCCGACTCCTTCTGGGTGGTGGTGGCGTTCTGCTTGCCCGTGAGGGTGAGGAAGACGTCGTCGAGGTCGGGGGTGTGCACGGTGAGCGACTCGGCCCGCAGCCCGGTGTTGTCGAGCGTGTCGAGGATGGCGCGGAGGTTGGTGACCGAGCCGTCGCTGGGGATCTGCAGGGTGAGCGACTCGTTGTCGCGGGTGGCGATGCCGAAGATCGCGGCCGCCGAGGAGAGCTCGTCCTCGTCGGCGAACTGGAGGCGGACATGGCCGCCGGGGATCAGCCGCTTCAGCTCCTCCGCGGTGCCCTCGGCGACGAGCTTGCCGTGGTCGAGGACCGCGATGCGGTCGGCGAGGTGGTCGGCCTCCTCCAGGTACTGCGTGGTGAGGAAGATCGTCACGCCCTGATCCGTGACCAGGTCCCGGATCAGCTCCCACATCACGCGGCGGCTGCGGGGGTCGAGGCCCGTGGTCGGCTCGTCGAGGAAGATGATCCGCGGCCGGCCGACCAGCGTCATCGCCAGGTCGAGCTTGCGGCGCATGCCGCCCGAGAAGGTGGCGACGTTCTTGCGCGCCGCCTCGGTCAGCTCGAACCGCTCCAGGAGCTCGGCGGTGCGGCGCCGGCCCTCGCCGCGGCTCAGGTGGTGCAGGTCGGCCATGAGGAGCAGGTTCTCCTCGGCGGTGAGCAGCCCGTCGACGGCGGCGAACTGTCCCGTGACGCCGATCAGTCCGCGTACCGAGCGGGCGTCGGCGGCCACGTCGTGGCCCGCGATCCGTGCCTGGCCGCCGTCGGCCGTGATCAGCGTGGAGAGGATCTCCACGGTGGTGGTCTTGCCCGCCCCGTTGGGGCCGAGCAGGGCGAAGATCGTGCCCTCGGGGATCTGCAGGTCGATGCCGTCGAGCACCACCTTGTCGCCGTACGACTTGCGCAGGCCGATCGCGGAGATCGCCGCGGTGCGCGTGCTGGTGGCCGCTGGGGTCGCGGTGTTCATGTGAGCGGGCCTCTCTCTTCCGGGGTTCCAGGGGTGGTGCTGCGGGGCGGTGGTGCCGGCTCTGTTCGCCGGCCTGGCGCCGTGTGGCGCCACTTCTGTGCCGTGCTTGCGCCATCATGGTGACACATTCATGGCGCCATGTCGAGCCATCATGGCGCCATCCATGGTGGTGGGTTGGCGTCATGGCCCTGAGCTGGGGTTTTGGGTTCGGAGGAGGGAAGGGAAAAGGCGCCCCCGCCCCGGCCTGAGCCGGTGCGGGGGCGCCTCGCGAGGGGGCTGGGACGTCCGTTCAGCCGACCAGGGTGCGCTCCCGGCCGCCGTCCGTGTGCGTGTGTGGCGCCGCTTCCGCCCGGCCGAGCTTCTCGCCCTCGACGTCCACCCGGGGCAGGATCCGGTCCAGCCACTTCGGCAGCCACCACGCGGACCTGCCGAGCAGGGCGAAGAGCGCGGGCACGATCGCCATACGGACGACGAAGGCGTCGAAGAGCACGGCGATCGCGAGGGCGAACCCGATCATCTTGACGAAGTCGTTGTCCTCGACGATGAACCCCGAGAAGACGCTCATCATGATGACCGCGGCCGCGGCGACCACCCGGCCCCCGTAGCGGAAGCCGTCGACGACGGCCTCACCCGGGCGCGCTCCGTGGACGTACGACTCACGCATCCGGCTGACCAGGAAGACCTCGTAGTCCATCGCCAGGCCGAAGACCACACCGATCATGAAGATCGGCATCGTGCTCATGATCGGGCCCGGTGCGTCGATGCCGAAGACGTCCGCGAGCCAGCCCCACTGGAAGACCGCCACGACGGCGCCGAGAGCCGCGGTCACCGACAGCAGGAAGCCGAGGGCCGCCTTGAGCGGGACCAGGACGGAGCGGAAGACCACCATCAGAAGCAGGAAGGCGAGGCCGACGACCAGACCCAGGTACGGCAGCAGTGCGTCGTCCAGCGTCTGCGAGAAGTCGATGAACATGGCCGTCTGACCGGTGACGAGGATCCGGGACGCCGTGCTCTTCTCCAAGCCCCCCGCGACGTCGCGGAGTTCGCGTACCAGCTCCTCGGTCTTCTTCTCCGTCGGTCCCGTCTCCGGGATGACGTTGAGAATCGCGGTGTTGCCCGCCTTGTTGGCCGTGGCCGGCGAGACCGAGGCCACGCCGTCCGTCTTCAGCAGTGCCTTGCCGATCTCGTCGCCGACGGCCTTGGCGTCCTTGGCGTCCTTCGTCTGTACCGTCACCAGCAGCGGGCCGTTGAAGCCGGGACCGAAGGACTCCGAGAGCAGGTCGTACGCCTTGCGCTGCGTGGTCTCCGTCGACATCTGACCCTCGCCGGGCAGGCCGAGCTCCAGGCTCGCGGCCGGTACGGCGATCGTGCCCAGGCCCACGACGCCGACGAGCAGCACGGCGACCGGGTGGCGCAGGACGTAACTCGCCCAGCGGGAACCCAGGTTGGGCTTGGTCTTCCGCGCCAGCTTCGCCGCGTGCTTGGCGGCCCTGCGCTGCTTGCGGTCCGACAGCGGCTTGACCGCGTACGCCAGACGTCCCTTACGGGCCATCACCTTGACCGGCGCGAAGCCGAGAAGCGCGGGCACGAGCGTGATGGCGACGAGTACGGCGACCGCGACGGTACCGGCCGCGGCGAGGCCCATCTTGGTCAGCATCGGGATGTTCACCACGGCGAGCCCGGCGAGGGCGACGACGACCGTGAGGCCCGCGAAGACGACGGCCGATCCCGCGGTGCCGACGGCCCGCCCCGCCGCCTCCTCCGGAGTGCGCCCCTCGGCCCGCTCGGCGCGGAACCGGGACACGATGAACAGCGCGTAGTCGATGCCGACCGCGAGGCCGATCATCATCGCGAGCGTCGACGTCGTACCGGACAGGCCCAGCGTCGAACCGAGCGCCGTGATCCCCGAGATGCCGATGCCGACGCCGATCAGCGCGGTGATGAGCGGCATTCCGGCCGCGATCACCGAGCCGAAGGTCAGGACGAGGACGATCGCGGAGACCAGGATGCCGATCTGCTCGCCGGTGCCGCCCATCGCCTGCTCGATCCTCACGGCGTCACCGCCGGCCTCGACGGTGAGCCCCGCCCGACGGGCCTCCTCCGTCGCCGCGTCCAGGGCGTCGTGCGCCTTGTCGTCGACCTCCATCGCGGGGACCTTGTACGTCACCACCAGGTAGGCGGTCGTCCCGTCCTCGCTGATCGTGACATCGGGGTACGCGTACGGGTCGGCGACGCCCGCCACCTGCGGGGACGACGCCCCCAGCCGGGCCACGAGGCGCTCCACCCGGGCCCGCTGCGCGGGCTCGGTGACCTTCGAGCCCTCGGGGGCGCGGACGACGACCCGGGCGCCGGCGCCGTCGGCGCTCGCGTCCGGGAACTTCTCGGTCAGCAGGTCGAAGGCCTCCTGCGACTCGGTGCCCGGCATGGAGAACGTGTCGGCGGGCGGCGCCGGCGCGGTCGAGGCCGCGTAGCCCATGCCGCCGAAGATCAGCAGCCAGAGCAGCACCATCACCCCCCGGCGGCGGAAGGCGAGGCGGCCCAGTCTGGAAAGGAACGTAGCCACGGTGGGCTCCCGTCTGGTCGGTGAGGCGGGGTCAGGTGAGGTGAGGAGGGCCCGTCGTCCGGCGGCGGGCAGCGCAAGATGGCGCCTTGACGGCGCAGGGGTGGTGGCGCGGTGGTGCACGAACAGTGCGAGGTGCGGAGGCGAGGTGCGGCGGGCCAGGCCACGGCGCTGAGCGCGGGCCGGGCGGGGGCCGAGGAGGAGCGATGCCCTCAGGAAGGGGGCAGGCAGGGGGATGGGGCGACAGCGGTACGTCGCGGCATCGCGGGGCCCGGCGGTGGGGCCATGGGGGGGCCGGTGGGTGTTACGCAAGCCCCTCAGGGGGCACAGCCGGATTCGCTCCGGGGCGGGCCGAAGGGTGGCGGGCCGAAGGGCGGCCGGCCGTCAAGCCGCCCTTCGTAAGGCGTCCACCCAGGCGGTACCGGCTCTCAGGCGCGGCGGATGACGATGTCGCCGACGCTCGTGCGGCCCCGGACCTCGACCGTCTCGTCGGACTGGCCGGGGCCCTCGGCCGCGCCCAGCTCGTTGCGCACCCGGCCCGCCTTGGACCGTACGTCGAGCCAGGCGGCCGTGCCCTCGGCGATGCCGACCTCCAGACCGCCCGCGGCGGAGTCCAGGGTGATCTGCCCGCGCACCACCTCGTCGAGGCGGATCGCGCCGCTCGCCGTCTTGGCGGTGACGGAGGACTCGGCGCGTGCGACGCCGATGGGGCCGTTGGACGAGTTCACGCGCAGCTCGCCGCTGATCTCGCCGATCGCGGTCTCGCCGTTGAGGTTCTTGATGGTCGCCGAGCCGTCGATCCGGCCGACCCGTACCCGGCCCGAGCCCTGGATCTCGGCCTCGCCCGTCGTGCGGTCGACCAGGATGTCGCCGTGCGAGGTCTTCAGCCGTACGGCCGCGGCCTCCTCCAGCTGGATGTCCCCCGCGGCGGTCGTCAGGCGGCAGTTCCCCAACCGTCCCTCGCCGATCAGCTCGCCGAGACCCGTGGTGCCGATCAGCTCCGAGCCCGCGGGCAGTTCGACGGTGACGTCGACGGCCCCGACCTTGCCGAAGAGCGAGCGCTTCTTGGGGCCCTTGACCAGAAGCTTTCCGCCCGCGCAGGTCACCTTGGTCTCGGCGGCGGCCTGGACGTCCAGCTTGTCTCCGGGGTCGCTCGGCATCACCTCGACGACGGTGTCGGTGCGCTTGCCCGCGACGATCCGGGCCCGCCCGATCTCGATCTCGACGGTGGCGGAGAGGGGTTCGGGGGTTTCGAACGTGGGCATGGCTGAGCCGTCCTTTGGCTGGGTGGAGGTGAGCGCTGGGCGAGGTCTCTCGGTGGGGCGGTGCTGCGGTGCCTCAGCGGCGCGGTGGCGCGGGGTGCAGTGGCGCGGTGGCGCCGTGGCGCGAGGTGGTTCCCGGACGTCCGGGTGTGGCTAGCGGACCCAGCCGGTGAAGCCCTGTCCGACGGCCGGGCCCAGGCCCGTCGTGCCGGTACGGGTCCGGCCGGCCGCACCTCCGGGTTCGAGGGCGGCGGTCACGGCCCGGACGAGCCAGGCGTTGACCGAGAGTCCCTCGCGGCTCGCCGCCTCCTCGACCCGGAGCTTGAGCTGGGCCGGCGGTCGGAAGTTGATGCGCGAGGGGGCGCCCTCCTCGGCCTCCGCGGGGAGCGGCGGCGGGGGCGGCGGCGCCGGCAGCGAGGCCTCGGGCTCCTCGAAGACGTCGGCGGTGGGCGGCGGCGTCACCACGAACTCGGGGTTGAGCCCGCGCAGTCGCAGGTCGACCGAGCCGGGCGCCAGGTCACGGGTGACCTCGTCCATCGCGTCCGACAGGGCGTTGAGGAGCGTCAGGCGGGCGGCCGACTCGAGCTGACCGGTGAGGCGGTCGGCCAGGGCGCGCGCTTCGTCGCCTCCGGCCTCGGCGGCCACGCCGAGCTCATGGCGGAGATTGTCTACGTAGGGCGTGAGGTCCATGACGCAATAGTGGCACCATCGTGGCGCCATTGCAAGTCTCGTGGCGCCATGATGCGCCACGAGGTGCCATGAGGCGCCACGGTGCGCCACGAGGTGCCAGGGCATCGCCGAGTGGCGCCATGGGCGGAGCGGTCGTTCCGGACCCGGTGCCGAGCCCGGTGCCGAGCTCCGCGCCGAGCTCCGCGCCGAGCTCCGCGCCGAGCTCCGCGCCGGGCCCGTGCCGGGCCCCGCCCTGAGCCCCGCGCCGGGCTGCGGCTCCGGGCCCGTGCCGAGCCCCGCCGTGAGCCCCGTGCCGGGCTGCGGCTCCGGGCCCCGTGCCGGGCCGGTGGTGGCGGTGTGCGGCGGCGGTTGACGAGGTGGGAGGGTGTGCATAGCGTCCGAGCGGGTGAGCAGGCGCTCAGGGAAGGTGGTCGTCGTGGGTGGTGCCGTCGATCGGCTGGTCGAGCCCGGGGCGCTCTTCGCCGTCGAGGACGGGGTGTACGTCGAGGGCCCCCGCACGCTGCGCGAGTTCGTCGAGGCCACCTGGGCCTACGGGGACCGGCCCTTCCTCGTCTCCGAGGACGGGGTGCTGAGCTACCGGGAGTTCTTCGACGCCGCCTGCGGTCTCGCCCGGAGCCTCGTCGACCAGTACGGGCTGCGGCCGGGGGACCGCGCTGCCGTCGCCATGCGGAACCATCCCGAGTGGCAGATCGCCTTCTGGGCCGCCCAGCTCGCCGGCCTCGTCGCCGTACCCCTCAACGCCTGGTGGACCGAGGACGAACTCGCGTACGCCCTCGACGACTGCAGGCCCCGCATCCTCCTCGTCGACGGGGAGCGGGAGGAGCGCGTACGGGCGTGGGCGCGGGAGCACCACGTGCCCGGCATCGTCTTCCACGGCGCAGCCCCCGCGAGCCCCCACGGCGTTCAGGGCCCCGACCCGCTCACCCGCGCCGGCGGCGGCGCCGGATTCCAGGCGTACGTGCGCGACACCGACTCCCTCCTCGGGCCGCCGCCCGTCGACGTCCTGCCGGAGCACGACGCGACGATCATCTACACCTCCGGCACCACCGGCCGCCCCAAGGGCGCCGTCGCCACCCACCTCGCGCAGGCCGGGGCCGCGATGAATCCGCGGTACTACGCCGCCGCCTCCGCCCTCGGCCGCGGCACGCTGCCCGGGCAGGGCCCGGCGCCCGTGTCGCTCACCACGTTCCCGTTCTTCCACGTAGCCGCCTTCACGTCCTTCTACTCCGTCATGGCCGCCGGCGGGACCCTCGTCCTCATGCGGAGGTGGGACGCCGACAAGGCGCTGGAGCTGATCCGGCGCCACCGCGTCACCCACTACGCCGGTGTCCCGACCACCGCCCTCCAGCTGCTCGACCGCGCCGAGGAGACCGGCGATCCGCTGGAGAGCCTCGTCATGTTCAACACCGGAGGCGCCGCCGCCCCGCCCGAGATCGTCGCGCGCCTCACCGCCGCGTACGGGGAGCGCGTCGAGCCCCGCAACGGCTACGGGCTCACGGAGACCTGCGGCGGCGTGTTCGCCAACTTCGGTGCCGAGTACCGCGCCCATCCGCACAGTGTCGGCCGCCCCACGCCCGCCACCGAGGTCCGTGTCGACCGGCCCGACGCGGCCGGTGTGGGGGAGCTGTGGCTGCGGGGGCAGTCCCTCGTCCGCGGGTACTGGGGCGACGAGGCCGCCACCCGGGAGGCCTTCACCGAGGACGGGTGGTTCCGCACCGGCGACCTCGCCCACCTGCGCGACGGCCGCGTCACCATCGTCGACCGGCTCAAGGACATGGTGATCCGGGGCGGCGAGAACGTGTACTGCGTCGAGGTCGAGGCCGTCCTCCACGCGCACCCCGAGGTCCTCGACGCCGCCGTCCTCGGCGTACCGCACCCCGCCCTGGGGGAGGAGGTCGCCGCGGTCGTACGGCTCAAGGAGCCGGCGGCCGTCACCGCCGAGGAGCTGCGGGCGCACGTCGGCGCGCGCCTCGCCGCGTTCAAGGTGCCCGCCCACATCGTCGTACGGGGCGAGGAGCTGCCCCGCAACGCCACCGGGAAGGTGCTGAAGCGGCAGCTGCGGGAGGAGCTCGCGCAAGCGCCGGCGGAAGCGCTCCCGGAAGGGCCGGCGGAGGCGTCGGCCGAACAGCTCCGGCCCCGGGGGCAGGCCCCGGACGGCATCCGGGTCGAAGGCGACCTCAGGAGCGTGTGATCCGGACGCGGTATCCGCCCTTCCCGTCCTCGTCCACCACCGTGATGCCGATGCCGTTCGTCCGGTCCGTGAAGGTCTCGCCCGGGCGGTACGGAGCGTCCGACAGCTCCGCGTGGACGTTCGGGCGGCGCGTGCAGCCGCCGCTGTCCTTGTCGCTGTCCGCCACGGTCACCGGACCGTTCCCGGTGTCGACGTCCGACTCGACCCGGTAGATCAGGACGCCCGGCTCGCAGACGGCCTCGTCGTTGCCCTCGCGGGTGCGGACCTCGACCGCGTACCCGGACGTGTCCGAGAGCGGCACGAAGGCCAGCTTCCGGCCGCCCGTCGTCGCCAGCGGGGTCAGGACGTACTCGGTGGTGCCCTGCCGGGACGAGCAGCCGATCTGGTGGTTGTCCAGCCAGCCCAGCTTCCACTTGTGCCAGCCGAGCAGGTCGTTGTTGGCCCCCCAGTCCTCGGACATGATGTCCCAGTGCCCGACCGTGCCCCCGCCGTCGACGGTGTAGAGGTCGGGCAGGCCGAAGACATGGCCGTTCTCGTGCGGCAGGACGCGGAATCCGGTCTCGGCGTACGTTCCCGAGCCGTCGTCCTGGCGGCTGTAGACGAAGGACGTGTTCGAGAGGGGGACGCCGTCCGCGTACGGCGCCTCGTCGTTCCCGGAGAAGGTCACGGACAGGACGGTGTCCAGGGCCGAGGGCCCGGCGTTCGGGGTGACCAGGATGTTGACCAGGTCGTACGCGCTGAAGTCCACCTTCGGGTCGGCGGCCTTCACGATGTCCTCGACGAGGCCGCGGTACCCCGGTTCGTACGGTGAGCCGCGCTCTATCCCGTACGAGGCGAAGGGCTGCGGCATGCGCAGCCAGTCGGGTATCGGGGCCTCGGGGTGGTAGTGCAGGCGCCCGTACGAGCTGGTGCTGAACCATTCCGCCGTCTGCGGGAAGAACTCGTCGTAGCGGCTGAGCGCTGTGCCCTCCCCGGGCGCGTCGGGGAAGTCGACCATCAGGTTGAGGGCTCTGATCCGGCCCGTGGAGCGGGCGTACCCCGGGGCGGTGGGTATCCCCTCCGACATCTGCACACCCATCGTCGTCGTGATCCGGCACGGCCCGAGCGCCGCCGCGGCGTCCGCGCCGTCCGCCGGGGGCGCGGACGCCACCGGGCCGGCCGAGGCGGGGGCCGGGCCGGGGAGCGTGGAGCTGGCCGAGGCGAGCGCGGCGAGTGCGACGGCGGCCGTCGCGGCGAGAGCGACGGGTCTGCGTATGTGCCGGCGGGTCTGCTGCATCGGTCGCCTCTCCTGATCAGAGCTGCTGTTCGATCAGCCTGTGTCGGGAGGCGCGGAGGCGCGCGCCGGGTTGGCCCGATCGTGGGTATTCCACGGAACGGTGGAGGTGTGACCCAGATCACATTCAGGGTGGGAAATAACCGGGGACTCCCTCCCCGTTTAAGCCTGTGTTCGAGGAAGTGGGGACTCGGTCCCCGTATCGGAATCCGAGTCGTCCGGATCATCAGAAGGAGGCAGTGGCGTGACCACCGAAACCGGCACCGCGCCCGCCCGTCGCGCACCCCGCCCGCGGGCCGACGCCCTGCGCAACCGCGAGCGGATCGTCACGGCGGCCCGGGAGATGTTCGTCGAGTTCGGCCCGCAGGTGCCGCTCGACGAGATCGCGCGCCGCGCCGGGGTCGGCAACGCCACGCTCTACCGCAACTTCCCCGAGCGCAACGACCTCATCCACGAGGTCGTCGTCTCCGTCACGTCCCGCACCACGGACCTGGCGGAGGAGGCGGCCGCGGCCGTGGACGCGGGGGAGGCCGACGCCTTCGACGCGCTCCGCCGCTTCACCCACGGCGCCGCCGACGAGCGGATCGGCGCCCTGTGCCCGATGCTCGACGGCACCTTCGACGCGAACCACCCCGAACTGCACGCCGAACGCACTCGGTTGGAGACGGCCGTACAGGGCCTCGTCGACCGTGCGCACCGGGCCGGCAGGCTCCGCACCGATGTCGGTGTCGGGGATCTGATGGTGGCCGTGTCCCAGCTGACCCGCCCGCTCCCGGGCACCGCCTGTCTGAACATGGACCGCTTCGTCCACCGTCATCTGCAGCTGTTCCTGGACGGCCTCGAAGCGCCCGCGCGCTCCGTGCTGCCCGGCTCGGCCGCCACTCTGGAGGATCTGCGGGGCGACTTCTGCGAAAGCGCCCCCGAGCCGACCGTCCCGTAACCCGGTCACGTCACTCTTCTCGACCCACGTTCCTTACGTCCAGTTTTTCCTTTACGCACCAAGAGGTGGCTCCCCCCATGTCCGAAACGGATCCCAGGCGCTGGAAAGCCCTGGTCTTCATCGCCCTCGCCCAGCTGATGGTCGTGCTCGACGCGACGATCGTGAACATCGCGCTGCCCTCCGCCCAGCAGGACCTGGGGATCTCGGACGGCAACCGGCAGTGGGTCATCACGGCCTATGCCCTCGCCTTCGGCGGTCTGCTGCTCTTCGGCGGCCGCATCGCCGACCTGTGGGGCCGTAAGCGCACCTTCGTCGTCGGTCTGATCGGATTCGCCGCCGCGTCCGCCCTCGGCGGGGCCGCGACCGGCGAGGCGATGATGCTCGGTGCCCGCGCGCTCCAGGGCGCGTTCGGCGCGCTGCTCGCGCCCGCCGCGCTCTCCCTGCTCGCGGTGATGTTCACCGACGCCAAGGAGCGCGCCAAGGCCTTCGGCATCTACGGTGCGATCGCCGGTGGCGGTGGCGCCGTCGGTCTGATCCTCGGCGGCTTCCTCACCGAGTACCTGGACTGGCGCTGGACCTTCTTCGTCAACATCCCGTTCGCGATCGTCGCCGCCGCCGGCGCCTACTTCGTGATCCGTGAGCCGGCCGGTGGCCGCAACCGCTCGCCGCTCGACATCCCCGGCGTCGTCCTCTCCACCCTCGGTCTGGTCGCGCTCGTCTACGGCTTCACCCGCGCCGAGTCCGCGGGCTGGTCCGACGCCACGACGATCGGCATGTTCGTCGGCTCCGCCGTGCTCCTCGCCGCGTTCGTCCTGACCGAGGCGAAGGTCAAGTCGCCGCTGCTGCCGCTGCGCGTCCTGACCGAGCGCAACCGCGGCGGTGTGTACCTCTCGCTGGGCCTGGCCGTCATCGCGATGTTCGGCCTGTTCCTCTTCCTGACGTACTACCTCCAGGTCGTGAAGGGGTACTCGCCGGTCAAGACGGGCTTCGCGTTCCTCCCGATGATCGCGGGCATGATCGTCGGCTCGACCCAGATCGGTACGCGGCTGATGACGCGGGTTCCCCCGCGCTGGCTGATGGGTCCGGGCTTCCTGACCGCCGCCGTCGGCATGCTGCTGCTGACGCAGCTGGAGATCGGCACCTCGTACGCCGGCCTGATCCTCCCCGCGCAGCTGCTGCTCGGCCTCGGCATGGGTACGGCGTTCATGCCGGCCATGTCGCTCGCCACGCACGGCGTCGACCCGCGGGACGCCGGTGTGGCCTCCGCGATGGTCAACACCTCGCAGCAGGTCGGCGGCGCCATCGGCACGGCTCTGCTGAACACGATCGCGGCCTCGGCCACGACCGCGTACATCGCCGACCACGCCGCCGGTGCCACGAGCCAGGGTGCGCAGAAGCTGCTCCAGCTCCAGGGCATGGTCGAGGGCTACGCGGCGGCCATCTGGTGGGCCGTGGGCATCCTGGCCGTCTCGGCCGCGATAGCCGTCGCTCTCATCAACACCGGCAAGCCGGATGTCGGCGTGGTCGCCGGCTCGGGTTCGGGCGAGGGTGAGGGCGCCGAGGACGAGGTCAGGATCCCCGTCATCGCGCACTGACGCTCCGGCCCCGGCCCCGCCCGGGGCCCGCCACCCGGCCGCTTCCTGCCCTGGTTCCGCTCAGCGGAGCCAGGGCAGGTCCGCGTTCGGGTCCGTCGGCTGGAGGCCCTCCGCCATCACCTTCATGATCGCTCCGAGCTGAGCCACCTGCTCCGCGCTGAGCCGGTCGAACATCGCCTGCCGTACGGCGGCGACGTGGCCGGGGGCCGTCCGCCTCAGCACCTCGTACCCCTCGTCCGTGAGGCGCGCGAACTGCCCGCGCTTGTCGGAGGGGCAGTCCTCGCGCACCACCCATCCGCTCTTCTCCAGACGGGCGACGGCGTGGGAGAGCCGGGAGCGCGTGATCTTGGCGTCCTTGGCCAGCTCGGTCATCCGCAGCCGGCGCCGGGGCGCCTGGGAGAGATGGACGAGCAGGCCGTAGTAGATGTGCGGCATGCCGGCGTCGCGCTGCAGCTGGCGGTCGAGGTGGTCCTCGAGGAGGGTGGTGGCGTGGAGGTACGCGCGCCAGACGCGCTGCTCCTCGTCGCTGAGCCAGCGGGGCGCGTCCGTCTGCGCCGCTTCCGCCGTCTGCACTGTGCCGTCGGGTGCCGTGGTCATGCGATCCATCCTACGACTCGTCCTTGAAAGTTGAACTACATCGTCCTACGCTCGGAGTGAGGCAAGCTTGAACCTTCAAGCACCCCTGCCTCGCCCCTCACTCGCACCTCGGATCACGGGAGGCGGTCGTCATGGACGCCACGCTGGAACGGATGCCCGCCCTCTATCTCTCGCACGGCGCCCCGCCGCTCGCCGACGACCCGGTCTGGCCCGGCCAGCTCGCCGCCTGGGCCGCCGGGCTGCCCCGACCCAAGGCGATCCTGATGGTCTCAGCCCACTGGGAGGAGGCCCCGCTGGCCCTCGGTGCCACCGAGACGCTGCCGCTCGTCCACGACTTCTGGGGCTTCCCCGAGCACTACTACCAGGTGCGGTACGCGGCGCCCGGCGCGCCCGAACTCGCCGCGTCCGTCCGCGCGATGCTGCGCGGCCCCGGTACGCCGGTGCAGGACGTCCCCGACAGGGGGCTCGACCACGGCGCGTACGTCCCACTGGTGGAGATGTTCCCGGACGCCGACATTCCCGTACTCCAGATCTCCCTGCCCACCCTCGACCCGCGGAAGCTGATGGACATCGGCCGCCGGCTCGCGCCGCTGCGCGACGAGGGTGTTCTCCTCGTCGGCAGCGGATTCTTCACCCACAACCTGGCCGCACTGCGGCACGTGGGGCCGGGGGTGCCCGGCTGGTCGGCGGAGTTCGACGACTGGGGGCAGCGCGCGCTGGAGGCGCGGGACGTCGACGCGCTCCTGGACTTCGAGCACACGTCCCCGGCGGGCCGCCTGGCCCACCCGCGCACGGAGCACTTCGCGCCGCTCTTCGTCACTCTGGGCGCGGCGGACGCGGCCGGGGACCTGGACGGCGGTCGGAGTGTGATCGACGGCTTCTGGATGGGCCTCGCGAAGCGCTCGGTCCAGTTCGGGTAGGCGGAAGGGGCAGAGCAGGGGTCCGGCGGGTCCGTACGGACCCGCCTCCCTCGACCCGCGTCACGAGGGCCGTACGACTGCTCTCTCGTACCAGGCCACGTCCCAGTAGCGGCCGAACTTCCGGCCGACCTCTCCGTACGTGCCGATGTGGCGGAAGCCGAACCGGGTGTGGAGGCGGACCGAGGGCTCGTTCGGCAGCGCGATCCCCGCGTACGCGCGGTGGACGTCCTCGGTCGCGAGGGCCTCGAAGAGCCGCTCGTAGAGGAGCGTGCCGATGCCGCGGCCGGCTGCGTCGGGGGAGAGGTACACGCTGACCTCGACGGAGGTGGAGTACGCCGGTTTCGGGCGGAACGCGCTACTGGTGGCATATCCGAGAATGCGGCTTTCCGTCCCCTTCCGGTCGTCGTGAGCAACCAGAAGGCGATGCGGGCCGTCTTCAGGGTAGGAGCGGAGCCAGGGAAGCCGCCGCTCCGGAGTGAAGGGTTCGGTGTCGAAGGTGATCGCGGTCTCGCGGACGTAGTGGTTGTACAGCTCCGTGAGCGGCGCCAGGTCACCTTCCGTGCCCGGCCTGACCTGCGCCTCTGTACATCTGGACGGCATGTGGACCCCCTCGGTGGCGGCACAGGGTACTGCATGATCGCGAAAATCGATGCGCCGCGTGGGAATTCTGTCCTGATTCCAGTCGTTGTTTCCGTCGGATGCAGGGCACCCGGAAGGGTGTCGCGACCTACTCAGCAAGGGAGCACGCATGGCAACCCGTGCCGTCGCCCGTCGTCAGTCCTCCGCCACCAGCGGTAGCGGCAAGAGCCGGGCGAGCAGCGTTCGCGTCGTGGGCGGGGAGATCGCCGACCGCGACCTGGTCGGCATGTACCTCGACGAGATCGCACGCACGCCCCTGCTCGACGCCGCCAAGGAGGTCGAGCTCTCCCAGACCATCGAGGCGGGTGTCTACGCCCGGCAGATCCTCGACGGCACAGTGACATCAGCCGCCGCCGAGGGCTCCTCCGAGGCTGGGAAGAAGGCGTCCCGCGAGGAGCTCGAAGCTCTGTACGAGGCGGGCGAGCGTGCCAAGGACCTCTTCATCAAGTCGAACCTCAGGCTGGTCGTCGCCGTCGCGCGACGCTACCCGCGCAGCGGTCTGCCGCTGCTCGACCTGATCCAGGAAGGGAACGCGGGCCTGGTCCGCGCGGTCGAGAAGTTCGACTACGCCAAGGGCTTCAAGTTCTCGACGTACGCCACGTGGTGGATCCGCCAGGCCATCACGCGGTCCATAGCCGACCAGTCGCGCACGATCAGGCTCCCCGTCCACCTGGTGGAGGAGCTCGGACGGATCCGGCGCGTGCAGCGCGAGTTCAACCGGGAGAACGGCCGGGAGCCGGAGCCCGCCGAGGTCGCGGCGGAGCTGGGCTCGACGCCCGAGCGGGTCGTGGACGTCCTGGACTGGGCGCGGGACCCGGTCTCGCTGAACATGTCGGTGGACGACGAGGGCGAGACGCAGTTCGGCGACCTCCTGGAGGACACGTCCGCGGTGTCGCCGGAGCAGTCCGTGCTGACGCTGCTGCGCAGTGAGGAGCTCGACGACCTGATCGACAAGCTCGACCACCGTACGGCGTCGATCATCCGCATGCGGTACGGCATCGAGGACGGCCGTGAACGCACGCTGACCGAGGTCGGCAAGGAACACGGCCTGACGCGTGAGCGGATCCGCCAGATCGAGAAGCACGCGCTCCTGGAACTGAAGAAGATGGCCCGCGACACGGGCTTCGACGCGGTGGCCTAGAGCGGTCCGCCCCCGGGGTGACCGGTGACGCCGCCGCCCCCGCGGGCGGGGTCACCGGGGCCGCCCGGCACGGTGTCGCCCGTGCGGCGGGCCGTCGGCGCGGGGTGCCCCCGAGCCCGGCCCGCCCCTCCGGCCGGGCGTTCACCCCGTCGTTGCCGTCGTTGCCGTCGTGGTCGCCGCCTTCGCCGCTGCCGCCGACAGGCGAGCGCCCAGATCCTTCGCGTACGTCGTCAGCGAGGACGGCGCGTGGATCGTGAACGGGGCGTCCACCAGGGCCAGCCGGATGGCCAGCCATTCCGTGGAGTCCGCGGTGCGCGTGCGCAGCCGGCACGTGGTCGCGCCCGTCGGCGTCGGGGTGAGGTGCGCCGGGAGACGGGCCGCCACGAAGTCGGCGGGGGCGTCGAAGGTGACGTCCAGGTCCAGTTCCGGCTGTGCCCGGGACATCGAGCGCGTCATGTACTCGGCCGCACCGCCCGCCGGCAGCTCCCGCGGGGTGAAGCGCGCCCCCGTCGCGAACGGGTCGGACACCCGGTCGACCCGGAACGTCCGCCAGTCCTCGCGCTCCATGTCGTACGCCACGAGGTACCACCGCCGACCCGTCGACACCAGCCGGTACGGCTCGACCAGGCGGCGCGACTCGGTGCCGTCCCCCGCGCGGTAGCCGAACCGCAGCCGTTCCTGCGCCGTCACCGCGCCCGCGAGGGCCGTCAGCGTCGACGGCGCGACCGTCGCGCCGTCTCCCCGTGTCAGCGGGATCGTCGCGTTCTGCAGCGTGGAGACCCGGTGCCGAAGCCGCGACGGCAGCACCTGCTCCAGCTTGGCCAGCGCGCGGACCGACGCCTCCTCCACGCCCTCGATCGCGTGCCCGGCACCCGCCCGCAGGCCCACCGCGATCGCGACCGCCTCCTCGTCGTCGAGCAGCAGCGGCGGCATGGCCGTACCGGCGACCAGGCGGTACCCGCCCACCGCGCCCTTCGTCGCCTCCACCGGATAGCCGAGCTCCCGCAGCCGGTCGATGTCGCGGCGGATCGTGCGCCCGGAGACCGAGAGCCGCTCGGCGAGTTCGCTGCCCGGCCACTCACGCGGTGTCTGGAGCAGCGAGAGCAGATTCAGGAGTCGTGCCGGAGTGTCCGTCATGTGTTCCAGCATGCGTCGCATCTAGGACATCAGCTGACCTACATGCCCTCTACGTTTCTCCTATGAGTTCACACGACGCCGCCGTGCAGGGTGCCGCGGCCACCGACCGCAGGCGCTGGATAGCCCTCGCCATCGTCATGACCGCCGCCTTCATGGACCTGGTCGACGCCACGATCGTCAACATCGCGATCCCGAGCATCGAGCGGAACCTCGGCGCGTCCTTCGGCGCGATCCAGTGGATCACCGCCGGCTACGCCCTGGCGTTCGCCGCCGGTCTGATCACCGGCGGCCGTCTCGGCGACATCTACGGCCGCAAGCGGCTGTTCCTCCTCGGAACGGCCGGCTTCACCCTCGCCTCCGCGCTCTGCGGCTTCGCCGCGAACCCGGAGATGCTGGTCGCCTCCCGCCTGCTCCAGGGCGCGGCGGCGGCGATGATGGTCCCGCAGGTCCTGTCGATCATCCACGTCACCTTCCCCGCGCACGAGCGCGGCAAGGTCTTCGGCATGTTCGGCGCCATCATCGGCCTCGGCGCGGTCTCCGGCCCGCTCCTCGGCGCGCTGCTCACCCAGTGGAACATCGCGGGCCTCGAATGGCGCCCGATCTTCCTGATCAACCTGCCGGTCGGCATCGCCGGCCTGATCCTGGGCCGGAAGTTCATCACCGAGTCGAAGGCGCCCAAGGCGCTCCGTCTCGACATCGTCGGCGTGCTGCTCGTGACGCTCGCGCTGCTGATGCTGATCTACCCGCTGACGCGCGGCCGTGAGCTGGACTGGCCGCTCTGGGGCCACCTGTGCATGGCCGGCAGCCTCGTCGTCTTCGCCGCCCTCATCGCGTACGAGAAGTACAAGACGAAGAAGGACGGCTCGCCGCTTCTCGAGCTGACGCTCTTCAAGGTGAAGAGCTTCGCGGGCGGTATCGCGGTCCAGTTGACGTTCGGTGTCGTGATGGGCATCTTCTTCCTGGTCTGGACGCTGTACATGCAGGTCGGTCTGGGCTGGAGCCCGCTCAAGGCGGGTCTGACGGGCGTGCCGTTCTCGATCGCCGTCTCGACGGCCGCCGGGCTGTCGGTGCAGAAGCTCGTCCCGCGCTTCGGGCGCAAGGTGCTGCAGACGGGTGCGGTGACGATGGCCGCGGGCATGCTCCTCTACCTGTGGGAGGCCGGGCGGTACGGGACCGGCATCGAGGCCTGGCAGATGATCCCGCCCCTCGTCGTCATGGGCGTGGGCATGGGGCTGATCGTGGCCCCGCTGACGGACGCGGTCCTCTCGGACGTGCCGCGCGAGCACGCGGGTTCGGCCTCGGGCCTCATCAACACGACCGGTCAGATGGGCAACGCGCTCGGACTCGGTCTGGTGTCGGTCGTCTTCTTCGGCGTGATCGACGAGGAGCGGCTGGCGAAGGCCCCGGCGGAGATCGGAGCGGCGTTCACCGACGCGTTCCAGAACGCGCTGGGGTGGGCGGTGGCGGTGCTCGCCGTGATCTTCCTGGTGATGTTCGCGCTGCCGGCGAAGCCGAAGCAGCACATCGAGGGCGCGGACGCGGACGAGGACGGGGGTCCGGAAGCGTCCGTGACCGTCGAGAAGGAGTCGGTGCTCACGCACTGACCCGCCTCGCACGACGACGCAAGGCCCGGACCGGGAATGCCCCGGTCCGGGCCTTGCGTGGTTCCACCCCTCAGGTCAGGAGCGGTTCACCACACCTCCGGCGTCCAGAGCGCGGGAGAACTTGGTGGTGCGCAGCACCACCGGAGTGGGTGTGTTCTGGAGGAACCAGGCCTCGTCCCAGGTGAACTGGCCGTTGATGTCGCCATGTGTCTGGTACACCTGGCCGCCCGTCGTGAGCACCTTGATGTAGGCGTCGTTGCCCTGGGCTTCGATGCCGACAGCACACACGTTCGGCGGATAGCCGGGGTTGGCGGGGTCCATGCCGACCGGCGTGGCGTTGGTGAGGTCCTGCCAGGAGATCGGCCCACCCAGCGAGGTCGCCTGACCGGCGAACACCTTGCCACCGGTGAGGACGGCCTGGAAGTCCCGGGTGTCGCTGGGGGCGTAGAGGTCGATGTCGGAGCAGGGCCCCGTGGCGCCGGTCGCACCCGTCGCCCCGGTGGCGCCCGTTGCGCCGGTGGCACCCGTGGCACCCGTAGCGCCTGTCGCGCCCGTGGCTCCGGTGGCGCCCGTCGCGCCCGTGGGTCCGGTGGGACCGGTGGCCCCGGTGGCTCCCGTGGCGCCCGTCGCACCCGTGGCGCCGGTGGCGCCCGTCGGGCCCGTCGGGCCGGGCCTGACGTTCTGGCAGTGGTCGGGGTCGCCGACGGGCGCTGCCAGTACGTAACGGTCGTACGCCCCCTGAGACGACGACTGCAGGTACTGCGCCAGGCTGCCGCCCGTGTACTGCTGGACCTGGTGGTCCACATAGCCGTTGAGATCACCGAGCGGGGGAGCGCCCTCGTGCGGCATCGGGGCGCTCTTCTCGTGCGACACCGGGCCCCACAGCACCGGGTCCGAGCTCTGCTCGTTGTGCGGGCGCTGGTTGTGGTCCTGGCAGTCGTCACCCCCCGACGGCGCGCCTGCGACGTTCACTCCCGAAGGTCCGGCCGCGCCCTCGGGGGAGGCGGATCCGGGGGTCGTGAACCCCGTGAGAACAAGTGCGATCGAAGCGATGGCGCCTCCGTTGAGCCAGGCGCGGCGTCGCGGAAGCGGGCCCAGAGCGGACCTCGTCCTGGAATCAGGACTCATGCAACAGCTCCTTACTTCATCCGGATCGAGTGATGCACCGGAAACGAGTTCGAGCTTCCTTTCAGATCATCGGATCGCGCTCACGCCGTCTTTACGGCTCCGGGAGGACTGTCAACGCTTGGCCTACCGCCACCATCCCCCTGGGTGCGTACGCGGCGGCGAACCTGAAAGCGCCTGTCGGCGTGGTGTCTCCGGCGGTACCGGCCCCGTGCTTAAGGTCGCCCCCCACCGACCCCGCCGAAGTGGTGTTGCCGTGAAGCCGTCCTTCTGCTTGTGCATGATCGTCAAGAACGAGGCCCGGGTCATCGAACGGTGCCTCTCCTCCGTACGGGACCTCGTGGACACCTGGGTCATCTCCGACACAGGGTCGACCGACGGGACCCAGGAGCTGATCCGTAAGGCGCTCGACGGGATCCCCGGCGAGCTGCACGAGGAGCCGTGGGTGAACTTCGGGCACAACCGGAGCCTGAACGTCTCCCACGCCCGGGGCCGCGCCGACTACCTCCTGCTCCTCGACGCCGACCTCGTCCTGCGGCAGGACGGCCCGCTGCCCGCGCTGACCGCCGACGGCTACATGCTGCGCCACGAGGGCGCGACGGAGTACCGCATCAAGCGCCTGGTCAGGGGCGATCTCCCGTGGCGGTACGAGGGCGTGACGCACGAGTACCTCACCGCGGACCGGGACCACGTTCAGGAGAACCTCGACGCCCTCGTCATCGAGGACCACGCCGACGGGGGGTCGCGGCACGACAAGTTCGAGCGCGACGCCCGGCTCCTCTCCGCCGAGCACGAACGCGACCCCGCCAATGCCCGCACGGTCTTCTACCTCGCCCAGACCATGCGGGACATGGGCCGTACGGGTGAGGCGATCGACCTCTACGAGCGCCGCGCGAGCATGGGCGGCTGGATCGAGGAGGTCTACTACGCGCTGCTCCAGTCCGGGGTCCTCAGGGCGGACACGGGCGACTGGCCGGCCGCGGCGGACGCCCTCTCCCGCGCCTGGGAGGCGCGCCCGGAGCGCCTCGAAGCCTGCTACGAGCTGGCGGCGCGGCTGCGGAAGCTGAACCGTCACCACAGCGCCCACGCGATCGTCTCGGCCGCCGTGGACCGCGAGCCGCCGGACGACATCCTGTTCACCCAGCCGTGGGTGTACCGGTGGGGGCTGCTGTTCGAGTTCTCGATCACCGCCTACTGGGTCGGGGACTTCGCCGGGTCCCTCGCCGCCTGCGACCGGCTCCTGGCCATGCCGGACCTGCCCGGCGCGTACCGCGACCAGACCGTGCGGAACCGCGAGTTCGCCGTCCAGAAGCTCGGGCTCGCCGCCGTCCCCGAGCCGGCCGCCGCGGCCCCCGTCACCGCGACACGGGGCTGACGCCCATGGCGCCCCCTCCTTCCGCTCCTCCGCCCGTCGCCTCCCCGGCACGCGACCGCACCGTGCCCGTACGCGTCCGGCGCCCCGGCGCACGGCCGGACGGGCGGGGGCGGCGGCCCGGGGTGTGGCTGTGGCCGACGCTGCTCACCTTCGCCCTGACGGTGTACGGGATCGGGCGGCCGCTGCTGTGGCAGGACGAGCTCACCACCTGGGAGGTGGCCCGCCGCTCCACCGGCCGGCTGCTCGACACGCTCCAGCACGTCGACGCGGTCCTCGGGACCTACTACCTCCTCCTGCACGGCTGGATGAGCGTCTTCGGGGACTCCGCCACCGCGCTGCGCCTGCCCTCGGCGCTCGCGATGGCGGGCACCGCCGGCTGCACGGCGCTGATCGGGCAGCGTCTCGTCGGCCGGCGCGCGGGGCTGGCCGCCGGCCTGCTGTTCGGGCTCGTCCCCGTCGTCACGCGGTACGCCCACGAGGCCCGGCCCTACGCCCTCGTGGTCCTGGCCGCCACCCTGGCCACCCTGCTGCTGCTCCGGGCCCTGGAACGCCCGGAGAGCCGGTGGCGCTGGGCCGCGTACGCCGGGTGCGTGGCGGCGGTCGGGCTGCTGCATCTGATCGCCCTGACCGTTCTGGCCGGGCACCTCGTCCTCGTGGTCCGGCGGTCCCGCGCGGAGCGCCCGGCCGGCCTCCGTTTCGGTCTCGCCGCGCTGGCCGGAACGGCGGCCGCCGGTCCGGTGGTTCTCCTGGGCCGGGCCCACGCCGGCCGCCAGATCTCCTGGATCCCCGGTCCCGACCTGTGGAGCCTGGTCACCTTCCTGCCGCAGCTGTACGCCTCCGCGCTGGTCGCCGGAGCGGTGACCGTCCTGGCGGTCCTGGCCGCCGCCGACCGCCACGGGGCGCCGGTGGGCCGGGCGAGAGTGAGCCCGGCGGTGGGCCCGGAGTCCGACGGAGCCGAAGCCGGAGGCCCCGTGACCGACCGGCCCGTGACCGACCGGCCCGAGGCCGGAAGCTCCGCGGTCCTCGCCCTCTACGCCCTCGCCCTGCTGCCACCGCTGGTGCTCTGGGCGGTCTCGCACGGCGACGTCTCGTACTTCTACTACCGCTACCTGATCTTCACCCTCCCCGCCTGGGCCGTGCTGGCCGGGGCGGGGATCGCCGGTCCGCATCGACGCCTCCGCTCGCGGGGAGCCGTCGCGGGGGTGCTCGTGGCGCTGGTCCTGCTCACGCTGCCCGATCAGCAGGCGGTGCGCGGACCGTTCGCCCACTTCTGGCAGGGCGTCGACTACGAGGGTGCGGCACGGACGATCGAGAAGTACCACCGGTCCGGCGACGCGGTGGTGTTCGACCGGGGGGACGACCACTGGCGCATGCTCGACGTCGGCGTCCGCTTCTACCTGGCGGACGGGCTGCGACCACGCGACGTCTTCCTGGCCACGGGGGCCGCCGACCGTGCCGACCTGTGGGCGACGGAGTGCCCCGACCCTGGCGCGTGTCTGCAGGACGAGCCGCGGATCTGGCTCGTCGTGGCCGGCGACGCGGCCGATCCGCTGGACGCCCTCCCGGCCGCGCAGGCGCGGGCCCTCAGGGCGCGCTACGCCGCGACCGGCGCCGAGCGCCTGACCGGCGTGACGGTGGCCCTGCTCGTCCGCGTCCCCTAGACCGGCTTTCACCGGAGGGCGGCCCGAACGGCCGCCCTCCCCGGACGCCGTGCCTCACCGCACCCGGGCGCGGCGCTCCATCGCTTCGCGTGCCGTGCACTCGTCCTCGTAGACCTCGCACATGTGGCGGCCGTCGGGGGTCGCCGTGTGCTCCACCTCCCAGAGGCTCAGCTCGGTGCCGTCGAGCAGCAGGAACGCGTGCTCGTAGAGGGTGAAGCCGGCGTCCCGGCCGCCCTCCGACGCGTACTGACGGCCGAACGCCTGCGTGATGTGGTGCGCGTACGCCACGCGCAGCCGGCGCGCGGTCTCCTCGCCGGGCCGGTCCTCGTTCTCCGCGCGGCGCAGCACGCGCCGGGCGTGGTCCGCCGAGTCCTCGGCGACGTACTTCCGGGGCTGCTTCGGTATCCGGCGGGACAGCAGGGCGCCCAGCAGCTCCAGGTCGCCGTCCTCGTCGAAGTCCGGGTCGCTGGAGCGCCCGACGCCCCAGCCCGGGGAGAAGCGGGCGGGGAGCCGGGAGGCGGCGAGCCGGGCCTCCGCCTCGTCCGCGTACAGCTCGTGCTGCTCGGTGCCGTCCCGGCCGGAGTTGTGCACCAGCTCCCAGAGGCTGAGCGTCGTGCCGTCGGCCAGGAGGCAGGTGTGGCGATACGTGGTGCGGTGCAGCGACGCGCTGTGGTGCGAGGAGTGCAGCGCGCTGGAGTGGGCGAACGCCGTCTCCAGGCGCTCGATCGTGGAGTCGGGCAGGTCGAAGGAGTTGAGCGCCCGGCCGAGGAGGCGCTCGACGTGCGTCTCGGTCGTCTCGTACGGATCGAGATGATCCTGCGGATCGTTCAAGAAGGTCTCCAGGCCGTCGCCGCATGTCACTTGGTGCTTGCTTAACGTAGTCCCTGGGTCTGACATCGTGTCCGGGGTTCGGCAAAACGACGGGGGCGTACGGGAAGTTCCCGCGCGCGGGTCGGTGTTCGGCTCAACTCCCTTTGTTGGACGGGGAGTCGACAAGCGGCGCGGGTCCGTACAGCTCGCGGTACGAGGGGAAGTCCCCGCCCGGTCCCGTCACCCCCTCGGCGGTCTCCCGGACCGCCCGCACGATCGCCCGGGTGACCAGGTCCGCGCCCGCCGCCAGGATCTCGTTGAGCGCGAGCGGACCGGCGTCCGGGCCCGGCTCGCGCGCGCCGGTCGCGAGGGCGAAGACGGTGTCGCCGTCGTTGAGGAGATGGACCGGACGGACGGCGCGCGCGATGCCGTCGTGCGCCGTGCCCGCGAACTTCTGCGCCTGCGCCCGGGTCAGCGCGGCGTCCGTCGCGACGACCGCGAGGGTGGTGTTGAGGGGCGGCGGCGTGTTCCTCGCCAGGGCTTCGGCGAGGCGCAGCCGCGCGGCCTCGTGGACGGCCGGCTCCGGGTGGGCGGGCCGGCCGTGGAAGTACTCCCCGTACAGCGCGCCGGTCTCCGGATCGACCGCCGAGCCGACCGCGTTGACGACGACCAGCGCGCCGACCGTGATGCCCGACTCCAGGACCGTGCTCGCCGTGCCGACCCCGCCCTTGAGCCCGCCGACGACGGCGCCCGTGCCCGCCCCGACCGCGCCCGTCTCCACGCGCGCGTGGAGCTCCGTCGCCGCGGCGGCCTCCACCGCCGACCGCCCCGTGGAGGCGTCCGGCCGGGCCGAGAAGTCGCCGCCGCGGCCGAGGTCGAAGACGCAGGCGGCGGGGACGACCGGGACCACGTGCGAGGGCTCGGGCCCCACCCGTACGCCTCGCCCCCGCTCCTCCAGCCAGGCCATCACTCCGGCCGCCGAGTCGAGTCCGTACGCGCTGCCGCCCGTGAGGACCACGGCGTCGATCCGCCGGACGACGTTACGGGGGTCGAGGGCGTCGGTCTCCCGCGTGCCGGGTCCGCCGCCGCGCACGTCCACGCCGGCGACGGCCCCGCCCTCGGGGGCGAGGACGACGGTGGTTCCGCTGAGGGCCCGCGGCCCGGCCACGCGCGCGTGGCCGACCCGCAGCCCCGGCACGTCCGTGATGGCGTCATGGTTCGTCATGGTGCCTGCGTACCACGCCTGTTCGATCAGTGCCCGTGGCCGGGGCCGGAGCCGCGCGAGAGGGGGTTGCGCGTGGCCAGCGTCACCCCGACCGCCACGGTCGCCGCCGCGACGAGACCGGCCAGCAGGACCGCCCAGTGGCCGGCAAACGTGCACATGAGGATCGCCAGCGACGAGACGGGCAGGACGAGTTGCTGGGCGATGCCGACCTTGAAGTACCGGGCGTGGAGCAGCCACACGCAGAGCAGGAAGAGCGCGGTCGGGATCGTCACGGCGGAGGAGGCGGCGAGCGTGGAGAGGTGGGCCTTGCCCACCGTCTGCTCGACGGCGATCTCGATCCCGGCACCGATGGCGGCGGCGGAGGCGAAGATCAGGTAGTGGCCGTAGCCCCAGAGGAACCCCTGCCGGTTGGAGTGGAGGCGGACGTGGGCGGGGGCGGCGAAGTAGATCCACCAGGCGGCGTACACGATCAGCAGGCCGCCCGCGGCGATCGGGAGCAGCTCGTCGAGGGCGTCGTACTCGCTGACGCCCGTCTTCACGGCGACCGTCGCGGCAGCGATGGTCTCGCCGAGCACGATGATGGTGAAGAGGCCGTAGCGCTCGGCGATGTGATGCGCGTGCCAGTGGGTGTTGGTGTTCTTCTCCGCGATCGCGGGGACCGCCAGCTCGGCGACGATCATGACGACGAAGATCCAGGTGCGGGCGGACTCGGGTGCCCACAGGAGGGCGGTCCAGCCGATCTGGCAGAGGACCACGCCCGCCGCGTACCGGCGGCACATCGCCCGCTCGGCGGGGTCCGTCGCGTGATGGGCGGCGCGCAGCCACTGGAACGAGAGGGCGAGCCGCATGACCACGTAGCCGAGCACGGCGACGAGGAAGTCGTCCTCGAAGACGCGGGAGATCCCGGCGGCGAGGATGAGGACGCCGGCGATCTGGACGAACGTGGCGACGCGGTAGAGGACGTCGTCGTTGTCGTAGGCGGAGGCGAACCAGGTGAAGTTCATCCAGGCCCACCAGATCGCGAAGAAGACCATCGCGTAGTGGCCGATGCCGTCGGCGGCGTGGTGCTCGGCGACCGCGTGCACGAGCTCGGCGCCGGCCTGGGCGACGGCGACGACGAAGCAGAGGTCGAAGAAGAGCTCGAGCGGTGTGGCGGCGCGGTGCGCCTCGGCGCGGGATCGCGCGATGAGGGGCAGGAACGGTTGCGTCATGCGCCACAGGACATCAGAGCCGGGCCCGGCCCGCGGCCTTCGGCACGCGGACCCGCGCGCGGCCGGCTGCCCGGGGTTCCTAGGGCCCGGGTGGGACGGGACCTCCGCCCGGCGGGGTCACGACCATGGCCTCTGACCCGGCCCATGGGTACGCACGCAGCCTGGAAGGGCAAAGGAAAGCCCCGATCCCAGGGAAGCGCCATGAGTTCCGTACTCCAGGACACCAGAGACGCGACGAGCGGGCCGGCACCCTCGTACGACGCGGAGCAGTACCGCCCGGGCCGGCCGATCACCGACTGGGAGCCGGAGAACGAGCTCTTCTGGAAGTCGATCGGGAAGCGCGTCGCGAGCCGCAATCTGTGGATCGCGGTCCCGGCGCTCCTGGTGGCCTTCGTCGTCTGGCAGGTGTGGAGCGTCACCGCGACCAACCTGCAGGACGTCGGCTTCGGGTTCTCCACCTCGCAGCTGTTCTGGCTGACGGCCGTCCCCGGTCTGACGGGCGGCACCGCCCGGATCTTCTACACCTTCCTCGGCCCGAGGATCGGCCAGCGCCGCTTCACGGCACTGTCGACCGTCGTGCTGATCGTGCCGCTGATCTGGCTGGGCGTCGCGATCCAGGACCCGTCGACCCCGTACGTCGTCATGGTCGCCATCGCGGCCCTGTGCGGCATCGGCGGCGCGAACTTCGCCTCCTCGCTCGCCAACATCGGCTTCTTCTTCCCGAAGGCGAGGAAGGGCAGTGCGACCGGCACCAACGGCGGCCTTGGCAACCTGGGCGTCTCGGCGGTGCAGCTGCTGACGCCGATCGTCATCACCTGGTCGACGATCGCGATCGGCACGGCCCAGCACAGGCCCGACGGAACCCCGGTCCACCTGCAGAACGCCGCCTTCATCTGGGTGCCCGTGGTGCTCGTCCTCGCGGCGGTGGCGTGGTTCGGCCAGAACGACCTGAAGGTCGCCGCGACCCCCTTCAGCCGACAGAAGATCATCTTCAGGCGCAAACACAACTGGCTGATGACCTGGCTGTACGTCGGCACCTTCGGTTCCTTCATCGGCTTCGCGGCCGCCCTGCCGATGCTGATCAAGACCACGTTCCCGGACTACTCCGTCGCCGCCTACGCCTGGATGGGCCCGGCCGTGGGCGCCCTGGCCCGGTGGGCGGGCGGCTGGGTCGCGGACAGGCTGGGCGGCGCGCGGGTGACGATCCTGTCCTTCGTGGGCATGGCGGCCTCGATCATCGGCGTCATCTCCTTCCTCCCGTCGGGGTCGGACACCGGCGGCTTCCACGGCTTCTTCCTCTGCTTCCTGGCGGCGTTCTTCTTCTCCGGCATCGGCAACGGCTCGACCTTCCGCCAGATCCCGGTGATCTTCCGTTCGACCCATCTGAAGGGGCTGACGGAGGGCACCCCGGAGTACACGAAGGCGCTGAAGCAGTCGGAGATGGAGTCCGGCGCGGTCACCGGCTTCACCTCGGGGGTCGCCGCCTTCGGCTTCTTCTTCATCCCGGCCCTCTTCGGCTCGATGGCGGTGACCAGCGCGATGTGGGGCTTCGTCGCCTTCTATGCCGGCTGCACGGTCGTGACCTGGTGGTTCTACGCCCGCAAGGGTGCGGAGGCGCCCAGCTGACCGGCGTACCACCGCGCTTTCCGAAGACCGTCGCGCTCCCGGAAGACCCCGCCCCGGCGGGGTCTTTCCGCATGCCCGCGACGGGACCAAAGACCGTCGACCGGTGACCAATGCCGCCCCGGACGACCGGTCGGGAGGAGTGCAATGGGAGACAGGCAACGACGCGATCGAACGAAGCGAAGAAGGCGGTGCGGGCCATGACGGCGACCCCTGCTGAGGCAACGGTGAACGAGCGGGCCTGGAAGGGCTTCCGGGGCGGACTCTGGCGCGACTGCGTCGACGTCCGCGACTTCATCCAGCAGAACTACACGCCGTACGAGGGCGACGCCTCCTTCCTCGCCGGTCCCACCGAGCGCACCACCGCCGTGTGGAAGGCCGTCACCGACCGCTTCCCCGAGGAGCGCGCCAAGGGCGTCCTCGACGTCGCGTACGACACCCCCTCCACCATCACCGCCCACGCCCCGGGCTGGATCGACCGCGACAAGGACCTGATCGTCGGCCTGCAGACCGACGCCCCGCTGAAGCGCGCGATCATGCCGTACGGCGGCTGGCGCATGGTCGCCGGCGCCCTGGAGACCTACGGCTATCCGGTCCCGGCCGAGCTGGAGAAGGTCTTCACCGAGTACCGCAAGACCCACAACGCCGGTGTCTTCGACGCCTACACCCCCGAGATCCGCGCCGCACGCAAGGCCGGCGTCATCACCGGTCTCCCCGACGCCTACGGCCGCGGCCGCATCATCGGCGACTACCGCCGAGTCGCCCTCTACGGGGTCGACCGGCTGATCGCGGTCAAGCGGGAGGAGAAGGAGGAGCTCGACTCCCTTCCCGCCGACGGCCGTTCGCTGGAGGAGACCATCCGGCTGCGCGAGGAACTGGCCGAGCAGATCCGCGCGCTCGGCGAGCTGAGGACGATGGCGCGCTCCTACGGCCACGACGTCTCCGGCCCCGCGACGACCGGCCGCGAGGCCGTCCAGTGGCTGTACTTCGCCTATCTCGCCGCCGTGAAGGAGCAGAACGGTGCCGCGATGTCCCTCGGCCGGACCTCCACCTTCCTGGACGTCTATCTCCAGCGTGACATCGAGGCCGGAATCCTCACCGAGGAGCAGGCGCAGGAGCTCGTCGACGACTTCATCATCAAGCTCCGTATCGTCCGCTTCCTGCGCACCCCCGAGTACGACGAGCTGTTCTCCGGCGACCCGACCTGGGTCACCGAGTCCATCGCCGGCATGGGCGAGGACGGCCGTCCGCTGGTCACCCGGACCTCCTTCCGCTATCTCCAGACCCTCTACAACCTCGGCCCGGCGCCCGAGCCGAACATGACCGTCTTCTGGTCGCCCCGACTACCCCCGGGCTTCAAGGAGTTCTGCGCCAGGGTCTCCATCGACACCTCGTCCGTGCAGTACGAGTCGGACGAGCTGATGCGGCCCCGCTTCGGGGACGACACCGCCATCGCCTGCTGCGTCTCGGCGATGCCCGTCGGCCGGCAGATGCAGTTCTTCGGGGCCCGGGTGAACCTCGCCAAGACCCTCCTCTACGCGATCAACGGCGGCCGCGACGAGAAGTCCGGCGCCCAGGTCGGCCCGGCCACCGGGGCGATCACTGCCGACGTCCTGGACTACGACGAGGTGATGGCCCGGTTCGACGCGCAGATGGAGTGGCTCGCCGCCACGTACGTCCACGCGCTGAACGTCATCCACTACATGCACGACAAGTACGCCTACGAGCGGGTCGAGATGGCGCTCCACGACCGCGACGTGCGCCGCACCATGGCGTGCGGCATCGCCGGCCTGGCGGTCGCCGTCGACTCGCTGGCCGCCGTCAAGTACGCCAGGGTCACCCCGGTCCGGGACGAGACGGGTCTCGCGACCGACTACCTGGTCGAGGGCGCCTACCCGGCGTACGGCAACAACGACGACCGTGCCGACGAGATCGCGGTCCGGCTGGTCGAGGAGTTCATGAGGAAGGTGCGCAGGCACCCGACCTACCGGGACGCGGAACACACCCAGTCCGTCCTGACCATCACGTCCAACGTCGTCTACGGGAAGAAGACCGGCAACACCCCCGACGGGCGCCGTTCCGGTGAGCCGTTCTCCCCGGGCGCCAACCCGATGAACGGCCGCGACACCCACGGCTACGTGGCCTCGGCACTGTCGGTCGCCAAGCTGCCGTACGAGCACGCCGAGGACGGCATCTCGCTGACCAGCACCGTCACCCCCGACGGACTGGGCCGGACCCCCGAGGAGCGGATCAGGAACCTGGCCGGTGTCCTCGACGGCTACATGGCGAGCGACGGCTTCCACATGAACGTCAACGTCCTGAACAGGGATGTGCTCATCGACGCCATGGAGCACCCCGAGAACCATCCGCAGCTGACCATCCGGGTCTCGGGATACGCGGTCAACTTCGTCCGGCTCACCCGCGACCAGCAGCTGGACGTCCTCAACCGCACCTTCCACGGCTCGCTGTAGAGGCCGGCCATGACCATGATCACGTCCCCGCCCGCGCCCGCGCCCGCACCCGCGCCCATGCCCGTCCCCGTGCCCCTACCCTCGCCCGCGACACCGGCTGCCGCGGTCACCCGCCGCCCCTCCCAGGGCTCGGTGCACTCCTGGGACCTGTCGACCGGCGTCGACGGTCCCGGCACCCGCTTCGTCACCTTCCTCTCCGGCTGCCCGCTGACCTGTCTCTACTGCCACAACCCCGACACCTGGCGGATGCGCAGCGGCACGCGCACCTCCGCCGACGACGTGATCGCCGAAGCGCGGAAGTACACCCGCTTCATCTCCGTGTCCGGGGGCGGGGCCACCGTCTCCGGAGGCGAACCCCTCCTCCAGCCCGTCTTCACCGGCGAGCTGCTCCACCGGATGAAGCACGAGCTCGGGCTCCACACCGCGCTCGACACCTCCGGATTCCTGGGCGCCCGCGCCACCGACGCCCTGCTGCGCGACACCGACCTCGTCCTCCTCGACATCAAGGCCTGGGAACCGGAGACGTACAGGAAGGTCACCGGCCGCCCCCTGCGGCCGACCCTGGACTTCGCCCGCCGCCTCGCCGACCTCGGCCAGGAGGTCCACGTCCGTTTCGTGCTCGTCCCGGGTCTGACCGACGACCCCGCCGACATCGAGGGAGTCGCCTCCTTCGCCGCCGGCCTGGGCAATGTCTCGCGCGTCGACATCCTCCCCTTCCACAAGCTCGGCGAAGCGAAGTGGCAAGCACTCGCCATGCCCTTCACGCTCCACGACACACCCTCGCCGACTCCGCACCGGCTCGACGAGGCCCGCGCCGTCTTCCGCTCCCACGGCCTGAACGCCATCTGAGCGACACCCTCACCCACCCGGCCCGCAAAACAGGTTGAATTCCGGCATATCGTCCTAGCGTGTGCGCGTGACCGAGCCACCCGTGACCGAGCAACCGCAGGGCCCCACGCCCGTCGTCCAGACACCCGCCGACGTGCGCCGCCGGGCCGTGCTCGCGGGAACCGCCGTCTCCGCGCTGCTGATCGTCGCGATCGTCCTCGGCAGCCGGCTGCTGCGCGACTTCGACTCGGCGCTCCTCCCGTACGCCGTCGCCACCGTCTTCCTCGCCTTCGGCGTGGCCTACCGCTACACCGTCTGGATCTCCGCGCCCGGTGCCCGCCGTCTCTTCAAGCAGGGCTGGCGCTCGTTCTTCTCGGCCGCCAACTTCCGCAGGGCGCCCACCGCGCTGCCGAAGATGATCGCCACCTACCTCGGCTTCCAGAAGTTCCTCGGCGCCCGGTCACACGGCCGGTGGGCGGCACACCAGCTGATCTTCTGGGGCTGCGTCCTGGCCGCCCTGATCACGTTCCCGCTCACCTGGGGCTGGTTCACCTTCACCTCGTCCACCGGGTCCGGGCCCGGCTACGAGATGCGCATCTGGGGCTTCAAGGTCCTCGGCTTCGACTCCCTGAACATCGTCGGCTGGCTGATGTTCCACGGGCTCGACGTCGCCGCCGTCCTCGTCATCCCCGGCGCCTGCTACTTCCTGTGGCGCCGGATGAAGGACCGCGGGGCCATCACCGGCCAGCGCTTCGCCTACGACCTCGTCCCGCTGATCGCCCTCATCGTCATCTCCGTGACCGGGCTCCTGCTCACCTTCTCGTCGATCTTCCTGCACGGCGGCGGCTACGAGTTCCTGGCGATCCTGCACATGGTGTCCGTGGTCTTCACCCTCATCTACATCCCGTTCGGGAAGTTCTTCCACATCGTGCAGCGGCCCGCCGCCGTCGGCATGCAGCTCTTCAAGTACACCTCCCGCCGCAAGGACGGCGACGAGGTCCTCGCCTGCCGCCGCTGCGAGGAGCCCATCGACACCGCCCCCTACGTCGAGAACCTCCAGGGCACCATGCGCGACCTCAAGCTCGGCTTCGACCAAGGGCCCGAGTACTGCCCCCGCTGCAAGCGCGTGATGCGCGGCAACGCCTACCTGACCCACGTCAAGAAGGGCTTCAAGTGACCCAGCAGCACGTGGGCCGCGACCACCAGCCCCCGCTCGACCCCTCGATCGCCCCGCCCGGCACCCGTAACTTCCGTGACGCCGGCGGCATCCCCGCCGACCGCTGGCACGCCGACCAGAACGGCGAGACGCTCGTCCCCACCCACTGCTGCTTCTGCGGCGTCCAGTGCGGCATGTACCTGCGCGTCGACCGCGCGGGCAAGGTCTTCGGCGTCGAACCACGCAACCACGACATCAACCGGATGCGGCTCTGCCCCAAGGGCATCAACGCCTACCAGCAGGTCAACCACCCCGACCGGCTCACCGCCCCGCTCATGCGCCGCAGCCGTGACGAGGAGTTCCGCGAGGCGAGCTGGGAGGAAGCGCTCGACTTCACCGTCGCCGAGGTCCGCCGCATCCAGGCCGAGTACGGCAACGACTCGTTCGGCCTGCTCGGCGGGGCCAGCCTCTACTCCGAGAAGACGTACCTCGTCGGCAAGTTCGCCCGCGTGGCCCTGAAGACCCGGCACGTCGACTACAACGGCCGACTGTGCATGGTCTCGGCGGCCGGAGCCAACAAGCTGGCCTTCGGCATCGACCGGGCCGGCAACCCGTTCTCCGACATCCTCCTCACCGACTGCCTCCTCATCGCGGGCTCCAACGTCGGCGAGTGCTTCCCCGTGATGACCCAGTACCTCTGGGGAGCCCGGGACCGCGGCGCGTCCCTGATCGTCGTCGACCCCCGCGAGACGGCCATCGCCCGCACCGCCGACCTTCATGTCGCCCTCAAGCCCGGCACCGACTCGGCGTTCTTCAACGCCGTCCTGCACGTGATCGTCGCCGAGGGGCTCACCGACGAGGCCTATCTCGCCGCCCACACCACCGGCTGGGACGAGGTGAAGAGGACCGTCCAGGAGTACCCGCCGTCCCGCTCCGCGGAGATCTGCGGCGTGCCCGAGGAACACATCGTGCGCACCGCCCGGATGTTCGCCGGCGCGGACCGCGCGATGGCCTGGCACGCCCGCGGCGTCGAGCACCACTCCCAGGGCGTCGAGAACTGCCTGACGATCATCAACCTGTGCACCGCCACCGGAAACATCGGCAGGCCGGGCGCCGGCTACGGCACCATCACCGGCCAGGGCAACGGTCAGGGCGGCCGGGAGCACGGCCAGAAGTCCGACCTGCTGCCCGGCGGCCGCTCCATCACCAACCCCGAGCACCGCCGCCAGATCTGCGAGATCTGGGGCATCGACGAGTCCGAACTCCCGCCCGCCGGCACCTCCATGATGGAGATGGTCTGGCAGATGCAGCGCGAGGAGATCCGCGGACTGATCGGCGTCTGCAACAACCCGTTCGTCTCCCTCCCCAACTACGCGACCGTCAAGAACGGGTACGACACCCTCCAGTTCCACGCCCAGTTCGACTTCTTCCTCTCCGAGACCGCCGCCAACGCGCACGTGGTCTTCCCCGTCACCGTCTGGGCCGAGGACGAAGGCGTGATGGCCAACGCCGAGGCCCGGGTCGTCAAGCACAACAAGGCGCAGGAGCCGCCCGCCGGGGTCCGCACCGACACCTGGGTGATCTGCGAACTCGCCAAGCGCCTCGGCGCCGGGGACAAGTTCGACTTCCCCGACTCCCGCTCCGTGTTCGAGGAGCTCCGCGTCGCGTCCGCCGGAACGGTCAACGACTACTACGGCATCACCTACGAACGCCTGGAGGAGACCGGCGGCATCGCCTGGCCCTGCCCCTCCACCGACCACCCGGGCACGCCCCGCCTCTTCGAGGACGGCAGGACCTACCACCCGGACGGCAAGATCCATATGCAGGTCGTCGAATGGCACCCGCCCATGGACCCGTACAGCGAGGAGTACCCCCTCTCGCTCACCACCGGCCGCACCGTCGCCCACTTCCTCTCCGGCAACCAGACCCGGCGCCTGGGCGCCCTCGTCGAGCAGACCCCGAGGCCCTGGGTCGAGGTCCACCCCTCCCACGGTTTCCGCAACGGCGAGCCCGTCCGCGTCGTCACCCGCCGCGGCAGCGAGGTCTTCCCCGCCCTGGTCACCGAGGCGATCCGCCCGGACACCGTCTTCGTGCCGTACCACTGGCCGGTCCCCACCGCCGCCAACGCCCTCACCATCGACGCCCTCGACCCGCGCTCCAAGATCCCCGAGTACAAGGTCTGCGCGGCCCGCATCGAGGCCGCGGAGCGGATCGACGAGGTGCCCGAACCCCCGACCGCCCCCGGGCAGCACGCCTACCCGGAGACGCAGGTCTCCCGCACCGACCCCCTGCCGCCCACGTCCCCGCAGGGCCGTGGCACCGCGGAGAGGAGCTGACGCCGCTCATGATGGGCCGCACGATCTTCATCGACCCCGGGCGCTGCATCGGCTGCCAGGCGTGCGTCTCGGCCTGCCGCGAGTGCGACTCGCACCGCGGCAAGTCGATGATCCACCTCGACTACCCCGACGAGGGGCACTCCGTCGCCTCCCTTCCCACGGTCTGCATGCACTGCGAGGACCCGGTCGCCCCCTGCGCCGAGGTCTGCCCGGCCGACGCCATCCTCGTCACCGCCGACGGCGTGGTGCAGCAGGCCGACACCACCCGCTGCATCGGCTGCGCCAACTGCGTCAACGCCTGTCCCTTCGGCGTCCCGAAGATCGACCTCCAGGCGAAGCTGCAGATGAAGTGCAACCTCTGCTACGACCGCACCGCCTACGGACTCGCCCCGATGTGCGCCACGGTCTGCCCCACCGGCGCCCTCTTCTACGGAACCCTCGAAGAGCTCCAGAGCGAGCGCCCCGGAGTCCAGGTCGCCGACTCCTTCACCTTCGGCTCGACGACCGTCTCCACCGGAGTGGCGATGGTCGTCCCCGCGGACAAGGTCCAATGGCCGGTCCCCGGCGGGCTCCCCGTCGTGGAGATCAACGGAAAGGCTGTTTGATGAGCGTCACCGAGCAGCCGCCCGCCGACGGCCAGGGCGCGGCCGACGCCGCCCAGGAGGCGCTGCACGACCGCATCGCGGCCGACTCGCTCACCACCCGGCGCGACTACCTCCGGATCGTCGCCACCGTCTCCGGCGGCCTGGCCATCGGCGGCATCGGCGTCGCCTCCGGGATCCTGCACCGCCACGGCGACAGCGACGGGACACCCGAACCGAGGAAGATCGCCGACCAGCTGCTGCCCGGCGAGTCCCTCGCCTTCCGCTACCCCGAGCAGGCGGACCGCGCGGTCGCCGTCCGCCTGGAGGACGGCACCCTCGTCGGCTACTCGGCCGTCTGCACCCACCTCGCCTGCGCCGTGCTCTGGCGGCAGGACCGCGGCACCGAGGGCGAGCTGTACTGCCCCTGCCACGAAGGGGTCTTCGACGCCCGTACGGGAGAGGTGACCGCCGGCCCGCCGCCGCGGGCGCTGCCGAAGGTGCTCCTGGTGGAGGAGGCCGACGGCAGTGTCTGGGCCGTCGGCACCACCCGCTCCGGCGAGAGCGTCCAGGAGAGCCTGTGCCGGCAGCTCGGCGCCGAGCGCCCCGACCTGGCCGAGCGCCTCAACTGCCCGGGCGCCTCCGCGGGCGGGGTCGTCACGAGGAGCGAGCGCACATGACCGACGCACCCTTCCCCCGGGACCCGGAGGTCCCCGGCCGGGCCCCGGGCGCCCCCGGCCAGGGCCCTGTCCCGCCGCCCGAGCCGTCCCCGCGCCCCGCCTACACCCCCGGGAGCGCGCAGCCCCGGCTGAACCGGCCGGTGCACGAGCGCTACCCGCAGATCCGCCCCACCAGCGGCTACGGCGACCCCCGGGTCCGCCACACCGGCCCGGGCCCCGGCGCCGGTACGGAGCAGGAGCCCGAGCGCTCGTCGAAGCTGAGCGCGCGCCTGGCCCTGGCCCTCACGGTCGTCATCGGGCAGCTCTGGGGGCTGACCATCGTGGTCGACGAGTGGATGGCCGGGGACACCGGCACGGCCTGGTGGGGGGCCGGATTCCTCGTCCTGTCGTTCCTCGTCGTCCTCGGCCTCTGGCTGCTCGACCCGAAGGACCGCTGACGTCCCGCACCCGGCGTAGTCTGGAGGGATGAGCACCGCCCCCGCCCACGGACCGCGAGACGCGAAGCAGCCCGGCAGTCAGTCGATCCCCGAGAACACCACGAAGCCGAAGTTGATCTTCGACGATCCGCTGGACCAGCAGTCCGCGGACGATACGGACCGCGGGTGGGGCGAGCGGCCTCAGAGCGGCAGCGACAGCGCCGCCGATCTTGCGCGCTTCCTCGAAGAGAAGCCGCCGCACCACCTCTGATGCCGGTGCGAGTCGCCGGCTAGGGGGTGGGGTGCGACCCGGTGCTCCCGGTGCTCCCGGTGCTCCCTGTGCCGCCGGTGCCGCTCCCTCCGGAACCCGTGCCCGTACCCGTGCCCGTACCCGTACCCGTACCCGTAGCGCTGCCCGCGCTCGGGCCGCGCTGGGTGGCGAGCAGGTCGCGGATCTCCTTCAGGACCTCCAGCTCGCTGATCTCCAGCGTCTCCTGGACGCTCTCCTTCGCCTTGTCGTGGGCGGCTCGCCTGGCCAGGTACTTCGCCATGGGAAGCACCATCAGGAAGTAGACGACGGCCGCCGTGATCAGGAAGCTGAGGACGGCGCTGAGCACCAGGCCCCACATGATCGGGATGCCGGAGACCACGTTCCCCGCGTCGTCGACCACGCACGGACCCTTGAGGCAGGAGCGGTAGCTCTCCAGGTCCTTCGTGCCGAAGGCGCCGACCAGGGGGTTGATGACACCCTTCACCACCGAGTTCACGATGTTGGTGAACGCGGCACCGATGACCACCGCCACCGCGAGGTCGATCACGTTGCCACGCATGAGGAAGGCCTTGAAGCCTGCCACCACGCCTTCGTTCTTCGGACTCACCAGGGTGCCTTTCGTCGCTTGTGCAAGAAGCCGTGCAAGTAGCGCTGCCATTAGGCCGCGAACGACGCAGATGCGTCCAATCCGTACACACGGAACGGTTACTTGACAGGCCGTCCGTGCGAATCAGCACAGTGTCACCGCCAGTTGGGACGTGACACCCGCGCCCGCCAGAGCCGTCGCCGTCGACCGTGGAACGGAGAGTACGAGCAACGCCCCGCCGTCCGCACGAGTCTCACCCGTTCGCGGCACCTCGTCCACTCGGGCGCCCTCGGCCACCACGCGCGGCTCACCGCTCCCGCCCATCGACGTGTGGGGCGCGGCGATCACATCCACCCGGTCACCGGGCCGCACCAGTCGTACGGCGTCGGCGTCGGCGATCCGTACCGGCGCGGACACCATGCGCACCACGGGCGCCCGCGGGGGCCCCGGTACCGCCGCGGGTGTCGGCGGGTCCGCGGAGACCTCGCCCCCGCCCGCGACCGCCAGCGCCGCCGCGCTCATCGCGAGGATCACCGCAGGGGCCCGGCGCCGGCGCCGCAGCGCCCGTCGCAGGCGCTGCCGCCCTCCCCGTACCCGCAGCGGTTCGAACGGCGGGACCGCGCACGGCGCGGGCACGGGGGAGTGGCCGGGGTGGGGAAGGGAGGTCGCGGGAGGTGAGGTCGTCATGGCGGCACCGCCTGTCGGGAGGGGAGCGAGGAGTCGTACCGTCCTCCGGCCGTCCGGAGAACCGCTCTCACCATCCCGCCTCCGCGGAAATCCCGCCGGAGCCTGTGGATCACCCGCCGCCTGTGGACAACTCCCTCACCCCTCAGGGGGATTCACCCCGGGATCAGGGAAGCTCGATCCCCAGGTCCCAGCCGTCGTGCGCGTGCGTGCAGAGGCAGTCGCGGTCCGCCGTGTCCGGCAGCGCGCCCACCGCGTCGAAGAGCACCTCCCGCAGCCGCCCCACGTTCGCGCGGAACACCTGGAGGACCTCGGTGTGCGTCACTCCCTCGCCCGTCTCGGCGCCCGCGTCCAGGTCCGTGACGAGGGCCAGCGAGGTGTAGCAGAGGCCCAGTTCGCGGGCGAGGACCGCCTCCGGGTGCCCGGTCATGCCGACCACCGACCAGCCGGCCGCCGCGTGCCAGCGCGATTCCGCCCGCGTGGAGAACCGGGGTCCCTCGACGACGACCATCGTGCCGCCGTCCACCGGCTCCCAGCCGTGCGCCCGGGCCGCCTTCAGGGCCACCCGCCGCCCGTCGGGGCAGTAGGGGTCGGCGAAGGTCGTGTGCACGACGTTCGGCACCGCCCCGCCCCAGGCCTCCGGCAGCGGCTCTCCGTCGTAGTACGTCTGGGCCCGCGTCTTCGTACGGTCCACCAGCTGGTCCGGTACGACGAGGGTGCCGGGTCCGTACTCCTCCCGCAGGCCGCCCACCGCGCACGGCCCGAGCACCTGCCGTACGCCCACCGAGCGCAACGCCCACAGGTTGGCGCGGTAGTTGATCCGGTGCGGCGGCAGCGTGTGGCTCCGGCCGTGCCGGGGCAGGAACGCGACCCGCCGTCCGGCGACCTCGCCGAGGAAGAGGCGGTCGCTGGGGCTGCCGTAGGGGGTGTCGACGGACACCTCCGTCACGTCCTCCAGGAAGGAGTAGAAGCCCGAGCCGCCGATCACACCGATGTCCGCATACGCGTGGGTCGCCATGCCGGTCACATTATCGGCCCGAGGAACGGCGAAAGCCCCACCGCGCAGAGCGGTGGGGCTTCGTCAAGAACCGGGATCAAGAACCGGGATCGAGGTCCGGGATCGAGAACCGGAGTCGTGAGACCTGGATCAGGCGGCCGAGGTGGAGCTCGACGTGCTCGACGCGCTCGACGTCGAGGAGCTCGACGAAGCGGCCGGCTTCGCGTCCGAGGACGCCGAGGAGGCCGACGACGAAGCGGACTTCGACGACGAGGCGGGCGAGCTGGAGCTCGACGAGCCACGGCTGTCGTTCCGGTAGAAGCCGGAACCCTTGAAGACGATGCCGACCGCCGAGAACACCTTCTTCAGGCGTCCCTTGCAGCTCGGGCACTCGGTCAGCGCGTCATCGGTGAACTTCTGCACCGCCTCGAGGCCCTCGCCGCACTCGGTGCACTGGTACTGGTAGGTCGGCACTTGTCTTCCTCCTGGCACTCACACTCATCGAGTGCTAACGACGATCCATAGTGACCTATTCCGCGGGATCAGTCCACCGTCACCGGCACTCGGTGACCGATACCACGTGCGCGGACCCGGCCCGACGCCCGGGGGGTCAGCCGCGAGCGCAGCGCCAGGAGCGTGGCCAGCGCGAGCGCCGTGCCCACCAGCGGCACCAGGAATCCGGTGCTCGCGCCGTGCTCGTCGGCGAGGCGGCCGGCGACCGTCACGGCCGCCGCCTGCCCCAGCGCCACGGCGCCGGTGAGCCAGGTGAAGGCCTCGGTCCTGGCGGAGGCGGGGACCAGGGTCTCGACGATGGTGTAGCCGGTGATCAGGGCCGGGGCGATGCACAGACCCACGATCAGGCCGAGCGCGCCGAGCAGCAGCACGGAGTGCGCCGACCAGAGCAGCGAGGCCGCCACGGTCAGTCCGGCGTAGCCCAGGATCAGGCGCTTGCGCGGGCCGATCTTCCAGGCGATCGCGCCGCACGCGATGCCCGCGAGCATGTTGCCCGCGGCGAAGATCCCGTACAGCAGACCGTTGGCGCCGGGGTTGCCGATCTCCTCGGAGAACGCGGTCAGCGAGACCTGCATACCGCCGAAGACCGAGCCGATGCCCAGGAAGGCGACGGCCAGCACCCGTACGCCGGGGATCGACAGGGCGGAGACGCGCGCCTCACCGCCGGCAGCGGCGGCGACGAGGCCGTGGGCGGGCTGGGTGCTGCGCTGGGCGGCGAAGAACAGACCGCCGAAGAGCGTGAGCGCCGCCTCGGCGATCAGACCGGCCGCGGGGTGCACGCCGGTGCAGAGCGCGGTGGCGAGGACGGGACCGACGACGAAGGTGAACTCGTCCGTGACCGACTCGAAGGCCGCGGCCGTCGGCATCAGCGGGGAGTTCTCCAGCTTGGCCGCCCAGCGGGCCCGGACCATCGGCCCGATCTGCGGGACGGAGGCACCGGCCGGTACGGCGGCGAGGAAGAGGGCCCACATCGGGGCGCCCGCCAGGGCGAGCGCCACGAGCAGCGAGACGGCGGCCGAGTGGACCAGGACCCCGGGGACCAGGACGGCGCGCTGGCCGAAGCGGTCGGCGAGCTTGCCGCTCTGCGGGGCGAACAGCGCCATGGAGACGCCGGTGACGGCGGCGACGGCGCCGGCGCTGCCGTACGAGCCGGTGGTGTGCTGGACGAGCAGGACGATGCCGATCGTCAGCATCGCGAACGGCTGCCGGGCGGCGAACCCGGGGAGCAGGAAGGACAGCGCTCCGGGGGTGCGCAGGAGCTGTCCGTAGCCGGCGCGCTTGCCGGCGGCCTTCCCGGCCGTCTTGCCCGCCTTCGTCACGGACGCGTCGGCCGTACCGGAGGTACCCGGGGTGGTGCTGGAGGTACCGGGGATGCCGGACGTACCGGGGATGCCGGACGTACCCGAGGTGCGGGACGCCGTAGGCGTGTCAGAAGTGACCGTGGACACCACGGTCCTTGCCTTTCTGCCGCCTGGTAGCGCGCCCCTGCACGGTGGTGCGGGCGCTGCCGAGAGCTGTCCTCATGCGCGGAACTGCGGTAGATACCGGGCCCCACTGCGGAGGGTGTCTCGGCCGCCATACGGTCGCGCCAGCTCTGCGTCAGGCAGAGTTGGTTCGATCAAGTGTGCCTTCATGGTACAGGGAAGGGCGTCCTCCCGCCTGGGAAAACGCCCTTCCACTTGAAACTACGCCTGTGATTAACCGGACGTTCGCTTGCCGAACGGAATGTGCGGCAGTGCCCGCTGCCGGTGGCCCCGCTCGGAGACGGCCGTCGAGCCCGCCGTGCCCAGCCAGCCCGCCAGCTTTCCGCCCTGCCCGACGGCCCGCAGCCGCCGCTCGGTGGCGTCCCGCACCGGGTCGGTCGCGACGACGAGGAGCTCGTCCTTGTACCGGAGCACGGTCGCCGGACCCGGTACGAAGCTCTTCTCGTCGCGGACGACGAGGGTGACGGCGGCCCCGGCCGGGAGGCGCAGCTCGCCGACCTCCACGCCGTGCATCTTCGAGCCCTCCGGGATCGCGATGGAGAGCAGGTGTCCGCGCAGCCGCTCCAGCGGCGCCGACTCGACGCCCAGGTCGGCGGCCTCGTCGGAGCCGCCCAGCCGCAGCGCCCTCGCCAGCCAGGGCAGTGTCGGCCCCTGGACGAGGGTGTAGACGACGACGAGCACGAAGACGATGTTGAAGACCCGCTCGCTGCCCTCGATCCCGGACACCATCGGGATCGTGGCGAGAATGATGGGGACGGCTCCGCGCAGGCCGGCCCAGGACATCAGGGCCTTCTCCTGCCAGGGGATACGGAACGGCAGCAGGCTGACCCAGACCTCCATGGGCCGCGCCACCACCGTCAGGACCAGGCCGATGGCGACCGCGGGCCAGAAGTCGTCGGCCAGCTTGGTCGGGGTGACCAGCAGGCCGAGCAGGACGAACATGCCGATCTGGGCGATCCAGCCGAGCCCCTCGGCGAAGCCGCGGTTGGCAGGGGCGTGCGGCAGCTTCGCGTTGCCGAGGACCATCGCGGCCAGGTAGACGGCGAGGAAGCCGGAGCCGTGGGCCAGGGCGCCCGCCGCGTACGCCGTGACGGCGATGGCCATGACGGCGATCGGGTAGAGGCCGGAGGCGGGCAGGGCGATGTGCCGCAGCCCGAAGGCGCCGAGGAAGCCGACCCCGAGGCCGACGGCGGCGCCGATGGCCAGTTCCATGGCGATCGTGCCGACCAGGACGTACCAGCTGTCGATGGGGCCGACCGTCGAGAAGGCGACGACGAGGATGACGACCGGGGCGTCGTTGAAGCCCGACTCGGCCTCCAGGACACCGGTCACGCGCGAGGGCAGCGGCACCTTGCGCAGGACGGAGAAGACGGCGGCGGCGTCCGTCGAGGAGACGACCGCGCCGATGATCAGAGCCTGGCGCCAGTCCAGGCCGACCAGGTAGTGGGCGGCCGCGGCCGTGATGCCCACGCTCACCGCGACGCCGACGGTCGACAGCACGACCGCCGCGGGCAACGCGGGTTTGATCTCCTTCCACTTGGTGCCCAGGCCACCCTCGGCCAGGATCACCACAAGTGCGGCATAGCCGATCACCTGGGTCAGTTCGGCGTTGTCGAAGGCGACGTTGCCGATCCCGTCCTGCCCGATCGCGACCCCGATCCCGAGATACAGCAGCAGGCTGGGGAGCCCGCTCCGTGACGAGATCCGCACCGCCGCGACAGCGATGAGCAGCACGAGCGAGCAGATGAGCAGGAGTTCATTGAGCTCGTGGACAGTCAGTGGCCGATCCTTCCCCTCGCGTGCGGCCGGATCGTTCCTCCAGCAGCCGGTACTTCGTTACCTTACCTAATCTTTAACGCTTTCTTGACGCGCTCCCCGCTTGTCCTCGATCGCCGGTGCGATCTTGGGTGGCCTTCTTGGTGACACCGCGTCCGGGCCGTCCGGACGCTGCGCCTAAGGTTGCTCCCGTACTCCAGGACCACCCTGCCCCTCGAAGGACAGCGATGCCCTCCAACACGACCGCGCCTCCCGCCAAGAAGAAGGGGCGGCGCGCCCGCCTGATCGTCCTCGTCCTGGTCCTCGCACTGGTCGCGGGCGTCGGCTGGGGCGGGTACTGGGGCGTCAGCACCGTCCGCGCCTCCTTCCCGCAGACGACGGGCGAAATCCGGCTCGACGGCCTCTCCGGTGAGGCCGAGGTCAAGCGTGACGCCTACGGGGTGCCGCAGATCTACGCCGACACCGAGGCCGACCTCTTCCGGGCGCAGGGCTTCGTCCAGGCGCAGGACCGCTTCTACGAGATGGACGTGCGCCGTCACATGACGGCCGGCCGCCTCTCCGAGATGTTCGGCAAGAGCCAGGTCGACACCGACGCGTTCCTGCGCACCCTCGGCTGGCGTCAGGTCGCGCAGGACGAGTACGACAAGGTCCTGTCGGCGGAGACGAAGAAGAACCTCCAGGCCTACGCCGAGGGCGTCAACGCCTACCTCAAGGGCAAGGACTCCGCCGACGTCTCCGTCGAGTACGCGGCGCTCGCCTTCTCCAACGACTACGCGATCGAGCCCTGGACCCCCGTCGACTCGGTGGCCTGGCTCAAGGCCATGGCCTGGGACCTGCGCGGCAACATGCAGGACGAGATCGACCGCTCCCTGCTGACGAGCCGGCTCAGCGCGCGGCAGATCCAGGACCTCTACCCGGGGTACCCGTACGAGCTGCACCAGCCGATCGTGCAGAACGGCGCGGTCGACAAGGCGACCGACGCGTTCGACCCGAAGGGCAAGGCGAAGAAGAACGACGCCGGCGCCGGGGCCACGCCGGGCGGCGCCCTGGAGGGCATGCAGTCCCAGCTGGGCGCGCTCTCCGACTCCCTCGACGACATCCCGGCGCTGCTCGGCCCCAACGGCAACGGCATCGGCTCGAACTCGTGGGTCGTCTCCGGCCGGTACACGACCTCCGGCAAGCCGCTCCTGGCCAACGACCCGCACCTCGCCCCGATGCTGCCGTCCCTCTGGTACCAGATGGGCCTGCACTGCCGCTCCGTCTCGGCGACCTGCCGCTACGACGTCGCCGGCTACACCTTCTCCGGCATGCCGGGCGTGATCATCGGCCACAACGACAACATCGCCTGGGGCTTCACCAACCTGGGCGCCGACGTCACCGACCTGTACCTGGAGAAGGTCGGGGACGACGGCTACGTCGTGGACGGCAGGACCAAGCCGTTCACGACCCGCGAGGAGACCATCAAGATCGCGGGAGGCGGCAGCCGGAAGATCACGGTCCGCTCGACCGGGCACGGACCGCTGGTCTCCGACCGCTCCTCCGAGCTGGAGAAGGTCGGCCAGAAGGCCCCCGTCGGCAACGTCGCCCCCGACCGCGGCACCGGCTACGGCGTCTCCCTCCAGTGGACCGCCCTGCAGCCCGGCAAGTCCATGGACGCGGTCTTCCGGCTCAACCGCGCGAAGAACTTCAAGGAGTTCCGCGCCGCGGCCGAGGACTTCACCGTCCCCTCGCAGAACCTGATCTACGCGGACGCGGAGAACATCGGCTACCAGGCGCCGGGCAAGATCCCGCGGCGCGCCAAGGGCGACGGCACCGTGCCGGCGCCGGGCTGGGACTCCTCGTACAAGTGGAAGGGCTACATCCCGTACGACGAGCTGCCGTACGAGCAGAACCCCGACCGCGGCTACATCGTCACCGCCAACCAGGCCGTCGTCGACGCCGACAAGTACCCCTACCTCCTGACGGAGGACTGGGGCTACGGCTCGCGGAGCCAGCGGATAAACGACCTCATCGAGTCGAAGATCAAGGACGGCGGGAAGATCTCGCCGGACGACATGCGGACCATGCAGATGGACAACCGCAGCGAGATCGCGACCCTGCTCAACCCGCTCCTGCTGAAGATCGACATCTCGGACCCGTACGTCCGCGAGGCACAGAAGCTCCTGGAGGGCTGGGACTACACCCAGGAGCCCGACTCGGCCGCCGCCGCGTACTTCAACGCGGTCTGGCGCAACGTCCTCAAGCTCGCCTTCGGCGACAAGCTGCCCAAGGAGCTGCGGGCCGAGGGCGACTGCATCAGCGTCCGCCCGGCCGACTCCACCGGCCTCCCGGTCGACGAGCAGAACAAGCGCGTGCGCGAGTGCGGCGAGCGCGACGGGGACACGGCGCAGCCGGACGGCGGCGACCGCTGGTACGAGGTGGTCCGCCCGCTGCTGAAGCAGGAGGACAGCGCGTGGTGGAAGACCGAGGCCAACCGCACCGACCAGGCCACCGAGAACCGTGACCAGCTCCTCGCCCGCGCCATGGAGGACGCCCGCTGGGAGCTGACCGCCGAACTCGGCAAGGACGTCTCCACCTGGAGCTGGGGCCGGCTGCACCAGCTGACCCTGCAGAACCAGACGCTCGGCACCGCCGGACCCGGCTTCGTCCAGTCGATGCTCAACCGCGGCCCCTGGAACCTGGGCGGCGGCGAGGCAGCGGTCAACGCGACCGGCTGGAACGCGGCCGGCGGCTACGAGGTCGTCTGGGTGCCGTCGATGCGGATGGTCGTCAACGTCGGCGACTGGGACAAGTCCCGCTGGATCAACCTGTCCGGCGCCTCCGGTCACGCGTACCACGACCACTACACCGACCAGACCGACAAGTGGGTCAAGGGCGAGCTGCTCGACTGGTCCTTCGGCAAGGCGGCGGTCGACGCCTCGACGAAGGAGACGCTGACCCTCAAGCCGTAGAAGGCTCCTGAGGGCGCTCGAAGCGCCTGACCCCCTCCGGGGTCACCACCGCGTGCACGGGGTGGTCGTGCGGTTCCTCCGGGACCCGGGCGACCACCTCGTTCGCGTACAGGAGCACCACGAGGGCAGGGTCCGCGCCGGCCCGCGCGAGCCGGGCCAGTACACGGTCGTACGAGCCGCCGCCCCGCCCGAGCCGCATCCCGCGGCCGTCGACCGCGAGGCCCGGCAGCAGGACAGCGTCCGCCGCGCACACGGCCTCGGGGCCGAGCCGCGGGCCGGTCGGCTCCAGGAGGCCGCGGCCGGCCTTCGCCAGGTGCTCCGCACCCTCGTACGCGGCCCAGTCGAGATCGTTGTCGGGCAGCAGGACGGGCAGCAGGACACGGGTGCCGCCCGCCCGCAGGGTGTCCAGCAACGCGCGCGTGCCCGGCTCGCGCCCCACCGACACGTACGCGGCGACGGTCGAGGCCTCCGCCAGTTCGGCCAGCTCCCGCGCACCCCGCGCGAGCTGCTCGCCCGCGGCTTCGACATCATGGCTGGTCAGCCGGGCGCGAGCGGCGAGGAGTTGGCTGCGCAGCGCTGCCTTGTCGGACATGTCGTCGGTCATCGGGACATCATGGGGGCGTACCAACCCTCTCGTACCAGTCTTTATGCACAGGAAGTTAATCGGAGCCCCATCTTCCTCTCATTCCGAGCGGCTATGGTGCTCCGCATGACTCAGTCGCCTTCCAGGATCACCAAGGCTGTCATCCCGGCCGCCGGTCTCGGCACGCGCTTCCTCCCGGCCACCAAGGCCACCCCGAAGGAAATGCTGCCGGTCGTCGACAAGCCCGCGATCCAGTACGTCGTCGAGGAGGCCGTAGCGGCCGGACTCTCCGACGTCCTCATGATCACCGGTCGGAACAAGCGGCCCCTGGAGGACCACTTCGACCGGAACTACGAACTGGAGGAGGCGCTCGCCCGCAAGGGCGACGAGGACCGCCTCTCCAAGGTTCAGGAGTCCAGCGACCTCGCCACCATGCACTACGTGCGTCAGGGCGCCCCGCGCGGCCTCGGGCACGCCGTGCTCTGCGCCGCCCCGCACGTCGGCGACCAGCCCTTCGCCGTACTGCTCGGCGACGACCTGATCGACCCGCGCGACCCGCTGCTCGCCCGCATGGTGGACATCCAGGAGCGGGAGGGCGGCAGCGTCATCGCGCTCATGGAGGTCGAGCCCGAGCAGATCCATCTCTACGGCTGCGCGGCGGTGGAGGCGACGGCCGACTCCGACGTCGTGAAGGTCACGGACCTCGTCGAGAAGCCGGACGCGCACGAGGCGCCCAGCAACTACGCGATCATCGGCCGCTATGTACTGGATCCGGCCATCTTCGCCATACTGCGTGAGACCGAGCCGGGGCGCGGCGGTGAGATCCAGCTGACCGACGCCCTCCAGAAACTGGCCAAGACGTACCAGTCGGCGCCCAGCGGCGAGGGGAAGATCGGGGGTCCGGTCCACGGCGTGGTCTTCAAGGGCCGCCGCTACGACACCGGCGACCGCGGGGACTATCTGCGTGCCATTGTCAGACTGGCGTGCGAACGTGAAGACCTGGGCCCGGACTTCCGGACCTGGCTCCGCAGTTACGTCAGCGAGGAGATGTAGCACCTTGAGCAGCAGCACGGCACCGGTCTCGGGCGATCCGGCCGACGGCGGGTCCGGCGACCCCTGCGCGGGTCCCTCGCGTGACCTGTGGTCGGTGGACGAGCACCTGGACGACGTCCTCGGGGCGATCACCCCGCTCGAACCCATCGAGCTGCAACTGCCCGACGCCCAGGGCTGCGTCCTGGTCGAGGACGTCACGGTGCCGGTCGCGCTGCCCCCGTTCGACAACAGCTCCATGGACGGCTACGCGGTCCGCGTCGCCGATGTCGCCGGTGCCACCGAGGAGTTCCCCGCGGTCCTGACCGTGATCGGCGACGTGGCCGCGGGCGCCGACGGCCTGCCGGTCGTCGGCCCCGGCCAGGCCGCCCGGATCATGACCGGCGCCCCGCTGCCGCCCGGCGCCGAGGCCGTCGTCCCGGTCGAATGGACCGACGGCGGTACGGGCGAGGGCGCGGCGAGCGGGATGCGCGCCGCCAGTGCCGACCCCGAGGGCGCGGGCGGCGAGGTCCGCGTCCACCGGGCCGCGGAGGCCCGCGCGCACGTCCGCGCCCGGGGCAGCGACGTCCAGGCCGGCGACCTGGCCCTGGAGGCGGGCACGGTCCTCGGGCCGCCGCAGATCGGACTGCTCGCCGCGATCGGCCGCGCCACCGTCCGCGTCCGTCCCCGCCCGCGGGTCGTCGTGATCTCGACCGGCAGCGAACTGACCCAGCCCGGAGAGGAGTTGGGCGAGGGCCAGATCTACGACTCCAACAGCTTCGCGCTCGCGGCCGCCGCGCGCGACGCCGGCGCCATCTCCTACCGGGTGGGCGCCGTCACCGACGAGGCGGACACCCTCCGCGCCACCATCGAGGACCAGCTGATCCGCGCCGACCTCCTCGTCACCACGGGCGGGGTGAGCGTCGGCGCGTACGACGTGGTCAAGGAGGCGCTGACGGCGGACGGCCAGTTCGAGGGCCAGGTCGACTTCCGCAAGCTGGCCATGCAGCCGGGCAAGCCCCAGGGCTTCGGCACGATCGGCCCCGACCACACCCCGCTGCTCGCCCTGCCGGGCAACCCGGTCTCGTCGTACGTCTCCTTCGAGCTCTTCGTACGGCCCGCGATCCGGGCCCTGATGGGCCTCGCCGACCTCCACCGGCCGACGGTCCGGGCCGAGCTCGCCGCCGAGAAGCCACTGCGCTCCCCGTCGGGCCGCCGCCAGTTCCTGCGCGGCACGTACGACGCCGAGTCCGGCACCGTCACCCCCGTGGGCGGCGCGGGCTCCCACCTGATCGCGGCGCTCGCGCACGCCAACGCGCTGCTCGTCGTGCCGGAGGAGACCATGGAGGTGGCGCCCGGCGCCGAGCTGGACGTGGTCCTCCTCGGCTGAAGAGGGCCTGGTGGCGGTACCGTGGCGTCCCACACAGCGACCGGGAGTGTCACGGCCATGAGCACGCAGCAAGGACTCACCCACATCGACGAGGCGGGGGCGGCCCGCATGGTCGACGTCTCCGCGAAGGACGTCACGGCGCGGACCGCGCGCGCCAGTGGCCGCGTCCTGGTCTCGCCGCGCGTGATCGAGCTGCTGCGGGGCGAGGGCGTACCGAAGGGCGACGCGCTCGCCACCGCCCGGATCGCCGGGATCATGGGGGCCAAGAGGACCCCGGACCTGATCCCGCTCTGCCACCCGCTGGCGGTCTCGGGCGTGAAGCTGGACCTCACGGTCGCGGACGACGCGGTGGAGATCCTGGCGACCGTGAAGACGACGGACCGCACGGGCGTCGAGATGGAGGCCCTGACGGCGGTCTCGGTGGCCGCGCTGACGGTGGTCGACATGATCAAGGCGGTCGACAAGGGCGCGGTCATCTCCGACGTGCGGGTGGAGGAGAAGACGGGCGGCAAGTCGGGCGACTGGAACCGGGAAGGGGCCGGGTCGTGACGCGCGGCGGCCGGGTGGCCGGGGTGCACGAGCACGGGGAGCACGCGGCGGCCGACGGCACGGACGCCCAGGCGCCCGCGGCGGAGGGGGCCGGCATGGGCGATGCCCTCCTCTCCTCCTACTCCGCCCTCGTCGTCACCGCATCCAACCGGGCCGCGGCCGGGGTGTACGAGGACAAGGGCGGTCCGCTGATCGCCGAGGGCCTGTCCCGGATGGGCTTCGCGGTCGACGGTCCGCAGGTCGTGCCGGACGGCGCGCCCGTCGAGGCGGCGCTGCGGGCCGCGATCGCGGCCGGGTACGACGTCGTCCTCACCACCGGTGGTACGGGCATCTCGCCCACCGACGCCACTCCGGAGGCCACCCGCCGGGTGCTCGACCACGAGATCCCCGGCATCCCCGAGGCGATCCGCGCGTACGGCCGGGAGAAGGTGCCCACGGCGGCGCTCTCCCGCGGCCTCGCCGGGGTCGCGGGCGGGACGCTGATCGTGAACCTGCCGGGTTCCGCGGGCGGGGTCCGTGACGGCCTCGCGGTCCTGGAGCCACTCCTCGTGCACGCGGTCGACCAGATCCGCGGCGGCGACCACCCGAGACCGTCATGATCCCGGCCTGGCCCGTGGTCCTCGCGGACGGCGACGTCGTCCTGCGTCCCATAAAGATGCGCGACCAGCGGGTCTGGCGTGAGGTGAACCGGCGCAACCGTGACTGGCTGCGGCCCTGGGAGGCGACGATTCCGCCTCCGGCGCCCGGCGGGCCGGTCGCGCAGCGGCCGACGTACCGCCAGATGGTCCGCCACCTGCGGGCCGAGGCGAACGCGGGCCGGATGCTCCCGTTCGTGATCGAGTACCGCGGGGAGCTGGTGGGCCAGCTGACGGTGGCGGGGATCACCTGGGGCTCGATGTGCTCGGGCCATGTCGGGTACTGGGTGGACAGCGCGGTGGCGGGCCGGGGCGTGATGCCCACGGCGGTCGCGCTCGTGGTCGACCACTGCTTCCGTACGGTCGGGATCCACCGGATGGAGGTCTGCATTCGGCCGGAGAACGGGCCCTCGCGCCGGGTCGTCGAGAAATTGGGATTCCGGGAGGAGGGTCTGCGCCCGCGCTACCTCCACATCGACGGGGCGTGGCGGGACCATCTCGTCTTCGCCCTCACGGCGGAGGAAGTCCCCGACGGACTGCTCAACCGCTGGCACCAGGCACGTCCCGCCCATCCCGCCCAATGAAATAAATGTTCGAATTCAATCAGCAGTTGATCGCCAATCGATCTGAACAATCACAAAAAAGTTCAGTGATATCAGCCAGATCGTGCGACACACCGGGCCAATTGGCCGATGCCCGGAACAGAACCCCTCTACGGTGTGAGGCGTGAGCAGCAGCGGCCTCATCTACGCAGTCATCGTCGGGGCCTGGGCCGCCTACTTGGTGCCGATGTGGCTCCGCAGGCAGGACGAGCTCAACGAGGCCCGCCCGACGGAACGCTTCAGCACCGCCATCCGGCTGCTGTCCGGACGGGCGGGAATGGAGCGCCGGTACGCCAGGGAGCTGAAGGACCGGGAGCCCGACGTGGACCCGGACGTGGAGACCGAGCATCTGAGCTCGGTCGACGTCCGGGCCTTCTCCGCGCCCGCGGCCAGGACGGAAGCGCGCCTGGAGGTCCCGGAACCGGATCCCGAACCGGACCGCAAGCGCGAGCCGGCTCCGGCGCGGCGCCCCTCGAAGGCGGCCGCCGAGCGCGCCCGGCGGGGCAAGGTCCTCGCCCGGCGCCGCCGGACGACGGTCGTCCTCTTCCTCGCCTTCACCCTCGGCGCGGTCGTCGCCGCCGTCGGAGGCCTGGCGTTCCTGTGGGCGCCGGGCGTCCCCGCGGTGCTGCTGAGCGCGTACATCGTGCATCTGCGGACGACGGAGCGGCGGCGCTTCGTGTACGTGATGGACCGCCGGCGCGCCGAGGCCGCGGCGGCGCGGCTGCGTGAGAGCCGCCCCCGTCGTCCGGCGGCGCCCGCCGAGCCGGAGGAGGAGCAGCCGGCCCGACCCGAACCCGAACCGGCTCCCACGGTCTCCCCCCAGGAGGCCGGCCGCCGTGCGCTCGTCGAGCAGACGGACCACGCGGAGTGGGTGGACCAGCAGCGCGAGCGCGGCCCGGCCCGCGGCGACAGCTGGGAACCGGTCCCGGTCCCGCTGCCCACGTACGTCACCGCCCCGGTCGCCCCGCGCGCCACGAGCGGCATCGACATCACGGACCCGGAGACCTGGAGCTCGGCCCGCTCGTCCACGGCAGCCGCGGAGTCGGCGCCGCCCGTCGTCCCGGACCCGGCGCCGCGCCAGCGCACGGCCCCACCCCGCGGCGCCCGCCGCGACCACGGCCGCACCCCGCTCTTCGACCAGTACGCGGACGACGACCGCCCGCGCGCGGCCAACGAATGACCCCCGGCCGGGGGCTCCACGGAGCCCCCGGCTGACCTGCGGGGGAACGGATTTCCTTGCACCCCGATCGGGATGCTAATGTTTCACACGTCGCAAGGGCCTGTGGCGCAGTCTGGTAGCGCACCTCGTTCGCATCGAGGGGGTCTGGGGTTCAAATCCCCACAGGTCCACAAGCGGCTGTTCCTGAGTAGCTCTCAGGAATGGTGACGAGATCCCGCCCGATCGAAAGATCGGGCGGGATCTCGTCGTTTCGGGCGTCGGCCCCGGGATCGCTCGCTCCGGATGCCGGACTTCCGGTCGGTGCCGCCGGGTGGGCCAGGAGAGCTTCTGTGATCAGCACGTCCGAGTACGCGGGGCTGTCCGCCCTGGACATCGCGCGGATGGTGGGCAGTGGCGGCCGGGCGGCCGTCGACGTCGTCGGCGCGGCGCTCGGCCGTATCGGGGAGCGGGATGCCGGCGTGCGGGCGTTCACCGCGGTGTGGGGCGAGCGGGCCCTGGCCCGGGCGGCGTGGGTGGACGCGCAGGTCGCCCGGGGCGTCAGGCTGCCGCTCGCGGGGGTTCCGATCGGGGTCAAGGCCGGCGAAGGGCCCGACTCGTACCAGAACACCCGCCTGGTGGCCGCCGGATGCGTGCCGGTCGGTGCCACGTCGATGCCGCGCGGCGGGCGAGGCTGGCAGACCTACGGGCACACCGACCGCGGGCCCACACTCAACCCGCTCAACCCGGCGTGGTCTCCCGGGGGTTCCTCCGCCGGCTCGGCGGCCGCGGTCGCCGCGGGAATGGTGCCCCTCGCGAGCGGGTCCGACGGCGCCGGGTCGGTACGCATCCCCGCCGCCTGGTGCGGCATCGTCGGGTTCAAGCCCACCAACGGTCTCCTGCCCGCCCGGGACCGCGCGGGGCTGAACTCGCCCGGCGTCCTCGCCCGGACCGTCGCCGATGCCCGCGCCTACCTCGACGCCGTCGCCGGCGGAGTGGCCGGGGCGGCCGTCCCCGGTCCGGTGGCTCCGCCCGTCGCGGTCTGGTCGGCCACCCTGGGCCATGCGGACACCGACCCCGCCGTCGTCGCGGTCGCCCGGCGCGCCGTGGACCGGCTCGCCGCGGACGGGCTGATCACCCTGGACGGGGACGTCGGCCTGGACCTCGTCGACCCGGCGCCGGCGTGGACCGCCCTGCGCGCGGGATCCGCCGATGCCGAGGGCATCGAGGCGGTCACCGCCGTCAACGACGCACGGCTCGCCGACTGCTTCACGCGCGCCGCCGTGATCCTCACGCCTACCACGCCGTATCCGCCGCACGGCCACGACGGCCCGGGCGCCCGGATGAACGTGGCGCTGACCTGGGCGTTCAACGTCAGCGGGCATCCGGCCATCAGTCTTCCGGCCGGAACCACCCGCCGAGGGCAGCCCGTCGGTCTCCAACTCGTGGGCCGGCCTCACGGCGAGAGAGAACTCCTGGACCTCGCCGGCCGCGCGGACCTCGCCGACCTCGCCGGTCTCGCCATCCGGTCCGCTCCGTGAGCAACGGCCGCCGTCGGTAGCCTTGCCGCGCCCGGATCCGGAGCTCGACGGGCAGGCCACTCACTTCTCCGTACACGTACCACGAGGACGCCCATGTTCAAGGTCAACGAATACTTCGACGGCGCGGTCAAGTCGATCGCCTTCGCCCAGGAGGAGGGCCCGGCGAGCGTCGGCGTCATGGCGCCCGGCGCGTACGAGTTCGGCACCGCCGCCCCGGAGATCATGCACGTGATCAGCGGCGCCCTGACCGTCAGGCTCCCCGGCACGGACGACTGGGAGACCTTCTCCGCCGGCAGCCGGTTCGAGGTGCCGGGCGACAGCACGTTCCAGCTCGAGGTCGCGGTCGACACCGCGTACCTCTGCGAGTACCGCTGACCGCTCGCCGCCGTAGGTGCGTTCCACGGCCGGGGTCCACCCCGCCCGTGCGGACGAAGGCCCCGCCCGGGCGGGAGGTGCCGGGCGGGACCGTCGTGGGTGTCAGGACGCCTGGGCCCGGTCGTACAGGGCCTTCGCGTCGTTGCCGAAGTACGGGCCGAACATGCGGTTGGGCAGGAACGTGTAGCCGAAGCTGTTCACCGAGACCTGGAGGCCCGTGCCCGTGGCCTCGCTGAAGCCGGAGAACCACGGGCCGCCGCTGGAGCCGCCCGTCATGTTGCAGCCGAGGCTGTGGTCCTGGGAGAACAGGAAGTCCTTCGAGGAGTTGCCCGCGCAGTGGACGAGCTTCGAGCCGTCGTACGGGGACGCCGCCGGGAAGCCGAAGGCGTACATCGGCTTGTTGTAGCCGCCGTTGAACTGGATGCCCTGGGCGCCGGTGACGGAGGTGAGGGTGCGGCCGTTCAGCGGGGCCACCACCGCGGCGCCCACGTCGTAGTTGATGTCCTCGCTCGCCTCCCACTGAGGGGTGGTGAGCGTCTTCGTCGCCGTCCACTGGCCGTACGGCGCGTTGCCGTTGTCGTACGCCGGGACGAAGACCCAGTTGGTGTGCCAGGCGCCCTGGTACTTCACGCAGTGGCCGGCCGTGATGACCGTGCTCTGGTTCTGGCTGGTGACGGCGTTGCCGGAGCAGGAGGCCGTACGGCCCTGGAAGGTGAAGAAGACCCGGCCGGAGGTCTTCACGACCGCGCCGCCGCCCGTCCAGGGGCCGCCCGGCTGCGGGAAGGCCGTGGGGGCGATCGTGGTGGGGGTGGCCGAGCCGGCGACCCGCGCGAGGGTCTTGAGGGCCCCGGGGGTGACCTCAAGGTCCAGCGGGACCGCCGAGCGCATCCGCTCAGCGGTCCAGAAGGCGGGCTTCTCCGCGGCTTGCGCCGAGGTCGCGGTCAGTGCTCCCGTCAGCAGGGCTCCGACGGACAACAGGACCGCTGCGACTGTGCGATGGCGTCTCACGCATGTCTCCTTCTGCCGAGGCAGGTGGGGGATGAGAACGGTGCGGATCGACGTGCGTGGGCAGCGTGCCAGACGGGGCGGAGAATGTCAGGGGCGCGTCAGGGGTTTTCGGTCAGCGGCTTCGCGAAGCAACGGCTGCTCTCGTAGTCCCGGTAGTAGCCGAACTTCGGGCACAGCTCGTAACCGCTGGAGGCGTACAGCGCCATCGCCTCGGGCTGCGCCGTGCCCGTCTCCAGGACCATCCGCGTCCGCCCGGCCGCCCGGGCGTCCTCCTCGAGGGCGGCCAGGATGCGGCGGGCGAGGCCCAGGCCGCGCGCCTCGGACGCCACGAACATGCGCTTGAGCTCGGCGTCGCCGTCCGCGTACCCCATGTCGTTCGTGTCCTGGGTGCGCCAGCCGCCGGACGCGACGGGGCGGTCCTCGGTGTCGTACGCGAGGAGGTAGAGGCCGCGCGGCGGTACGAACATCCCGGGGTCGAGCGGTGTGTCGTCGCCCTCGCCGTAGCGGGCGGCGTATTCCAGCTGGACGGCGGCGTCGAGCTTGGCCGCATCGGGGTGGTCGTACGGTACGGGTCGTATAAGCATGTGAGGCATTGTATGTGTATGCGGCCTTGGGGTGTCGGTATTCTCCCCGGATGCTCACTGTCACGACCGTCAATGTCAATGGACTCCGAGCCGCGGCCAAGAAGGGGTTCGTGGAGTGGCTCGCCGGCACCTCCGCCGACGCCGTCTGCCTGCAGGAGGTGCGCGCCGAGGAGGCCCAGCTCCCGGCCGAGGTGCGGGCGCCCGAGGGCTGGTTCACCGCGCACGCGCCCGCCGCCGCCAAGGGGCGCGCCGGCGTCTCCCTCTACACCCGCCGCGAGCCCGACGCCGTGCGCGTCGGCTTCGGGTCGAGCGAGTTCGACGGCAGCGGCCGTTACATCGAGGCCGACCTGCCCGGCGTCACCGTCGCCAGCCTCTACCTCCCCTCCGGCGAGGTCGGCACCGAGCGGCAGGACGAGAAGATCCGCTTCATGGACGAGTTCCTGCCGTATCTGAAGGAGCTCAAGGAGCGCGCCGCCGCCGACGGCCGCGAGGTCGTCGTCTGCGGCGACTGGAACATCGCCCACCGCGAGGCCGACCTCAAGAACTGGAAGGCCAACCGGAAGAACGCCGGCTTCCTCCCCGAGGAGCGGGAGTGGCTGAGCCGGGTCTTCGGCGAGGCCGGGTACGTCGACGTCGTCCGCGCCTTCCACCCCGACCAGGAGGGCCCGTACTCCTGGTGGTCCTACCGCGGACGCGCCTTCGACAACGACACCGGCTGGCGCATCGACTACCAGGTGGCCACCCCGCGACTGGCCGGGAAGACCGTGAAGGCGTACGTCGAGCGGGCCGCCACGCACGCCGAGCGGTGGAGCGACCACGCGCCCGTCACGGCGGTCTACGACCTGTAGGCGCCGCCGGTGTCACCCGGTCATGAGGGATCCCGGACGGGAGCCCGGGCGGGAGACCACGGGAGACCACGGGAGACCGGGGAGGCGCGGGCGGTCTCAGGGCTCGCGCAGGCGGCGGTCCAGGGCCATCGAGAGCTCGGCCTCCACCACGCTCTTGGCGAGCGGGCGCAGCCGCTGGATGTCCTTCTCCTCCGCGTGGGCGCGCAGGAGTTCGGTGAAGAGTCCGGCCAGCGCGTCCGCGTGCTCGCGAACCGCCCGCCCGGCCTCAAGGACGGCGGCGAGCGGGATGCCCTCCTTGACCAGGGCCGCGGAGACGTCGAGCAGCCGGCGGCTGATGTGGACGATGGCGTCGCCGTCGGTGGCGAGATAGCCGAGGTCGAGGGCGGCGAGCAGGTTCTCGGGGGTGACCTCGTCCGTGAAGTAGTCGGCCAGCTCCTGGGGGGTGAGCCGGATCGGCTCCTCCTCGGTGGGTTCGCCGAGGCCGAGGACCTCGCTGACGTCCTTGCCGCTCTCGAAGGCGGTGTTGAGGTCGGCGATGCCGTTGAGGGTGTGGCCGCGTTCGAGCAGGGCGCTGATCGTGCGGAGTTTGGCCAGGTGGTGGTCGTCGTACCAGGCGATGCGGCCCTCACGGCGGGGCGGTGCGATCAGCCCGCGCTCGCGGTAGAAGCGCAGGGTGCGCACGGTGATGCCGGCCGCCGCCGCGAGCTCGTCCATGCGGTACTCGCGTACGCCCTTCACGTCTTCCGATCGGTCTGCCACGCCCGCCAGCCTATGTTGTACCGCCGGTAACTTTCCCTCGTCCGCCCCCTACCGCTCGGTATGCCGCTGCTCTACAGTCCCGACTGTGCCAGTGATTGCTGGCGGAATCTTGGTCGTAGGCACGGGCCGGGCGCACAGGAGGCGGCATGGCGAAGCACGAGCACGTACGCGTGGTGGTGATCGGATCGGGGTTCGGTGGACTCGGGGCGGCCGTCCGGCTGCGCCGCGAGGGGGTCACCGACTTCGTCGTCCTGGAGCGGGCCGACTCCGTGGGCGGCACCTGGCGCGACAACAGCTATCCCGGCTGCGCCTGCGACGTCCCGTCCCACCTGTACTCCTTCTCCTTCGCGCCCAACCCCGACTGGCCCCGCACCTTCTCCGGGCAGCGTCACATCCGCGCCTACCTGGAGCACGTCACCGACACCTTCCGGCTCCGCCCGCACCTGCGGCTGAACCACGAGGTGACGGAGATGCGCTGGGACGCCGACGAGCTGCGCTGGCACATCGAGACCGGCCGGGGCACCTTCACCGCCGACGTGATCGTCTCGGCGACCGGCCCGCTCTCCGACCCGAAGATCCCCGACATCCCGGGACTCGCCGACTTCACCGGCAAGGTCTTCCACTCTGCGCAGTGGGACCACGACTACGACCTCACCGGCAAGCGCGTCGCGATGGTCGGCACCGGTGCCTCCGCCATCCAGATCGTGCCCGCGATCCAGCCCCAGGTCGGGAGGCTGACGCTCTTCCAGCGCACCCCGCCGTGGGTCATGCCCCGTATGGACCGCGCCATCACCGGCGCCGAGCGCTGGCTCCACCGCACGCTCCCCTTCACCGGGACCGCACGCCGCGGGCTGCTCTGGGGCATCCGTGAACTCCAGGTCAGCGCCTTCACCAAGCGCCCGGGCGAGCTCGGCCTCGTCGAGTCGCTCGCCAAGGCCAACATGGCCAAGTCGATCAAGGACCCGGTGCTGCGGGCCAAGCTGACCCCCTCGTACCGCATCGGCTGCAAGCGCATCCTGCTCTCCAACGCGTACTACCCGGCGCTCGCCGAGCCCAACGTGGACGTCGTCGCCTCCGGCCTGCGCGAGGTGCGCGGCTCGACCGTCGTGGCCGCCGACGGGACGGAGACCGAGGTCGACGCGATCGTCTTCGGTACGGGATTCCACGTCACCGACATGCCGATCGCCGACCGCGTCGTCGGCGCGGACGGCGTCCGGCTCTCCGAGGCGTGGAAGGACGGGGTGCAGTCGCTGCGCGGCGCGACCGTCGACGGCTTCCCCAACTGGATGACGATCATCGGGCCGAACACGGGCCTGGGGAACTCCTCCATGATCCTGATGATCGAGTCCCAGCTGAACTACATGGCCGACTATCTGCGCCAGCTCGACGTCCTCGGAGGGCGCGCCGCCCTCGCCGCCCGGCCGTCCGCCGTCGGCGCCTGGAACCGCAAGGTGCAGGACCGGATGGAGCGGACCGTGTGGAAGTCGGGCGGCTGTGACAGCTGGTACCTGGACGCCAACGGCCGCAACACGACGCTCTGGCCGGGGACGACCGGTGAGTTCCGGCGCGAGACGCGGCGGGTGGACCTCGCGGAGTACGAGGTGCTGAGGCCGGCGGTCGCGGAGAAGGCTCCGGCGGACCGCCGCGGAGCGTCCGCGTCCGCGTCGCGGAAGAAGGAGACGGTGAAGTGAGCCGCCTCTTCGGGTCCCGTACGGGATCGCTGCCGCATCCGCGCGAGGTCGTCGCCGTCTCGGCCGACGGCGCCCGCGTCCACGTCGAGGTGTACGGCCCCGAGGACGCCCCGGCCGTCGTCCTGTCCCACGGCTGGACCTGCTCGATCGCCTTCTGGGCCGAGCAGATTCGGGACCTCGCCCGGGACCACCGGGTCATCGCCTACGACCAGCGCGGCCACGGCCGTACCCCCGCCCCGGCCGGTCCGTCCGGCTACTCGACGCGGGCGCTCGCCGACGACCTGGAGGCCGTGCTCGGCGCGACCCTCCGACCGGGCGAGCGGGCGGTCCTCGCCGGGCACTCCATGGGCGGCATGACGCTGATGGCGGCCGCCACGCGCCCGGCCTTCCGGGAGCACGCGGCCGCGGCCCTGCTCTGCTCCACGGGGCCGTCCCGGCTCGTGGCCGAGTCTCTCGTCGTCCCGCTGCGGGCCGGCGGCCTGCGGACCCGGCTGACCGGGTGGATCCTGGGGGCGAGGGCGCCGCTCGGACCGGTCACTCCGGTCTCCCGGAAGATCCTCAAGTACGCGACGATGGGCCCGGGTTCCGCGCCCGAGCGGGTCGACGCCTGTGCCCGGATCGTGCACGCCTGTCCGCGCCGCCCGCGGGTGGCCTGGTCGCACGTCCTCGCCGAGCTCGATCTCGACGCGGGCGTACGGGAGTTGGAGCTGCCCGTGGCAGTGATCGCCGGAACGGCCGACCGGCTCACGCCGCCCGTGCACTCCCGTGCCCTGGCCGCCGCGCTGCCGCGGTGCGTGGGGCTCGACGAGCTCGCCGGGATGGGCCACATGACACCGGTGGAGGCGCCGGAGGCCGTGACGGCCCGGATCAGGGAACTCGTCACCACGTACGTACAGGCTCAGGAAAAGGCTCAGGAACAGCCACAGGCACAGGCACAGGCGCAGGAACAGGTCCAGGTCCAGGTCCCGGCTCAGGCGCACGGGGACCAGAAGGAGGGTGCGGCATGAGCAGGGTCAGTCTGGAGGGCCAGGTCGCCGTCGTGACCGGAGCGGCCCGGGGTGTCGGCGAACTCCTCGCCCGCAAGCTCTCCGCCCGCGGCGCGAAGCTCGCGCTGGTCGGCCTGGAGCCCGAGGAGCTGAAGCAGGTCGCCGGCCGGCTGCACACCGAGGCCGACTGGTGGCACGCGGACGTCACCGACCACGAGGCGATGGCCACGGTGGCCGCCGAGGTCAAGGAGCGCTTCGGCAAGGTCGACATCGTGGTCGCCAACGCGGGGGTCGCGGCGGGCGGCCCGTTCGTGGACTCCGACCCGGTCGCCTGGCGGCGGGTCATCGAGGTCAACCTCATCGGCGGCGCGGTGACCGGGCGGGCGTTCCTGCCCGTCCTGATGGAGTCGCGCGGCTACTTCCTGCAGATCGCCTCGCTCGCGGCGATGACCCCGGCGCCTATGATGACGGCGTACTGCGCCTCCAAGTCGGGCGTCGAGGCCTTCGCCCACAGCCTGCGCGCCGAGGTCGGCCACAAGGGGGTGAAGGTCGGCGTCGGCTACCTCTCCTGGACCGACACGGACATGGTGCGGGGCGCGGACCGGGACGACGTGATGAAGGAGCTGCGGCAGCGGCTGCCCTGGCCGTCGAACCGCACGTACCCCCTGGGCCCCGCCGTGGACCGGATCGTGGCGGGCATCGAGCGGCGTTCGGCGCATGTGTACGCGCAGTGGTGGCTGCGCGGGATGCAGTCCACGCGCGGCTACCTGCCCGGGATCATCGCCACGGTCGGGCAGCGCGAGATGAAGCGCTTCGAACCCCGCCTGGCCGGCGTCGCCAAGGGCCTCGTCGGGGCGGGCGGCGCGGCGGACGAACAGGCCCGCTCCGGGCGGGTGTGACGGTCCGTAACTGATCGAAATGCGCGCAATGTTCCGCCATGCCACGCTGGTCGAGGCCCAAGGGGCGAGCCGCCCCGTTCCCCTCACACCCTTCTAGGAGTGAACCTTCATGGGCATGCGAGACCAGTACGAGGACAAGGCGAAGCAGGCCGCCGAGCAGGCGAAGCAGAAGATGGGCAGGGCGAGGGACGAAGCGTCCGAGCGCGCCTCCCGGGCCAAGGGCCGCCCCTCCGAGGAGGAGCAGCGCCGGTCCCAGCAGGAGGGCCAGGACCGCCTCGACATGGACTACGACGCCTGACGTCCGTCCTCAGAAGGCGCACCCGGGACGCCGGGTGCGCCTTTCGCGTTCCCATATTCCGGGCGGCCGCGCGGACCTGCGCCGTACGGTGATCCCATGCCCTTACTGCAGCTGCTCCGAGCCGACCACGCGCCCGCGCTCCTCGCGTTCGAGCGGGAGAACCGCGCGTACTTCGCCGCCCATGTGCCCGACCGGGGCGACGCGTACTTCGAGGAGTTCGCCTCGCGCCATCAGGCGCTCCTGGACGAGCAGGGGGCCGGGGGGATCCTCTTCCATCTGCTCGTGGGGGACGGCGGCGAGATCCTCGGCCGGTTCAACCTCGTCGACGTGGCCGACGGCGGCGCCGAACTCGGCTATCGGGTGGCCGAGAAGGCGGCCGGGCGCGGGCACGCCACCCGGGGCGTACGGGAGGTGTGCCGGCTGGCGGCCGAGGAGTACGGGCTGCGGCGGCTGAGTGCCACGGCCGCGCTCGACAACGTGCCGTCCCGGGCGGTGCTCGCCCGGGTCGGCTTCGGTGCCGTGGGAGGCGTCACGCTCGACGGCGGCCTGCGGGGCATCGCCTACGAGCTGGACCTGGGCGCGCTGGTCCCGTCCCCGTCCCCTTCCCCGGTGCTCCTCGGCGGGAGCTTCGGGCGGGAGCGGTCCGGGACGTCGTCGTAGCCGGGCGGGGTGGCCGCCGGGGTCTTCGCCAGCAGGGAGAGCGCCACCTCGACCGCGTCGTCCAGCTGGGCGTGCCGGCCCTCGGCCCAGTCCAGCGGGGTCCGCAGGATCGCCAGGTCCGGCTCCACGCCCTGGTTCTCCACCGACCAGCCGTACTCGGGGAACCAGGCCGCGTTCATCGGCACCGTGATCTGCGTACCGTCGCCCAGCCGGTGCCGGCCCGTCATGCCGACCACCCCGCCCCACGTCCGCTGACCGATCACCGGCCCCAGCCCGAGCAGCTTGAACGCGGCCGTGATCATGTCGCCGTCCGAGGACGTCGCCTCGTCCGCGAGCGCGACGACCGGACCGCGCGGGGCGTTCGAGGAGTACGACACCGGCTGGGCGTTGCGCGTCAGGTCCCAGCCCAGGATCTTGCGGGTGAGCTTCTCCACGACGAGTTCGCTGATGTGGCCGCCCGCGTTGCCGCGCACGTCCACGATCAGGGCGGGCCGTGAGACCTCCATCCGCAGGTCGCGGTTGAACTGCGCCCAGCCCGAGCCGCCCATGTCGGGGATGTGCAGATAGCCGCACCTGCCACCGCTGACCTCCCGGACCACCGCACGCCGCTTGGCCACCCAGTCCTGGTAGCGCAGCGGGCGGTCGTCGATCAGCGGCACGATCGCCACGCGGCGCGCGCGCCCCTCGCCCTCCGCCGGGCGGAACGTCAGCTCGACGGTCGTACCGCCCGAGGAGGACAGCAGAGGATACGGACCCGTCACCGGGTCCACCGGGCGGCCGTCCACATGGGTGAGGACCGCGCCCTCCCGGATTCCCGTGCCGGCGAGCGGCGAGCGGGCCTTGGAGTCCGAGGAGTCGCCCGGCAGGATCCGCTTGACCATCCAACCCCCGTCCCGGGGCACGAGGTTGGCGCCGAGCAGGCCCATCGGGCGCTGGTAGTGCGGCGGTCCCTCGTTGCGGCGCGCGGGCGACACGTACGCGTGCGAGGTGCCCAGCTCGCCCATCACCTCGCGCAGCAGATCGGTGAAGTCGTCGGGGGAGGCGACCCGTTCGACCAGCGGACGGTACTGGTCGAGGACGGCCGGCCAGTCCACCCCGCACATGTTCGGGTCCCAGAAGTAGGCCTGGACGATCCGGCCCGCCTCGTCGTAGGCGCCCCGCCACTCCGCCTCCGGGTCGACCTCGTGCAGGATCCGCCGCAGGTCGATGTAGACGGTCGAGTCGCCGTCCCCGGGCTCCGTGGCCGGCACCGCCCGCAGCTCGCCCTCGTCGACCACGACGAGCCGTGAATCGTCGCCGCTGACCGCGAACCAGTCCAGGTGCTGCACCAGTTCGGTCTTGCGGGCCTTGGTGATGTTGAAGTACTCCAGCGTCGGCCGGCCCGTCGTGTCGGCGGGATTGGCGAAGGTCTCGCCGAGCGCGCCCGAGATCGGCCAGCGCAGCCAGACGAGGCCGCCGCCGCTGACCGGGTGCATCGCCGAGTACTTGGACGCGGAGACGGGGAAGGGCGTGACCCGGTCCGCGAGCCCCTCCACCTCCACGATCGTGGTGCCCTCACCGTCCGCGGCCTCGGCGTCGGTCTCGGCCGGGTCGAGCCCGCCCGCCGCCGGCCGGCCGTCCGGCAGCAGCGCGAAGGGCGAGGGCGTGGCGGAGGAGAGCGGTACGAGATAGGGGCGGCAGCCCAGCGGGAAGGAGAGGTCGCCGGTGTGCACGTCGTACACCGGGTCGAAGCCCCGCCAGGAGAGGAACGCGAGATAGCGGCCGTCGCGGGTGAAGACCGGATTCTCGTCCTCGAAGCGGCCGTTGGTGACGTCGACGATCGTCCGGGGGCCCGGGCCGGCGATCCGGGCCATCTTGATCTGCCGCAGCGAACGGCCGATCCCCGGGTGGGCCCAGGTCAGCCAGGACCCGTCGGGGGAGAAGGCGAGATCACGCACCGGCCCGTTGATCGAGCGGATCAGCTCGGTGACGTCGCCGGTGGACTCCTCGGTCGTGTCGAGGAGCAGCAGGCGGCCGTCGTGGGAGGCGATCGCGAGGCGCTCGCCCTCCGGGTCGGAGATCATCTCCTCGACCCGGCCCAGCTCGCCCGTGGCCAGCCGGCGCGGCTCCCGTTCGCCGCTCGCGCGCGGCAGGTACGCGACCTCGACGGCGTCCTCGCCCTCGGCGTCGGTGACGTACGCGACCTGGCCGCTGCTGCCCAGCATCTCTGGCAGCCGGACCCGGACGCCCGGGGTGTCGGTGATCGTGCGGGCCGGGCCGTCGCGGTGGGTGAGCCAGTACAGGCTGCCGCGGACCGAGACCGCGCTCGCCCGCCCCGTCTCGTCGACCGAGAGGGCGTCCACGTGGTTGGCGGCCGGGACCTGGTAGTGCCGTCGGCCGGCGCGCGGGCCGCCGAGCCGTACCTCCAGCCTGCGCGGGGCGGAGTCGGGGGCGGTCACGTCGTCGACGATCCACAGGTCGCCCGCGCACTGGTAGACCACGCGCCGGCCGTCGCTGGAGGCGTGCCGGGCGTAGAAGGCGTCGTGGTCGGTGTGACGGCGCAGACCGGTGCCGTCGGGCAGGCAGGAGTAGAGGTTGCCGACGCCCTCGTGGTCGGAGAGGAACGCGATCCGGCCGGCCACGAACATCGGCGCGTCGAGGTGCCCGCCGATGTCCGGGAGTAGTTGCTCGCCGTGCAGCCAGAGCCGGCCGGTCGCCCCGCCGCGGTAGCGCTTCCAGGAGGCCGGCTCGTGCGGCGGCTTTCCGGTGAGGAGGAGCGTGCGGCGCTCGCCGTCCAGGTCGGCCACGGCGATGTCGGAGACCGGGCCCCAGGGCATCCGGCCGCCGGGGGAGCCGTCGGTGGGGACGGTGTAGGCCCAGGAGAAGTACGAGAAGGGCTGGCCGTGCGAGGAGACGGCGAGGATGTCGCCCTCCGGGGACCAGGAGCAGACCCGGGTGTCGGTCGAGCCCCAGTAGGTGAGCCGTCGCGAGGGGCCGCCCTCGACCGGCGCGAGGTGGATCTCGGGGTCGAGGCTGCGCCAGGTCGTGTAGGCGATGTGGCGGCCGTCGGGCGAGAAACGGGGGTGGCCGACCCGGGTCCGGTCGACGGTGACCCGCCAGGCCCGGCCGGGGTGCCGGCCGTCGGGCACGAGGGGTGCGACCCAGAGGTCGTCCTCGGCCGCGAAGCACAGCAGGTCGTCGTGGAGGTGCGGGTAGCGGAGATACGCGGCGTCGTCACTCACCCCCCAATGCTTTCCACCCTGATGGGGTGCGGCAACTCGTATGCGTTTTCGCTCCCGCCCGGCGCCCGGCCCGGCGCCCGGCCGGGCGCCGGGTTCGACGGCCCCGAGGTGCTGTGGTGCACGACACGTACGAAACGGTTTCGTTTCGCTGAGGGCCGGGGTACCTTCTTGGTGTACGAAACCGTTTCGTTCGGATGGAGACCGGTCATGGCAGGCAGCAGGCTCACCCCTGAGCGTGAGTCCGAGCTGTACGGAGCCGTGCTCGACCTCCTGCGCGAGGTCGGCTACGACGCCCTCACCATGGACGCCGTCGCCGCCCGCACCCGCTCCAGCAAGGCCACCCTCTACCGCCAGTGGGGGAGCAAGCCCGAACTGGTCGCCACGGCACTGCGCGACAACAAGCCGATCAAGCTCGCCCGGATCGACACGGGCACCTTGCGCGGCGACTTCCAGGCGATCATGGAGCTGACCGACGACTGCCAGATGGAGAAGGACACCGCGCTGATGCGCGGCCTCGCTCAGGCGGTCCACGCCAACCCCGACCTGCACCAGGCGCTGCGTGAACTGCTCATCGAACCCGAGATGAGCAACCTGCGCGTCACCCTGGAGCGAGCGGTGGCACGGGGCGAGATCAGCGCCGACAACCCGGCACTGAAGTTCGTCCCGCACATGATCATCGGGGCGTTCGTCGCGCGTCCGCTGATCGAGGACCAGCCGATCGACCGCGCCTTCATCACCGACTACGTCAACGCCGTCGTGCTCCCCTCACTCGGCGCCTGACCGCCACCGGCTCCCCGGCCGGTACCACCGACACGTCCTCACCCGTACCTCCTGACGCTGCGCACCGCTCACGCCGTCGGGCCGGCTCCCCATGCCCTGTCCCACCACGAAATGGGAGTAAGCCCCCGTGGCCACGTTCCTCTACAAGCTGGGTCGCTCCGCCTTCCGGCGCCGACGGCTCGTCGCCCTGCTCTGGGTGGCGCTGCTCGCGCTCGCCGGAGTCGGCGCGGCCACCGCGCCCGCCGCGACCTCCAGTTCCTTCTCGATTCCCGGTACCGAGGCCCAGAAGGCCTTCGACCTCCTTGAGCAGCGCTTCCCCGGCGGCAACGCCGACGGGGGCACCGCCCGCGTCGTCTTCAAGGCCCCCGAGGGCCAGAAGATGACCGACGCGGCCAACAAGGCCAAGGTCCAGGACGTCGTCGACGAGCTGAGGGCCGGCTCCGACGAGGTCGCCTCCGTCGTCGACCCCTACGCCGCCCAGGCGGTCTCGAAGGACGGCTCGACCGCCTACGTCTCCGTCAGCTACAAGGTCTCCGGCATGGAGCTGAGCGACGCGACGCGCGAGGCGCTGCAGAAGACCGGGCACGACGCGCAGGGGAAGGGGCTGACCGTCGAGATCGGCGGTGACGCCCTGCAGACCATGCCGGAGACCGGCGCGGGCGAGATCGTCGGCGTGGTCATCGCCGGCATCGTGCTCGTCATCACCTTCGGTTCGCTGGTCGCCGCGGGGCTTCCGCTGCTCACCGCGATCATCGGCGTCGGCATCGGCGTCTCCTCGATCACGGCGCTCGCGAACGTCCTCGACCTCGGCTCCACCACCTCCACCCTCGCGATGATGATCGGCCTCGCGGTCGGCATCGACTACGCCCTCTTCATCGTCTCCCGCTACCGCGCCGAGCTCGCCGAGGGCCGGGAGCGCGAGGACGCCGCGGGCCGCGCGGTCGGAACGGCCGGTTCGGCCGTCGTCTTCGCCGGTCTCACCGTGGTGATCGCCCTGGTCGGCCTCGCCGTCGTCAACATCCCGATGCTGACGAAGATGGGCTTCGCCGCGGCCGGCACGGTCGTGATCGCGGTCCTGATCGCGCTCACCCTGATCCCGGCGCTGCTCGGCTTCGCCGGCACCAAGGTCGTGGGCCGCAAGGAGCGCAAGGGGCTGAAGAAGGCCGACGACAAGCCCAACATGGGCACCCGCTGGGCCCGGTTCGTCATCCGCCGCCCGGTCATGGTCCTGCTCGTCGGTGTCCTCGGCCTCGGCGCGGTCGCCGTGCCGGCCGCCTCCCTGGAGATGGGTCTGCCGGACGACGGCGCGAAGCCGGTCTCCGCCACCGAGCGCCGGGCGTACGACCTGCTGTCGGACGGGTTCGGCCCCGGGTTCAACGGGCCGCTGATGGTCGTCGTCGACGGGGACAAGGCCGCGGCCGAGTCCACCGTGAAGGAGATCGAGGGCCTGAACGGGGTCGTGGCGGTGACGAAGCCGACGCCGAACAAGGCCGGCGACACGGCGATGATCACCGTCATCCCGAAGGACCGCCCCTCCTCGGTCGAGACCGAGACCCTGGTCCACGACATCCGGGACGCGACCGGCGACAACGTCCTGGTCACCGGTGCCACCGCGATGAACGTCGACTTCTCGCAGAAGATGAACGACGCGCTCGTGCCCTACCTGGCACTGGTCGTCGGACTCGCCTTCCTGCTCCTCATGGTGGTCTTCCGCTCGATCCTCGTCCCGCTGAAGGCGGCCCTCGGCTTCCTGCTCTCGGTGGTCGCCGCCCTCGGCGCGGTCGTCGCGGTCTTCCAGTGGGGCTGGCTCGGCTCGCTGTTCGGGGTCGAGCAGACCGGCCCGATCATGTCGATGATGCCGATCTTCATGGTGGGCGTGGTCTTCGGTCTCGCCATGGACTACGAGGTCTTCCTCGTCACCCGGATGCGCGAGGCGTACGTCCACGGGGAGCGGCCCGGCGAGACGATCGTGACCGGCTTCCGGCACAGCGCCCGGGTGGTCACCGCCGCCGCGGTGATCATGATCGCGGTCTTCTCCGGATTCATCGGCATGACCGACCAGATGATCAAGATGATCGGCTTCGGTCTCGCCGTCGCCGTCCTCTTCGACGCGTTCGTGGTCCGCATGGCGATCGTCCCGGCGGTGCTCGCGCTGCTCGGCCACAAGGCGTGGTGGCTGCCGAAGTGGCTGGACAGGGCGCTGCCCAACGTGGACGTGGAGGGCGAGGGCCTGGCGGCGAAGGACGCCGAGGGGCCGCAGGACCCGGAGCGCGAGCTCGTGCGGGTCTGAGTCGCCTGAGAGACTCCGGGGCCGCTCCTTGAGCGGAGGAGAGTACGCCCCGGACCGCGCCGGGACCCGTGGGGACGGGGAGCCGACGCGGCACCGCGCCGTCATCGTGTCGAGACCGACACGGTGACGGCGCGGTCGCGTCCGGGGCTCTCGCGGACCGGTGCCTCAGGCCGCCGGGGGCGTGATCGTCACGCTCTCGACGAGGACGTGGTGGTCCGAGCGTGGGGTGTCGGCGACCACGCACCAGCGGCGTGCCTCGCTGCTGAACAGGTGGTCGAGCTTCCAGCCGCCGTCGTGGGTGTCGCGGCCGTCGCGGACCGCCCCCTGCTGGTCGCACTCCCGGTAACCGGGGGTGCCCTCGCCCTGGGAGTAGAGCCCGGCCGGCCAGATCCAGACGTCCGGGTTGCCCGGCCGGTCCGGCGGGCTCGCGTTGAAGTCGCCGCCGAAGACCACCTTCGGGAAGCCGGAGACGACCTGCTTGATCTCCGCCAGCTGGTCGTCGCGGTAGTCCCAGTCCGGGTGGTCGGGGTTGGCGTTCTTCGTCGACACGTGGACGGCGCAGAGCCGTACGCCGAAGTACGTCGCCGTCGCGCACTGGAACGGCCGGGTGAGGCCGGTCCACGGCTGGGTCGTCGGGTACTCCTTGGCGTCCGTGAGGCCGGCCTTGGCCACGATCGCGGTGCCCGCGAGGTCGTTCGGGTCGGAGCCGGCGCCGGTCGCGCAGGGGCTCGGGGTCCGTACGCCGTTCTGCGACCAGTGGTACGGCGCGAAGCTCTTGCTCCACCCCGGGCCGAGCTTGGTCATCAGGTCGTCGAGGCCGCTCGCGCAGACCTCCTGGAGCAGGACGGCCTGCACGTAGTTGCTCTGCACGTACTGCTTGACCACGTCGGACTTCTCGGCCGCCGTGCCGGTGCCGGTGCATCCCCACCGCTCGACGCCGCACATGTTCCAGCTCATGACCTGCAGGTTCGTTCCCGGAGGCGGTGTCGCCGCGGCGGGCGCGGCCTGCGCCGTGGTGCCGGACACCGATGCCCCGGACAGGGCCAGAAGGGCGGCACCGAGCGCCCCCCACAGTCTTTTCCTCAAGTGGATCCCCCATGATCGTCAGGAATGACGACCGCACTCTACGGGGCTATCGAGGCGGTGACCGCGTAGGTGTGCTTGAGGAAGCGGAGCAGGGCGGTGGTGTCGAACTGGACGACCGCGACCCCGTCGGCCGTGTGGAACTCGACCACCGTCTGCACCCGGCCGCAGGGCCAGACGCTCACGTCGCCGCGGCGGGCCGGGGCCCGCATCCCCGTTTCGAGCAGGTCGCGCGGGAAGGACCACTCGATGTTGCCGGGGAAGGCGAAGCGCACGGTGGCGGGTTCCGGCCCGGGGTCGTAGCGGAGGGCGACCGGGACGGGGCGGGAGAGTGGGGCGTCGCTGATGATCCGGCCTTTGGCGTGGTCCTGGATCTCATGGCCTTCCGCGGTGGGGGACATCGAGCCACTCCTCACACTCGTCTTACTTATCCCCTAATGTCCCATATTTTCCCTCATCTGCACGGGGGAAGCTGCGCTTCTGTGACCTGTGCGCTCTTGCAAGTCCTTTGCAGGAGCGCTCATCATTCGGGACGTGCATGTACCTGACGGATTCATCAACGCCCCCGTATCGGCCGTCGCCGGTGTCGTCGCCGCCGGCGCCGTCGCCGTCAGCCTGCGCGGAGCGCGCCGCGAACTGGACGACAGGGCGGCGCCGCTGGCCGGCCTCGTCGCCGCGTTCATCTTCGCCGTACAGATGCTGAACTTCCCGGTCGCCGCCGGGACCAGCGGACATCTGCTCGGCGGCGCGCTCGCCGCGATACTCGTCGGGCCGTACACCGGTGTGCTCTGCATCGCCGTCGTCCTGCTGATGCAGGGCATCCTCTTCGCGGACGGCGGACTCACCGCGCTCGGCGTGAACATCACCGTCATGGGCGTGGTCACGGTCCTCGTCGCGTACGCGCTCTTCCGCGGACTCGTCCTCGTCCTGCCCCGTACCCGCCGCTCGGTGACCGTCGCCTCCTTCGTGGCCGCCCTCGTCTCCGTACCCGCGTCGGCCGCCGCCTTCACCCTCGTCTACGCGATCGGCGGCACCACCGACGTACCGCTGGGCAAGGTGCTCACCGCCATGGTCGGCGTGCACACCCTCATCGGCATCGGCGAGGCCGCCATCACCATGCTCACCGTCGGCGCGGTCGTCGCCGTCCGCCCCGACCTCGTGTACGGCGCCCGCGGGCTCACCGCCCCGCTCAAGCTGCGCGTCGGCGGCGAACTGGTCGACGCGCCGGCCCGCGACTTCGCGCCGGTCGCCGCCCGCTCGCCGAAGAAGTTCTGGCTCGGCGGCGTGGCAGCCGCGCTGCTCCTCGCCGGCTTCGTCTCCTTCTACGCCTCCGCGAGCCCGGACGGCCTGGAGAAGGTCGCCGCCGACAAGGGCTTCGACAAGAACGTCGAGGAGCACGCGGCCGCCGACTCCCCGCTCGCCGACTACGGCGTCAAGGGCATCGACACCGCCCGGCTGTCCGGCGGCCTGGCGGGCGTGATCGGCGTCGGCGTGACGCTCGCCGTCGGCACCGGTGCCTTCTGGGCCGTGCGCCGCCGCAGGAACTCCTCGGGAGCCCAGGTCTGACATGGGAGCGGGGCACACGCACAAGCTGTACCGGCGGGGGGTCTCGCCGGTGCACGGGCTGCCCCCGCACACCAAGCTCGCCGCCGTCCTCGCCTTCGTGGTGGTCGTGGTCTCCACGCCCCGCGAGGCGGTCTGGGCCTTCGGGGGCTACGCCGTCCTGCTCGGCGGCGTGGCGGCGTACGCCCGGATCCCCGCAGGGTTCGTCCTGCGCCGCCTCCTGATCGAGATCCCGTTCGTGGCCTTCGCCTTCCTGATGCCCTTCGTGGTCCCGGGCGAGCAGACGGAGATCCTCGGGATCTCCGTCTCCGTCCCCGGCCTGTGGGGCGCCTGGAACGTCCTCGCCAAGGGCACCCTCGGCGTCGCCGCCTCGGTACTCCTCGCCGCCACCACCGAACTGCGCGAGCTGCTCCTCGGCCTCCAGCGGCTGAAGCTCCCGCCTCTGCTCGTCCAGATCGCCTCCTTCATGATCCGGTACGGCGACGTCATCACGGACGAGATGCGCCGGATGTCCGTCGCCCGCCGCTCCCGTGGCTTCGAGGCGAAGGGCGTGCGCCAGTGGGGCGTCCTCGCCAAGTCCGCGGGGGCGCTCTTCATCCGCTCCTACGAGCGCGGTGAGCGCGTCCACCTCGCGATGGTCAGCCGGGGGTACGCGGGCTCCATGCCGGTCATCGACGAGGTGGCCGCCACCCGGACCCAGTGGGCGCGGGCCGCCGCCCTGCCCGCCGCCGCACTCGTGATCTGCCTGTTGGGATGGACTCTCCGATGACCACCGCCCCCTCCCTCGACGTCCGTGGCCTGGCGTACGCGTACCCCGACGGCCACCAGGCCCTCTTCGGCGTCGACCTGACCGTCGAACACGGCGAGCGGGTCGCGCTGCTCGGCCCCAACGGCGCGGGCAAGACGACCCTCGTCCTCCACCTCAACGGCATCCTCACCGGCGGCGCGGGCACGGTCGCCGTCGCCGGACTGGCGGTCGAGAAGCGGAACCTGGCCGAGATCCGGCGCCGCGTCGGGATCGTCTTCCAGGACCCGGACGACCAGCTCTTCATGCCGACCGTCCGCGAGGACGTCGCGTTCGGCCCGGCGGCCGCGGGGCTGCGGGGCGCCGAGCTGGAGGCCGTGGTGGTCAGGGCCCTGGAGCGCGTCGGCATGGCGGAGTTCGCGGACCGGCCGCCGCACCATCTGTCGTTCGGGCAGCGGCGGCGGGTGGCGGTCGCGACCGTCCTCGCGATGGAGCCGGAGATCCTCGTCCTGGACGAGCCCTCCTCCAACCTCGACCCGGCCTCCCGCCGCGAGCTCGCGGACGTCCTGCGCTCCCTGGACGTCACCGTCCTCATGGTCACCCACGACCTGCCGTACGCACTGGAGCTCTGCCCGCGCTCGGTGATCCTCAGCGAGGGCGTGATCGCCGGGGACGGACCCACGGCCGACGTCCTCGCCGACGAGGAGCTGATGGCGCGCAACCGCCTGGAACTTCCCTACGGCTTCGTGCCCCGCCCCGTCGCCTGACCGTTCCGACCCCCGGAATCGGCGGCCTGGGACCGACGTTGCACCATGGGGGTACGAGCGAGAAGGAGTGTGGGACGTGGACGTCCGGGGCACGGTGGCGGCGGGATTCGAGCCGGTCAGGGACGCGTTCCTGCGCAACTTCGAGCAGCGCGGCGAGCGGGGCGCGGCGGTCTCCGTCTACCGCGACGGCGTCAAGGTCGTCGACCTGTGGGCGGGGACCCGCGACGTCGACGGCGAGATCCCCTGGGCCGTCGACACCGCACAGGTCGTCCGCTCGGCCACCAAGGGCGTGGCCGCCGCCGTGCCGCTGCTGCTCCACCAGCGCGGCCAGCTGGACCTGGACGCGCCGGTCGGCACGTACTGGCCGGAGTTCAAGACCGCGGGCAAGGAGCGGGTGAGCGTACGGCAGCTCCTCGCGCACCGGGCGGGCGTACCGGTCCTGGACCGGCCGCTGACGCTCGCGGAGGCGATCGACCCGGCGACCGCCCAGGCGGCGATCGCCGCGCAGGCACCGGCCTGGGAGCCGGGCACGGCCCACGGCTACCACGCGCACACCTTCAGCTGGCTGCTCTCCGGCCTCGTCCACCGGGTCACCGGCCGCACCATCGGCCGCTGGGTCGCCGAGGAGATGGCCCGCCCGCTCGGCCTGGACCTCTGGATAGGCCTGCCGCCCGAAGAGGCGGGGCGGGTCGGCCGCCTCGGCCCGGTGGAGGAGCGGGAACCCGCCGGCAGCGGCGCCCTGAAGCTCCGCCCCAGGCGCGCCGTCACCGAGGCCTACCGCGACCCCGGCTCCCTGACCCGGCGCGCCTTCGGGGCGATCGACCCCAAGCCCGACGAGAACGACCCGGCGTACCGCGCGGCCGAACTGCCCGGCTCCGCCGGAGTCTCCACGGCCCGCGCGCTGGCCCGGTTCTACGCCTCCACCCTCGGCCCGGTCGACGGCGGCCCCCGCCTGTTCGCCCCGGCGACCCTGACCCTCGCCCGCACCGAGGAGTCCGCGGGCCCCGACCGGGTCCTGATGGTGGGCACCCGCTTCGGCCTCGGCCACATGCTCCACGGCCCGGCCTCCCCGCTCCTCGGCCCCACGTCCTTCGGCCACCCGGGCCGGGGCGGCTCGCTGGCCTTCGCCGACCCGGAGTCCTCCCTCGCGTTCGGCTACGTCACGAACGGCATGCGCAAGACCGTGACGGCCGACCCCCGGGCCCAGGCCCTGGTCCGCGCGGTCCGCACGGCCCTCGACCAGGGGGCCTGAGCCGTCGCAGGGCGGCCGGTGTCCGTGCACCGTGCCATCGTGGAGACATGAGCATCGAGGTTCGTCCTGCGTCCGTCTTCGAGGACGTCCGGACCCTGCTCGGTCCGAAGTCGCCCACGTCCAACGTCTGCTGGTGTCTGAGCTACCGGATCCCGTCCAAGCTCAACAACGAGCTGCGCGGACCGGCCCGGGGCGAGTACGTCGCCGAGCTGTGCCGCGACAGGGTTCCCCCCGGGGTCGTCGCCTACGACGCCGACGAGCCGGTCGGCTGGGCCGCCGTGGCGCCGCGGGCGGACACCTCGTTCGCGCGCAGCCGGAAGATCCCGCACGTCGACGATCTGCCGGTCTGGTCGCTCTGGTGCGTCCGGGTACGCCCCGGCCACCGGAAGAAGGGCATCTCGCACGCCCTCATCGCGGGGGCGGTCGAGTTCGCCCGCGCCCAGGGCGCGCCGGCGGTCGAGGCGTACCCCCTCGACAACGGGGACGCCAAGGTCGATCCGACCATGGCGTACGCCGGGCTGCGGAAGAACTTCGAGCGGGCCGGGTTCGTCCACGTCGCCGACACCACCTCGGTGCTGGCCGGTCACCCCCGGATCCTGATGCGGCACGACCTGCGCTGACACCTGGCCTCAGGCCGTGGTCAGCATCAGCCCGATGCCCACCACCATCAGCCCCGCCGCCGCGATCCTCGGCCCCCCGAAGCGCTCCTTGAGGAACACGGCCCCGATCGCCGCCCCCACGATGATCGAGGACTCCCGCAGCGCCGCGACCGGCGCGAGCGGCGCCTTCGTCTGGGCCCACAGGACCAGGCCGTACGCGGCGACCGACAGGCCCGCGCCGAGGAGTCCCCGCGCCGCGTACGGGCGGAGCTGGGGGAGCAGGGCGGCGCGGCGGGTCCACAGGGCGTACGCCGGGATGGCCAGGCCCTCCAGGACCATCAGCCACGCGATGTAGCCGAGCGGGGTTCCCGAGGCGCGCACCCCGACGCCGTCGACGACGGTGTAGCCGGCGATGGCCAGGCCCGTCGCCCCGGCCGCGAGCAGCGCCGCCCAGTCCGGTCGCCGGCCGGAGCCCCGGATGCCCCAGAGGGCCAGGCCCGTCAGACCCGCGCAGGCGAAGGCCACTCCGGTGAGTTGCCACGTGTCGGGGATCTCGTCGACGAAGACCGCAGCGAGCACGGTCACGGCCAGCGGGGCCGTGCCGCGGGCGATCGGGTACATCTGCCCGAAGTCGCCCAGCGTGAACGACCGCATGAGCAGGACCATGTAGCCCACGTGCAGGACGGCGGAGGCGATCAGGTACGGCCACGCCCCGGACGCCGGCAGCGGCACGAAGAAGGCCGTGGCACCGCCGATCAGCGCGCCGCCGCCGGATATCAGCGTGAAGGAGAGCAGCTGGTCGCGGACGGTGTGGGCCATCGCGTTCCACGCGGCGTGCGTCACGGCGGCGAGCAGGACGGCCGCGACGACCAGCGGCGTCACGCGGCCGGCCTCTCGCGCACGTCCACCAGCGCCCCGCCCGCGTGGGCGATCAGGGACTTCGGGTCCAGCGCGAAGACGGTGTGCGGGGTGCCCGCGGCCGCCCACACCACGCCGTGATCGAGCAGCCCCCGGTCGGCCAGCACCCGCGTCCGGGTGAGGTGCCCGAACGGCGGGACACCGCCGATCGCGTACCCGGTCGTCTCCCGTACGACCTTCGCGTCGGCCCGCGTCACCGTCCCGGCGCCCAGCTCCGCGCGCACCCGCTCCACGTCGACCCGCGAGGAGCCGTCCATCAGCACGAGTACCGGGACCCCGTCCGCCGCGAAGATCAGCGACTTGACGATCTCGGACACCTCGCAGCCGATCGCCTCGGCCGCCTGGGCGGCCGTCCGGGTCCCGTCCGGGAAACCGCGGATCTCGACGTCGAGGCCCAGCTCCCGCAGGGCGTCGGCGAACCGGGGGTGCGCTTGGGGTTCCTGAGAGCTCATGGCCCGCACGCTAGCGTTCCGTGTAGGGGCCACGCGACTGCATTCCCCGAGGCGTAAGAAGTCTCACCCCGCCCGCAGCACGTTCGCCACCACCGTCCCCGCCGCGTCGCCGCCGTGGCCGCCGGACTGGACGACGGCGGCGGCCGCGAGGTCGTCCGAGTAGCCGGAGAACCAGCTGTTGGAGGTGGCCTGGCCGTCGACCTCCGCCGACCCCGTCTTCGCGCCCTTGGCCCCGCCGACCGAGGCCATCGCCTTCGCGGCCGTCCCCTCACCGGTCGCCGCCGCCCGCATCATGGCGCGCAGCTGGCTCGACACCGACTCGGGCAGGGAGCGCGAGGCCTGGGCGAAGGTCCGCCCGTCCAGCTCCTTCGACACCAGGAACGGCTGCTTGAAGGTGCCGTACTTCGCGGTGGCGGTGATCGAGGCGATGTTGAGGGCGTTCATCTGCACGGTGCCCTGCCCGATGTACTGCTCCGCCGCCGCGCCCTGCGTCTCCTCGGGGACGGACCCGTCGGCGGTGACGACGCCGGTCTTCCAGTCGAGGCCGATCCCGAAGACGTCCCGGGCCTCCTTGCCGAGCGCGGAGTCGTCGTCCACGTCGTCGATCAGCTTGATGAAGGCCGTGTTGCAGGACTTGGCGAAGCTCCGCTTGAACGGGACGGTGCCGAGCGCGAAGTTGTCGAGGTTGTGGAACGTACGGGTGTAGTAGCGGGCCTCCTGCGGGCACGGCGCGGGCCCGTCCGCCGTCACGAGCCCCTTCTCCAGGAGCATCGCCGCGGTGAGGATCTTCAGGGTGGAGCCGGGGGCCTGTTTGCCCTCGAACGCCGCGTTGAAGCCGGTCGCCGGGTTGTTGGCCACCGCCCGGATCGCGCCCGTGGACGGCTGGACCGCCACCACCGACGCCTGCTCGTACTGCTTCACGCTCCGCTCGGCCGCCGCCTGCGCCGCGGCGTCGATGGTCGTCTCCAGGCGCCCGGGCCGGCCCTTCACATGGGTGGCGAGGGTGATGTCCGGGACGTTCTCCGTCTCCGACTCGATCCAGGTCTCCACGCCCGGCTCCCCGCCGGTCCGCGCCGCGTACTTCTCGCGGAGCTGCGCCAGGACGGGCCCGAGCGACGGGTACTTCTCCGCCGTCAGCTCGACGCCCTTGCGGTCGACGGCCTGGATCGCGCCGGTCTTCGCGGGGCCGGTGCGCAGGGTCCCGCCCTTGGTGAGCCGGGGGTGGATGACGGCCGGCTTCCAGTCCACGAGCGGCCGCCCGGTGGAGAGCCCGCGCACCACGGTCAGTTCGGACGTGTACGTCCAGGGCTTGGACTGCCCCTCGTACGTGATGGTCGCCTTCACCGTGAACGGAACCTTCGGGCCGACCGGAGCGCCGGGCGTGATCTCGGCCCCGGAGACTTTCGCGCCCTCCGCGAAGCCGGCCACGACGGGCCCGGCATCGACAGGGTTGTTGGTCAGCTGTCCGGCCCGCTCGGACTCTCCCGCCGCCCAGGCGGCCAGGAAGTCCTTCGCCGTGGCGGTGACTTCGTCCTCGGTGACGGGACCGGAGCGTCTCTCCTCCGACGAGGCGGCGGAAACGCCTCCGCCGGAGCCTCCGCTGACGCCCTGCCAGAGGTTGTAGCCCCCGTAGCCGACACCGCCCGCCACGACGACGAAGACCCCGCCGGCGATCGCAACCTTCGTACCACTGCGCATCTCTGTGGTTCCCCTCCCCAGAAGCCCCAACAGCCCCACAGGCTCATTCAGTCAAGCACTCGGGTCGGGCGCTGTCACTCGACATCAGCCGAACGCGCGTGCGCGTCGCGAGAGGATGGCGGCATGGACCGAAAGATCAAGAAGGAACGCGAGGAACTGCTCCGGAGGGACGAGGCCGCCGGCGAGGCCGGCATCGGCTTCTACTCGGCGACTCTGGACGCACCGCCCCATCCGCACACAGTTCTGGGCATAGCCGCCGGAGACAAGAGGGCGACCCCGATGGAGGCCGTGCTGAGCATGCAGCACCGGGCGAGTGGGTACGGCGCCGACGGTGTGCTGGGTGTATCGATCATCGCGGTCGGGATGTACACCGACCTGTACGTCGCCTACGGCACCGCCGTGCAGTGGGCACACGCGGAGTAAAGGAGAGGGCGCGGTCGACGGCCGCGCCCTCTCCCTGTCATTCCCCCGCTATACCCACGTGTCGAGCCACATCCGGTTGCGCCACTGATCCAGCGGAATCGCCGTTCCCGTGTACAGCGGCCAGAAGTAGATGAAATTCCAGACGATGAGGAGAACGAGAACGCCCGCCGCCACCGCCCCGAACGTCCGGCGCCTTTCCGAGGAACCCGCCGGGCCGATCATCGCGCCGATCATCATCGTCACCGCGAGACAGAGGAACGGGACGAAGACCACCGCGTAGAAAAGGAAGATGGTGCGTTCCTGGTAGAGGAACCACGGCAGCCAGCCCGCCGCGATCCCGCACGCGATGGCGCCCGCGCGCCAGTCCCGGCGGAAGAACCAGCGCCACAGGACGTACAGGATCGCGAAGCACGCCGCCCACCACAGCAGGGGCGTGCCCAGGGCCAGGACCTCCTGGGCGCACTTCTCCGTCGCCGTCGCCGGGCAGCCGGCCCGGCCGGGGGCCGGGGACTCGTAGAAGTACGAGACCGGGCGGCCCAGGACGATCCAGCTCCAGGGGTTCGACTCGTACGTGTGCGGCGAGTTCAGGCCCACGTGGAACGTGTAGACCTCGCTCTCGTAGTGCCACAGGCTCCGCAGCCAGTCCGGCAGCCACGACCAGAAGCCGCCGCCGTTCACCTTGTCCTGCTCCGCAGCCCAGTTGCGGAAGTACCCCTTGTCCGTGACGATCCAGCCCGTCCACGTGACCAGGTACGTGGCGATCGCGACCGGCACCACCGAGACGAACGCCGGGATCAGGTCGCGCCTCAGCACAGCCGCGTACGGGCGGAACGCGCCCGCCGTGCGCCGGGCGCCCACGTCCCACAGCACCGTGAGGAGCCCGAAGGCGACCATCACGTACAGACCGTTCCACTTGGTCCCCGCCGCGAGCCCCAGCGACACCCCCGCCGCGATCCGCCACGGCCGCCAGCCGAGCCGCAGCGTCTCCGCGACCGCCGCGTCCGGCCGCAGGACGCCCTCCCCGTCCACGGGCAGGGCCCCCGCCAGCCTCCGGCGCGCCCAGTCGCGGTCCACGACCAGACAGCCGAACGAGGCGAGCACGAAGAACATCAGGACCTGGTCGAGCAGCGCCGTCCGGCTCATCACGAAGTGCAGGCCGTCCACCGCGAGCAGCAGACCGGCCAGACACCCCAGGAACGTCGAGCGGAACAGCCGCCGCCCGATCCGGCACAGCATCAGCACGGACAGCGTGCCGAGCAGCGCCACCATGAACCGCCAGCCGAACGGCGTGAAGTCGAAGATCTTCTCGCCGAGACCGATGACCCACTTGCCCATCGGCGGATGGACGACATAGCCGGGCTCGGTGGGGATCAGGACCGAGTCGGGGTCGGCCAGGATCGACTTGTCGATGTCCTTCGGCCAGGCCCCCTCGTAGCCCTGGTTGATCAGCGCCCAGGAGTCCTTGGCGTAGTACGTCTCGTCGAATATCACCGCGTGCGGCTTGCCCAGGTTCCAGAACCTCAAGGCGCCCGCGAGCAGCGCGACGAGCAGCGGACCGCCCCAGGCGGCCAGCCGCCACACCCGGTCACCGGCGCCCCGGGAGAGCCCGAGCAGCGACCACGTCCGCTGCGAGGGGCGCGTGTACGGCGGTACGAGACGCTCCCGCAGCCCCGGTCCGGCGGCGCGTCCCGCGGGGGGTGTGTAGCCGAAGCGCCGCAGACGCTGCTGCCACGACGGAGGCTCTTCCACGGCGCGCTGACCCTGCAGGGTCTCGGGTGCGGTACTGGTCACCGCGCCATCGTAGGGAACGCGCCTGTGCACGTCGCCTCTCCGGGCTGCGAGGATGACCCATGTGACAGGAACGCTGGTACTTGCAGGGACTCCCATCGGGGACATCGCGGACGCCCCGCCGCGGCTCGCGGCCGAGCTGGAGACCGCCGACATCGTCGCGGCGGAGGACACCCGGCGGCTGCGCGGCCTGACCCGCGCCCTCGGCGTGCACACCTCGGGCCGGGTCGTCTCGTACTTCGAGGGCAACGAGTCCGCCCGTACGCCCGAGCTGGTCGAGGCGCTCGCCGGCGGCGCGCGGGTGCTCCTGGTCACCGACGCGGGCATGCCGTCCGTCTCCGACCCCGGCTACCGCCTGGTCGCCGCCGCCGTCGAGCAGGACATCAAGGTCACCGCCGTCCCCGGGCCCTCCGCCGTGCTGACCGCGCTCGCCCTCTCCGGGCTGCCCGTGGACCGCTTCTGCTTCGAGGGCTTCCTGCCGCGCAAGGCCGGCGAGCGGCTCGGGCGGCTGCGCGAGGTCGCCGACGAGCGCAGGACCCTCGTCTACTTCGAGGCCCCGCACCGGCTCGACGACACGCTCGCCGCGATGGCCGAGGTCTTCGGCGCCGAGCGCCGCGCCGCCGTCTGCCGCGAGCTGACCAAGACGTACGAGGAGGTCAAGCGCGGCGGCCTGGGCGAGTTGGCGGCGTGGGCGGCCGAGGGCGTACGGGGTGAGATCACCGTCGTCGTCGAGGGCGCCCCCGAGGCAGCGCCCGCCGAACTCGACGCCGAGGAACTGGTGCGCAGGGTGCGGGTGCGCGAGGAGGCGGGGGAGCGGCGCAAGGAGGCCATCGCGGCGGTCGCCGCCGACGCGGGCCTTCCCAAGCGCGAGGTGTTCGATGCCGTCGTCGCGGCAAAGAACGCGGCTGGGGCGAGCCCCGCAAAAGGTAAAGAGCTATCGTGAAAAGCAAAGCGAAACCCGCGCGGCGGGCCTCCTGAGGGCCTGAGGGCAAGGGAACGCAAAAGGACGTTCCATGGTTCGTCCGGCGCTGATGCGCTCCGGCCCGAAAAGGCGTCCACTGGTCGGTGGAGAGGAGCTGGCATGAGTGAGATCACCGGCACCGGCATACCCGTCGCCCACGAGGCGTACGCCTTTGCCTGCATGCGCTGCGGGTACGGCTGGGAGCAGGCGTACGACATCGAGCACCACGTCGACGCCGCCGGCCATGAATTCATCGTCTACAAGGCCGGTGGTGAGCGGGTTCCCTCGCCGCTGTCCAGTCCGACCTGCATGAACTGCGGCGGACACGTCGTGCGCATCATGCGCGCGGGGCAGGTCTCCTCGGTCCTGGACTCGTGGGAACAGGCCCAGCACCGGAACGTGCCCGGAACACCGCACAGGCCGGCCACCCCGGCCGGACCGATCGGCCTCGCGGGACCGATCGGGCAGGACCTGGAGCGCGAGGAGGGCCCGGCGCCGGGCGCGGGGGACGTTCCCGGTCCCGTGCACATCACGGAGGAGACCCGGGGCCGGCTCTCGAACTTCATGCAGCGGTTCCAGCGCAAGCACTGACCGTCGGCCGCCCTCCGCGCGCGCCGGCCGTCCGACCGTGAACCCATGGCCCCTCGTACGATCGGGGCCATGAGTTCGAAGGACGCCCCGCCGCCGCTGCCCGAACCGCTCCCGGTCCCGGTGGCGGATTCCCACACGCACCTGGACATGCAGTCCGGCACCGTCGAGGAGGCCCTCACCAAGGCCGCCGCCGTCGGGGTCACGACCGTCGTCCAGGTGGGCTGTGACATCAAGGGCTCCCAGTGGGCCGCCGAGACCGCGGCCGCCCACGACCACGTGCACGCCGCCGTCGCCCTGCACCCCAACGAGGCCCCCAGGATCGTGCTCGGGGACCCTGACGGCTGGTCGCGTCAGGGCGCCCGCGAGGCGGGCGGGGACGCCGCCCTGGACGACGCGCTCGCCGAGATCGACCGCCTCGCCGCCCTGCCGTACGTACGGGCCGTCGGCGAGACCGGGCTCGACCACTTCCGCACCGGCCCCGAGGGCATGGCGGCCCAGGAGCGCTCCTTCCGGGCGCACATCGAGATCGCCAAGCGCCACGGCAAGGCGCTCGTGATCCACGACCGCGAGGCCCACGCCGACGTCCTGCGGGTCCTCGACGAGGAGGGCGCGCCGGAGCGGACCGTCTTCCACTGCTACTCCGGCGACGCCGAGATGGCGGAGATCTGCGCCGCGAAGGGCTACTACATGTCCTTCGCCGGCAACATGACCTTCAAGAACGCGCAGCCCCTGCGCGACGCCCTCGCGGTCGCCCCGCTGGGCCTCGTCCTGGTCGAGACGGACGCCCCGTTCCTGACCCCGGCGCCGTACCGGGGCCGGCCGAACGCGCCGTACCTCATCCCGGTCACCGTCCGCGCGATGGCCGCCGTGCGCGGGATCACGGAGGAGGAGCTCTGCGAGGCGATCGCCGTGAACACGGCGACCGCCTTCGACTACTGATTTCGGTCACCGATCCATAACGGTTACGTGTAGTAGTCGGGTCGTTTTGGAGAGTGATCACCGCCGGGGCTAGGGTCCCGGCCTCGTGAGCACTTCCCAGGGCAGTCACCGAGCCGGGCGGAGGGCGGCGCCTGCCGGGCCGCCGCCCGTGCCCGTCCACGAGCAGCCGACGCAGGCGGCCGTACTCGTACCGGTCCAGGGCACGCGCGCCGAGGCCCGGCGCGCGGCCCGCCGACGCAAGGCCAGGCCGGGCCCCGGCGAGAGCCTGCGGCGCATCGTCCCGCAGGCCCTCGTCGTCGCCTTCCTGGCGGGCGGCACCAGCGCCTTCGTCGCCAACGACAAGGCGATCCGGCTCTCCGTCGACGGCGTCCCGCGCACGCTGCACACCTTCGCCGACGACGTCGACGAGCTGCTCGCGGACGAGGGCCTCGCCGTCGGCTCGCACGACATCGTGGCCCCCGCCCCTGACGCGGCCCTGACCAGCGGCGACGAGGTCGTCGTCCGCTACGGCCGGCCCGTCGCCCTCACCCTCGACGGACAGCGCCGCCAGGTGTGGACCACCGCCAGGACCGTCGACGGCGCCCTGCGCCAGCTCGGCGTACGGGCCGAGGGCGCGTACCTCTCCGTCTCCCGCACAGCCCCCATCTCCCGCCGGGGCCTCGCCCTCGACGTCCGCACCGAACGGACCGTCACCCTCCTCGCCGACGGCCGCGAACGGACCCTGCGCACCAACGCCGCCACCGTCCGCGAGGCCGTCGAGGAGGCCGGGATCACCCTCTCCGGCCAGGACACCACCTCCGTACCGCCCGGCTCCTTCCCGCGCGACGGCCAGACGATCACCGTCCTGCGGATCACCGGCACCCGGCAGATCCGCGAGGAGCCGATCCCGTACGCGGTCGAGCGGAGCCGTGACCCGGAGCTCTTCGCGGGCATGGAGGTCGTCGAGCGGCAGGGCGTCCAGGGCGTGCGCCGTGTCACGTACAGCCTGCGGACCGTCAACGGGGTCCGGCAGAAGCCGAGGAAGACCGGCGAGGAGATCGTCCGCGAGCCCGTCAGCCGGAAGGTGAGGGTCGGCACCCGGCCGCTGCCCACCTCGGTCGGGGGCGCGGACGGGCTCGACTGGGGCGCGCTCGCCGCCTGCGAGTCCGGCGGCCGGCCGAACGCGGTCGACCCCTCGGGGACGTACGGCGGGCTCTACCAGTTCGACCCCGGCACCTGGCGCTCGCTCGGCGGCAGCGGGGTCGCGCAGAACGCGTCGGCCTCGGAGCAGACGTACCGGGCGAAGAAGCTCTACGTCCAGCGCGGCGCGAGCCCCTGGCCGCACTGCGGCCGAAGGCTCCACCAGTGAGCCGTAGGCTGTACCGGTGAGCACCACCACCGGCCCCGAAGGCCCCGACGCCCTCCTCGGCCCCGCCGACATCCGTGAACTGGCCGCCGCTCTCGGCGTGCGGCCCACGAAGCAGAAGGGCCAGAACTTCGTCATCGACGCCAACACCGTGCGGCGGATCGTCCGCACGGCCGAGGTGCGCCCCGACGACGTGGTCGTGGAGGTGGGCCCCGGGCTCGGCTCGCTGACCCTGGCACTCCTGGAGGCGGCGGACCGGGTGACGGCCGTCGAGATCGACGACATCCTGGCGGGCGCCCTGCCGTCCACCATCGAGGCCCGGCTGCCGGCGAAGAAGGACCACTTCGCGCTGGTCCACTCCGACGCGATGGACGTCCAGGAGCTGCCGGGCCCCGCGCCCACCGCGCTCGTCGCGAACCTCCCGTACAACGTGGCCGTGCCGGTCCTGCTGCACATGCTGGACCGCTTCCCGACGATCGAGCGCACGCTCGTGATGGTCCAGGCGGAGGTCGCGGACCGGCTGGCGGCCGGGCCCGGCAACAAGGTGTACGGCGTGCCGTCGGTGAAGGCGAACTGGTACGCCGAGGTGAAGCGGGCCGGCTCGATCGGCCGCAACGTCTTCTGGCCGGCGCCGAACGTCGACTCGGGCCTCGTCTCGCTGGTCCGGCGTACGGAGCCGGTCGCCACGACCGCGTCGAAGGCGCAGGTCTTCGCGGTGGTCGACGCGGCGTTCGCGCAGCGCCGCAAGACCCTGCGGGCCGCGCTCGCCGGGTGGGCGGGCTCGCCCGCGGCGGCGGAGGAGGCCCTGGTCAAGGCGGGCATCTCCCCGCAGGCCCGGGGCGAGGCCCTGACGGTGGAGGAGTTCGCCAGGATCGCGGAGGCGAAGGCGTGAGCGTCACCGTGCGGGTGCCCGCCAAGGTCAACGTCCAGCTGGCGGTCGGCGCGGCGCGCCCCGACGGCTTCCACGACCTGGCCAACGTCTTCCTCGCCGTCTCCCTGTACGACGAGGTGACCGCGACGCCCGCCGACGAACTGACGGTCACCTGCGAGGGCCGCGACGCCGACAAGGTGCCGCTGGACCGGACCAACCTGGCCGCGCGCGCGGCGGAGCTGCTCGCCGCACGGCACGGCATCTCCCCGGACGTCCACCTCCACATCGCCAAGGACATTCCCGTCGCGGGCGGCATGGCGGGCGGCAGCGCGGACGGCGCGGGCGCCCTGCTCGCGTGCGACGCGCTGTGGGGCCTCGGCTCCTCCCGCGCCGAACTCCTGGAGATCTGTGCCGAACTCGGCAGCGACGTGCCGTTCAGCCTGGTCGGCGGCGCGGCGCTGGGCCTCGGCCGCGGCGAGCGGCTGACGGAGCTGCCGGTGGGCGGCACGTTCCACTGGGTCTTCGCCGTCGCCGACGGCGGGCTGTCGACGCCCGTGGTGTTCGGCGAGTTCGACCGCCTCACCGAAGGGGTCGCCGTCCCCGAGCCCGCCGCCTCCCCGGCGCTCCTGGACGCCCTGCGCACGGGCGACACGACCGCGCTGGCCGGGGCCCTGGCCAACGACCTCCAGCCGGCCGCCGTCTCCCTGCGGCCCGCCCTGAACGCCACCCTGGAGGCAGGCACGGCCGCCGGCGCCCTGGCGGCCCTGGTGTCGGGCTCGGGCCCGACGACCGCGTTCCTGGTGAAGGACGAGGAAGCGGCCCGCGCGGTCGCCGACGCCCTGATCGCCTCCGGCACCTGCCGCACGGCCCGCGCGGCCACGTCCCCGGCACCGGGCGCGACGGTCCGCTAGCCCTCCCTGGGCGTGGCCGTGGCCGTGGTCCACGAGGTGGGCCCGGCCGGCCCGTACTCAGAGCCGAGTTGAGTATCCGAGCGCTGCCGGGGGCCCGCCCCCGGGCGGGACCGTACCCGCATGGGAATCAGCGCTCGGGAACTCGCCGCCGCCACCCCCGCGACGCGGGACCGGTACGTCGACCTGCTGCGGGTCGCCTCGCTCGGGGTCGTGGTCCTCGGCCACTGGCTGATGGCCGCCGTGGAGGCCGACGGGCAGGTGGGCAACCTGCTGGCCGTCGTACCGGAACTCCAGGCCGTCACCTGGGCGCTGCAGGTCATGCCGGTGTTCTTCTTCGTGGGCGGGTTCTCCCACGCCCTCGCCCACCGCTCCCGCCCCGGCTACGCCGCCTTCCTGCGCGCCCGGCTCCAGCGGCTCCTGCGCCCGACGATGGTGTTCGTCGCGGTGTGGGGGAGCGCCGCACTCGTGATCCAGCTCCTCGGCGCGGACGGGGGGCTGACCGGGGTCGCGCTGCGGCTCGTCACCCAGCCGCTCTGGTTCATCGGGATCTACCTCGCGATGGTGGCGTTCACGCCGCCGCTCCTGAAGCTGCACGAGCGGTGGGGCTGGGGCGCGTTCGCGGCACTCGCGGGCGGGGCGGTCGCCGTGGACGTCCTGCGGTTCGCGCTGGGCGTGCCGTTCGTCGAGTTCCTCAACTTCGCCTTCGTCTGGCTGGCCGTACATCAGCTCGGCTTCCTCAGGGCCGACGGCATGATCCGCCTCCCCGGCGCCCTCGCCGCGTGCGGCCTGCTCGGCGCGGGTCTCCTCGTCGCCCTCGGGCCGTATCCGCTCTCCATGGTCGGGATGCCCGGTGAGAAGGTCTCCAACATGGCTCCGCCGACCCTCGCCCTGCTCGCGCACGGCCTCTGGCTGGTGGGCGCGGTGGAGCTGCTGAAGGGCCCGGGCGCCCGGTTCGCGGCCCGCGCCGGCGTCTGGCGGAAGGTCGTCGCCGCCAACGGGATCGCCATGACCGCGTTCCTGTGGCACCTGACCGCCATGCTCGGCGTGTACGGCGTGTTCCTCGCGCTCGACATGACGCTGCCCAGGCCCGCCACCGGCGCCTGGTGGGCCCAGGTGCCTCTCCGTATCGCCGCCGCGGCCGTCGTCACCGGCCTGCTGGTCGCTGCCTTCCGCCGCTTCGAACGCCCCGCCGCCCACCGCCCGCCCGCAGGCTCGGCCCCGCTCGCCGCCCTCGGCGTCACCCTCGCCCTCTTCGGCGTGCTCGGCCTGTCGATGACCGGCTTCGGCGGCCTCCTGGAGGGCCACGCGGCCACCCTGATCGCCGTCCGCGTCACCGCCCCCGCCGCCGTCGCGATGGCTCTCGTCGGATGGCTGCTCGTCGAACGGGCGGGCCGCGCGCGGATCCCGGGGCAGCGCACTCCCTGACACCCGCACCGTACTGACGGAGCGTCACCATCCGTGAGCATGGGCCGGGCCCGGCCCGGTCCCCGGGTCCGGGGCCGTCGAAGGGCGCCCCCGCGCGTACGCCTACGCTGGTCCCTCCACAGGGCGACATCGACGACGTACGACGGATCGGGGCGTGACACGTGACGGGGGCGAACGGCGCGGAGCTGGTCGGCGAGGTGCTGGGCGGGCGCTACCGGGTGACCGCGATGATCGGGCGCGGTGGCATGGGCGTGGTCGCGCGGGCCGTGGACCAGGTGCTGAACCGCGAGGTCGCCGTCAAGGTCCTGCGGGCCTACACCGACGCCTCCCCCGCCGAACTCGCCGATCTGCGGGTCCGGATGGAGCGCGAGGCGCAGGCCGCCGCCCGGATCCGGCACAGCGGCGTGGTCACCGTGCACGACGTCGTCGAGGAGCGCGGGCTGCCCGTCATCGTCATGGAGCTGGTCGAAGGCCCCTCCCTCGACGAGGTGCTGACCGAGCACGGCCCGCTGGACCCGCGCGAGGTGGCCGCGATCGGGGCCAGGCTGATGGACGCGCTGGACGCGGCCCACCGGGCCGGGGTCCTGCACCGGGACGTCAAGCCGGGGAACGTGCTCCTGGAGCGCAGCGAGCCGAGCGGCACGGGCTCCCCGGCCGGAGGCTGGGGGCGCGTCGTGCTCACCGACTTCGGCATCGCCAGCATGGAGCGCTCCGGCGACGAGGCCCTGGCCAAGCTGACCCAGAGCGGTCAGATCGTCGGCTCCCTCGACTACCTGCCGCCGGAGCGCGCGCAGGGCCGGCAGCCGGGGACCGCCTCGGACGTCTGGGCGCTCGGCATGACGCTGTACGCGGCCGTGGAGGGCGCCTCCGCCTTCCGCCGCACCTCGGTCTGGTCCACGCTCGCGGCCATCGTCGGCGAGCCGCTGCCCGAACCCCGGCGCGCCGGACCGCTCGGTCCGGTGCTGCGGGCGCTGATGGCCAAGGAGCCGGAGCAGCGCCCTGACGCCGCGCGGGCCCGCGAGATGCTGGAGGCGGTCGCCGCGGGCGGGACGACGGCCCCAGCCGCGGTGACGGCCCCGGGCGCGGCGACGGACGCAACGACGAACCTCGCGCCCGGGCCCGTACCCGCACCCGTACAGCCCCCGGCCCCCGCTCCCGTACAGGCACCGCCCGGCGCCTTCGGACCCGCCGCCGAACCGTTCCAGCAGCAGTACCCGCAGCCGGCCCCGCAGCAGTTCCCGCACCCGGCCCCCGTACCCGCCGCCCCGCAGGCGAGCCGCTCCGAGAGTCGCACCGAGGTCGTCCGCGCGCGGCGCCGCCGTACCCGTACCGTCGTCGCGGCCGCGGTCGCCACCGCCCTCGTGGGCGGCGGCGTCGCCTACGCGCTCATGAACACCGGCGACGACCCGGGCGGCGGCGGCTCGCAGGCGGCGCCTCCCGCCGCGAACGCGCCGGCCGACGGCGACCTGTCCGGTACCGGCGGCGGCGCGGGCGGCGACGAACCGACCTCCCCGGGCGACCTGACGTCCATGGGCCCGGGCGCGACGAGCTCCGCCACTCCCACCGGGCCGACTCCCCCGCAGGCGACACCGGAGGGCAAGCCGTCCGTGAGCCCGTCCGCGTCCGCCAAGCCGTCCACGTCCGCGAAGCCGACGCCCACCCCCACCGTGAAGGAGCCCACCCCGCTCCCCACGGCGTGCACCGGCTGGACCCACTCCAACCGCAGCGACGGCTACGGACACCTGTCCCAGAACTCCCACCTCTACACCGGGCCGTACGCGGACTGCGGCTGGGTGTCCCCGGTCAAGGACGGCGTGAAGGTCTACTACCACTGCTACGTCACCAACGCCCACGGCAACAAGTGGATCTACGCCCGTATCGAGGGCACGGAGACCGAGGGCTGGGTCTTCGCCGACAAGACCACCGGGGGGAGCGGCAACCTCAACCGCTGCTAGCAGGCCCCGGGCGCTCCGCGGGCGGGCGGGGAAACGTTGGACGCCGTCCCCGCGGCCCGGCGTCTACCCTTGGACGTCGATCCATCCCCCCGTACAGGAGTCAAAGTGGCCGTCAACCTGGTCAATGTCGAGGCCGTCAGCAAGGTGTACGGCACACGTGCCCTGCTCGACGGTGTCTCGCTCGGCGTCTCCGAGGGTGACCGGATCGGTGTCGTGGGCCGCAACGGCGACGGCAAGACGACCCTCATCCGGATGCTCGCCAAGCTGGAGGAGGCCGACACCGGCCGTGTCACGCACAGTGGCGGGCTGCGGCTCGGGGTGCTCACCCAGCACGACTCCCTCGACCCGAAGGCCACCATCCGGCACGAGGTCATCGGCGTCATGGCCGACCACGAGTGGGCCGGCAGCGCCAAGATCCGCGACGTCCTCACCGGGCTCTTCGGCGGCCTCGGTCTGCCCGGCTTCGAGCAGGGCCTCGACACGGTCATCGGGCCCCTCTCCGGCGGCGAGCGGCGCCGTATCGCGCTCGCCAAGCTCCTCATCGAGGACCAGGACCTGCTCGTCCTCGACGAGCCCACCAACCACCTCGACGTCGAGGGCATCGCCTGGCTCGCCAAGCACCTCCAGGAGCGTCGCTCCGCGCTCGTCTGCGTCACCCACGACCGCTGGTTCCTCGACCAGGTCTGCACCCGCATGTGGGACGTGCAGCGCGGTGACGTGCACGAGTACGAGGGCGGCTACTCCGACTACGTCTTCGCGCGCGCCGAGCGCGAGCGCATCGCGGCGACGGAGGAGACCAAGCGGCAGAACCTGATGCGCAAGGAGCTGGCCTGGCTGCGGCGCGGTGCCCCCGCCCGTACCTCCAAGCCCCGCTACCGCATCGAGGCCGCCAACGAGCTGATCGCCGACGTGCCGCCGCCGCGCGACACCTCCGAGCTGATGAAGTTCGCCAACGCCCGCCTCGGCAAGACGGTCTTCGACCTGGAGAACGTCACCGTCACCGCCGGCCCCAAGACGCTGCTCAAGCACCTCACCTGGCAGCTCGGTCCCGGCGACCGCATCGGCCTGGTCGGCGTCAACGGCGCCGGGAAGACCTCCCTGCTCCGGGCGCTCGCCGACGCGGCCGTCAGCCAGGGCGAGCAGCAGCCGGCGGACGGCAGGATCGTCGTCGGCAAGACCGTACGGCTCGCCTACCTCTCCCAGGACGTCACCGAACTGCCCGCGACGCTGCGCGTCCTGGAGGCCGTCCAGCAGATCCGCGACCGGGTCGACCTCGGCAAGGGCCGCGAGATGACCGCCGGTCAGCTCTGCGAGCAGTTCGGCTTCTCCAAGGAGAAGCAGTGGACGCCCGTCGGCGACCTCTCCGGCGGCGAGCGGCGCAGGCTCCAGCTGCTGCGCCTCCTCATGGACGAGCCCAACGTCCTCTTCCTCGACGAGCCCACCAACGACCTGGACATCGAGACCCTGACCCAGCTGGAGGACCTCCTCGACGGCTGGCCGGGCTCCATGGTCGTCATCTCCCACGACCGGTTCTTCATCGAGCGCACCACCGACCGTACGTTCGCGCTGCTCGGCGACGCGGCGCTGCGGATGCTGCCGCGCGGTATCGACGAGTACCTGGAGCGGCGGCAGAGGATGATCGAGGCCTCGGTCCCCGCGCCGGCCGCCGCCACGGCCGCGCAGGCGAAGCCCGGTCTCTCGGCCGCCGACGCCCGGGCCGCGAAGAAGGAACTGCAGAAGGTCGAGCGCCAGCTGGACAAGGTCTCCGAGAAGGAGGCCAAGCTCCACGCCCAAATCGCCGAAAACGCCACCGACTTCGAGAAGGTCGCGAAGTTGGACGCCGAGCTGCGAGAACTCGCGGGAGAACGTGAGGAATTGGAGATGCGTTGGCTGGAATTGGCGGAGGATGCGTAGAGAAGCCGTGCGAAACGCATAACGAGGGCATCACGGGCCGGTCCTCCCTTGGGAACAAGGGGTGGACCGGTCGCTTTTGCGCCATCCCGTGAGTGGTAGAAAGAAAACCCGCTCACACCAAGGGGGAACGCGCTGATGACCCAGCCGCCCAGCAACCAGCCGCCGGGCTTCGGCGCACCGAACCCGGATCCGAACCAGAACCCGGCTCAGAACCCGCCTCAGAACCCGGCGTCGGGTCCGGCCCAGAATCCGGCTCCGAACCCGCCGCCGATGCCGCCGCAGGCCCCGCCGATGCCGCCCCAGGCTCCGCCGGCCCCGGCGCAGGCACCGCAGGCACCGCAGGCTCCGCAGACGCCCCCGCCCGCCGCTCCGGGCCCGTACGGCCAGCCGCAGCAGCCCGGTTACGGCTATCCCCAGCAGCCGGGTCCGTACAACCAGCCGCCGCAGCCCGGTTACGGCTACCCCCAGCAGCCCGGTCCGTACGGCCAGCAGCCCGGTCCGTACGGCCAGCAGCCCGGCCCCTACGGCCAGCAGCCGGGTCAGTACGGCTACCCCGCCCCGGCGCCCGCCCCCGGCGGCAAGAACCCCTTCAAGGGCAAGCCGGGTGTAGTCGTCGCGGCGGCCGTGGCCGCCGCGCTCGTCATCGGCGGCGGCACCTGGTTCGCGCTGAGCGGTGACGACGAGGACAAGCCGGTCGCCAAGCCGACCGCCACCAGCGGCACCCCGAAGCCCTCCGAGTCCGTCGACCAGGGCGACGGCAGCGGCGACGGCGGGGGCCGCAACGGCGAGGACGACCTCAACGCCGGCCGCAAGCCCGGCGAGGCCAAGATCAACTGGCTGCTCAAGAACAACGTCGACCTGCCCCGCAACGGCGCCGACGTCTTCGGTCCGTGGGTCACCGGCGACGTCGTCGCCAAGGCGATGTACAAGGGCATCAGCGGATTCGGCCTCAGCGACGGCGCCTCCAAGTGGCACCTCGACCTGCCCTTCGAGGTGTGCGCGGCGGCCCCCGAGCCCGCCGCCGACGGCACGACCGTCATCGGCATCAACGACAAGGCCGGCGACCGCGCCGACTGCACCGTCCTGCAGCAGGTCAACCTGAAGACCGGCAAGGCGGGATGGAAGAAGACGCTCGACAAGGGCACGGGCTTCAGCTCGCTCTCCGACATCACGCTCGCCATCAGCGGCACCACCGTGACGGCGGCCGGGACCAACAACTCCTGGGGCTTCTCGCTCACCGACGGCAAGCCGCTCTTCGGCAAGCCGGCCGCCGGCCAGTGCCAGCCGTACGCCTTCGCGGGCGGGGCGAAGCTGATCGCCGCGGCCAGCTGCCGTACGAGCGACGTCAGCAAGAAGCAGGAGCAGATCAGCGAGGTCGACCCGAACACGGGCAAGCCCCGCTGGACCTTCAAGCTCCAGCCCAACTGGGAGGTCGACAAGGTCTACTCGGTGAACCCGCTCGTCGTCTCCGCGCAGCAGCGTGACGAGAAGAAGTGGACCGTCTTCGCCGTCACCCCCGACGGCAAGCTCCGTTCGCAGATCCAGGGCGGCAACGACAAGTACGCCCCCGACTGCGGCGGCGGCGCGTTCGTCATCTTCGGGCGCAACCTCCAGGGCTGCCAGGGCGTGGCCGCCGACGCCGGCACCTTCTACATGGCGACGGACTCCGAGTACCGCCAGGCCAACGCCGTCGTCGCGTTCGACCTGAACACCGGCAAGCAGAAGTGGCGCGCCGCCGCCCCCGCCGAGCGCACGATCACCCCGCTGCGCATGGAGGGCTCGGAGGTCGTGGTCTACATGAAGGCGATGTACGACAAGGGCGGCGCGGTCGCCACGATCGCCCCGACCGGCGGCACCCCGAAGATCCTCCAGCAGCACCCGCTGGCGACGGCCGAGATCGAGGACGACTACTACAACCCGGCCTACGTCTACTCGGGCGGCACCTTCGTCGTCGCGGCGGGGCGCGTCAGCGCCCGGAACGACGCGGAGGAGAAGGAGACCAAGACGATGATGGCCTTCAGCAAGTGAGGGCCGGCCGCATCCGATGACGACACCGCAGCAACCGGGCTCGCCCCCGCCGACGTACGGGCCGTACGGAAGCCTGAATCCGCACGGGGGCGGGGGCCCCGGCACGGCGTTGCCTCCGTCGGCACCGCCGTCTCCGCCCGGACGCGGGAAGCGCCGCACGACCGCCGTGATCGCGGCCGTCGTGGCGGCGCTGCTCGCCGTCGGCGGCGGGACCTGGTACGCCCTGGCGGGCGGCGAGGGCTCCCGGGGCACCGACGCCAAGCCCTCCCCGAGCCCGACCGTCGCGGGGATGCCGTCCCCGACGGCAGGGCCCTCGGGGGCCCCCGCACCGGACGCCGCCGACAAGGCCCGCTACAACGCGGGCCGCGCCCCCGGTGACGCCTCCGTCCTGTGGGTCCGTAAGAACGACATCGACGTCACCACGCTCACCGGCGACGTCTTCGGTCCCTGGCTGGTCGGCGACACCCTCGTCACCGCCATGTACCGCACGGTCACGGCCCATTCGGTCGTCGACGGCACGGTGAAGTGGCGGATGATGCTCGACACCGAGATCTGCCGCGCGTCGCACGACGTCTCGGCCGACGGGAAGATCGTCCTCGCCCGCAAGGACCGCCTGCACGCGGATGTCGACGAGTGCCGTCAGCTCCAGGCGATCGACCTGCGCTCCGGCAGGTCCGCCTGGCAGCGGAAGATCGTGAAGGAAGGCAACTTCGACTTCGGGACCGACTACTCGCTGGCGATCAGCGGCGGCACCGTCACCGCGGGCCGGGACCAGTACTCGACCGGATACCGCCTCAGCGACGGCAAGCAGCTGTTCGGCCGGTGGGACAAGAGCGAGTGCCAGCCCTACGCGTATGCGGGAGGCCCGAAGCTCGTCGCCGCCGTCTCCTGCACGAAGGACGTGAACAAGCCGCAGGAGGAGATCCACGAGGTCGATCCGGTGACCGGGAAGTCCCGCTGGAAGTACCGGCTCCCCGTCGGCTACCGGGTGGACCATGTCCTGTCCGTACGGCCGCTCGTCGTCTCGGCGCACAACCGCGCCGAGGGCACCCACGGCATGGTCGTCCTCAACGAGGACGGCACCAAGCGCACGTCGCTCAAGGGTCCCGGCTTCTATGCGGAGGGGTGCGACGACGACACCGTCCAACGGCGGAACCTGCAGCGATGCCAGGTCGTCGCGGACGACACCACCGTCTACATCGCGATCGAGGGAGCGCCGAAGGGCAAGGGCAACGAGATCGCCGCCTTCGACCTCGACACCGGCACCATCGTGCGGCGCATCGAGGGACTCCCGGGGCGCAGGTCCTGGCCGCTGCGGATGGAGGGCGGTTCGCTGATCGTCCGCAGGGCGGCCGTGCTCGACGAACCCGGTTCGCTGGCCACGGTCGCGCCGGGCGCGACCAGGCCCGTCGAGACGTTGCGGCTCCCGCGGGTGACCGGGCGTCTGGAGTCGCGCTTCCACGATTCGCCGGCGCTGTACGTCGACGGCCGGTACATCCTGGTGCAGCAGCTCGTCGTCGGTGCGAACGACGGCGAGGAGATGAAGAGGGAGACGCTGTTGGCCTTCGGCAAGTGACACCGCCCCCCATCCGTCTTCCCACACCTCAGAGGTACGCACGCCCATGACACAGCCACCTCCGCCGCCCAGCCAGCCGCCCGGCCCGCCGCCGAACGAGCCGCCCAGCCAGCCGCCGCCGGGCGGGTTCGGCGCGCCGCAGGACCCGCCGCCCGGTGGGTTCGGCGCGCCGACGCCGCCGCCGGAGCAGCCCCAGGGCCAGCCCTCGTACGGCTATCCCCAGCAGCCGCCGACGCAGCCGCAGTACGGCTACCCGCAACAGCCGCCGACGCAGCCGCAGTACGGCTATCCCCAGCAGCCGCCCACGCAGCCGCAGTACGGCTACCCGCAGCAGCAGCAGCCGCAGCAGCCGTACGGGTACCCCACCCAGCCGCAGCAGCAGTACGGCTACCCGCAGCCGCCCGCGCCCGTGGCCCCCGGCGGCGGCAAGAAGCTGTCCGCGCAGATGCAGATCGTCATCGCCGCGGTCGTCGCCGTCGCCCTGATCGTCGGCGGCGGGATCTGGTACGCGAGCTCCGGCGGCGGCGACGAGAAGGACACCGCGGGCGGCACCACCGGCTCGACGCAGGGGCAGAACAAGGGCGGCAACGGCCTCGGCGGCAACGGCAAGGAGAAGGTGCCGGGCAACACGCAGGCCTCGCTCAAGTTCCAGCTGCCCGAGCCCAAGGTCGAGGACATCACCGACGTCTCAGGGTCCTGGATCACCGACAAGGCGTACGTCAAGACGGGCGTCAACTCGATCGTCGGCTACGACCTCGACAAGGGCACCCCGGTCTGGACGCTGCCCCTGCCCGGTCAGGTCTGCGGCACCTCGCGCCACACCACCGCCGACAACAAGACCGCCATCCTCTTCGAGGCGACCAAGCGCGTCGGGCCGAAGTTCTACCAGCCGTGCACCGAGGTCGGCGTCGTCGACCTGACCACCGGCAAGCTGGTGTGGTCCACCTCCGTCACCGGCGGCAACGCGGGTGACGGCAAGGCCAAGTTCAGCGAGGTCACGCTCAGCGGCACGACCGTGGCGGCCGGCGGCACCGACGGCGGCGCCGCCTTCGACCTGGCCAACGGCAACCCGCGCTGGAAGCCCCAGGCCAACGCCCAGGACTGCTACGACATGGGCTACGGCGGCGGCGAGGGCCTCGTCGCGGCGCGCAAGTGCGGCTCCTACGGCAGCCAGTACGTCGTCATCCAGAACCTCAACCCGACGACCGGCCAGCCCATCTCCCAGTACAAGATGCCCACGGGCGTGGAGTACGCGGCGGTCGTCTCGACCAAGCCGCTCGTGGTCGCCGCCGACGTCGGCGACACCGCGGGCGACGGCAGCGGCATCTCGGACTTCTTCTCGATCGACGAGAAGACCGGCAAGCTGAAGGCCAAGATCGCGGCGAACGCGGACCGTTTCGCGGGCCGTTGCCGCTCCACCGAGGTCGAGACCTGCAGCAAGATCGTCGTCGGCAACGGCCGGCTCTACCTGCCCACCGAGGAGCACGAGGGCTCCACCGGTGAGTACGGCGACGAGACGAACGAGATCCTGTCGTTCGACCTGACCACCGGCAAGCAGAACCCCGAGAAGGCCGACGCCGGCGACCGGTACACGCTGTTCCCGCTGCGCATGGACGGCGGCAACATCATCGCGTACAAGGCCCCGCCGTACGACAAGGGCGGTCAGATCGTCTCCATCGACGGCGGCACCATGAAGCCGACGCTGCTCCTGGAGAACCCGTCGGACAAGACGGTGCGGGACGCCGAGGGCAGCTTCTCGGCGGACTACTCCGAGATGCTCTACGCGAACGGCCGGATGTTCATCTCCGCCGTCAACCTGAGCAAGCCGCGCGAGTCGTCCTCGACGAACGACAAGGAGTACCTGGCACTGGCGTTCGGTACCGGCTGACCCCTGCCCGTACCCGGCACAGCCCGGCGCGTCGACGCACTCGACGCGCCGGGCTGTTTGCGTGGGGCCCTGTTGGGTGAGTATTCGACAGTCTGGGGGGACAAGCGTGTAGTTTGCCGGGTCATCGGAGTGACTGGGGCCGGGGGACGGCCTCAGGGGGGAACTGAGGGGTTGCTCGATGGGCGTGCGGCTCATGGTGGTCGACGACCACCGACTGCTCGCCGAGGCGCTGGCCTCGGCATTGAAACTGCGCGGGCACCGTGTGCTCGCGGCGGCGGCCCCGGTCGCGGGCGCCGCGGAGCTGGTGGTGAGCCGGGCGCCCGAGGTGTGCCTGCTCGGCACGGCCGCCCCGGCACAGCCGGGTGCCTTCGACCCGATCGTACGGATCAAGCGCGAGCGGCCGCAGGTGGCCGTGGTCGTGCTGGGTCCGGTGCCCTCGCCGCGCGGGATCGCGGCGGCCTTCGCGGCCGGCGCCTCGGGATACGTACGGCACGACGAGCGCATCGAGGGCGTCGAGCGGGCGCTGATCAAGGCGCGTGCGGGGGAGTCGGCGGTGGCGCCGCAGCTCCTCCAGGGGGCGTTCACGGAGCTGCTCAACCCGGCGGCGCAGCCCGACGACGAGGGGCAGCGGCTGCTGCGGATGCTGACGCCGCGCGAGGTCGAGGTCCTCGTCCGGGTGGCGGAGGGCGAGGACACCCGGCTGATCGCCGCCGGGATGGGGATCGCGCCGAGCACGGCGCGCACCCATGTGCAGCGGGTGCTGATGAAGCTGGGGGTCGGCTCCCGGCTCGAGGCGGCCGCCCTGGCCGCCCGGACGGGGCTGCTGGATCATGCGCCGGTGCCCGGGGCCCGCAGCGAGTACCCGTAACGCGTTTCCGTGGCGGGCCGCCGCACCCGGCGGCCTGAACACATCCGACGTCAACCTGCACGGAGCTCTCTCACCGTTGACTGTGGATGTTTGATTGTGGTTCCTTGTGCGTGGTTCTGTTCGGTTCCCCGCTGAGGACACCCCGTGAAGAAGACCGTCACCACCCTCGCCGACGGCCGCGAGCTCATCTACTACGACGCGCGGGACGACGCGGTCCGCGACGCCGTCGACGCCCGGCCGCTCGACCCCGTCTCCTCCGCCTCCGAGATCCGGTACGACGCGCTGCTCGGGGACTCGGTCGCCGTCGCCTCGCACCGCCAGGACCGGACCTACCACCCGCCGGCCGACGCGTGCCCGCTCTGCCCGTCCCGCGCCGGCCGGCCGAGCGAGATCCCGTCCCCGGACTACGACGTCGCCGTCTTCGAGAACCGCTTCCCCTCGCTCGCCGGGGAGAACGGCCGGTGCGAGGTCGTCTGCTTCACCTCCGACCACGACGCCTCCTTCGCCGACCTCAGCCCCGAACGGGCGGCGCTCGTCCTGGACGCCTGGACCGACCGCACGGCCGAACTCGCCGAACGGCCCGGCGTCGCGCAGGTCTACTGCTTCGAGAACCGCGGCGCCGAGATCGGCGTCACCCTCGGCCACCCCCACGGCCAGATCTACGCCTTCCCGTACGTCACCCCCCGCACGGCCCTGATGCGGCGCCATGCCGCCGAGCACCGCGCCCGCACCGGACGCAACCTCTTCGACGACGTCGTCGCCCGTGAGCGGGGGGACGGCGTCCGCGTGGTCCTTCAGAGCGAGCACTGGATCGCCTTCGTGCCGTACGCCGCGCACTGGCCGTACGAGGTCCACCTCCACCCGACGCGCCGGGTGCCCGACCTGCGTGCGCTGGACGAGGGGGCCCGCACAGACTTCCCACAGATCTATCTGGAACTCTTGAGGCGCTTCGACCGGATCTTCGGACCCGGCGAGCCGCCCACGCCGTACATCGCCGCCTGGCACCAGGCGCCGTTCACGGTCGAGGACCGCGAGGAGTTCGGGCTGCACCTGGAGCTTTTCACCGTCCGCCGGGCGCCCGGCAGACTGAAGTACCTCGCGGGCACCGAGTCCGGCATGGGCGCGTTCATGAACGACGTACCGCCGGAGGCGGCGGCCGCACGACTCCGAGAGGTGGCGACCACATGACGGCCGCGACATTCAAGTACCTGGTGACCGGCGGCGCGGGATACGTGGGGAGCACCGTCGCGCGCCATCTGATCGAGGCGGGCCACAAGGTGACCGTCCTGGACGACCTCTCCACCGGCTTCGCCGAAGGCGTCCCGGCCGGCGCGGAGTTCGTCGAGGGCCGCATCCAGGACGCCGCGAAGTGGCTGGACGGCTCCTACGACGGCGTGCTGCACTTCGCCGCCTTCTCCCAGGTCGGCGAATCGGTCGCCAAGCCCGAGAAGTACTGGGAGAACAACGTCGGCGGGACGATGGCGCTGCTCGCCGCCATGCGCACGGCGGGCGTGGGCAAGCTGGTCTTCTCCTCCACGGCCGCCACCTACGGCGAACCGGAGTCCGTCCCGATCACGGAGTCCGCGCCGACCGCCCCGACGAGCCCCTACGGCGCCTCCAAGCTGGCCGTCGACCACATGATCGGCGGCGAGTGCGCCGCCCACAGCCTCGCCGCGGTCTCGCTGCGCTACTTCAACGTGGCGGGCGCGTACGGCGCGTGCGGCGAGCGCCACGACCCCGAGTCGCACCTGATCCCGCTCGTCCTCGACGTCGCCCTCGGCAGGCGCGAGGCGATCAGCGTGTACGGGGACGACTACCCGACCCCCGACGGCACGTGCGTCCGCGACTACATCCATGTCGCCGACCTCGCCGAGGCCCATCTGCTCGCCCTGGACGCCATGACCCCCGGCGAGCACCTGATCTGCAACCTCGGCAACGGCAACGGCTTCTCGGTGCGCGAGGTCGTCGAGACCGTCCGCGAGGTGACCGGTCACCCGGTCCCCGAGATCACGGCCCCGCGCCGGGCCGGCGACCCCGCCGTCCTCGTCGCCTCGGCCGAGGCCGCGCGCGAGCGGCTCGGCTGGAATCCGTCCCGCCCGGACCTGGCGGACATCGTGCGCGACGCCTGGGCGTTCGCCAGGGAGAGGGAGCGGGAACGCGGATGAGCGTGGCGGGCGAGTTCGAAGCGCTGTACGGGGCGGCCCCGGAGGGCGTCTGGGCCGCCCCCGGGCGGGTCAACCTGATCGGTGAGTACACCGACTTCAACGACGGCTTCGTCATGCCGCTGGCCCTGCCGCACACGGCCCGCGCCGCCGTCTCCCGGCGTCACGACGGGGTGCTGCGGCTGCACTCCGCCGACGTCCCGGGCGGGATCGTCCGCCTCGACCTGGACGTGCTGGAACCGCTCGCCCCGCTCGCGGGCGGTGCCGGCGCGAGCTGGGCCGCCTACCCGGCGGGTGTCGTCTGGGCGCTGCGCGAGGCCGGGCACCCGGTCACCGGGGCGGACGTCCACCTGGCGTCGACCGTGCCCACCGGGGCGGGCCTGTCGTCCTCCGCCGCCCTGGAGGTCGTCTGCGCGCTCGCCCTGAACGACCTGTTCGGCCTCGACCTCTCCCGCCCCGAACTCGCCGTCCTGGCCCAGCGCGCGGAGAACGCCTTCGTCGGCGTCCCCTGCGGGGTCATGGACCAGATGGCGTCCGCGTGCGCGATCGAGGGCCACGCGCTCTTCCTGGACACCCGCGACCTCTCGTACCGGCAGGTGCCCTTCGACCTGGCGGCGCGGGGGCTGCGGCTCCTCGTGGTGGACACCCGGGTGAAGCACGCGCTCGGGGACGGCGCGTACGCGGAGCGGCGCGCCGGTTGTGAAGCAGGCGCGCGGGCGCTCGGCGTGCGCACGCTGCGCGAAGTCCCGTACGTGCAACTGCTCGATGCTCTCGCGCGTTTGAGCGAGGAATCGGTTCGCCGCTATGTCCGGCACGTGGTTTCGGACAATCACCGGGTCGAACGGACGATCGCCCTCCTCGACGCCGGGGACGCGGCGGCGGTCGGTCCCGTGCTCAATCAGGGCCATGCCTCCCTCCGGGACGATCTGCGCGTCTCCTGCCCCGAGCTGGACCTCGCCGTGGACGCGGCGAACGCGGCCGGCGCGCTGGGGGCGCGGATGACGGGCGGCGGGTTCGGTGGCTCGGCGATCGTCCTTGTGGCGCAGGAGCGGGCGGACGCGGTGGCCGCGGCCGTCGAGAAGGCCTTCGCCGGGGCCGGGTTCGCCGCGCCGCGCGTCTTCCCCGCCGTGCCGTCCCCAGGGGCCCGCCGGGAGGCTTAGGGAGCCGGCGGGAGCCCTCCGGGCGTGGAATGCCTTCGGAATTGTCGACTTCTGTCGCGACCGTGTCCTGGTGGCGCAGGAGTACCCACCGTGTTCGGTCAGTTCTCCCAATCGCCTTCCCCGACGGCCCCCCGCCCGTACTCTGTTGCGCAGCGCCGGTGGGGGCCGGTGCTGATCAGGGGGCGTGACCAGTCGGGTACGGCGCCCGGGACGGGGTAACAGTCACTGCACGGCGGCGGCCGCGCGATCGACGGACCTGCGTCCCCGGCGCCGTACCCGCGCCGGTCCGTTCCTCGACACTTGGGGGTGTCCGTGGCTCGCATCCGGGTCCTGGTGGTGGACGATCACCGCATCTTCGCCGAGTCGCTGGCCGCCGCGCTCGCGGCGGAGCCCGACGTCGACGTGTCCGCCGCGGGCAGCGGTCCGGCCGCCGTGCGCTGTCTGGACCGCGCGGTCGCCGAGGGACGCCGGTACGACGTGATGCTGGTCGACGCCGACCTGGGCGCCATCGCCGGTCCCGCCGCCTCGCTGACGGTCGCCCAGGCCGTGCCGGACGACGGCGCGGGTGTCGTCGACGGCATCTCGCTGGTCGCCGGGGTCCGTTCGACCCAGCCGGCCGTCCGCACGGTCGTCCTCGCCGAGAAGGACGACCCGCACCGGGCGGCGCTCGCGCTGCAGGCCGGGGCGTCGGGCTGGGTGGCCAAGGACTGCTCCCTGCAGCGGCTCCTCGCCGTGATCCGCGGTGTCCTGCGCGACGAGACGCATCTGCCGCCCGCGCTGCTGACCGGCGTCCTGCGGGAGCTGACGGCGGCCCGCAAGCACCGCACCGAGAGCGAGCAGCTCGTCGAGTCGCTGACCCCGCGCGAGCGCGAGGTGCTGCGCTGCATGGTGGCGGGCCTGGGCCGCAAGGCGGTCGCCGAGCGGCTCTTCCTCTCCCCGCACACGGTCCGTACGCACATGCAGAACGTGCTCGGCAAGCTGGGCGTGCACTCCACGCTCGCCGCGGTCGCGCTGGCGCGCCGCGCCGGGGTCGGACCCGCCGATCTATCCGGGGATGTTGTCGAACGGGGCGGTCAGCTGGCGTAGCAGTGCCGCCAGTTCGCCGCGCTCGCCGCGGGAGAGCTGGGCCAGAATGGCCCGCTCCTGGGCGAGCAGTCCGGCGAGCGCCTGGTCGGCCCGGTCACGTCCCTCGGGCGTCAGGCGGACGAGCACCCCGCGCCGGTCGCTGGGGTCGGGAAGCCGCTCCACCAGGCCCTTCTTGGTCAGCCGGTCGATGCGGTTGGTCATGGTGCCCGAGGTGACCAGCGTCTGGGTGAGGAGCTGGCCGGGGGAGAGCTGATACGGGGCTCCCGCGCGGCGCAGCGAGGTGAGGACGTCGAACTCCCAGGGCTCCAGCTGGTGCTCGGCGAAGGCGAGCCGACGGGCGCGGTCGAGATGGCGGGCGAGCCGCGAGACGCGGCTGAGCACCTCGAGCGGCTCCACGTCGAGGTCCGGGCGCTCGCGGCGCCATGCAGCGACCAACCGGTCGACCTCGTCCTCCATGACGATCAGTGTAGAGGGTCTGTTGACATAAAGTCTCTTGACGTCAAGATATATTCGGATGGACTATGGGGAAGGACCGGGCCGGGACCTAGTTCCGCTTCGGCAGCTCGTTCCAGCAAGGGGGCTCGAACATGCATTCCGCACCATCTTCCGCTTCCGCGGCGCCAACGTGGGATCCGCAGCAGTACCTGCGGCATTCCGGCCACCGCACCCGTCCGTTTCTCGACATGCTCTCCCGAATACCGCGTCTTCCCTCCGTGGGCAGCCCGGCCAGGATCGCCGACCTCGGCTGCGGTCCCGGCAATGTGACCGTGCTCCTCGCCGACCGTTGGCCCGACGCCCACATCACCGGATTCGACCTCTCTCCCGACATGCTGGAACGGGCCGAGAAGGACTGGGCGGGCACCACGGCCGGCGGCGGCTGGCTGGACTTCCGTCCCGCCGACGCGGCGCACTGGACCCCGGAAGAGCCCTACGACCTGATCGTCTCCAACGCCGCCCTGCAATGGGTCCCCAACCACCCCGAGTCGTTCGCCGCCTGGATCGACGCCCTCAAGCCCGGCGGAACGTTCGCCTTCCAGGTCCCCGGCAACTTCACCGCGCCCAGCCACGCACTGCTCGGCGAACTCTGCGACATGCCCCAGTGGCGCGCCCGCCTCTCCGGCGAGGGGCGCCGCTTCGTCCACATCCTCGACCCGGCCGACTACCTCCTGCGCCTCACCGACCTCGGCTGCGTGACCGAAGTCTGGGAGACCACCTACTCCCAGCTCCTGCAGGGCGAGGACCCCGTCCTCGACTGGGTCAAGGGCACGGCGCTCCGGCCCGTCCTCACGGCCCTGGAAGGTGACCGGACGGCGACGGACGCCTTCCTCGCCCAGTACCGCGACCTGCTGCGCGCCGCCTATCCGCCGGGCCCGCGCGGCACCGTCTTCCCGTTCCGGCGGATCTTCGCGATGGCGACGAAGCCGTTGTGACGGCGGCGCGGTGAAACGGCGCCGTGACGCACGGGCGCCCCGCACCGGAAGAACCGGTGCGGGGCGCCCACGCGTGCCGTGTCCGTCCCGAAGGCGTCAGGACATCGTGTTGTAGATCCCGAACCCGCTGCCGATCCTGGCCCGCGCGGTGAACTTGCCCGGGGAGCTGTTCAGGTAGCTGTACAGATCGCCCGACGAGGTCACACCCAGCAGGTCGCCCTTGCCGTCGGCGTTCAGGTCACCGGGAGCGACCAGCTTGGCGTACGTGTTCCAGCCGCTGCCGACCTTCACCCGCGCCTTGAACGGCGTGGCCGCCACACCCGTGCCCGCGTACACGTACAGATCACCGCCCGAGGTGCGGGCCACGATGTCCGCGCGCCCGTCCCCCGTGTAGTCACCCGCGCCGACGATCTTGTTGTACGTGCCCCAGCCGGTGCCGACCTTGATCCGGGACGCGAACGCCGTGCCGTTCCCGGTGCCCCGGTACAGGTAGAGCGTGCCGGAACCGTCACGGGCCAGCAGGTCGCCCTTGCCGTCGCCGCTCAGGTCACCCGGGCCGACGAGCGTGTTGTACACACCCCAGCCGGCGCCGATGTACGAGCCCTCGACGTAGAGGGTGCCCTGGAAGAGCTCCGCGATGTCCGACGAGCCGTCCGGGTTGAGGGAGGACAGGTGCGTGAAGTTGGCGCCCGCCCAGCCGCCCGGGTCGCCGATCTGGCTGCGCGCGGTGAGCTTGCCGGTGGTCCGGCTGCCGTACCAGAACAGCGTGCCGGCCTTGTCCCGCGCCAGGACGCCTTCCTTGTTGCCCAGAACCGGGTTGTTGCCCGCGCCGCCGAACAGCGGTACGCCGTCCCAGCCGCCGGTGTCGCTGGACTGCACGCGGGCCGCCAGCGTGCCGTCGCCCCTGCCCGCGTAGTACCAGAGCGTTCCGGCGCTGTCGCGGGCGAGCAGCTCGCCGTTGCCGTCACCGTTGTCGTCGCCCACCGGGAAGATCTGGTTGTAGATGCCCCAGCCGCTGCCGATCTTCACCCGCGCGGCGAACGGCGCACTCTTGTCGCCCCTTCCGGCGTAGAACCACAGGATGCCGGCCGAGTCGCGGGCGACCAGGTCGGCCCAGCCGTCCCCGTTGTTGTCGCCGATGCCGAGGAGCTGGTCGTAGGTGTTCCAGCCGCCACCGAGCAGCACACGGGCCGAGAACGGCGCGTTGCGGTTGCCGGTCGCGTAGTACAGGTACAGATTGCCGCCGTGGTCACGGGCGACCAGGTCCGCACGGCCGTCGTCGTTCACGTCACCGGGCGCGACGACCTTGTTGTAGATCTGCCAGCCGGAACCCGTCCACACGTGCCCCGCACCGGTGGGCGTGGCATCCGCGTACAGGAGGAGCGAGCCCTGCTCGGTGAGCGTCAGGACCTCGGGGCCGCCGGCCTCCGCGTCCTGGTTGCCGATCGGGATGACGTCCTTCGCGGTCTCCGAGAGGTTCCCGGCGAAGAGACCGCCCGCGCCCGTGGTCGTCGCGGTGTAGATGTCGCCGCTCCAGGAGCGGTAGATCAGGTCGCTGACGCCGTCGCCGTCGAAGTCCGACAGCCGCGGGGAGGCGCCGACACCGGCGGCCTGGGCCGCACCCGCGCGCAGGCCGTCCGGCTGGGGCCGCGTGAGCGCGGGCGGAGTGAAGACGGGGGCCGGCTTCTCGACGGCCGGCCGCGGCGCGGGCTGGTCGGCCGAGGCCGGGGTCGCGAGCAGCATGCCCGCGGAGAGGACGAGAGCGGTGCATGCCGCGATGCGGCGCGCACGCGTGGTGTGCACAGAACGCAAGAGATCCCCCCCAGGGATCAGAGAAAACATCGGACCGGGGGCAGGGGTCCGCGACACCTCCGTACCGCGCGCAAGCGCTTACGAAGGGCGAACACCCCCCCCCGGATGTGGAGCGGAGCATACCGCCGAACACCGACAGAGGATCAACGGACATCCCCGGCCGGAGCCGCGGCCTCAGCTCTTGCGGTGCCCTATCAGGCGCGGCTTCTGCTCCAGGCCGTCGAGACCGTGCCACGCCAGGTTCACCAGATGCGCGGCAACCTCCGCCTTCTTCGGCTTGCGGACGTCCAGCCACCACTGGCCCGTCAGCGCCACACTGCCCACCAGCGCCTGCGCGTACAGCGGCGCCAGCTTCGGATCGAAACCCCGGGCCTTGAACTCCAGACCCAGAATGTCCTCGACCTGCGTCGCGATGTCACTGATCAGCGACGCGAAGGTGCCCGTCGACTGCGCCACCGGCGAGTCGCGGACCAGAATCCGGAAACCGTCCGTGTACCGCTCGATGTAGTCGAGCAGCGCGAACGCCGCCTGCTCCAGGAGCTCACGCGGATGGCCCGCCGTCAGCGCCCCCGTCACCATGTCGAGCAGCTGGCGCATCTCCCGGTCGACCACGACCGCGTACAGCCCCTCCTTGCCGCCGAAGTGCTCGTACACCACCGGCTTGGAGACCCCGGCCTTCGCCGCGATCTCCTCCACCGACGTGCCCTCGAAGCCCTTGGCGGCGAAGAGGGTCCGGCCGATGTCCAGCAGCTGCTCGCGGCGCTCCGCGCCCGTCATCCTCACCCGGCGCCCACGCCGGGGTTTGTTCTCGCTGCCGCTGGTACTGCCGTCGATCGCCACGCTGTCCATCATGCCGCGTCGACGGGCTCGCCCCGGCGCCGGGCTTCGATCCGCGAGGCGTTCGGCCAGCGCACGTCGGAGGCCCAGCCCAGCTGCTCGAACCAGCGGATCAGCCGCGCGCTGGAGTCGACCTGGCCGCGCAGCACCCCGTGGCGCGCCGACGTCGGGTCCGCGTGGTGCAGGTTGTGCCAGGACTCGCCGCACGACAGCACCGCCAGCCACCACACGTTGCCCGAGCGGTCACGCGACTTGAACGGCCGCTTGCCCACCGCGTGACAGATCGAGTTGATCGACCACGTGACGTGGTGCAGCAGCGCGACCCGGACCAGCGAACCCCAGAAGAACGCCGTGAACGCGCCCCACCAGGACATCGTCACCAGACCGCCGACCAGCGGCGGGATCGCCAGGGACAGGATCGTCCAGTAGACGAACTGGCGGGAGATCGCCCGGATCGCCGGGTCCTTGATCAGATCCGGGGCGTACTTGTGCTGCGGCGTCTGCTCCTCGTCGAACATCCAGCCGATGTGCGCCCACCACAGGCCCTTCATCAGCGCCGGCACCGTCTCGCCGAACCTCCACGGCGAGTGCGGATCACCCTCCGCGTCGGAGAACTTGTGGTGCTTGCGGTGGTCCGCCACCCACCGCACCAGCGGGCCCTCCACCGCCAGCGAGCCCATCACCGCGAGCGCGATCCGCAGCGGACGCTTCGCCTTGAACGAGCCGTGCGTGAAGTACCGGTGGAAACCGATCGTGATGCCGTGACAGCCGATGTAGTACATCGCCACCAGCAGGCCCAGATCGAGCCAGCTCACACCCCAGCCCCAGGCCAGCGGCACCGCGGCCAGCAGCGCCAGGAAGGGCACCGCGATGAACAGCAGCAGCGTGATCTGCTCGATCGACCGCTTGTTGTCCCCGCCGAGCGTGGCGGAGGGCAGATCCTTGAGGTCCTTGAGGTCTTTGCCGGTGGGTTCGAGAACCTCGGGGCTGGAGGTCATGGGTGTCCCCTGGGGGGTGAGGGTGAGGGATGAAGCCGCGCCTACGGGACCGTAACCTACGGCGACGTAAGTATGGCAGCGCCGTGGCGCGCGGCAAGAGGGCACACGAGGGGCTAGCGAGTGTCCAAGGGATGGACACCTATCCTGTTCGCGTCGGACAGCGCGGTCCGCAAGCCTTCAGTACCCCTCCAGATGTGCCCGAACACTGCAAGGAGCCGCACCTGTGAGCAGTGCCGACCAGACCCCCACCGCCAGCGCCGAGCTGCGTTCCGACATCCGCCGACTGGGCGATCTGCTGGGCGAGACGCTCGTCCGCCAGGAGGGCCACGAGCTCCTCGACCTCGTCGAGAAGGTCCGCTCGCTCACCCGCGAGGACGGCGAGGCCGCCGCCGAGCTGCTGGGCGAGACCGACCTGGAGACCGCGACCAAGCTGGTGCGCGCCTTCTCCACGTACTTCCACCTGGCCAACGTCACCGAGCAGGTCCACCGCGGCCGTGAGATGCGCGAGAAGCGCGCCGCCGAGGGCGGCCTCCTCGCCCGCACCGCCGACATGCTCAAGGACGGCGACCCGCAGCACGTCCGCGACACCGTACGGAACCTCAACGTACGGCCCGTCTTCACCGCGCACCCGACCGAGGCCGCCCGCCGCTCCGTCCTCAACAAGCTGCGCCGGATCGCCGCCCTCCTGGAGACCCCGGTCATCGAGGCCGACCGGCGCCGCCACGACCTGCGGCTCGCCGAGAACATCGACCTCATCTGGCAGACCGACGAGCTCCGGGTCGTCCGCCCCGAGCCCGCCGACGAGGCCCGCAACGCCATCTACTACCTCGACGAGCTGCACGCCGGCGCCGTCGGCGACGTCCTGGAGGACCTCGCCGCCGAACTGGAGCGCGTCGGCGTCGAGCTGCCCCCCGGCACCCGCCCGCTGACCTTCGGCACCTGGATCGGCGGCGACCGCGACGGCAACCCCAACGTCACCCCCCAGGTGACCTGGGACGTCCTCATCCTCCAGCACGAGCACGGCATCACCGACGCCCTCGAACTCGTCGACGAGCTGCGCGGCTTCCTCTCCAACTCCATCCGCTACGCGGGCGCGACCGAGGAGCTCCTCACCTCCCTCCAGCGCGACCTGGACGCCCTGCCGGAGATCAGCCCCCGCTACAAGCGGCTCAACGCCGAGGAGCCCTACCGGCTCAAGGCCACCTGCATCCGGCAGAAGCTCGTCAACACCCGCGAGCGCCTCGCCAAGGGCACCCCGCACCAGGACGGCCGCGACTACCTCGGCACCTCCGAACTGGTCCAGGACCTCGCCCTGATCCAGACCTCGCTGCGCGAGCACCGCGGCGCCCTCTTCGCCGACGGCCGGATGGACCGCACCATCCGCACCCTCTCCGCCTTCGGCCTCCAGCTCGCCACCATGGACGTCCGCGAACACGCCGACGCCCACCACCACGCCCTCGGCCAGCTCTTCGACCGGCTCGGCGAGGAGTCCTGGCGCTACGCCGACATGCCCCGCGACTACCGGCAGAAGCTCCTCGCCAAGGAACTGCGCTCCCGCCGCCCCCTCGGCCCGACGCCCGCACCGCTGGACGCCGCGGGACAGAAGACCCTCGGAGTCTTCGGCACCGTCAAGGAGGCCTTCGAGCGCTTCGGCCCCGAGGTCATCGAGTCGTACATCATCTCGATGTGCCAGGGCGCCGACGACGTCTTCGCCGCCACCGTCCTCGCCCGCGAGGCCGGCCTCCTCGACCTGCACGCCGGCTGGGCCAAGATCGGCATCGTGCCGCTCCTGGAGACCACCGACGAGCTCAAGGCCGCCGACGTCATCCTCAACGACATGCTGGCCGACCCCTCCTACCGCCGCCTCGTCTCGCTCCGCGGCGACGTCCAGGAGGTCATGCTCGGCTACTCCGACTCCTCCAAGTTCGGCGGCATCACCACCTCCCAGTGGGAGATCCACCGCGCCCAGCGCCGGCTGCGCGACGTCGCCCACCGCTACGGCGTACGGCTCCGCCTCTTCCACGGCCGCGGCGGCACCGTCGGCCGCGGCGGCGGCCCCTCGCACGACGCCATCCTCGCCCAGCCCTGGGGCACCCTGGAGGGCGAGATCAAGGTGACCGAGCAGGGCGAGGTCATCTCCGACAAGTACCTCATCCCGTCCCTGGCCCGGGAGAACCTCGAACTGACCGTCGCCGCCACCCTGCAGGCCTCCGCCCTGCACACCGCGCCGCGCCAGTCCGACGAGGCCCTGGCCCGCTGGGACGCCGCCATGGACACCGTCTCGGAGGCCGCCCACACCGCCTACCGCAGCCTCGTCGAGGACCCCGGCCTGCCGGCGTACTTCCTCGCCTCCACCCCCGTCGACCAGCTCGCCGACCTGCACCTGGGCTCACGGCCCTCGCGCCGCCCCGGCTCCGGCGTCTCCCTCGACGGACTCCGCGCCATCCCGTGGGTGTTCGGCTGGACCCAGTCCCGCCAGATCGTCCCCGGCTGGTTCGGCGTCGGCTCCGGCCTCAAGGCCCTCCGCGAAGCGGGCCTCGACCCGGTCCTCGGCGAGATGTACGAGCGCTGGCACTTCTTCCGCAACTTCCTCTCCAACGTCGAGATGACGCTCGCGAAGACCGACCTGCGGATCGCCCGGCACTACGTCGACACCCTCGTGCCGGACGAGCTCAAGCACGTCTTCGCCACCATCGAGGAGGAGCACGCGCTCACCGTCGCCGAGGTCCTGAAGGTGACGGGCGGCCAGAAGCTGCTGGACTCCAACCCGGTGCTCCAGCAGACCTTCTCCATCCGCGACGCCTACCTGGACCCGATCTCCTACCTCCAGGTCGCCCTCCTCGCCCGCCAGCGCGCCGCCACCGAGCGCGGCGAGGACCCCGACCCGCTGCTCGCCCGGGCCCTGCTGCTCACGGTGAACGGAGTGGCGGCCGGCCTGCGCAACACCGGCTGACGCCCCGCACCGGGGACGGACCCGCCACCACGGAACGACAAGGCCCCGCCGGCTCGGCCGGCGGGGCCTTGTCGTTCTCACGGACCTCAGTGCTGCTGGGTCGCCTTGCGGCGGCGCATCACCAGGACGGAACCGGCACCCGCGAGGGCGACGGCGACGGCGGCGATGATGCCGACGGGGGCGCTGGAGCCGGTCTCGGCGAGACCACCGGTGGCGTCGGTGCTCGTCGAGGCGGACGGGGTCGCACCGGCCGAGGCGGAGTCCGTGGCCGACGGCGTGGCGCCGGGCGTCTCGGACGTGCCCGGAGTACCGGGGGTCTCCGTGCCCGGAGTCTCCGTGCCGGGCGTCTCGGACGTGCCCGGCGTGCCCGGGGTCTCGGTGCCCGGGGTCTCGGCGGGCGGGCAGTCGGTCTTGAAGACCTTGTGCTTGGCCTTGCCGTTCTCGCCCTGCCAGTTCCAGAACAGCTTGTACTGGCCGTTCGGGAGGGTCATGTCCTCGGTGCGCTCGTGGCCGTCGGCGTCGAGCGTGATGAGACCGGACTTGACCGTGGTGCCCTTGTCCTGGTCGTTGTTGGCCCAGGCCTCGATGTGCCAGTCGACCTTCTGGCCGGCGTCGAAGCCGAAGGCGTCGAGGTAGAAGGTGCAGACCTTGGGCTCGTTCTTACGGAGCTCCTCGCCGGTCTTCGCGTCGTGGATCTTCACCGTGCCGTTGTCGCCGTGCGTGCCGGAGGCGGAGGCCGCCGGAGCCAGCACCAGGGAGCCCGCCACGGCTGCGATCAGCGCGCCTGCGGGTATGAGGGATCGTCGCATGTGCAGTCGTCCATCTGGGGTGAGGGAAGCCGTGGGGGGCGGCGGACGCAGCTTAGCGGCACTTTTAGGTCATCTTTAACCCACGCCCCCATAACAATCAGAGAGCGAAGAACGCACTCAGCAACAACACCCCACCCACGCCCGCCATCGACCACGCCGTCCTCGTCAGCCGCAGCCCACCCCCGATGAGCGGCGCCGCCAACAACAACGCCCCGCCCAGCGGCAGCCAGGCGTGCAGACCGCCACCCCACCCCGTACGCACCGCCTCGCTCGTCCCCGGCTTCACCACCACGGGCAGCGTCTGCCCCTTGTCGGCGGCGACCGAACGGGCGATCGTCAGCGTGGCATGCGGCGACGGCGGACCCTCCGGGACGTAACGGCCGCTGCACGTCGCGTCGTTGCAGCCGGTCACCGTCAACGTGCCGTGCTCACGGCCCTTCGGAAGCAGGACGTGCTGCGCCGTACCCCACGACGACCAGGCTCCGGCGACGAGGAGCAGCAGGGCGATCAGGGCCATGGCGGCGTTACGGGCGTGCGTCATGACCCGCGATCGTACAGTCGTACCGCGACGAGGGAACGGTCAGGAGTTGTACGCCGACTGCGCCCGCTCCAGACCCTCCGCCACCAGGCACTCGACGGAATCCGCCGCCCGGTCCACGAAATAGTCGAGCTCCTTGCGCTCCGACGACGAGAAGTCCTTCAACACGAAGTCCGCGACCTGCGTCCGCCCCGGCGGACGCCCGATGCCGAACCGCACCCGGTGATACTCCGCGCCCATCGCCTTCGTCATCGACTTCAGACCGTTGTGCCCGTTGTCGCCCCCGCCCACCTTCAACCGCAGCACGCCGTAATCGATGTCCAGCTCGTCATGGATCGCCACGATGTGCGCCGTCGGCACCTTGTAGAAATCCCGCAACGAGGTCACCGGACCACCCGACAGATTCATGTACGACATCGGCTTCGCCAGGATCACCCGCCGGTTCGCCGGCCCCGGAGGACCCATCCGGCCCTCCACCACCTGCGCCTGCGCCTTCTGCGCCCGCTTGAACTTCCCGCCGATGCGCTCGGCGAGCAGATCCACCACCATGAAGCCCACATTGTGGCGGTTCGCGGCGTAGTCGGGGCCCGGATTGCCGAGACCGACGATCAGCCAGGGGGCGTTCGCGTCGTCCGTCATCGTGGGGCGTCTCCTCGTCTGCGTACTACTGGATCGTCCGCGTACAACCGGGCGCGGAACAGCGGAACAGCGGAACAGCGGAACAGCGGAACGGGGTGGCGGGCCGCAGCCCACCACCCCGTCCGCGTCAAGCAGAGCCTACGGCTCAGGCCTCGGCGCCCTCGGCGGCGGCCTCGGCAGCCTCGCCCTCACCCTCGGCAGCCGGCTCCTCGGCCTGCGCGGCCAGGACCTGCAGCACGACGGCGTCGGCGTCGGTCACCAGGCTGGTGCCCTTCGGGAGCGCGATGTCCTTGGCGAGGATGGAGGCACCGGCTTCCAGGCCCTCGACGGAGACCGAGACGGCCTCGGGGATGTGGGTGGCCTCGGCCTCGACGGAGAGCGTGTTCAGCACGTGCTCCAGCAGGTTGCCACCGGCGGCCAGCTCGCCCTCGGCCTGGACCGGGATCTCGACCGTGACCTTCTCGCCACGCTTGACCAGAAGCAGGTCGACGTGGACCAGGAAGCCCTTGATCGCGTCACGCTGGACGGCCTTCGGGATCGCCAGCTCGCTCTTGCCGTCGACGTCCAGCGCCAGCAGGACGTTCGGGGTACGGAGCGCCAGCAGCAGCTCGTGGCCCGGAAGGGTCACGTGGACCGGCTCGGTGCCGTGACCGTAGAGAACGCCGGGAACCTTGTTCTCGCGACGGATGGAACGAGCGGCACCCTTGCCGAACTCGCTACGGACGTCGGCGGAGATCTTCACCTCGGACATATGCACTCCTCGTAAGCAGAAACGGAACAGTGTGGCTACCCGGCCACGACTGGCCTGCTACGAAGAGCGCGTCGATAACGGACCGCCGCACCTCACCGGTACGGCCTCCCTCGCCGAGCAACTACGGCAGTCTACTCGCCACCCGCCGCCCCACCCAATTGGATCACCAGCCCCGCCCCGAACAGACGGAAAGGCCCGCCTCCCCCAAGGGAAGCGGGCCTCTCCGTCGATCCTGTGATCCTGCGAGGCTCAGTGCTCCTCGAAGAGGCTCGTCACCGAACCGTCCTCGAACACCTCACGCACCGCACGCGCGATCGTCGGCGCGATCGACAGCACCGTGATCTTGTCCAGCTCCAGCGAACTCGGCACCGGCAGCGTGTCCGTGAAGACGAACTCACTCACCTTCGAGTTCTTCAGACGATCGGCGGCCGGCCCCGAAAGAATGCCGTGCGTCGCCGTCACGATGACGTCCTCCGCACCGTGCGCGAACAGCGCGTCCGCCGCGGCGCAGATCGTGCCACCCGTGTCCACCATGTCGTCGACCAGGACACAGACCCGGCCCTTCACGTCACCGACGACCTCGTGCACCGTCACCTGATTGGCGACGTCCTTGTCACGACGCTTGTGCACGATCGCCAGCGGCGCGTCCAGACGGTCGCACCACCGGTCCGCCACCCGCACACGACCCGCGTCCGGAGACACGATCGTCAGCTTCGTACGGTCGACCTTGTTGCCCACGTAGTCCGCCAGCACCGGAAGCGCCGACAGGTGATCCACCGGACCGTCGAAGAAGCCCTGGATCTGGTCCGTGTGCAGATCGACCGTGAGAATACGGTCCGCACCCGACGTCTTCAGCAGATCGGCGACCAGACGGGCCGAGATCGGCTCACGACCACGGTGCTTCTTGTCCTGACGGGCATAGCCGTACGACGGGATGATCACGGTGATGCTCCGCGCGGAAGCCCGCTTCAGAGCATCGATCATGATCAGCTGCTCCATGATCCACTTGTTGATCGGAGCCGTGTGGCTCTGGATCAGGAAGCAATCCGCGCCACGAGCCGACTCCTGGAAACGGACGTAGATCTCACCGTTCGCGAAGTCGAAAGCCTTGGTCGGCACGAGACCGACACCCAGCTGGTGCGCGACCTCCTCGGCCAGCTCGGGGTGGGCGCGGCCGGAGAAGAGCATCAGCTTCTTCTCGCCGGTCGTCTTGATCCCGGTCACAGCACTGTCTCCTCAGACGTGTCCTCTGGTCGCCACCACAACGCTCCCGTGCGCGTGTGCGAGCCAGCCGAATTTATGTGCACGTATCACGGTACGCCGAGTTCGACGTACCCGTTTCCGGTCAGCTTTCGCCGGCAGGCTCCTCCACAGCCGCCTGAGCCGCCTGCGCAGCAGCGCTTCCAGGCCGCTTCCGTGCCACCCAACCCTCGATATTCCGCTGCTGGCCCCGGGCGACGGCGAGCGAACCGGCCGGTACGTCCTTGGTGATCACGGACCCGGCAGCCGTGTACGCGCCGTCCCCGATCGTGATGGGTGCCACAAACATGTTGTCCGACCCGGTACGGCAGTGCGACCCGATCGTCGTGTGGTGCTTCGCCTCACCGTCGTAGTTCACGAAGACGCTCGCCGCGCCGATGTTCGTGTACTCACCGATCGTCGCGTCGCCCACGTACGACAGATGGGGGACCTTCGTACCCTCACCGATCGCCGCGTTCTTCATCTCCACATACGTACCCGCCTTGGCCTTGCGGCCCAGGTTCGTACCCGGACGCAGATACGCGAACGGACCCACCGACGCGCTCTCACCGATCACGGCGGAATCGGCGACCGTGTTGTCCACCCGCGCGCCCTTGCCGACCGTCGTGTCCTTCAGGCGCGTGTTCGGGCCGACCTCGGCGTCCTCACCGATGTGCGTCGCACCCAGCAGCTGCGTACCCGGGTGGATGAGCGCGTCCGGCTCGAACGTGACCGTGACGTCGACGAACACGGAAGACGGGTCGACCACCGTCACACCGGCCGTCATCGCGGCCTCCAGCAGTCGCCGGTTCAGCAGCACACGGGCCTCGGCCAGCTGCACCCGGTTGTTGATCCCGAGGATCTCGCGGTGGTCACCGGCGACCGACGCGCCGACCCGGTGACCGGCCTCACGGAGGATCGACAGCACGTCGGTGAGGTACTCCTCACCCTGGCTGTTGTCCGTCCGGACCTTGCCCAGCGCATCGGCGAGCAGCCGGCCGTCGAAGGCGAACACACCGGAGTTGATCTCCATGATGGCGCGCTGCTCGTCGGTCGCGTCCTTGTGCTCGACGATCGCGGTCACGGCACCGGTCGCGGCGTCACGCACGATGCGCCCGTAGCCGGTGGAGTCCGGCACCTCGGCGGTCAGCACGGTGACGGCGTTGCCGTCGGCGGCGTGGGTGGAGGCGAGGGCCTTCAGGGTCTCCCCGGACAGCAGCGGGGTGTCGCCGCACACGACGACGACGGTGCCGTCGGGGGCCTGACCCAGCTCCTCGAGCCCCATGCGGACGGCGTGACCGGTGCCGTTCTGCTCGTACTGGACGGCGGTGCGGGTGCCGGCGTAGTGCGCGTCGAGGTGCGCGGTGACCTTCTCGCGGGCGTGCCCGACGACCACGACGAGGTGCTCGGGCTCCAGCTCACGCGCGGCGGACACGACGTGCCCGACGAGGGAACGTCCGGCGATTTCGTGCAGGACCTTGGGGGTCTTCGACTTCATGCGGGTGCCCTCACCCGCTGCGAGGACGACGACGGCGGCCGGGCGGTTGGCGCTCACGGGAATGCCCTTCGGCTTCGGGTGGTGGACACCCGCAGGATACCGGGGGGTCCGGGGCCGGACATGAGTGCGGGTCCCGACCCCGGAGGGCAGGACCCGAACCAAGCATGTTGCTCCCGGGGGAGGACTCGAACCCCCATGATCAGAACCAAAATCTGACGTCTTGCCCTTAGACGACCCGGGATGGGCGTTATGTCCGATTCTCTCGAACCGCCGCAGATGCAGCCCCTACTATGCCGCACCACGCCCCCTCGATGCGACGGTAGAGATCAGCGCTCCGGCGAATGTGGATCACGAGGCAGCCGCGGTACTCGCCGCCGACATTCCCGCGGGCGGTCCGGGGGTTGTGGCGCTTGAGCGTCGTCTTGCCGAAGCTCGCCAACTCCGCGCCTACCAGGTCTGCCCAGTACTGCTCTGCCGCCGGCACGTCGGCACTCTCGTGGATCATCACGTGATAAGTGCGCCGGTCGCGCTCCACGCCGAGGAGGTCGAGCCAGGCGACGAAGACCTCGACCATCCCCGGGTCGCTGTTCACGAACGCCACCCTCTCGCGGCGCGCGTACGGCTTGTCCTTGGTGCCCTCGGCCCAGTACAGGCCGACTCCCAGGAGGAACAGCTCGCGGGCGGTCATCGTGCCGATCTCGCTCGCGGCCGCTTGCTTGGTCCGTTGCCGTTCCTCCTCGCGGCGTCGGAGTGTGGCCTCCCACCCCCGCCTGGCGATCTCCGACGCCTCCTCCGGGGTGCGCCTGCGCTCCGGTTTCGGGAGGTCTCGGACCCAGAGGGAGATCGAGCTCTTCGAGCAGCCGAGCTCCAGCTGGATCTGGTCGTACGTCATGCCCTGCGAGCGCAGCTCGCGTGCGCGGTCGCGGAGGTCGTCCTTCGCGTTGGGGTGCTTCGTCCAGTCCGGGGCCGGTTCCCCCTCCAGGAGGCGATTCAGGATGTCGTTGTTGTCGACGCGGATGCGGTCGCGGATCTGGCGGCGGCTGAGGCCCTCGCGCCGTAACGCGATCGCCCGTTCGCGCAGGCTCTCGAAGTCCGCGTACCTGCCCGTGGTGGATGTCATACGAACACCATCGTCCGGAATCCGGACGTCCGGGTCGAAAGCCTGGGCGATTCAACTGTTCGAGGGATTGGCGTGTGCACGGTGTTGACGTGCGGTTCTCCCGGGTCCCGCGGTCTTCGGAAAATGATTCGCCCCCGCCCGTACGCTGGTGGGCATGACCACAACGGGGGCACACCAGGACGCGACGGGCATGACGCCCCGTGGCCTGTGGTGGTGGGGGAGACGGCGCAGCGCGGTGCTCGACATCGGGCTGGCGGTGGTGTCCGCGCTGGAGTGCGGGCTCGAAGGGGTCGGCTTCGCCGACAAGGCGGGGCTGCCCGTGCCCGTGGGGGTGCTGTTCGGGCTGATGGTCGGTTCCGTGCTGCTCGTGCGGCGGCGGTGGCCGATCGTCGTCGTTCTCGTCTCGATCGCCGTGACGCCCGCCGAGATGGGCTATCTGATGGGGATCGTCGGGCTGTACTCGCTCGCCGCCTCCGAGGTGCCCCGGCGGATCACGGCCGCGCTCGCCGGTATGTCCACGGTCGCCGTCTTCGTCGTGACGATGGTCCGGGTCCGTCAGGACCTCGCCCAGGCCGACGCCGATCAGCAGGGTGCCGATCCCAGCGGCTGGTACGCGCCGGTCCTCTCGGTCTTCCTGACGTTGGGCCTCAACGCGCCTCCGCTTCTCTCCGGGCTCTATATAGGGGCGCGGCGGCGGCTCATGGAGAGTCTGCGGGAGCGTGCCGACAGTCTGGAGCAGGAGCTGTCGTTGCTCGCGGACCGGGCGGAGCAGCGGGCGCAGTGGGCGCGGCAGGAGGAGCGGACGCGGATCGCGCGGGAGATGCACGACGTGGTCGCGCATCGGGTGTCGTTGATGGTGGTGCACGCGGCGGCGTTGCAGGCGGTCGCGTTGAAGGATCCGCAGAAGGCGGTGAAGAACGCGGCGCTGGTGGGTGACATGGGCCGGCAGGCGCTGACGGAGTTGCGCGAGATGCTGGGTGTGCTGCGGGAGGGTTCGCCGGGGTCTTCGGATTCTCCGGTTCCGTTGGCCGCGGTGGGCCGGGCGGCGGCCGCGGCGGCGGAGGCGGCTTCGGAGGACGGGCCGTGTCTGGACGCGCTGGGGGATCTGGTCGAGCAGTCCCGGCAGGCGGGTGCGGTGGTCGAGCTGACGGTGCTCGGTGAGGTGCGCGCGTATGCGGCGGAGGTCGAGCGGACGGCGTACCGGGTGGTGCAGGAGGCGCTGACCAACGTGCACAAGCATGCGGCGGGGGCCAAGGTCGTGGTCCGGCTGGCGCATCGGGAGGCGGAGGTCGCGATGCAGGTGGAGAACGGTCCTTCGGATGCGGAGGCTGCGGATGCGCATCTTCCGAGTGGGGGGAACGGTCTGGTGGGCATGCGTGAGCGGGTGACGCGGCTGGGTGGTGTGTTCGTGTCGGGGCCGACGGACGGGGGCGGGTTCCGGGTGTCGGCGGTGTTGCCGGTGGGGGAGCGGGTCGTCGTGTAGGCCGGATGTTGGATCCGATATCCAGGATCCGATGCCTGATGTCCGTTCGCCCGCGGCCCGGACCAGGGGTCAGCCCGTCACCAGTCGGGTCGGTTGTACTCCGTTGACGAGCGTCGCCAGTGCCGTGTCGATGTCCTGGCCCAGGAACCAGTCGCCGGTGTGGTCCAGGCCGAAGACCCGGCCCTCCAGGTCGATGGCGAGGACCGCCTGCTGTTCGACCTCCTCTCCCAGCGGGGAGATCTCGGTGTCGAGCGCGCGTCCGAGGTCCGCCAGGGTGCGGGCCAGGTGCAGGCCGGCGAGGGGGTCGAAGTGGAGCGTCGCGGGGGCGATCTGTCGCCCGGTGCCCGGGGCCGTGACGTGGAGGCCGCCGAATTCGGCCCAGGCCTCGACGGCCGCCGGGAAGACGCTGTGCCGGTGGCCGCCGGGTGAGACGTGGGCGCGCAGGGCGTCGGCCCACTGTTCGGCGAGTTTGATGTCCCAGCGGCCCGGCTGCCACCCCGCCTCGCGGAGGGCGGCGTCGACGTTGACCGGGAACCGGGTGGTGCTCAGGTGGTCGGGCATGAAGGTGCGGTCAGCCGTTCTCGACAGTCGAGGTGGGGTCCACGGTGCGTACACCGAAGTGCGCGAGCATCGCCGTACAGGAGCGGCAGGGTGCGGCATAGCTGCCGTGCAGCGGGTCGCCGTCCTCGCGGATGCGTCGCGCGGTCAGTTTGGCGTGCTTGAGCGAGCGGCGTGCCTCGCTGTGGGTGAGTGCCTTGCGCTGGGCGCGCTTGGAGCGGCCGGCGTCGGTGGCGGTCAGGTGGCGGGAGAGCAGGATCGCCTCGGGGCAGCGCCCGGTGAAGCGTTCGCGCTGTCCACTGGTGAGGGTGTCCAGAAAGTCCTGAACGAGTGGATGCAGGGTGGGCGGTCGGTCTCCGCGGCCCGCGGTGCAGGTGAGGGTTTCGCCACGTACGGAGAGCGCGGCGCCGACGGTGGGGAGGATGCCGTCCCTGCGGAAGCGCAGTAACGGGGCTCGGGAGGGCTCGGTGCTGCTCCAGTTGAGGCGTGGGTCACCCTGCGTGGGCGTTGGTGGTGCGTACATGGTGCGTGTCTTCCCCTCCTGCAATCCCCCGAGTTGCTGGAACAGAGTGCCAAATGGGACGCCTCATGTGGAAGCGGGGTACACAAACGGTGTGTCGGTGTGTCGTAACTATCGCCGGTGCGTCATCTGCTCGTGACAGTTGGTCACGGAGGGTGGTCGTGGCCGCATCGGGCCGGGTGGTGGGCTTGTGGCAGCGCATAGGCTGTGCGGAATCAGCCAGCAGCCAGCGCAGGGGGCAACCGCCATGACGACAGGTCGGCTCGGGAAGGCCGCACCGCCGAACGCGGCTTACGCCGGGCAGGTCGTGCACTTTCCGGACCCGGTCCGCGCCTCCCGGCACCCCAGAGGGGTGCGGGTGGACGAACACGGATATCCGGACTTCTCACCTTACGCCCGGGCGGCGGCGGAAATCGCCGATCCGCCCGAGGGCTTCGGCGTCGACGAGTTGCGGCTGACGGACTACGTGTCGGCGAACGCGGCGCTCGCGGCGACGGGGCACGAGCTGTGGGACACGATTCCGTCGGTGGCGACGCCGCACGGCTGGACCTGGCACCACGTGGCGGGCGGCCGGCGGATGGAGCTGGTCCCGGTCGAGGTGAAGGCGTTGCTGCGTCATCACGGCGGGGTCGCGACGGCTGCCGTCGATCACACGAAGCGGGGAACGCGTCCGCTGCAGGAGACCCGTCCGGCGCACTTCGGCGTGCCCAAGGGTCTGGTGTCGGTGACCGAGCAGCAGTTGCTCGGGGTGGAGGAGGATCTCGGGTACCGCCTGCCGGGCGCGTACCGCTCCTTCCTGAAGGCGGCGGGCGGTTGTGCGCCGGTGGGCGCGGCGCTGGACGCGGAGCTCGGTCTCCTGGTCGACCAGCCGTTCTTCACGGTGCGCGACGAGGCGGGCGTCAACGACCTCGTGTACGCGAACAAGTGCCTGCGTGACCATCTGACCAAGGACTACCTGGGCGTCGGGTTCGTCCAGGGCGGGATCCTGGCGCTGAAGGTGAAGGGCGACCGGGTCGGGACGGTGTGGTTCTGCGCGTACGACGACGCGCGGGACGCCGGTGAGGCGGCGGCCGGGTGGAGCGTGGGTGAGCGCGTGGAGCGGCTGTTGCTGCCGTGCGGCGAGGACTTCGACGCGTTCCTCCAGCGGTTGGCCGGCAATCCGCCTGAGTTGGAGACGGTGGCGAACCTGATGGTGGACGGCGGCTTCGCGCGCGCTGTGCCCGTGGTCCCGGTGGGGGAGTGAACTGGCTGTGGTGACGTTCGCGCAGGCGCAGGAGCGCGCCGAGGAATGGATCAACGGTGATGTGCCGGCGTACCAGCACCGGGAGGTGCGGGTACGGGAGTTCGGGCTGGGTTTCGTCGTGTGGGCGGAGGACCGCGAGGCGGGTCCGACCTCGGACGGCGGCCTGCAGCGTCTGGTCATCGCCCGGGACAGCGGCGAGGCGACGTTGTGGCCGGGGCTGCCGGTGGGCGAGGTGATCCGGCGGTACGAGGAGGAGTACGGGTCCGTGGCCGACGAGGCGGGTGCTGCGGCGCCGGCGCCGCCGGAGCGGGTCGATCTGAACGCGACGTCGTTCCTGTTGACCCCGCCGGAGTGGCTGCAGGACGCGGCGGACAAGCTGGGTCTGCCGCCGAAGGGGCCGAACGCGTCGCAGGCTGGCGGGAGTTCGTCGACTCCGGAGGCGACGGGCGGCGGTACGCCGCCGGCCGATCCGGTGAACGTGCCGGCTTCGGCCGGGGCGCCTTCGGGTCCGGTTCCTTCGGGTCCGGTTCCTTCGGGTTCGGTTCCTTCGGGTTCCGTGCCTTCGGGTTCCGTGGCTTCCGGTGGGGCGCCTTCGGGGGCGGCCGCCGTCGATTCCGCGGACGGGTCGGAGGGGCGGTCGGTCGACTACGAGCCGACGGCCTCGGACGGGGTTCCGGCGGAGGCGCCGTCGAGCAGCCCGTGGGCGGACGCCAACGCGAGCTCGGGCGGTGCGGACGGTTCGGTGCCGCTGCCCGCGACGGTCTTCGCGCCGCCGCTGTCGGGCGCGGACGACGAGGACACGCCGCTCCCCGTGGTGGGTGCGGACGCTCCGACGGCCCTGATGTCGGGCGGCAGTGCGCTTCCTCCGACGGCGATCGCCCGGGCCCTCGACCCGAGCGCCCCTCCGCCGCCCGGTGCCGACGACCCGTTCGCGCCGCGCGGCCCGGCGTCGAGCGGCGGCCCGAGCGGTACGGGTGCGCCTGCGGCTCCGGGTGTCGGGGGCTCGATCGGTGGCCCCGGTGCGCCGAGCGCTCCCGGCGCTCCCGGCGTTCCGAGCGCGCCCGGCGCCCCCACGCCTGCGCCGGGTGTGCCCGGCGCCCCCACACCTCCGCCCGCGCCGCGGGCTCCGGGGGCCGCGGACATCGCGGATGCCGCGACCAGCAAGGCCGCGCTGCCTCCGCGCGCCGGGCGCGGGAGTGGGGGGAATCCTCCTCCGCCGCCGCAGGCGCCGGGGGTTCCCGGTGCGCCCGCCGGGGGGTACGTACCGACGCAGATGGTGTCGCAGCTCGGGCCCGACGGGCCTCAGCCTCCCGGGCCTCCCGGTTCGCCGACGCCTCCGCAGCCCGTGCACCACGCCGCGACGATGCTGGCGCATCCGAACCAGGGCGGGCCCGGCGCTCCGGTGCCTCCGCCCGCGCCGCCGGGTGTGCCCGGTGGGTCCGACGGTGCCGGCGCGGGTGTCGCGCACGCGGCGACGATGCTGGCCCACCCCGGGCCGGGCGGTATCGCCCCGCCCGGTCCTCCCGGCGCCCCCGGTGCTCCCGGCACTCCCGTGGCTCCGCCCGGTCCTCCCGGCGCGCCCGGTGCTCCCGGCGCCCCCGGTGGTCCCGGGACTCCGCCCGGTGGGGTGCACCACGCGGCGACGATGCTGGCGCAGCCCGGTCCTGGTGGCCCGCCGGCTCCGCCGATGCCGCCGCCGTCGGTGCAGGGCGCGCCGCCGGCGTACGGGTACCCGCAGCAGCCGCCCGGTCAGCCGACGGTCGGCCCCGGCTACCAGGCCGTGCTGCGCTACCGCGCGCCGGACGGTTCCGAGGCGCAGATCATCCGGCGGTCCGCCCCGGGTACTCCGCACCCGGAGTGGCAGATCCTGCACGAGCTGCGTGCGATGAACGTGCCGCCGCAGCAGGTGCTCGAACTGCACACGGAGCTGGAGTCCTGTGAGCTGCCGGGCGGTTACTGTGCGCGGATGATCCGGGAGACGTGGCCGCAGGCGCGGATCACCAACATCGCGCCGTACGGCCGGGATCACGCGGGCCGTCAGCAGGGCATGCGGCAACTCATCACCCACCAGGGTGAGTTGCATCAGGTCGCGGACGGCCCGGCGCGCCCGGCGCCGGTGCGTGCTCCGCTGCCGCAGGTGCAGCCGGCTCCGCCGATCCCCCCGGAGGGGATCGCGCAGGAGATGGCGGGTGCCTTCGGGCCCGGCATCTGCCGGTTCGACCAGCGGGCGGTGTCCCGGCAGGGCGTGCCGGAGGTCGTCGCGCTGACCCTCGTATGGGCGGGTCTGCCGGCCGACTTCGGTCCGTTCTTCTGGGCGCAGCCGGCCCAGCCGGTGGTGCCGACGCTGGCCGAGCTGGCGGCGCAGCGTCAGATCCAGCCGGCGTCGGACGCGGGCTCGTACCTGGTGGTCGGCTCGGACTTCGGGCGGGCGATCTGTGTCCAGTACGGGACCGCGCACATCGTCGCCGTGCCGGTCGAGGCCGGTCCGGGCGGTGCGCCGGTGGCGCCGCAGTTCGTGAACAGCGGGCTGCCGGAGTTCGCCCGTTCGATGGCGCTGCTGGGCCGGATGTGGCGGCTGCGGTTCGGGCTCAACCCCGAGCAGGCGGGTCGTTGGACGGTCGACTTCCAGGCGCAGCTGGCGATGCTGGACCCGGCGGCGCTGGCGTCACCGGAGAACTGGTGGTCGGTGCTCCTGGAGCAGATGTGGGACGGACTGCTCTAGGGCTCGTGTGACCGAAGGCGTCCGACGTGTACGACACGTCGGGCGCCTTTTGTCGTGTCTGATGGCGCATCCTGGCTTTTGAGCCGTTACGGAAGGAGCGTCAGGGATGAGTTTCGCCGTCGTCGCACGAGGGCGCGGATACCGCCCGCGGCAGGTCGACCGTCACCTCGCAGCGCTCTCCGGCGAACGCGACGCCGGATGGGAGCGCGCGGCCCGGCTGACGGTTCTCGCCAGGGAGATGGAGGAGGAGGCGGTCCGGCTGCGGGCGGAGGCCGACGCGCTGGCACCGCAGCGGTACGAGTCGCTGGGCGGGCGGGCGCGGAAGATCCTGGAGCTCGCGGAGGCGGCGGACGAGAGTCTCGTACGCGAGGCGGAGGCGGAGGCGCAGGCCCTCGCGGCGGCGGCCGAGGCGGCGGCGCGTACGGCGACGGGGTCGGCCCGGGAGTACGCGGACGCGCTGCTCGCGGAGGCGGAGACCGTGGCCGCCGAGACCTTTGAGAAGGCGGGCGCGGAGGCCGAGGCGCTGCGGTCGGCCGCGCGTGAGGAGGCGGCGGCGCGCCGGGCGGCGGCCCGGGCGGTGTTCGACGACATGGCGCGAAGGGCGGCGGCGCTGCTGGAGGTCCAGCGCGTGGAGCAGGCCGCGGCGCGGGAGGAGGCCGAGCGGACGGCGGCGTCCCGGGCGGCCGAACTGGACGCCCGCCAGGAGGAGCTGGTGGTGGCCGCGCGTTCGCGGGTCGCGGAGGCCGAACGGGAGCTGGCGCGGGCGGAGGAGGAGGCCCGGCACGGCCAGGAGGACGCGGAGGCGCGGGCGGCGGAGCTCCTTGTGGAGGCGCGGACGCGGCGGGAGCGGGTGGAGCGGGAGACGGAGCGCGTGGTGCGGGAGCACGAGGAGGCGCGCGAGGAGATCCACGGGCACATGGAGCACATCCGTGCAGCGCTCGCCTCGCTCACGGGCCGGGGCCCGGCCGGGGACGACCCCGAGTCCGGCGACGAGGACGGGGACGGGGACGGGGAGGGCGGCGAAGGGGATCAGGCCGACTGACCGCGGTCCTGGTGCTCCGTCAGGACCGGGAAGCGGCGCGGGGCCAGGGTGAGCAGGACGAGCAGGGCGAGGGCGGCGGCGCCCGCCGCGCCCAGGTAGACGTAGTCGACGGCCGCGTCGACCGCGCGGCGCAGGGTGTCGTCGGCGTGGTCCAGGGCGTACGCGAGGCTGTCCAGATCGGTGCCGGTGCCCAGGCGGGAGGCGAGGACGCCGTTGGCGATCGCGCCGAAGAGTGCCGCGCCGACGCTCTGGCCGACCTGGCGGCAGAAGAGGACGGACGCGGTCGTCGTGCCGCGCTCCTCGTACGGGACGGTCGACTGGACGCCGACGATCAGCGGGAGCTGGAAGAGGCCGAGCGCACCGCCGAGGAGGAGCATCAGCAGGGCGGGCTGCCACGGTTCTCCGGGGAAGGGGAGGAAGGGGAAGGCGAGCAGCACGAGCAGGGCGAGGCTGATGCCGACGACGGCGGTGAGGCGGAAGCCGATGCGGTTGTAGACCCGGTTGGAGAGGGCGGCGGTCACCGGCCAGCTGAGGGTCATCGCGGAGAGGACGAAGCCGGCGGCTATCGGGCCGAGGCCGAGGACGGACTGGGCGTAGGTGGGCAGGAAGACGGTGGGGGCGACCATGAGCAGGCCGAGCGCGCCGAGGGCCAGGTTGACCGCGGAGATCGTGCGGCGGCGCCAGATCCAGCCGGGGATGATCGGGTCGGCGGCCCGCCGTTCGACGAGGACGGTGACTCCGGCGAGGGCGAGCGCGCCCGCGAAGAGGCCGAGGGAGGGCACGGAGAGCCAGGGCCAGGCGACGCCGCCCTGGACGAGGGCGGTGAGCAGGAGCGTCCCGGTCGCGAAGATGGTGACCGCGCCGGCCCAGTCGACGGACACCTTCCGCGTGACCGGCACCCCGCCCTCCGCCATGCCCGTCCCCTCCGCCCGCGCCGTCCGTTCCGGTTCGACGAGGTACCGGGCCACGAGCCAGAGCGCCACCAGGCCGACCGGCAGGTTGATCAGGAAGATCCACCGCCAGTCCGCGTATCCGGCGAGGAGGCCGCCGGCCGCGGGGCCGGCGACCGAGGCCGTCGCCCAGACCGAGGAGAGCTTCGCCTGGATCTTCGGGCGCTCCTTCAGCGGGTAGAGGTCCGCCGCGATCGTCTGGATCGTGCCCTGGAGCGCGCCGCCGCCGAGGCCCTGCACGACGCGGAAGGCGATGAGCGAGCCCATGTTCCAGGCGGCGGCGCACAGCAGGGAGCCGATGAGGAAGAGGATCGTTCCCGCGATGAGGACCGGCTTGCGGCCGAAGGTGTCGCAGAGCTTCCCGTACACCGGCAGGGTGACCGTGACGGCGAGCAGATAGCCGGAGAACAGCCAGGAGAAGACGGACAGGCCGCCGAGGTCGCCGACGATCTGCGGTACCGCGGTCGAGACGACCGTGCCGTCGAGCGCGGCGAGCGCCATGCCGAGCATCAGGGCGGCGACGACCGGGCCCCGCCCGCGCGGAGCCGTCGCCGCTGCCGCCGCCTGCCGCGTGGTCGTCCGTGACACCCCGGCCCCTCCATCTGATGGGTCGTACATCTAGTTACGCCGACCAAGCCTCCCACTCGAACCTCGGGTGGAGAACCGTTTCTACGAACTGAGCGGGGGCGGGTCCTGTTGCCAGGTCCCGTGCTCAGCCGCGTGTCCCGAACGGTGTGGGGCACGCTGGTCGCCCGCGTTCGCTCCACGTCCGGGCGGCACGCATCCTGTGCGTGGTCCGGGTACGTGGGGGCGGGGTTCCTCGCGCCCGAGAGTGCCCGAAGGGGCCTGGACGGTCCGATGCCCGCGACGATCACTCCGGTCGTCGCGGGGCGGTGCCGTCCGACGCCGGATCGGGTGCCCTTGGGCGCGCCTTCCGATCGCCACGGCGGCAGCGTCGTGGCGAGAGGTCCTACGAGTCTTGCTGGTGAGGGGCTTCTGCCAGTGCTGGGCACCCCACCTGCTGGTGTAACGGGGATCGACGGCGATCACGCTGATGTTCGTGGCGTCGGCCATCGAGGCGAGGCGGGCGCGGAGCCGGCCGGTGGGCAGCCCCGAGATCAGCTGCCGGAATTGCTTGCGTCTGCCGTGCTTCTCCCGAGTCTTCTCTGCCCGGAAGTCCAGGTCTTCGACCGCGATGGCGGTCACTCCGCAGGTCTTCACCCAGTTCAGGAGCTGGGTGAGGGCGTGCCTCAATTGGGCGTCGCGATGCTGTGCGTCACCGGAAAGGTCGTAGAAGAAGCGCCGCGGGTTTCCGATCGGGTTGCCATGCACGTCGAGGCGCCAGGCGGCGAGGTGGTCGGCGTTGGTGTCGACGCCCACCACTCCGCGTGCAAGTGCTGTCTCCAGGGAGATGGCGGGAGCGGGCGGGGTCTGCCAGGAGGCGGTCAGGTACCAGCGGGCTCGGGTCACGTCCAGGTGGATGCGGTACGCGGTGGCCCGGTTCGCCTCGACTCGGTCCGCCCACTCCGTGCTTCGGTGCGCGTACCGCACGCGCGCCGCGAGGACGTACCGGCCGTGAGGGGCGTTCGCCAGGCCTGTCAGCGGGGCCGGGAGTTTGATCGAGACCTCCCCGTCGGGGGTGACCCGGATGGTCTCGTTCCCGTACCGCTTCCCGGACTCCCCGTCGGCCTGAAGGAACCACCGATGTGCTTCCCAATGCTCGCGCCACTGGTGCTCCGTGAGCTGGGCATCAGCGAGGTGGTGGCGGGTGTTCAGTAGTCGCTTGCCTCCGCGGACCACGCGTACTCGGCCCGCCCGCCAGTCCGCGATCGCAGCTTCGTGCCGGGCTTCCAGAAGGGCGAGGCGCCTGGACTTCGCGTGCCACTCCCTTCGCGACCGGTAGCCACCCGGTGTCCGCTTCGAGCCGCTCTCACCGAGCGGCAGGGACAGCCGGTGCCGGAGCATCCCGATCCCCGCTTCGAGGCCATGGATGTAGGCGGCCTGGCTGCGCCGCGCCACTCCCCACTGGTCATGCGACGCCTTCGTCACCGCCCCTGCCCACCGGGACGACGAAAGTGCCGAGACCGCACGCTTCCTCTCGGCCCACTTCTCGCCGGAGTGATTCGGGCCATCCGCGCAGCGCGCCTTGAGATCACTTGAGGCGAGGCGGCCCATGTGTGCGCCGACCTGTCGCAGGACCTGGACGTCATGTGCGGTCAGACCCTTGAGCCGATCGCGAACTGCCACGCCTGACGGTCCGGGGACGATGAATGGCGCAGCTGTGTCCCGGAGACTCGACCGCAGCCCGGCTACACGCACTCGCCATCACCCCCTCTTGGTGTCGAACGGACCAACGAACCGGCGACTGAAAGGTCACCTGTTCCCCTCTCGCGCGCCCGCTCGCTCCTACCGGAGGTCCAGACAGGTCCACCCGTGCGTCGAGACCCCTAGGGGAACCCTCCCCCATAAGGGGCAGGGGCCGTTCGTTCCGGCGGAGGACGAGGAACGGGGGTCTCCGTCTTTAGCTTGGTCTTACGGAAAACCCCAGGGCGAAGAGTGCGACCAGCACCAGTGATCCGCCGCCCTCCTTCTCGCAGACTCGGACACGAGTCGGATCCGTACCAGACATAGGAGAAATACCGTGACTTCGGCTGTGACCATCCCCCAGCATGGGGAGACCGCAGGGGGTACGGCCGTCGCCGCGCGGGCGCGGCAGGTCGTCAAGGCGTACGGAGTCGGCGAGACGCGGGTGGTCGCGCTCGACCACGTCGACGTGGACATCGCCCGTGGGCAGTTCACCGCGATCATGGGCCCCTCGGGCTCCGGCAAGTCGACGCTGATGCACTGCCTGGCCGGGCTCGACACCGTCACCAGCGGCCAGATCTTCCTGGACGACACCGAGATCACCGGCCTGAAGGACAAGCGGCTGACGCAGCTGCGGCGCGACCGGATCGGCTTCATCTTCCAGGCGTTCAACCTGCTGCCCACGCTCAACGCGCTCGAGAACATCACGCTGCCGATGGACATCGCGGGCCGCAAGGCGGACCGGCAGTGGCTCGACCGGGTCGTGTCGACCGTCGGTCTCGCCGACCGTCTCGGGCACCGGCCCACGCAGCTCTCCGGCGGTCAGCAGCAGCGCGTCGCCGTGGCCCGGGCGCTGGCCGCCCGGCCCGAGATCATCTTCGGCGACGAGCCGACCGGGAACCTCGACTCCCGCGCCGGCGCCGAAGTCCTCGGCTTCCTGCGGCAGTCCGTGGACGAGCTCGGCCAGACCATCGTGATGGTCACCCACGACCCGGTCGCCGCCAGCTACGCCGACCGTGTGCTGTACCTGGCGGACGGCCGGATCGTCGACGAGATGTTCCGGCCCACCGCCGACGCCGTCCTCGACCGTATGAAGGACTTCGACGCGCGCGGGCGGACGTCATGACCGTCCTCAAGACCTCCCTGCGCAACTTCTTCGCGCACAAGGGCCGCATGGCGCTCTCCGCCGTCGCCGTCCTGCTCTCCGTGGCGTTCGTGAGCGGCACCCTCGTCTTCACGGACACCATGAACACCACCTTCGACAAGCTCTTCGCCTCGACCGCCTCCGACGTCACGCTCAGCCCGAAGGACGCGGCCGTCGACGACGAGACCCCGCAGTCCGGCCGGCCCGAGACCCTGCCCGCCTCGCTCGTGGAGCAGGTCCGCAAGGCCGAGGGAGTCAAGGCCGCCCAGGGCTCGGTCATCTCCCTGAGCGTGACCGTCGTCGACTCCGACGACGAGAACGTCGGGCCCACCAGCGGAGCGCCGACCATCGCCGCCAACTGGAGCGCCAACGAGCTCCGTTCGGTGGACGTCGCCTCCGGCCACGAACCGCGCGGTCCCACCGAGGTGATGGTCGACGCCGGCACGGCCGAGAAGCACAAGCTGAAGATCGGCGACGAGCTACGCACCATCGCCGTCACCGGCGACTTCAAGGCGAAGATCTCCGGCATCGTCGAGTTCAAGGTCACCAACCCCGGTGCCACCGTCGTCTACTTCGACACCGCCACCGCGCAGCGCGAACTGCTCGGCAAGGAAGGCCTGTTCACTCAGATCACGGCCGACGCCGTGCCCGGGGTCAGCGACGAGAAGCTGAAGGGCAGCATCGCCGCCGCGGTCGGCACCGGCTACACGCTGCAGACCGCGGCCGAGGTCGCCGACGCGGGCCGCGAGGACGTCGCCGGGTTCCTCGACGTCATGAAGTACGCGATGCTCGGCTTCGCCGGAATCGCCTTCCTCGTCGGCATCTTCCTCATCGTCAACACCTTCTCCATGCTGGTCGCCCAGCGGACCCGCGAGATCGGCCTCATGCGGGCCATCGGCTCCAGCCGCAAGCAGGTGAACCGTTCCGTCCTCGTCGAGGCGGTCCTCCTCGGTGTCGTCGGCTCGATCGCCGGTGTCGCGGCCGGCGTCGGACTCGCCGTCGGACTGATGGAGCTCATGTCCTCCATGGGCATGGAGCTGTCCACCGAGGATCTGACCGTGAAGTGGACGACGCCCGCCGTCGGTCTCCTGCTCGGCGTCGTCGTCACCGTCCTCGCCGCGTACATCCCGGCCCGCAGGGCCGGCAGGGTCTCTCCGATGGCCGCCCTGCGCGACGCCGGCACCCCGGCCGACGGCAAGGCGGGCCTGATCCGGGGCGGGCTCGGCCTGCTCCTCACGCTCGGCGGCGGTGCGGCGCTGTGGACCGCGACCCAGGCGGAGAAGGCCTCCGCCGGCTCCCTCTGGCTCGGCCTCGGCATCGTCCTCTCCCTCATCGGCTTCATCGTCGTCGGACCGCTGCTCGCGGGCGGCGTCGTGCGGGCCCTCGGTGTGGTCGTCCTCAGGGTCTTCGGTCCGGTCGGGCGGATGGCGGAGCGCAACGCGCTGCGCAACCCGCGCCGTACGGGAGCGACCGGCGCGGCCCTGATGATCGGGCTCGCCCTGGTGGCCTGTCTGTCGGTGGTCGGCTCGTCGATGGTCGCCTCGGCGACCGAGGAGCTGGACCGCTCGGTCGGCGCGGACTTCATCGTGCAGTCCACCAACGGGCAGCCGATCATGCCGCAGGCCCAGGAGGCCCTGGAGAAGACCCCGGGCCTCACCCACGTCACCGAGTACCGGTGGGTCGAGGCGAAGATCACCGACCCGGCCGGCAAGGCGGTGGACAAGGGGCTCGTCGCCGCGGAGCCGTCGTACGCGCAGGATCTGCGCCGCGACACGACGGCGGGAGAGCTGTCCGCCGCGTACGGGGCGAACGCGATGTCGGTCGGCAGCGACTACGCCACGGAGCACGGGGTGAAGGTCGGCGACGTGCTGACCGTCGCCTTCAAGGGCGGCGACAGCGCGAAGCTGAAGGTCGCGGCGATCACGTCGGACGAGAACAACGTCGACAAGGGCGTGATGTACACCAACATCACCACGATGGAGCGGTACCTGCCGGTCGCCAAGCAGCCGCGGAGCATGATCATGTTCGCGACGGCCGAGGACGGCAAGGAGACGGAGGCGTACGCGGCCCTCAAGGAGTCGATCGCCGCCTACCCGCAGTACAAGGTGCAGAACCAGGCCGACTACAAGCAGGACCTGAAGGACCAGGTCGGCCAGCTGCTCAACATCGTGTACGGCCTGCTGGCGCTGGCGATCATCGTCGCCGTGCTCGGTGTGGTGAACACGCTCGCGCTGTCGGTGGTGGAGCGGACCCGGGAGATCGGCCTGATGCGGGCGATCGGCCTCTCGCGCCGTCAGCTGCGCCGCATGATCCGGCTGGAGTCGGTGGTCATCGCCCTCTTCGGTGCCCTGCTCGGTCTCGCTCTGGGCATGGGCTGGGGCACGGCGGCCCAGAAGCTGCTGGCCCTGGAGGGCCTCGGGGTCCTGGAGATCCCGTGGCCGACGATCCTGACGGTCTTCGTCGGCTCGGCGTTCGTGGGTCTGTTCGCGGCACTGGTCCCGGCGTTCCGCGCCGGCCGGATGAACGTGCTGAACGCGATCGCCAGCGAGTAGTCCCGAGGGTGCCACGGGGGTGCTCCCACGGGCTGCGCGGCCCCCGGCGGACATGGTCCGCCGGGGGCCGCGGCCGTCGACCGCCGATTCGGCCGCCCCAGCCCGCCCCCCCGCCCCGGCGCGGGCTCGCGTTCCCCTCGCGCCGGGGTGCCGGCCACGTCGTAGGCTGGGGGAGCACCCGGCCCGTCGACGGCGCCGGGAACACCCGGCCCGTGCGACGTGTCGGGCTGTTCGCGTTGCCCGCCCCCGTAGTCCGAACCCGGGATGGAAAGCTCCATGAGCCTGCACGGTCTGCTCGACCTCGTCGTCAAGGACGCGGCCCTCGCCGAAGCGGTCAAGGCCGCGTCCGACGGCCGCCGCACGCACGTGGACCTCGTCGGCCCCCCGGCCGCGCGCCCCTTCGCGGTGGCCGCGCTCGCGCGGGACGCCGGGCGTCCCGTCCTCGCGGTCACCGCGACGGGCCGGGAGGCCGAGGACCTGGCGGCCGCCCTGCGCACCCTCGTCGACCCGGACAGGGTCGTCGACTACCCCTCCTGGGAGACGCTGCCGCACGAGCGTCTCTCGCCCCGCTCGGACACCGTCGGCCGGCGCCTCGCCGTGCTGCGCCGCCTGGCCCACCCGTCCACCGACGACCCGTCCGCCGGCCCGGTCTCCGTCGTCGTCGCGCCCGTACGGTCCGTGCTCCAGCCGCAGGTCAAGGGCCTCGGCGACCTGGAGCCCGTGGCACTGCGCACCGGACAGACCGCGGACCTGAACGAGGTCGTGGAGGGCCTCGCGGCCGCCGCGTACTCCCGGGTGGAGCTGGTCGAGAAGCGCGGCGAGTTCGCCGTCCGCGGCGGCATCCTGGACGTCTTCCCGCCCACCGAGGAGCACCCGCTCCGGATCGAGTTCTGGGGCGACGACGTCGAGGAGATCCGGTACTTCAAGGTCGCCGACCAGCGCTCCCTCGAAGTCGCCGAACACGGCCTGTGGGCCCCGCCCTGCCGCGAGCTGCTCCTCACCGACGACGTACGGCAGCGGGCCGCCGCGCTCGCCGAGGAACACCCGGAGCTGGGCGAGCTGCTCGGCAAGATCGCCGAGGGGATCGCCGTCGAGGGGATGGAGTCCCTCGCGCCCGTCCTGGTGGACGACATGGAGCTGCTGCTCGACGTCATGCCGAAGGGCTCGATGGCCGTCGTGTGCGACCCGGAGCGGGTCCGTACGCGCGCCGCCGACCTCGTCGCGACGTCGCAGGAGTTCCTCCAGGCGTCCTGGGCGGCGACCGCCGGGGGCGGCGAGGCGCCGATCGACGTGGGCGCGGCCTCGCTGTGGGGGATCGCGGACGTACGGGACCGGGCGCGCGAGCTCGGCATGATGTGGTGGTCGGTGTCCCCGTTCGCGGCGGACGAGACGCTCGACGACGACACCCTGAAGCTGGGCATGCACGCGCCGGAGACGTACCGCGGGGACACCGCCCGGGCGCTCGCCGACACCAAGGGCTGGCTGGCCGACGGCTGGCGCACGGTCTACGTCACCGAGGCGCACGGCCCGGCGACCCGCACGGTCGAGGTCCTCGGCGGCGAGGGGATCGCGGCCCGGCTCGACGCGGACCTGGCCGAGGTCACCCCGTCGGTGGTCCATGTGGCGACCGGCTCGATCGACTACGGCTTCGTCGATCCGGCGCTCAAGCTGGCCGTCCTCACCGAGACCGACCTGTCGGGCCAGAAGGCGGCCGGCAAGGACGGCCAGCGGATGCCGGCCAAGCGGCGCAAGACGATCGACCCGCTGACCCTGGAGGTCGGCGACTACATCGTGCACGAGCAGCACGGTGTCGGCCGGTACATCGAGATGGTGCAGCGGACGGTGCAGGGCGCCACCCGCGAGTACCTGCTCGTCGAGTACGCCCCGGCCAAGCGCGGCCAGCCCGGCGACCGGCTCTACATCCCGACCGACCAGCTGGAGCAGGTCACCAAGTACGTCGGTGGCGAGGCCCCGACGCTGCACCGGCTCGGAGGCGCGGACTGGACGAAGACCAAGGCGCGTGCGAAGAAGGCCGTCAAGGAGATCGCCGCCGACCTGATCAAGCTGTACAGCGCGCGGATGGCGGCCCCCGGGCACGCGTTCGGCCCCGACACCCCGTGGCAGCGGGAGCTGGAGGACGCCTTCCCGTACGCGGAGACGCCGGACCAGCTGTCCACCATCGCCGAGGTGAAGGAGGACATGGAGAAGACGGTCCCGATGGACCGGCTGATCTGCGGCGACGTCGGCTACGGCAAGACGGAGATCGCGGTCCGGGCGGCGTTCAAGGCGGTCCAGGACGGCAAGCAGGTCGCCGTGCTCGTACCGACGACGCTGCTCGTGCAGCAGCACTTCGGCACGTTCTCGGAGCGGTACTCGCAGTTCCCCGTCGTCACCCGGGCGCTCTCCCGCTTCCAGACGGAGACGGAGTCGAAGGCGACGTTGGAGGGCCTGAAGGACGGCTCCGTCGACATCGTCATCGGCACCCACCGGCTGTTCTCCTCCGAGACGAAGTTCAAGGACCTCGGTCTGGTCGTCGTCGACGAGGAGCAGCGCTTCGGTGTCGAGCACAAGGAGCAGCTGAAGAAGCTGCGGGCCAACGTCGACGTCCTGACGATGTCGGCCACGCCCATCCCCCGTACGCTCGAGATGGCGGTCACCGGCATCCGGGAGATGTCGACGATCACCACCCCGCCGGAGGAGCGGCACCCGGTCCTCACCTTCGTCGGGCCGTACGAGGAGAAGCAGATCGGCGCGGCCATCCGCCGTGAACTCCTGCGCGAGGGCCAGGTCTTCTACATCCACAACCGGGTCGAGTCGATCGACCGGGCGGCGGCGCGGCTGCGGGACATCGTCCCGGAGGCGCGGATCGCGACCGCCCACGGCCAGATGTCGGAGTCGGCCCTGGAGCAGGTCGTGGTCGACTTCTGGGAGAAGAAGTTCGACGTGCTGGTCTCGACGACGATCGTCGAGTCCGGCATCGACATCTCCAACGCCAACACGCTCATCGTGGAGCGCGGTGACAACTTCGGTCTGTCGCAGCTGCACCAGCTGCGCGGCCGTGTGGGCCGTGGGCGCGAGCGCGGGTACGCGTACTTCCTCTACCCGCCGGAGAAGCCGCTGACGGAGACCGCGCACGAGCGGCTGGCGACGATCGCCCAGCACACCGAGATGGGCGCGGGCATGTACGTGGCGATGAAGGACCTGGAGATCCGCGGCGCGGGCAATCTGCTCGGCGGCGAGCAGTCCGGCCACATCGCGGGGGTCGGCTTCGACCTGTACGTACGGATGGTGGGCGAGGCGGTCGCCGACTACCGGGCCTCGCTGGAGGGCGGTGTCGAGGAGGAGCCGCCGCTGGAGGTCAAGATCGAGCTGCCGGTCGACGCCCATGTGCCGCACGACTACGCGCCCGGTGAGCGTCTGCGTCTCCAGGCGTACCGGGCGATCGCCTCCGCGAACACGGAGGAGGACATCAAGGCGGTACGGGAGGAGCTGACCGACCGCTACGGCAAGCTGCCCGAGCCGGTGGAGAACCTGCTCCTGGTGGCCGGTCTGCGGATGCTGGCCCGGGCCTGCGGTGTCGGCGAGATCGTGCTGCAGGGTCCGAACATCCGCTTCGCACCGGTGGAGTTGCGGGAGTCCCAGGAGCTGCGGCTGAAGCGGCTCTACCCGCGGACGGTCATCAAGCCGGCGGTCCACCAGATCCTGGTGCCGCGCCCGACGAGCGGGAAGATCGGCGGGAAGCCGGTGGTGGGACGCGAACTGCTGGCGTGGACGGGCGAGTTCCTGACCACGATCCTCGGGTCGTAGGAGCGGGCGGCAGGCGTGCGGGGCGGGGGCCGGCCCCCGCCCCGCACGTGCTCACAGCGTGTCGAGGTCCAGCGCCTCGGCCATCGCCCGGTATCCGGCGTCGCCCGGGTGGAGGTGGTCGCCCGAGTCGAAGGCGGGGAGCATCCGGTCCGGGTCGGCCGGGTCGGCGACGGCGCGGTCGAAGTCGACCACGGCGTCGTAGGCGCCGGAGGTCCGGACCCAGTGGTTGAAGGCGTCCCGCTTGGCCTCGACGGCCGGGGTGTCGTAGAAGGAGCCCTTGACGGGGGTCAGGGTGGCGCCGACGACCCTGATGCCCCGGGCGTGGGCCTCGCGGACGAGCGCCCGGTGGCCTTCGACGAGCCGCTCGACCGAGACCTCGGGGGTGGGGTCGGCGACCCCGCCGGCGAGGCTGCCGCCGAAGTCGTTGATGCCTTCGAGGAGGATGACCGTCCGCACCCCCGGCTCGGTGAGGACGTCCTTCTTGAAGCGCTCGATGCCCTTCTCGCCGGCCCAGGTCGTGTCGTTGGTGACCTGGTTGCCGCCGATGCCGTGGTTGAGGACGCCGCGCGGCCTGCCGGCGGCGGCGAAGCGCTCCGCCAGTTCGTCGGGGTAGCGGTTGTTCGCCTCCGGGTTCGAGCCGACGCCGTCGGTGATGGAGTCGCCGAACGTCACGATGCCGTCCCGGCGGGCGGGAGCGCCACCGCCGACCTCCACGCCGGAGAGGTAGTACCAGGATCCGCTGCTCTCCGTGAACGCGGTCCCGGTGCGGTCGGCGCGGTGGTCACCGGCGGCGCGGTAGCTGGTGGCGGAGGCGAAGTGGTGGAAGGTGGCCGGGCCGGTGGGCGCGGCGAGGTAGAGGGTGACCGTCACCGACTCCAGCGCCTTCACGGTGAAGGGCACGCCGTCGCTGGAGGCCGTTCCTCCGGCGGGGACGGTCACCGAGCGGCCCTTGCCGAAGGAGAGGTGCCGGACGGAACCGGCCTTCACCGAGGCGCCCTTGTCCGTGCGGGCCACGGTCGCGCCGGTGATCCGCAGCGGGGTCGTGCCGTAGCGGTTGGAGAGTTCGATCCGGGCCCTGGTGCCGCCGGTGGTGACCCGGACGACCTGGCGGACCGTCTGGTCGGAGAAGCCCTGCTGGGACCAGTTGGGCGCGAAGGGCGCGGTCGGGGCGTGCGGCGAGGTGGCCCAGGCGCCGCGCCACGGCCCGCTGTCGTGCCGCGCCTCGGCGGCCACCGCGCCGCCGGCGGGGAGCGTGAGGGCGGTGAGCGCGGCGGCGGTCAGGGCGGCAACGGTGGTGCGTCGTAAGGGCGTTGTGATCCGGGTCGAGGTCGTCATGTACGGAGACAATCGGAGACGTGCTCCGGTTATTCCTCGCGGACCCGGACTGCGCCGGGACGCAACGCGCGACGTGGCGCCGGGACGCACCGCGCGCGACGTGGCGCCGGGACGCACCGCGCGCGACGTGGCGCCGGGACGCACCGCGCGCGACGTGGCGCCGGGACGCACCGCGGCCGTGGGGCGCGCGTCACGCGTATCCCACGGCCGGACGTGTGTGGAGGAGCCTCAGGTCGGGGGCTGGTCCTGCCCCCGCTGCGGGTCCTGTCCCCGCTGCCTGTCGATGTACTCCTGAGCCTTCTGCTGGGCCTGGTCGACCTGGCCTGCGTGCTTGCCGCCGGTCTTCTGGTCGATCATGTCGCCAGCGCGGTCGACGCCCTGCTGGGCCTTGTCCGGGTGCTGGCCCATCATGCCCTTGAGCTTGTCCATGATCCCCATGATCTACGCGACTCCTTCGAAAGGGGACATACAGCTCATTCGACGCTACGCGCCCCCTGTCGATTCCGCGCGCCGAGCCGCCTCGCGGGCTGGACCGGTCCGGACCGGTCTGGATCAGGCGGGGCCTGGCTAGGATCCGGGCGTGCTCAGCTACCGCGGGTTCCTCCCCGTCGCCGCCCTGGCCTCCGCCGTCCTCATAACCTCCGGCTGTACGCAGGCCCCTGACGGCTCCCCGGCCGAGGGCGGCGCCCCCGCGGCGCGCGGCTCCGCGCTCGCCGCCGTGGACACCCTCACGGTCAAGGGACGCGCCCCCAGGACCGGCTACGACCGGGAGAAGTTCGGCCGGGCCTGGGCCGACGTCGACGGCAACGGCTGCGGCACCCGCGACGACATCCTCAGGCGCGACCTGGCCGACGTCCGCTTCAAGGACGGCCGCTGCAAGGTCGCCTCCGGGACCCTCGCGGACGACCCGTACACCGGGGACCGCGTCGACTTCGTCCGCGGCCGCAGCCGGGTCGACATCGACCATCTCGTCGCGCTCTCGGACGCCTGGCAGAAGGGTGCGCAGAAGTGGGACGCGGAGAAGCGGCGGCGGTTCGCCAACGACCCGCTCAACCTGCTCGCCGTCGAGGCGTCCGCGAACCGGCGCAAGTCCGACGGGGACGCGGCGACGTGGCTGCCGCCGAACAAGGCGTACCGCTGCACGTACGTCGCCGCGCAGGTCGCGGTGAAGAAGAAGTACGGGGTCTGGGTCACGCGCGGTGAGCTCGACGCCATGAAGAAGGTCCTCGGCCGCTGCCCGGAGCAGAGGCTCCCGTAATTCGTTTTCCGAGTGCGCGAACGGTCGTTAGCCTCCGCTGATGGAACTGAACATCACGACACTCGCCGAGCGCCCCGAACTCGAAGGCGCGATGTGGGCGATGAAGGACCTCTGGCCGGAGTTCACGGTCAACGACCCGGTGGGCTGGTCGCACTTCGGCCGCATCGTCGCGGAACTGCCGGAGTACGTCCTCGTCGGCACCGACCCCGACGGCAAGGTCGTCGCCCGTGCGTTCAGCGTCCCCTTCCGGCTCCACGCCGAGGGCCGCGGCGAACTGCCCGCCACCGGCTGGGACCAGATGCTCCTCTGGGCGTTCTCGGACCGGCGGCACGGGCGCGTCCCGGACACGGTCAGCGCGATCGAAGTCACCGTGGACACGGGCGCGCTCGGCCGGGGGCTCTCGGCGAAGATGCTCGGCGCCATGCGGGACAACGCCCGCCGGCTGGGCTTCTCGGAGGTCGTCGCCCCGGTCCGCCCCAACGGCAAGCACCTGGAAGCCGCGTCCTCGATCCACGAGTACGCCTTCCGTACGCGTGAGTCCGACGGCCTGCCCCACGACCCGTGGCTGCGCGTCCACGTCCGGGCCGGCGCCACGGTGGAGGCGGTGGCCCCGGCCTCGATGACGGTCGCGGCCTCGGTGGAGCAGTGGCGCGCCTGGACCGGGCTGCCGTTCGACACGGACGGCCCGGTGGAGGTCGAGGGCGCGCTGGTCCCGGTGCACTGCGAGGTCTCCCGCGGCTACGCCGTCTACGTCGAGCCGAACGTGTGGGTCCGCCACGCGCTGTGACCAGCGCGAAAGGGTGTGTGGGCCACTCCCCTGCAGTGGCCCACACACCCTTGTCGGCGCCCGTGTCCGTCCGGGTCAGCCGGTCTTCTCCTCGTCGACGATGTCCTTGGCCGCCGGCACCTTCGCCGTGACGGGCTTGCCGTAGTCGGTGAACGTCATCGTCCCCGGCTCCTCGCCGCCCGCCGTCACGATCTTCAGGATGTGCGGCTCACCCTGCGTCGCCACGTAGACCGTCGTCGTCTCGCCGCCGGACTTCTCCGTGAGCGTCAGCGCCTTCTTGCCGCCGACGGTCGTCTCCTTGCCCTTGACCGCGAAGTTGATCCCCTCCTCGAAGCTGCCGAGGAGCGTCTTCAGGTTGCAGAGTTCGAGGTTGTCCTTGGCCTCCGGGTCGGTCACCGGGGTCTTCACCCAGCGGCCCTTCAGCTCCTTGAGGACGGCCTCCTGGACCTCGGGCGACTCGCCCTCCGCCTGGGCCCGCAGGAACGCCTCGTCGAAGCGGAGGTAGACGTCCTTGTCGTCGGCCTTGACCAGCTCGGCCGTGCCCGTCGTGCCGACGGTCAGGGTGCCGGCGCACTGTCCGCCGGTGTTCATCGACAGATACGCCTTCATCGGCCCGTCGGTCGTCTTCGTGGCGAGGTCGAGGGTCAGGGAGTCGGCCTTCTTCGTCGCGGCGATCGCCTTGTTGGCGATCTCGGGCCCGGTGAGGTCCCCGAAGGGCCCGGAGGCCTTCGCCTCGCCGGAGAGGGGGCCGCAGGCGGTGGCGGTGAGCGCGGCCGCCGCGCAGAGCGCGGAGACCAGGGCCGTGCGGCGGGTACGGGGGTGGCGGGCGGCAGACATGGCGGGTTCTCCGGGGGTGGGGAGGGCGTACGGGGGAGCGGCTGAGAGGTGGGGGTGAGGTGGTGCGGGGCGGAGGTCAGCCGACCTTCAGCTCCCACTGGGAGGCGTCGTGCTCCAGGCCGGGGCTGACCTCGACCGAGAGGTTCTTGGCGTCCTTCGGGGTGTCGAAGGCGTAGACGACCGTGGACTTCTTGCCGGGCAGGATGGAGCCGCTGAAGCCGGTGCCGACCTTGTCGTCGAAGATCTGCTCGGCGGTCACGCCGTCCTTGCCGGCGCGGGCGGTCAGCGTCGCCAGCGCGGCGTCGAACTTCTCCTTGCCGCCGTTCTCGATGACGACGGTCACCTGGTACGCCTTGTTGCCCTCGGTGTGGCCGGAGGCGAACTCGCTGGGCTTGTACGCCTTGGCCTCCGAGACCGTGACCTTGATGTCTTCGTAGACCGCGGTGTCACCGGCGGCGAGGCCCTTGCCCGCGGTGCCGGCGGGGTTCTTCGGGGCGGACTCCTGGATGGCCTTGTCGATCTCGTTCACCGCGTCGTTCACGACGGTGAACGTGATGACCGCGCCGACCACCGAGAGGATCAGGGCGGCGAGACCGAGGATCGCGCCCGTCGTCGTCACGCCCTTGTTGTTCGCCTGGCCGCGCTTCACGCGGCCTCTGCCCGCGAGGCCGAGGATCAGCGCGATCAGGCCGAGGATGCCGGCCAGCCAGAAGAGGAGCGGGATGACGCCGGAGAGCGTGCCGATGATGCCGAGAACGAGGGCCGCGGTGCCGAGCCCGTTGCGCGCGGCCACGTGCGGGACCTGCGGGGCCTGGGTGTCGTACGACATGAGTGTCCTCCCGGACGAGACGCGTCGATGGTTGATCGGGCCCTCTCGGACCCCCGTGGAGCGATGAATCAATAACAGCAGAGCTTGTGAACCGAGTCAACACAGTTCACAGGATTTGAACCGGCTCACGCTGTGAAGGGATGGGTCTTGCGCGCGTCGGTAGGATCGGGGTCACAGCACGTGAACGCGGGGAATCGTGCGGAAAGCCAAGGGAGGCAGCCAAGGTGCCGGAGCACGCAGCAGAGGTGACCGCCGCCGGGATCGCCCGGCTCGCCGGAGTCGGACGGGCCGCGGTGAGCAACTGGCGGCGCCGCCACACCGACTTCCCCCGGCCCGTGGGCGGCACGGAGACCAGTCCCTCCTTCGCCCTCGCCGACGTCGAGCGCTGGCTCCGCGCCCAGGGCAAGCTCGCGGAGGTCCCCCTGCGCGAGCGCGTCTGGCAGCAGATCACCGCCCATCCGGCGGGCGCCGTCACCGCCCTCGCCCAGGCCGGCTGCGTCCTGCTGCTCGTACGGGACCGCTCCACCGCCTGGCCTGCCCTGGCCGCCGTCTCCGACGAACGGCTCGCCGAGACGCTGCCGGTCGCCCTGGAGGAGATCCTTGCCGAGCGCTTCGGCGTCGATCCGGCGGTCCGTACGCCCGCAGCGGCCGAACTCGCCCCCGCCGTACCCCTCCTGCGCGGCGCCGCGGACCTCGCCGCCGAGACCGGCGCCCGCCAGGCCTTCGAGTTCCTGCTCGGCCGCCACCTCGACGCCAACCCGCGCCAGTACACGCTGACCCCGCCCGGACCCGCCGCCCTGATGGCCGCGCTCGCCGCGCCCGGCGCCGGCCCCGCCCCCACCGTCCTCGACCCGGCATCCGGCACCGGCAGCCTGCTCCGCGCCGTCGCCCACCCCGGCGCCCTGTACGGCCAGGACGCCGACCCCGACCTGGCCGCGCTCACCGCCCTGCGCCTCGCCCTCGCCTCCGACGCCGACATCCGCGTACGGACCGGGGACAGCCTGCGCGCCGACGCCTTCCCCCACCTGACGGCGGACACCGTGCTCTGCCACCCGCCCTTCAACGAGCGCAACTGGGGCCACGACGAGCTGGCCTACGACCCCCGCTGGGAGTACGGCTTCCCGGCCCGTACCGAATCCGAACTGGCCTGGGTCCAGCACGCCCTGGCGCGGCTCCGCGCCGGCGGAACCGCCGTCCTCCTCATGCCGCCCGCCGCCGCCTCCCGGCGTTCGGGCCGCCGTATCCGCGCCGACCTGCTGCGCAGGGGCGCCCTGCGGGCCGTCGTCGCCCTGCCCGCGGGCGCCGCCCCGCCCTACGGCATCCCGCTCCACCTCTGGGTGCTGCGCAGGCCCGCGCCCGGCGTCACCCCCTCCCCGGAGCTCCTCGTCGTCGACACGACCGGCGACCACATCGGCGGCGCGGGCCGCGACAAGCTCGACTGGCAGGCCGTCCACACCGCCGTACTGGACGCGTGGCTGCCCTTCGACCGGCACGGCACGGTCGCCGAGACCCCCGGCGCGAGCAGGGCCGTGCCCGTCATCGAACTCCTCGACGACGACGTCGACCTGGCGCCCGCCCGCCATCTGCCGCCCCCGGCGGCGGGCGGCGGCGCCGCCGAACTCCTCGCGGTCCGCGACCGGCTGGCCGAGACCCTGGGCCACACCGTCGCGCTCACCCCGCCGCCGGCCCTGCCCGCGGACACCGCCGCCGACCCGGCCGCGGCCGCCCGGCCCACCGGCGTCACCGTCGGCGAGCTGGCCCGCACCGGGGCGCTCGAACTCCGCGCGGGCGGCACCGGCACCACCGCCTTCGACGGCGCCCCCCTCCGGGTCCTCACGGAGAACGACGTCTTCGCCGCCCAGCCTCCTTCCGGGTCCCTCCCCGACGGAGCCCCCGAGGAGCCCGTCGTCCTCGCCGTGGGCGACGTCGTCGTCCCCGTCCTCGGCGGCGGCTCCCTCGCCCGGGTCGTCGAGGCCACCACCGCCGGAGCCGCCCTCGGCCGCAACCTCCAGCTCCTGCGCCCCGACCCGGCCGCGCTCGACCCCTGGTTCCTGGCCGGGTTCCTGCGCGGCACCGCCAACACCCGCCAGGCCAGCAGCTACGCCTCCACCGCCACCCGGCTCGACGTCCGCCGCCTCCAGCTCCCGCGCCTGCCGCTCGCCGAACAGCAGCGGTACGGGGAGCGGTTCCGGGCCCTCGCCGAGTTCGAGGACGCGCTGCGGCTCGCGGGCCGGCTCGGCGAGCAGCTGGTCCAGGGTCTGTACGACGGGCTCGCGGACGGCACGGTGGCGCCCTGAGCGGTGGCACCGTGATCGGTCCGACAACGGTTCGGTACAACCCTGGAGCCGTTGTCCCCGTCGGTGTATACGCTCGTCTCCGCAACCGAAACGAACGCCCAGGAGCAGGAATGTACGGCCACGGCTATGCGCCTCCGCCACCACCGCGTGCCATCCCGGCGTCGGTGATCGTGCTCCGCGTGCTCTTCGCGATGCTGCCGCTGTTCAGCATCGGGTTCCTGACGTGGGGGACCATGATCCGGCTCGCCGTGGTGACCCGTCGCACGCTCGACTGGGTCCTGTGCGGGGTCTCCGCGGCCGTCATGATCACCGGCATGGTCCTCCTGCCGGAGGACATCGAGACGACGCAGGCGGACGTCGCCATGGCGATGATCCTGCTCAACGCGGCGGCGTTCACGGTCTACTTCCTGGTCGTCGACATCAAGCACGACAAGGTCCGCCTCGGCATCGTGTCCCCGGCGAGCACCTCCCCGTACAGCCCGTACGGGGCGACCGTGCCGCGCCACCAGGCCGGGTACGTGCCCCCGGCGCAGTCCCAGCCCCAGTCCCAGCCCCAGTCCCAGCCCAGGCCCCTGCAGCAACAGCCGCAGCAGCAGCCCGTGGTCCCGCCCCAGCCCGCCACCCCGCCGTCCAACCCCCGGATCGATCAGGTCCGTGCCGAGCTGGACGAGCTCAGCCACCTCCTCCGTAAGGACGAGGGGAAGTGAACGGACGTGTCATCGGCGGACGGTACGAGCTGTCCACCGTCATCGGCCAGGGCGGCATGGGCCAGGTCTGGACGGCGTACGACGGACGGCTCGACCGCCGTGTCGCCGTCAAGCTGCTGCGCCCCGCCACCATGACCGGCCCCGCCACCGCCGCCGAGGAGCTGCGGCGCCGCTTCGTGCGCGAGTGCCGGGTCACGGCCCAGGTCGACCACCCGGGCCTGGTCACCGTCCACGACGCGGGCAGCGACGGGGACGACCTCTACCTCGTGATGCAGTACGTCGACGGCGCGGACCTCGCCGACCACCTCGCCGAGCACGACCCGTACCCCTGGGAGTGGACCGTCTCCGTCGCCGCCCAGCTGTGCGCGGTGCTCGCCGCCGTGCACGCGGTGCCGATCGTCCACCGCGACCTCAAGCCGCGGAACGTGATGGTGCGTCCGGACGGCACGGTCACCGTCCTGGACCTCGGCGTGGCCTCCGTCCTGGACACCGACACCACCCGCCTCACCCACACCGGCTCGCCGATCGGCAGCCCGGCCTACATGGCGCCCGAGCAGGCCATGGGCGGCGCCGTCGGCCCGTACACCGATCTGTACGCGCTCGGCGTCCTCATGCACGAACTCCTCAGCGGCAACGTCCCGTTCGCCGGGTCGACCGCGCTGGGCGTGCTCCACCGCCATCTGTACGAGCCGCCGCTGCCGGTCCGCCAGCTGCGCCCCGAGGTGCCGGAGGCCCTGGAGGCGCTGGTGCTGCGGCTGCTCACCAAGGACCCGCAGCACCGTCCCGCGGGGGCGCACGAGGTGTACGAGGCGCTGCTGCCGCTGCTTCCCGCACGCGGCGCCCCGGCCGGGCCGCTCGACCCGACGCGCCCCTTCCTGCGTCCGCACGCGCCCTGGCCCGACCGTGCCTCCGCCCCCGCCCCGCCGGTGGCTCCGCCGGTCCCGCCGCCGGTCGCCCGCCCGGACGTGGCCGCCACGGTCGACGAGGTCAAGCGGCTGCTCGGCGAGGGCTCCCTGACGCGGGCGGTCGACCTCCTCGGCTCGATCCTGCCCGCGGCCGCCGCGGAGCACGGCGAGCACTCGCCCGTCGTCCGCATCCTGCGCAAGCAGTACGCGACGACGCTCATGGACGACGGCCAGTACCGCCGCGCCCTGCCGGAGCTGCGAAGGCTCGCGGAGGACCGCGCGGCGGAGTCCGGCCCGGCCGACCCGCAGACCCTGCAGTTCCGCTACGAGGCGGCGCAGTGTCTGGAGCAGCTGGGCGAGACGGCCGCCGCGCTGACGGAGTACCGCGCCCTGCTCCCGTTCGTCGAGCACGGCACGGACCAGAGCCGGTTCTTCGACATCCGCCGCCGGATCGGCAACCTGCTCCTGGCGATGGGCGACCACACGGCGGCCCATCAGCAGCTCCAGGCGCTCCTGTACGACACGGAGCGGACATACGGCCCGTATCACGCGCTCCCGACCGATCTGCGCCGGGCGTTGGCACGCCAGCAGCAGATGGGCCGTTTCGCCTGACGGGGCGCCAGAATCACGAGTCCACAACTGATGAGGAAGTGGATCTTCATGGTCCGCTTTGCCCCTTCCGCGCGATGTAGCGTTCGCGTCTGATCATGTTCACGTCCCCAAGGAAGACCTCATGACGACGCAGCCGCCCGCCTCCTCCGAGCAGCCCCTCACCCCCGCCGAGCAGCCTGTCGCGCCCGCCGAGCCGGCGAAGAAGAAGCGCAGCATAGGCAAGACGATCCTGAGCATCGTCGTGGCGTTCGCCGCGATCCTGTTCTGGAAGCTCGGCCTCCCGTACCTCACGGGTGAGGCGCCCGTCTCCGCCAAGGTCGGCGAGTGCGTGACGGTGACCGGCCCGGACACCGACCCCGAGGTCGAGACCAAGCCGTGCGGCGAGAAGGCGCCCGACCTCTACAAGGTCGTGAAGGTCATCGACGACACCTTCGACGTGGAGAAGTGCGGGGACGTGAGCGAGGTCGCGCTCGCGCAGCAGCTGGAGTCGTACAAGTTCGTCCTCTGCCTGAACCCCGTCAAGTAACGGAGAACGCCGGGCAGGACAGCGTCGAAGGGCCGGACCCACGGGGGGTCCGGCCCTTCGTTCTCGGCGGCGCAGGGCTCCACACCCCGCGCCCGTTCAGCCCGTCGGCGTGAGCGAGTCCGGCGTGAGCCGGGCCGCGGGCGCGGCCTTCGCCGAGGAGCGCCGGTTCCGGCGGGCGGCTGTCACCGTCCAGACCGCCAGCAGCACCGCCGCCGCGGCTCCGAGGCCCGCGCCCGCGCGCAGGCCCGGTGGGCGGAAGCCGCAGCTCACCGACGTCCGTCCGCCGAGAGCCACGGCCACCAGGCCGCCGTACGAAGCCGCCGGGCGGCCCTCGCAGGTCCAGCCCGCGATCCTCGGGGCCGCGACCAGCGCCGTCCCCCTCGTCCCCGGCGGGAACTGCGCGCGGATGCCGCTGTCGGTGACGTCGACCGAGGTCGCCGCCTTCGCGCGCAGGCCCTCCACGGCCGCCGCCAGCCGCCCCCGGTCCAGGCAGCCGACCTCGTGGGCACCGCCGCGTTCGCCCTTCAGGCCGACGACCTCGCCCGCCGTGTCCTGCACGCCCAGCGAGGTCAGCGCGGCCCGCCGCTTGGGCAGTTCACCGCTCATCCTCACCGGTGTGCCGCCCGCCCCGAGCCGGGCGGTCCCCCGGAAGTCGGGTGCCCACAGGAAGACTTCACTGCCCACCGGGCAAGCCGCCTTCCCGGGCAGGGCGTACACGGACGAGCCGAGCAGCATCTCCTGATTGCGGAACGGGGAGGCCCCGTACCGAGGCACGGCGGCCCCCTCCGGACGTACCGTCACCAGTGGCAGCACCGCATCCGTCCGTACCACCCGGTCGCCGCGCCACCGCGCGCCGACGCCGAACAGCGCGTCCGTCACCGGGTTGTCCAGGCTCTGCAGATTGCGCCCCCGCGAGGTCCAGCCGCCGCCGAGCGCGGCCAGCGTCTCCGTCAGCACCGTGGGCGTGTGGCTGCTGTAGTACGCGGCGCCCTGGCCGCCGAAGAGCATCGGCTCGTTGCCGGTGATCTGCTCACGGCCGGAGTCGGTGCGGTACGCGGGCCAGCCGTCGGCCTCGGCGAGTGCCTCCGTGCGCTTCCGCTGCTCCGCGCCCCACGCCGGATAGTCGTCGAGCCGCCCGAGCCGCTCCCGGTCCGCGTACGCCGTGGTCGCGGCCGCCTGCCCGACGAGCGCCGCGGCCAGCAGCGCCGCCGCCACGACGGGGACCTTCCCCCGCGCGGCCAGCCACAGGCCCCCGCAGGCTCCCGCGAGACCGAGGGCGAACAGCGGGTACGACCAGCCGGTCACCAGCTCGCTGGCGATCGCGCCGACCCCGACCGCCGCCACCACGCCTACTCCGCCGAGCAGCGCCCGTCGCCCGGGCCAGCCGTACGAGAGGACGGTCCAGGCGACGAGCACCAGGACGCCGGAGAAGACGAACGTCTGCCGGAACGGGCTGCCGTTCGGAGTGGCGAAGACATGCCACACCAGATGCGTCGGCCCCCACTGCAGCGACGCCCCGACCGCGACCGCGAACCCGGCCCACAGCCACCGCTCCCGGCGCGGCACCTTCCGGTGGAAGAGCAGCGCCCCGGCGAGCAGCAGGGTTCCGGTGCCCAGGAACGCGGCGGGGGTGTAGAAGCCGTACGTCGCCGGGAGCAGCCGCGCGAGGAAGTCCGGCCAGCCGGCGGGCCGGAAGGTGTTCGTCCAGCCCGGGTACGCGTGCGTGGAGCCGAGGAACACCGGCACGAGGACCGGGGCGGCGAGCCCGATTCCCAGCAGCACGGTCGCCGCCCCCCGTACCACCACGCGGACACGCAGTTCGCGAGCCGCCGCGAGCCGGACCAGGAGCACGAGCGCCGCCCCGATGGTGGCCATGTATGCGGTGTAGAAGTTGCCTACCCAGCAGAGCGCGACGACCAGCGGACCGAGCAGCGGCCGGCGGGCCTGCCGTGCCCACTCGCCGACCAGGACCAGCAGCGGGAAGGCGATCAGACCGTCGAGCCACATCGGGTTGTAGGTGGCCTCGATGACCGACCATCCGCACAGCCCGTACGAGGCGCCGAGCACCGCCGCCGCCCACCAGGGGCCGGGCCGCAGCCGCAGCAGCGTCACGGTCATGGCGGCCGCCGCGGCCGCCGTCTTCAGGAGCGTGACGGCGTAGACCGCGTACTCGATGTCGTCGCGCGGGAAGAGCGCCACGAGGAGGGCGAACGGGCTGCCGAGGTAGGTCCCGAGGTCGGGCAGGAAGCTGGTGCCCCAGCCGGACTGCCAGTTGAGGAGCAGCCCGCCGTCCCCCCGTCCGTGCAGCAGGTCCCACAGGTGGGCGTGGTACGGGACGAACTGGTTGGCCAGGTCGTTGACGCTGCGGCGCTCCGGACCGAAGGGGAAGGTGCGGGCGACCGCGTCTCCCGCGCAGACCGCGAGGACGGTGAGGAACGAGGCGAGGCCGGCGGAACGGCCCACGGCCGGTCTGGTCTGAGCAGGCATGATGGTGCGAATATGCCAGTACGGAACACGAATTGGTGATCGAGCGGGGCCAGTTCACCGAATGGTCGCCTGTCGGTCATGTTTCGAATCGGCCGGGGACATCCACGTCGGCTGTCGTGTCCTTCGTGCTGCTCTCGATCGTGGTTCCGTGTTTCAACGAAGAGGAGATCATCGGTCGCTTCCACGACCATGTGACCGCAGAACTCTCCGGTTTCGACGGAGAATTCGAGCTGGTCTACGTGGACGACGGAAGCCATGACCGGACCCTCCCTCTCCTGGAGGAGATCGCCGCCTCCGACCCCCGTGCCCGCTACGTCTCCTTCAGCCGGAACTTCGGCAAGGAGGCCGCGATGCTGGCCGGCCTCCAGCACGCGGAGGGCGACGCGGTCGTCATCATGGACGCCGACCTCCAGCATCCGCCGGAGCTCGTGCACCGCATGGTGGCCCTGCACCGTGAGGGGTACGACCAGGTCATCGCGCGGCGCACCCGCAAGGGCGACCGGGTCACCCGCACCATGACCGCGCGCCTCTACTACTGGGCGATCAACCGGCTGGTGGACGTCGAGCTGGTGGACGGAGTCGGCGACTTCCGGCTGCTCTCGCGCCGTACCGTCGACGCGATCCTCGAACTCACCGAGTACAACCGCTTCTCCAAGGGCCTTTTCGCCTGGGTCGGATTCCGCACCACCACATTCGAGTACGAGAATGCGGTGCGTGAGCAGGGCCGCTCGAAATGGACGTTCGGAAAGCTGCTCAACTACGGGCTCGACGGGCTGCTCTCCTTCAACAACAAGCCGCTGCGGGCCGCCGTCTATCTGGGAATGATCCTGGTCTCCGTGGCGCTGGCGTACGCGGCGTGGATCGTCGGCGACGCGCTGGTGAACGGCGTGGACACCCCCGGATACGTCACGCTGCTCGTCATCGTGACGGCGCTCGCCGGCGTCCAGATGGTGATGCTCGGGCTCGTCGGCGAGTACGTCGGGCGCATCTACTACGAGGTGAAGCGGCGCCCGCACTTCCTGGTGAAGGCCACGAACGCCGATCTTCCGCGGCCCAGGACCGACACCAGCCGAACCGTTCCGTCGTTGGTCGAGACAGTCACGACGAAGTAGTGGCCGCGAAGGAGTGGCCCCGGCTCCGGTGACTGCCTAACATCGATCACCGCAAGGTCGTTCTACTGACGCACGACCCACGCCGGGAGGCTCCTTTGCACCGCCGCACTGCGCTCTCCGTCTCCGCCGCGCTCCTCGCCGCGGCCCCGTTGCTCACCGCCTGCGGTGGTGAGGCCCACCCAGGGGCGGCGGCCGTCGTCGGCGGCGAACGGATCGAGGTGTCCAGCCTCCAGGCGCAGGTGGCCGACGTACGGGCCGCGCAGCAGGCCTCGCCGCAGGCGGAGCAGCTGATCCAGGCGACCGGCGACCTCAGCCGCGAGAAGCTCAACGTGATGATCTTCGACCGGGTGGTGGACCGGGTCGCCGAGGACAACGGCATCACGGCCACGCGCGGCGAGATCCAGCAGGCCAGGGACGAGTTCACCCAGCAGAGCGGCGGCGCGGAGCAGCTCGCCGCCACCCTGCTCCAGCAGCAGGGCGTCGCCCCGGACCAGATCGACGGGGTCGTCCGCCGTACGGTCCTGATGAACAAGATCGCCGCCAAGCTGGGCATCGCGAACACCCCCGAGGGCCAGAAGAAGCTCACGGAGGTCTTCACCGCCGCGTCCAAGGACCTCGGCATCGACGTGAACCCGCGCTTCGGCACGTGGGACGACGCCAAGATCCAGCTCGGCACCTTCCAGGCTCCCTGGCTGCGCCAGATCACCCAGGACCCCGCCTCCGCCGAAGCGGGTGCGTAGCCCGTTCCCCCGGCCACGTAAGGTCGAAGGGTGAACGCTGAATCACCCGTCGACCCCGGCCGTGTCGTCCTGCTCACCGCCAGCCACCGCGTGGCCCCCGGGCTGCTGTCCTGGCCCGCGTGGCAGGCGCTGCACGGCGCCGACCGGGTGCTGTGCGCCGACGAGCACCACCCGCAGCTGCCCTACCTCCGCGAGGCCGGGGTCGCCGTCGAGCACACCAGGCCCGCCGCGCAGGACCTCCTCGACGCGTGCGCCGGGGGACGGACCGTCGTCGTGCTGCCCTCCGGCGAGGGCGACCGGGCGCTCACCGACGGGCTCGCGCGGCTGGCCGGGTCGGGCCGCGTCACGATGCCCGACCTGGAGCTGCTGCCCGGCTCGTACGACCTGCCCGGCGCCCGTCTCCTCGACCTGGTGCAGGTCATGGACCGGATCAGGCGCGAGTGCCCCTGGTCCTCGCGCCAGACCCACAAGGGGCTCGCCAAGTACGGCATCGAGGAGGCGTACGAACTCGTCGAGGCGATCGAGACCGGCGACCGCACCGAGCTGCGCGAGGAGCTCGGGGACGTCCTGCTCCAGGTCGTCTTCCACGCCCGGATCGCGGAGGAGGACGAGGAGGAGCCGTTCTCCGTCGACGACGTCGCCGGGACGATCGTGGAGAAGCTGATCCACCGCCACCCGCACGTCTTCGGCGACGCCGAGGCCGAGACGCCGGAGGAGGTCAAGGAGCACTGGATGCGCACCAAGGCGATCGAGAAGCAGCGCGACTCGGTCACCGAAGGGGTGCCGCTCGGCCAGCCCGGTCTCGCGCTCGCCGCCAAGCTGGCGGGCCGGGTGCGGACGGCCGGCCTGGACGTGGAGCTGCCGAAGGGCGAGGGGATCGGGTACGAGCTGCTCGGCCTCGCGGCACGGGCCGAGGCGGCCGGCGTCGACGCGGAGGCCGCCCTGCGCGCCGCCGCCCGCGTCTACCGCGACTCGATCCTCGCGGCGGAGAACGCGGCGAAGCAGGACACCGGGACCGCGCCGGACCCGACGGGGTCCTGATCAGGGGCGGTGCGGAGCCCGGGCCGCCGGATCGTGCCAGGGGACTTCCGGCGGGTCGATGAACCACTCCGCCGGGCCGGACGGACGGCCGCGCAGGCCGGCCGGCGCCGGCAGCCGGTCGTGGTGGACACGGGCGGCGCCCAGGTGGTCCAGGACCGGGAGACACTCGGCGAGGAAGCCGGGCGGACCCGCCAGATACACCTCGTGGGCCCGCCAGTTGCCACAGGTGTACAGCGCGTGGAGCAGGCGCTCGGTCGCCTGGTCGCGGGGGTGGCGGGGCGCGGAGGTGATGTACGTGACGCGGAGCCCGGGTATCCGTTCCCGCAGGCGCTCGGCGTCCACCCTCCCGTACAGGTACTGCTTCGCGCGCGCGACGAGGAAGAGCCGGGCATCGACGCCCTCCGGGCTCTCCGCCAGCTCTTCGAGGAGTGCCTTGACGGGCGCCCAGCCGGTCCCGGCGGCGATGTAGCTGCGCGGGGCGCCCGGCGCGGTCCGCGCGGTCAGCGCGCCGCCGGGCGCGCTCATGCGCAGCGACTCGCCCTCCCGCGTCCCGTCGACGAGCGCCGTGCTCAGCGCACCGCCCGGGATCCGGCTGACGTGCAGGTCCACCGTCCCGTCCGCGCGAACGGCGTTGGCCAGGGAGTACGTCCGCCACACCCGGGGGACCCGCAGCGAGCTGACGCCGGCGTACTGCCCGGGCAGATGGGCGAAGGGCCTGCGCGGTTTGAGGGTCAGGACCGCCAGGTCCTCGCCGAGCCGCTCGTGGCGGACGACGACGGCGTCCCACCAGGCCGGCTGCCCGTCCGCCTCGGCCTCGCCGGCGCCCCGCATCATGAGCTCGGCGACGTACCCGTACGCCTCGGTCCACGCCTTCTCGGCCTCGATGGTCCAGGCGGCTCCGGCGGCGTGCGCGAGCGCGGCGCCGAGGCTCGACCCGACGGCGGCGTAGAGCGCGGGCGTGGCCATGAACTTGCGGTGGTCACGCCCCAGATGGGCGAGGTACGCGGGCAGCGCCGGGTCCTCCAGGTGGGTCACGACATGGGTGAGCGCGGCGAAGAGACGGTCGCGCTGGGCCCGCATGTCCTCGGGGAAGAGCTCACGGACGCCCGGGTTGTGCCAGAACAGATGGGAGTAGAAGAAGGTGACGGCGTGTTCGGCCCGTCTCTCGACGACGGCGAACAGGCTTCTGAGTAACTGGGCGTCCACGCGGAAGAATCTAGGCCACGCGTCTTCACAGGACGATCACATTCGGGACGGTCGCGGGCCCGGAGGCCGGTGCGGCGGTGACCTTGTACCGTCTCAGGGTGAGCACGACCCCCGCCGACCAGCCCGCCGAGCCCCCGGCCCGGACCCCCGCTCCCGAGCTCTTCACCTGGGAGTTCGCGACCGATCCGTACCCCGCCTACGCCTGGCTGCGCGAGCACGCGCCCGTGCACCGGGCGAAGCTCCCCAGCGGGGTCGAGGCCTGGCTGGTGACCCGGTACGCCGACGCCCGGCAGGCCCTCGCCGACCAGCGGCTGTCGAAGAACCCCGCGCACCACGACGAGCCCGCGCACGCCAAGGGGAAGACGGGGATCCCGGGGGAGCGCAAGGCCGAGCTGATGACACATCTGCTCAACATCGACCCACCCGACCACACCCGGCTGCGCCGGCTGGTCTCCAAGGCGTTCACCCCGCGCCGGGTCGCCGAGTTCGCCCCCCGGGTCCAGGAGCTCACGGACCGGCTGATCGACGCCTTCGCGGCGAAGGGCGAGGCCGACCTCATCCACGAGTTCGCCTTCCCGCTGCCCATCTACGCGATCTGCGACCTGCTCGGCGTGCCGCCCGAGGACCAGGACGACTTCCGGGACTGGGCAGGGATGATGATCCGGCACGGCGGAGGGCCGCGCGGCGGGGTGGCACGCTCGGTCAAGAAGATGCGCGGGTATCTGGCGGAGCTGATCCACCGCAAGCGGCTCGACCCCGGCGACGACCTGATCTCCGGGCTCATCAAGGCCTCCGACCACGGCGAGCACCTCACCGAGAACGAGGCCGCCGCGATGGCCTTCATCCTGCTCTTCGCCGGCTTCGAGACGACGGTCAACCTGGTGGGCAACGGGGTCTACGCCCTGCTGCGCAACCCAGGACAGCGCGAGCGTCTCCAGGCCTCGCTCGCGGCGGGGGAGCGGGGACTCCTGGAGACCGGCGTCGAGGAGCTGCTGCGCTACGACGGGCCGGTGGAGCTGGCGACCTGGCGGTACGCCATGGAGCCGCTGACGATCGGCGGACAGCGGATCCCGGCGGGCGACCCGGTCCTCGTCGTGCTCGCCGCCGCCGACCGCGACCCGGCGCGCTTCGACGAGCCGGACACGCTCGACCTCTCCCGTCGTGACAACCAGCACCTCGGCTACGGGCACGGCATCCACTACTGCATCGGCGCGCCGCTCGCCCGGCTCGAAGGGCAGATCGCGCTCGCGACGCTGCTGACTCGCCTTCCGGACCTGCGACTTGCCGTGGATCCGGCCGACCTGCGGTGGCGCGGAGGGCTCATCATGCGCGGATTGCGCACACTTCCGGTGGAGTTCTCCCCTTTGGGTGACTGACAGACCGTCAATATTGTGACTTTCGCGTGATCTCCGCTGCATCGACTTGTTACTGACGTTCGAATGCCGCTACGTTCACCGTCACCTCAGCAGTCACGCGAAAGGCCCTCCCCATGCGCTCCGGGAACGGACGACACCGCAGACCCCGCCAGGCCCCCGCCATCGTTGTCGCCGCAGGCGTGACGGGATCGGCCCTGGCGCTTCCCCTCCTCGGTGCGGGCTCGGCGTCCGCCGCCGACGCCGCCACCTGGGACCGGGTGGCCGAGTGCGAGTCGGGCGGCCTGTGGAGCGCCCACTTCGGCAACGGGCTCTACGGAGGTCTGCAGTTCACCCAGGAGAGCTGGGAGCGTCACGGCGGTCTCGACTACGCGACCAGTGCGGACCTCGCCAGCCGCGCCCAGCAGATCGCGGTGGCGGAGAAGGCGTTCGCCGCGGGCGACACGCAGTGGGCGACCTGCGCCCCGATCGCCGGCCTGACGAAGGACGGCGCCAAGCCGGACGTCGACCCGGGCCCGGCGGTGAAGCCGGTGGAGCCCACGGGCCCCCTCCCCGAGTCGAACCGGACCGCGGGCCTGCCGACCGGTTCCGAGACGACGTCGCCCGACGCCGACGCCTCCGAGACCGCCACGCCGGGCAGGGGCAACGGGAAGGGGAACGGAAGCGGTGACGGGGCGGGTGAGCCGTCCGCCACACCCGAGACGTCCACCACGCCCACCGCGCCGAGCACGTCGGAGACCCCGGGCACGGGGAAGCACCGCGGTGACGCGGCTCCGGAGGAATCGGTCAATCCGGGCGAGAGTGGCGAAAAGGGTCGCCACGCCGCGCCGACTGACACCCCGACATCCGACGCGGACGCCGAGGCGGGCGTGCCGGAGCAGGGCAACAAGGGCGAGAAGGGCAACAAGGGCGAGAAGGGCAATAAGGGCTCTTCCGGCAGTTTGGACAACACCGCTGCTCAGGACATATCCGGGGCGATCGGTGAATACACCGTCAAGTCGGGCGACAGTCTCTCCGAGATCGCCCAGCAGAACGAACTCCCGGGCGGCTGGGGCGCCCTCTACGACGCCAACCGTTCGACGGTCGGTGCCGATCCGGACCTGATCCTCCCTGGCCAGAGCCTCGACCTCGGCCTCGGTTCGGCTGCGAACCAGGGGTAGTTCAGGGCCGTATGTCCGGTTCTGCGCCAGTGAGACATGGGTCTCTTTGTCTCAACTGGCGCGTCCCGTCCATAAACTCGGCTTCCGTCACCTCTCACCTGCGTAAACACCCTTCGTCCCCTGGCGAGTAGGGGTGAAATGTCCGACCTGGGCCTCTTTGAACTTCCCCCGGGTCTGTGTCTACGGTCAGGACCGCTCGCCACCGCGGGCCCCGTCGACCGAAACGCCGAATCCTGCCGTCGGCCGATGGGAACAGTCGTCGCGTCAAGCGCCGTAGGCAGGAGCGGGGGACCCAAGGTAAGTGCCGCCCCCGGCCGTTGAGACAGACGGCCGGAGGACCGGCTTGGGGTGAAGCCGCGCGCAAGGTCGCGCGGCCGGGCAACTCACATGGCCCGAACCCGACAGCTCACCTCGCAGGCGTCGGTGAGGAGAAGTTCCATGCTGTTTTCCGCCAAGGGCAAACACCGTCGTGCCTCCAAGGCCACCCGCGCCGTCGCTCTCGCCGGTATCGCCGGTGTCGCCGTCGCCGCCCCGCTGATGACCGCCGGTTCGGCCTCGGCCGCCACGGCCTCCGAGTGGGACAAGGTCGCCCAGTGCGAGTCCGGTGGCAACTGGTCCATCAACACCGGCAACGGCTACTACGGCGGCCTGCAGTTCTCCGCCTCCACCTGGGCCGCCTACGGTGGCACCGCCTACGCCGCCACCGCCGACCAGGCCTCGAAGTCGCAGCAGATCACCATCGCCGAGAAGGTCCTCGCCGGACAGGGCAAGGGTGCCTGGCCGAGCTGCGGCGTCGGCCTCTCCGGTGCCGCCTACACCGGTGGTGCCGCCGAGAGCGCGCCGGCCGAGCCGGCCGCCCCGAAGCAGGAGCGTCAGGCCGAGCAGCCGACGACCCGCAGCGAGACCCGGACCGCGCCGAAGAAGGCCGAGTCCAAGAAGACCGTCACCACCCCGACCGGCAAGAAGGTCAAGAAGGGCGACGGCGAGTACAAGGTCGCCGCCGGCGACACCCTGAGCACCATCGCCGCCGCCCACGACGTCAAGGGCGGCTGGGCGAAGCTCTTCGAGCTCAACAAGGACGTCGTCGAGGACGCCGACCTGATCTACCCGGGCCAGCAGCTTCACCTGAAGTGAGGCCCGCGGCCCGCGTGAGTCCGGCGGCTCACACGGGTCCGACGACCCTCCCGCGGTGACCACCCCGGTCCGGAGCGCTCTTCCCCCGTGCGCTCCGGGCCGGGGTTCCGCGTTCCCGGGCCCGGGGGCGGGGCCCCGCGGAGTTACCGCCGAGTAGTTCTGGGGCGCTTTGGCCGTGGATGCGTGCCCTTGGGTCCTTTTTCGTCCCACGGGGCGGGCGCCCGGCGGGCGGGAGCCCCGGAGCCGGTTAGGCTCTTGTCGCAAGGCCAAAGCGACCCTGCACCGCAAGCGTCACATCTAGCGTCACATCCCAGAAGGAGATGCTCGTGCCGTCCATCGACGTCGTCGTAGCCCGGGAAATCCTGGACTCCCGAGGCAACCCCACGGTCGAGGTCGAGGTCGGCCTCGACGACGGCAGCACCGGCCGTGCTGCCGTTCCGTCCGGTGCCTCCACCGGTGCGTTCGAGGCCATTGAGCTCCGTGACGGAGACAAGAACCGCTACCAGGGCAAGGGCGTCGAGAAGGCCGTCCTCGCCGTGATCGAGCAGATCGGCCCGGAGCTCGTCGGCTACGACGCCACCGAGCAGCGCCTCATCGACCAGGCCATGTTCGACCTGGACGCCACGGACAACAAGGCCTCCCTCGGCGCCAACGCCATCCTCGGCGTCTCCCTCGCCGTCGCGCACGCCGCGTCCGAGGCCTCCGACCTCCCGCTCTTCCGCTACCTCGGCGGCCCGAACGCGCACCTGCTGCCCGTTCCGATGATGAACATCCTGAACGGCGGCTCGCACGCCGACTCCAACGTGGACATCCAGGAGTTCATGATCGCGCCGATCGGCGCGGAGTCCTTCTCCGAGGCCCTGCGCTGGGGCACCGAGGTCTACCACACCCTCAAGTCCGTCCTGAAGACCAAGGGCCTGTCCACCGGCCTCGGCGACGAGGGCGGCTTCGCCCCGAACCTGGACTCCAACCGCGAGGCGCTCGACCTCATCCTGGAGGCCATCAAGCAGGCCGGCTACGTCCCGGGCAAGGACATCGCGCTGGCGCTCGACGTCGCCGCGTCCGAGTTCTACAAGGACGGCTCGTACGAGTTCGAGGGCAAGTCCCGCTCGGCCGCCGAGATGACCGAGTACTACGAGGAGCTCGTCTCCGCGTACCCGCTCGTCTCCATCGAGGACCCGCTGTTCGAGGACGACTGGGCCGGCTGGAAGGTCCTCACCGACAAGCTGGGCACCAAGGTCCAGATCGTCGGCGACGACCTCTTCGTCACCAACCCGGAGCGCCTGGCCCGCGGCATCGAGGACGGCGCCGCCAACGCGCTGCTCGTCAAGGTCAACCAGATCGGTTCGCTGACCGAGACCCTGGACGCCGTCGAGCTGGCCCAGCGCAACGGCTTCAAGTGCATGATGTCCCACCGCTCCGGCGAGACCGAGGACGTCACCATCGCCGACCTCGCCGTCGCCACCAACTGCGGCCAGATCAAGACCGGCGCCCCGGCCCGCTCCGAGCGCGTCGCCAAGTACAACCAGCTCCTGCGCATCGAGGAGATCCTCGACGACGCGGCCGTCTACGCCGGCCGCAGCGCCTTCCCGCGCTTCAAGGGCTGATCGCCGAGAACCCTCGGTTCCGTACGTCCCCGCACCCGGTCCCGTACCGTGTGCGGGGACGCACGCGTTACGGGACGACACAGGGGAGGCGACTGGAGATGGCCGCGAAGGACCGGGACCGGTTCTCGACCGCGACCAGGATCAGGCTGCTCGGCGAGCAGACCGCCGCCCGTGTCTACCGCTCCCAGACCCGCCGTCAGGCGCGCCGCTCCCGGCTCACCGGACGGGCGGCCTTCCTCGCCCTGGTGGTCTGCTCGCTGGTCGTCGCGCTCGCGTACCCCATGCGCCAGTACGTCTCCCAGCGCGGCGAGATCGCCGAGCAGGAGCGCCAGGCCGACGACGCCGCCGCGCGGGTCGAGAGGCTGCGGGACGAGAAGGCCCGCCTCCAGGACCCCGCGTACGTCCGCCGGCTCGCCCGGGAGCACCTCCACTACGTGATGCCGGGCGAGACCGGCTTCACCGTGAACGACCCCGAGGCCGAGCGGGCCCGGCGCGCCGAGCAGGGTGCCGCCGAGCAGCCCTGGTACTCCGATCTCTGGGACGGCGTCGACCGCGCGGACACGCGCCGCTAGCGCGCGCCGCCCGGCGGCCCCGGCCCCACGACCGACCTCCACCACCGACGACACTCCGACGAGAAGACAAGACGCAACGATGGAAACGCCCCCTCCGCAGACCGCACGCACCGAGCCGACCGAGGCGGACGTCGCCGCCTTTGAACAGCAGCTCGGCCGCCCGCCCCGGGGTCTGCGCGCCATCGCGCACCGCTGCCCCTGCGGCAACCCGGACGTCGTCGAGACCGCGCCGCGGCTCCCGGACGGCACCCCGTTCCCCACGACGTACTACCTGACCTGCCCCCGCGCGGCCTCCGCGATCGGCACCCTGGAGGCCAACGGGGTCATGAAGGAGATGCAGGCCCGGCTCTCCACCGACCCGGAGCTGGCAGCCGCCTACCGGGCCGCGCACGAGGACTACATCGCCCGCCGTGACGCCATCGAGGTCCTGGAGGGCTTCCCGAGCGCCGGCGGCATGCCCGACCGCGTCAAGTGCCTGCACGTCCTCGTCGGCCACTCGCTGGCCGCGGGACCGGGCGTGAACCCGCTGGGCGACGAGGCGATCGCGATGCTGCCCGAGTGGTGGGCCAAGGGCCCCTGCGTCGCGCCGTGCACGGACGAGAAGGAGACGGACCGGTGACCCGGGTCGCGGGCATCGACTGCGGTACGAACTCCATCCGCCTGCTGGTCGCCGACATCCACCCCGAGACGGGTGAGCTGATCGAGCTGGACCGGCGGATGACGATCGTCCGGCTCGGACAGGGCGTCGACCGGACCGGCCGCCTCGCGCCCGAGGCGCTGGAGCGCACCTTCGCCGCCTGCCGTGAGTACGCCGCCGTCATCAAGGAACTGGGCGCCGAGAAGCTCCGCTTCGTGGCCACCTCCGCCTCCCGTGACGCCGAGAACCGCGACGAGTTCGTCAGCGGCGTCCTGGACATCCTGGGTGTCGAGCCCGAGGTGATCACCGGCGACCAGGAGGCCGAGTTCTCCTTCACCGGCGCCACGGGCGAGCTGCCCGCCACCGAGCGGTACCTGGTCGTGGACATCGGCGGCGGCTCGACCGAGTTCGTCGTCGGCGACAGGCACGTCGAGGCCGCCCGGTCCGTCGACATCGGCTGCGTACGGCTCACCGAGCGCCATGTGCGCAGCGATCCGGCGGCCCCCGCGGAGATCGACGCGATCCGCGCCGACATCCGGGCCGCGCTCGACCAGGCCGAGGAGACCGTCCCGATCCGCTCGGCCGGGACCCTCGTGGGGCTCGCGGGTTCGGTCACCACGGTCGCCGCGATCGCGCTGGGGCTGAAGGAGTACGACTCCGAGCGGATCCACCACTCCCGCGTCCCGTACGAGAAGGTCGCGGAGATCGTCGACCTGCTGCTCCGCTCCACGCACGCCGAGCGCGCCGCGATCTCCGTGATGCACCCGGGCCGGGTCGACGTCATCGTCTCCGGGGCGCTCGTCCTGCTGGAGATCATGGAGCGGACCGGGGCCCGTGAGGTCGTCGTCAGCGAGCACGACATCCTCGACGGAATCGCACTGTCCGTGGCATAACGGGCACTCGGCGGGGCGTCCGGAATCGGTCCGCCGAGAAAGTTCGTGAAGTTCTTCACAAGGAAAAGGGCCCTGAGGGGGGCTGCGGAGGGCCATTGGGGCCTCCGGCGCCCCTGTCGGGGCTCTTTCGTAGGCGTGGAGCCCGGTTCGCTCGATGTTTCCATCGTGTGAATGCACCCCGTGGTTCTGCGTTAACGGGGGCTCTCCAGACCAGTTCAGTAGGGGTGAACAACGTTCACCCCTGCACCTTGGTTCCTTTGCACGACCATGACCTGGGTCACGTGGGCGGCGGAGTGTAGCAGAGGTGCCCCAGGAGCTTGTGAAGGGGCGCACGAGCGACCCCCCTGGGAGGGGTGGATACTCGGATGCATGAGCACCACGGAGCGTCCCAGGATCCTCGTAGTAGGCGGTGGGTACGTAGGCCTGTACGCAGCTCGACGCATCCTCAAGAAGATGCGTTATGCGGAAGCGACCGTCACGGTCGTCGACCCGCGCTCGTACATGACGTACCAGCCCTTCCTCCCCGAAGCCGCCGCAGGCAGCATCTCGCCGCGCCATGTCGTCGTCCCGCTGCGACGCGTCGTGCGCGGAGCCGAGGTGCTCACCGGTCGCGTCACCAGCATCGACCAGGACCGCAAGGTCGCCACGATCGCGCCGCTCGTCGGCGAGGCGTACGACCTGCCGTTCGACTACCTGGTCATCGCGATGGGCGCGGTCTCCCGTACCTTCCCGATCCCCGGCCTGGCCGAGCAGGGCATCGGCATGAAGGGCGTGGAGGAGGCCATCGGCCTCCGCAACCACGTCCTGGAGCAGCTCGACAAGGCCGACTCCACGACCAACGAGGAGGTCCGCCGCAAGGCGCTGACCTTCGTCTTCGTGGGCGGCGGCTTCGCCGGTGCGGAGACCATCGGCGAGGTCGAGGACATGGCCCGCGACGCGGCGAAGTACTACACCAACGTGAAGCGCGAGGACATGCGCTTCATCCTGGTCGACGCCGCCGACAAGATCCTTCCCGAGGTCGGCCCAGAGCTGGGCCGCTGGGGCAAGGAGCACCTCGAGGGCCGCGGTGTCGAGATCTACCTCTCGACGTCCATGGACTCCTGCGTCGACGGTCACGTCGTGCTGAAGAACGGCCTCGAGGTCGACTCCAACACCATCGTGTGGACCGCCGGCGTCAAGCCCAACCCGGCGCTCGCCCGCTTCGGCCTCCCGCTCGGCCCGCGCGGCCACGTGGACGCCCAGCCGACCCTCCAGGTCACCGGCACCGACTACATCTGGACCGCCGGCGACAACGCCCAGGTTCCGGACCTCGCCGCCCGCAAGGCCGGCGTGGAGAACGCCTGGTGCCCGCCGAACGCCCAGCACGCGCTGCGTCAGGCGAAGGTCCTCGGCGACAACGTGGTCTCCGGCATGCGGGGCTTCCCGCAGAAGGAGTACAGCCACTCCAACAAGGGCGCTGTGGCGGGCCTCGGCCTCCACAAGGGCGTCGCCATGATCGTCATGGGCAAGATGAAGATCAAGCTCAAGGGCCGGCTCGCCTGGTACATGCACCGTGGCTACCACGGCATGGCCGTGCCGACCTGGAACCGCAAGATCCGCGTCTTCGCCGACTGGACCCTCGCGATGTTCCTGAAGCGCGAGGTCGTCTCCCTCGGTGCCATGGAGACGCCGCGCGAGGAGTTCTACGAGGCGGCCAAGCCCGCCCCGGCTCCCGCCACCCCGGCGCAGGAGAAGGCCAAGGCCTCCTGACGCGCTGAGAGCAGGACCCGACGTCACCGAAAGGGCCGTCCGCCATCCGTGGTGCGGACGGCCCTTTCGCGTGTTTTTGCCGAGTCGTTGTGCGGCGGCGGGACTGTATTCGCCTACGGACGGTGTTTACGTGGTCACGAGCATTTCTGGGGCACGACATCACGGAGGTGTGCACCATGGCCGACGCCGCATCGCGGCTGACCACTCTCGCGGAGGACCTGCTGGGGTCCCCGCTCCCGGTGCGTCTGCGAGCCTGGGACGGCAGCGAAGCCGGACCCGCGGACGGCCCCGTCCTGATCGTCCGGGAGCGGCGCGCCCTGCGCCGGCTTCTGTGGAAGCCCGGCGAACTGGGCCTCGCGCGCGCCTGGGTGGCCGGTGAGATCGACGTCGAGGGCGATCTCTACGAGGTCCTGGACCGGCTGGCGGGGCTGTTCTGGGAGCGTGGCGAGGAGACCAGGAGCGCCCTGGCGTCCGTACGCGACCCGAAGCTCCGCACCGCGGCCGCGGCGTTCCTGAAGCTGGCCAGACCGCTGCCGCCGCCCGCGCCGCCCGCCGAGGAGGTGCGCCGGCGCACCGGATCGCGCCACAGCAAGCGCCGCGACAAACAGGCGATCAGTCACCACTACGACGTGGGCAACGACTTCTACGAACTGGTCCTCGGGCCGTCGATGGTCTACTCGTGCGCGTACTGGACCGAGGACGGGACCCTGGAGGACGCCCAGCGCGACAAGCTGGACCTCATCGCCCGCAAGCTGCACCTGAAGGAGGGCGACCGGCTCCTCGACGTCGGCTGCGGCTGGGGCTCCATGGCCATGCACGCGGCCCGAGAGTACGGCGCGCGGGTCGTCGGCATCACCCTCTCCCGCGAGCAGGCGACGTACGCCCGCAAGCGGATCGCCGAGGAGGGCCTGACGGACCGGATCGAGATCCGGGTCCAGGACTACCGCGACGTCAAGGACGGGCCGTACGACGCGATTTCGTCCATCGGCATGGCGGAGCACGTCGGAGAGACCCGCTACCGCGAGTACGCCGACATGCTGCACGCCCTGCTCAAGCCCGGCGGCCGGCTGCTCAACCACCAGATCTCCCGCCGCCCCGAGCCGGACGAGGAGGCCTACCGGATCGACCCCTTCATCGACGCGTACGTCTTCCCCGACGGCGAACTCGCCCCGATGGGACGCACGCTGACGACGCTGGAGGACGCCGGCTTCGAGGTGCGCGACGTGGAGGCGATCCGCGAGCACTACGCCCTGACGCTGCGCCGCTGGGTGGGCAATCTGGAGAGCGACTGGGCCCGGGCCGTACGGAGCACGTCACCGGGCAGGGCGCGGATCTGGCGGCTGTACATGGCGGCCTGCGCGGTCTCCTTCGAGCGCAACCGCATCGGAGTGAACCAGTTCCTCGCCGTGAAGACACCGGAGTCGGGGACCTCGGGCGTCGCGCTGCGGCCGCGGGTGTGGAACGAGAAGGCGTGACCGGCTCAGCCGCTGAGCCGCTGGGCCGCTGAGCCGCTGACACGCGAAGGGCCGGGCCCCCAGGGGAGCCCGGCCCTTCGCGTCACGTGCGCTGCTACTCGGTCTTGATGGCCGTCAGCATGTTGAGCTTCGCGGCGCTGCGGGCCGGCCACAGGGAGGCGAGGACGCCGACCAGTCCGGCCAGGACCAGGAAGACCCCGATCCGGTCCCAGGGCAGCACCAGCGCGTAGCCCGGCAGGCTGCTCTTGAACGTCTCGCCGATCGCCCAGCCGAGGAACGCGCCGAGACCGATGCCGACCACCGCGCCGAAGAGCGAGATGACCACGGCCTCCAGACGGACCATCCGCTTCACCCGGCGCCGGTCGAGGCCGATCGCCCGCAGCATGCCGATCTCCTGCTGGCGCTCGAAGACGGACATGGCCAGGGTGTTCACGACGCCCAGGACCGCGATGATCAGGGCCATCGCCAGCAGGCCGTACATGATGTTCAGGAGCATGTTGATCTGGCCGCCGAACAGGTCACGGATGTCCTTCTGGTCCATGACCGTGATGGCCGGGTTGTCGCCCATGGCCTTCGCGATCGCCTTCTCGTTGGCCGCGGAGGCGCCGCCGTCCATCGAGACGAAGATCTGCGGGATGTACGACTGCTGCTCGTGGGCCGTGATGGCCTTCGCGTCGATCAGGACCGGCGAGACGAACTCGCTGTCCTCGTAGATCGCGCCGACCGTCAGCATGCCCTTCTTCTTGTCGCCGAACTCGACCGGCAGCGTGTCGCCGACCTTCCAGCCCTGCTTGGTCGCGGTCTTCTCCGCGATCGCGATCTGCCCCTCGCCGAGCGAGCCCAGCGAGCCCTTCACGGTGTTGAGCTTGATCAGCTTCTCGATGTCGCCGGGGGTGACACCGGACGCCGAGACGTCCTTGCCCTTCAGCGTGAACCAGCCGGCCAGCTGCGGCGAGACGGCCGTGGCACCCGGGGTCTTCTCGATCGCGGCGAGCGCGTCCCTGTTCATGCCCTCGCCGCTGGCCATGGAGATCATGTAGTCGGCGCGGATCTGCTCGGTCGTCATCCTGTCCAGCGCCGCGCCGACCGTCGTACCGAGCACGGACAGGCCGGTGACCAGGGTCAGGCCGATGGCGAGCGCGGAGGCGGTGGCGCCGGTACGGCGCGGGTTGCGGACCGCGTTGAGTCCGGCGAGCTTGCCGGAGACCCCGAAGAGGCCGACGAACAGCGGGCGGATCAGGGCGATCACCGGGCGGGAGAGCAGCGGGATCAGCACGATCACACCGATGAGGGTGACGAAGGCGCCGCCCGCGATGTACATCCGGCCGTCGTCGCCGCCGGTGCCGGCGCCGAGCACGATGAGGACCACACCGAGCGCGGTGAGCGCGGCGCCGATGGAGTTGCGGACCACCAGCGACTTGGTCGTCGCCGCCGCGTGGACGCTGCTCATCGCGGCGACCGGCGGGATCTTCGCGGCACGGCGGCCGGGCAGCCAGGCGGCGAACATGGTGATCTTCACACCGACGGCGAGTGCGGCGATGAGCGGGGCTGCGGTGAGGACCAGCGGGCCGCCCGGCACCTTCAGGTCGAAGGCGTTCATGCCCGAGCGCAGTCCGGCGGCCATCGCGATGCCGAGGCCGTAGCCGACGACCGAGGCGACCAGGCCGACCAGTCCGGCCTCGACGAGGACGGAGCGGGTGATCTGCCGGCGCGAGGCGCCGACGGCGCGCATCAGCGCGAGTTCCCTGGTGCGCTGGGCGACCAGCATGGTGAAGGTGTTGGCGATCAGGAAGACGCCGACGAAGAGGGCGATGCCGGCGAAGCCGAGCAGCACCTGCTTCAGCGCGCCGAGCCCGGCCTCGATGTCCTCGGCCTGCTTGTCCGCGAGCGCCTGGCCGGTCTGGGCCGTGGCGGCCTTGGGGACGACCTTCAGGACCTCGTCCAGGAGCTTGTCGGCGTCCGTGCCGGGGGTCGCGGCGATGGTGGCGCTGCGGTAGAAGCCCTCCTTCACGAACTGCTTCTGCGCGACGGAGTTGTCGAAGAGGACCAGGCTGCCGCCGGCGCTGACCGCGCCGTCCTCGGTGGTGAAGACACCGGAGAGGGTGTACTCCTTCACCGGGCCGTTGGTGGCCACGCGGACACGGTCGCCCACCTGGTAGCCGCCCTTGGCCGCGGTGTCCTTGTCGAGCGCCACCTGGCCGTCCTCGACCGGGCCGGCGCCCTGGACGAAGTCGTACGCCCGGTCCTTGCCGTCGGCGCCCGGGGCGAAGTTGGTGCCCTTGTTGGACCAGCCGACGCCGATCAGCTTGCCGTCCCTGTCGGGCACGCCGGCGAAGCCGTCGACCCGCCCGGTGACGGAGGCGACGCCGTCGAGCTTGCCCAGGCGGTCGATGACGCCCTGGGAGAGGCCGGGCTCCTTGGCGGCCTCCTCCGGGTTCGGGTAGTGCTCGACGGCGACGGCCACGTCGTCGTAGCTCTTGGCCGACTGGCTGCGGAAGGCCTGGGAGAGGGTGTCGGTGAAGACCAGGGTGCCGGAGACGAAGGCGACGCCGAGCATGACGGCGAGCACGGTCATCAGCAGCCGGGCCTTGTGCGCGAGCACGTTGCGCAAGGCGGTACGGAACATGTGTGTGTCCTGGGGTGGGAGCCCCCGTGTCGGGGGCGGAACGTCGAAGGGCCGCGGACCGGGGCGGAGCCCCGGGGGTGCCTCAGCTCGTGCGGCCCTTGGCGTCGAAGGCCTTCATGCGGTCCAGCACGCCGTCCGCCGTGGGGGCGATCATCTCGTCGACGATCCGGCCGTCCGCGAGGAAGATCACCCGGTCCGCGTAGGACGCGGCGACCGGGTCGTGGGTGACCATGACGACCGTCTGGCCCAGTTCCCGTACCGAGTTGCGCAGGAAGCCCAGGACCTCGGCGCCCGAGCGCGAGTCCAGGTTTCCGGTCGGCTCGTCACCGAAGATGATCTCGGGGCGGGAGGCCAGCGCGCGGGCCACGGCGACGCGCTGCTGCTGGCCGCCGGAGAGCTGCGTGGGACGGTGGCTCAGCCGGCCGGACAGGCCGATCATGTCGATGACCTTCTCCACCCACTGCTTGTCGGGCTTGCGGCCCGCGATGTCCATCGGCAGCGTGATGTTCTCCAGCGCCGTCAGCGTCGGCAGCAGGTTGAACGCCTGGAAGATGAAGCCGATCTTGTCCCGGCGCAGCTGCGTCAGCTGCTTGTCCTTGAGGGTGCCGAGCTCGGTCTCGCCCAGGCGCACCGATCCGGAGCTGAAGGAGTCCAGGCCCGCGACGCAGTGCATCAGGGTCGACTTGCCGGAGCCGGAGGGGCCCATGATCGCGGTGAACTCGCCCTGCCGGAAGTCCACGGTGACCCGGTCCAGGGCGACCACCTGGGTCTCGCCCTGTCCGTAGACCTTCGAGAGATCCGTGGCGCGGGCGGCCACCGCGGTGGCGCGGGAGACGGTGGGGGTGGTGGTCACGAGGGACTCCTGTCACTGCGAGGTGTTCGGGAACCACTCCATCGTGTCGAGCGTTGAGGCCCGGGTCGTCCGCCCACATGCCCGTTCCCGGGGGCGACTGGAGTCGGACCGGGAGGGCGGGCCCTCCTCCTGAGGTATGACGGGACCCCCGAGACCCCGGTACCCCGGGGGAGTGTGCCGCTCCTGGCGTGTCCGGGCGGCGACTTTCCGTCATTCCGGTGGCCGGGCCTTTGCGGCCGCGAGCCCTGTCACACTCCGTCAGACCAGGCCCCACCTGCGCTGACGCACACTCAAGCGCCAATAAAATAAGACAACATCGGGTCGGCGTTCCGCTGAACGAGCGACGCATCCCGATAGGCTCATGTGCCGACGCGGAGCCGCGCGCCATGCCCGGATGGTGGAATGCAGACACGGCGAGCTTAAACCTCGCTGGCCTTCGGGCCGTACCGGTTCGAGTCCGGTTCCGGGCACAGCTCACCGCCGTCGCCCCCGGCGCCTCCCTAACGATCTCGGAAAGATCCTCCCCGAGCACTAGGGAGTTTCTTTTGCTTCCCGATTACTCTTGACGCAAGGCCGCGCAGTGCGGCCATGGAGGAGTGAGATGAGGAGCAGTAACCCGGTCTTCTCGCGACGGGGGTTCAGCCGCGACAACGGCCACGCCGGCTTCACACCGCCGCCGCAGCCGCAGGCCGGGGGCCCCGCCGTCGGAACCAACCCGTACGCACAGGGCGCGGCGAACCCGTACGCGACCAACCCGTACGCCCAGGACACCCAGCTCGGCGCCCCGGAGCAGGCCCGCGGCAACGTGATGACGATCGACGACGTCGTGAGCCGTACGGCCATGACGCTCGGCACGGTCGTGATCTTCGCCGCCCTGTCGTGGATCGTCATGCCGGTCGACCCGGAGAACCTCGGCAAGTCCTACGGGGTGGCCATCGGCGCCGCCCTGGTGGCCTTCGTCCTGGCGATGATCCAGTCGTTCAAGCGCAAGCCGTCGCCTGCGCTGATCCTTGCCTACGCGGCGTTCGAGGGCTTCTTCCTCGGCGTCATCTCCGCCGCGGTCTCGACCTACATCTCTCCCGGTGTGGTCGCGCAGGCGGTGCTCGGCACGATGGCGGTCTTCGCCGGTGTGCTGATCGCGTACAAGATGCGCTGGATCCGCGTCACGCGCCGTTTCTACGGCTTCGTGATGGCGGCCGCGATCGGCTTCATCCTGCTGATGGCGGTCAACGCGCTCTTCTCGCTCTTCGACGGCGCCGGTGACGGCCTGGGCTTCCGCAGTGGCGGCCTCGGCATCCTCTTCGGTGTCATCGGCATCATCCTCGGTGCCTGCTTCCTCGCCCTGGACTTCAAGCAGGTCGAGGACGGCGTGACCTACGGCGCCCCGCGCGAGGAGTCCTGGCTGGCGGCCTTCGGCCTCACCATGACCCTGGTGTGGATCTACCTGGAGATGCTGCGTCTGCTGTCGATCCTGCAGGGCGACGACTGACGCACGAGCCGTGCGCACACCCGTGCGCACCCGCGAGTGTGACGAAGGGCCCGTCCGGCATCCGCCGGGCGGGCCCTTCCGCGTCTGCGGGCGCGGAGGTTCGGGCGGGCACGGTCAGCTCTTGAGCGCCGCCTCCAGGAGGACCCGGGCCGCGTCCTTCGCCTGCGCCGCCGGATCGGGCGTGCCGTCGATGCCCGCGACGACCATGGCGCCGTTGGCGAGCAGCGCCAGCTGGTCGGCCAGCTCCCCGGGCGCCCCGAGAGCGGCGGTCTGCTCCGCGAAGTACCCCCGCAGGGCCTGCTTGTGCCCGCGGGCGATGGCGGCGACGTCCGACGAGATGCCACCCATCTCGCCGAAGGTGTTGATGAAGGCGCAGCCGCGGAAGCCGGGGTCGGCGAACCGCTCGCCGAGGTGGTCGAAGACCGCCAGGACCCGCTCGTACGGGGTGGTGGCGTGGGCGGCTCCGTGAGCGGCGATGGCCTCGCGCACAGCGCCGTCGCGGCGGTTCAGGACGGCCCACACCAGGTGGTCCTTGGACGGGAAGAGCTGGTACAGACGCTTGAGGGAGACTCCCGACGCGGAGCGGATGGCGTCCATGCCGACCGCCTGCACCCCGCGCTCGTCGAACAGCTCCTCGGCGGCCTCCAGCAGCCGCGCCTCGGCGGTCTCGGCGTCCATGGTCTGCATGGTCCGATCACCCCTCGCGTGGGAGAACCATCGTTCTCCCACTCTAGCGGGGGTGAGGGGCCCGTGCCGGGCCCCTCACCGGACGTCAGAGCAGTCTCCGTGCCGCCCGTCGAAGGTCGTACTCGTGGATGATCGCCTTCGCGTGGCCGTACGCGAGGTCGTGCTCGCCCCGGAGCCAGCTGACCTTCTCCTCGAAGCGCACGAGGGAGGGGCCTTCCTCGACGGTGCGGAGCCAGTCGGAGATCTCACGACCGGTGCAGTGCGGGATACGGGCGAGCAGGTTGCGGTGGGTCTCTTCGGAGAATGCGTGGGACATCGGCGCCTCCGGACGCGTGTTGCCGTGTGCTCCTTCCCGACACCGTGCCCGAGCGTCGGCGCGTTGGCAACAGTGCGTGGAGGGCGCGTAGGGTCGCGGAGTGCTCGATACGACTGAACTGACCGCCGCCGTCGAACGGTTCGCCGACCGGCTGCGGGCCGCCCCGCAGAGCCGCCTCCAGCGCGGCGCGGCCGCCGAAGGGCTCGAGCTCGCCAGGCGGTTGGCGCTGTGGGCGCAGCGGATCGAGGAGCCGGAGGCGGTGGGGGGCGAGAGCGGCCGGATCATGCCGGACGCGGGTGTCTTCGCCGTCGCCGACCAACTGCTCGTCGCGGGAACGGATCTGGCCGAGGCTCTGCGAACGGCCCCGGCCGGCTCCCGGGAAGGGGAACTGGGCGAGGCCGTGAGGCTGGTGCGGGACGCGGCGGCACGCTCGGGGCTGTAGACCGCTGCGGCCCCCCGGCGCGACCGCCGGGCGGGGTCAGAGCGAGGCGATCACACGGTCGGCGAGGATGTAGACGTTCTCGTCGTCCGCCTCCCCGAAGGAGAACGTCAGGGCGTACGCGCCCGAGACGCCGGAGCCGCCGAGGAGGACCGGAGTACGGCCGGCGCGAAGGGCCTCGGCGAGGCGCTCCGCGGTCTCCCGGTGGCCGGGCGTCATGCAGAGCGTGGTGCCGTCGGCGAAGACGTACACGTCGAGCGTGCCGAGCGGGCCGGGGCGTACGTCGGTCAGCGCGGTGCCCGTGTCGGCCAGCTCCTCGAGGCGCGACACGGTGCGCTCGTGGTCGGTGACGACCGGCGTCTGGACCGGGACGAAGTCCGGGTGCGAGGGGTGGCGACGGCGGGCCGCGGCGAGCTCGGGGGAGTCCTCCGCGTACTCGGTCAGCTCCGGGAACTCCTCCAGGACGCTGTCGACACCATGGCCGTCGAGCGCGGCGGCCTCGGCCTCCATCGCCTCCAGGGCCATGGCCTCCAGACCCGCGAAGTCCGCCTGGCGCGGCACGTAGAAGGGGCCGCCGTCCTCGGCGGGGCCGCCGAGGCCACCCAGCAGGGAGGGTGCGTCGGCCGCGTCACGGGCCTCCTGGGCCGCCCAGAAGGCACGCGCCTCGGCGAGCTCGCGCTCGCGCTCCTCGGCGAGTGCCTCGGCGACGGCGGCGCGTATCTCCGCGGCGGGCGTCTCCCTGGCGTGCGGGACGGACACCCCGCGCGCGGCGGCGAGTTCGCCACGCAGGGCGACGACCTGCTTACGGAGACCGTGGGCAGCGTGCAGGGCGGCGGCGCCCACGGCCGTGGCGGCGGCCGTGGTCACCAGCAGGGCAAGAGACATGGCGCTCACTGACGTACTCCCGATTCCGAGTCGATCCCCCGACTTCCTACATCAGCTTGTCCCGGGAGTGCGCCCCCTGTCAGTGCATTACGTCACGAAATGGACAGGTATTTGGGCCGGGTGTTTAGTCCCGAAACTACTGTGACCTGCGGGAACGACTCTCCCCCGGGACATAGGTCACATCCTGGGGGAGATTCGGTCACGGCTGGGACGCGGGGCGGTTGGATCCCGCGTCAGATGGCTATCGGAGCGCCGCCGCGCGGCCCTGGCAGGTTCAGCTCAGTCGCTCGCGTCTGCGCTCGCGATTCGCTTCGCCTCCGCTGCGGCTCAGCTCAGTCGCTCGATGACCATGGCCATGCCCTGGCCGCCGCCGACGCACATGGTCTCGAGGCCGAACTGCTTGTCGTGGAACTGAAGGCTGTTGATCAGCGTGCCGGTGATGCGGGCGCCGGTCATGCCGAAGGGGTGGCCGACGGCGATGGCGCCGCCGTTGACGTTCACCTTGTCCAGATCCAGACCCAGGTCCTGGTAGGACGGGATGACCTGGGCGGCGAAGGCCTCGTTGATCTCGGCCAGGTCGATGTCGTCGATCGTCAGGCCGGCGCGCTTGAGGGCCTGCTTCGAGGCCTCGACCGGGCCGAGGCCCATGATCTCGGGGGAGAGGCCCGAGACGCCGGTGGAGACGATGCGGGCGAGCGGGGTCAGACCCAGCTCGCGGGCCTTCGTGTCGGACATGATCACGAGCGCGGCGGCGCCGTCGTTGAGCGGGCAGCAGTTGCCGGCGGTGACCAGGCCGTCGGGGCGGAAGACGGGCTTGAGGCCCTGGACGCCCTCCAGCGTGACGCCGGCGCGCGGGCCGTCGTCCGTGGAGACGACCGTGCCGTCCGGGGTCGTCACCGGGGTGATCTCGCGCTCCCAGAAGCCGTTCTTGATGGCCTGCTCGGCGAGGTTCTGGGACCGCACGCCGAACTCGTCCATCTCCTGGCGGCTGATGCCCTTCCAGCGCGCCAGGTTCTCGGCGGTCTGGCCCATGGCGATGTACGCGTCGGGGACGAGGCCGTCCTCGCGCGGGTCGTGCCAGCTGGAGCCCTCGGAGGCGGCGACGGAGGCGGTGCGGGCCTCGGCGTCGGCGAAGAGGGGGTTGTGCGTGTCGGGCAGGGAGTCCGAGTTGCCCTTCGCGAAGCTGGAGACCATCTCGACACCGGCCGAGATGAAGACGTCGCCCTCGCCCGCCTTGATGGCGTGCAGCGCCATGCGGGAGGTCTGGAGCGAGGAGGAGCAGTAGCGGGTGATCGTGCAGCCGGGGAGGTGGTCCATCCCCATCTGGACGGCGACGATCCGGCCCAGGTTGTTGCCCTGCTCGCCGCCGGGGAGGCCGCAGCCGAGCATCAGGTCGTCGATGTCGCGCGGGTCGAGCTCGGGGACCTTGGCGAGGGCGGCCTGGATGATCGTGGCGGTGAGGTCGTCGGGACGCAGGTCCTTCAGGGAGCCCTTGAAGGCCCGGCCGATCGGGGAGCGGGCGGTCGAGACGATGACGGCTTCGGGCATCACGGCTCCAGGAGGATGCGGGGTGGACGGACTGAAAGGGAAGTTACCTGCACGTACGGCACGGGTCACCGCCCGGGCGGTGTGACGCGGACCTCTTTTCTAAGCGCCCGCTCAGCCCTCTGATGGCCATCTCCCCCACCTCACCCCTCCCCGAAACCCCACAGGGGCCTTCCCGGCCCGGCAGGGGGCCTTCCCGGGCCTGCCGGGGGCAGGGGGGCCGCCTTCGGCGCCCCTCCCTGGCCTCCCTGCCCTCCGAGGCCCTCAGGGCCTGTGGACCTCCTCCGGGGAGGTGGCCGGATCCGGTGCCGTGGCCGGCTCCGCGAGGCGCCGGCGGCGGCGGTGCTTGAGCAGGGCCCATGGCGCCCGCGCCCCGGTGACCTCTGTACCGGCCTCCCTCGCCGCCTCCGCCGCGGCCTTCGCGACCGGGAGCATGTCCTCGTGGCGGTCCGGCTCCAGACGGTCGGTTTCCGGCCACACGCCGAGCACCGCACACACCGTCGGCAGCACGGCCATCGCCGCCGTCGCGTACCCCTCCGCCGACGGGTGGTAGTTGTCCGCCCCGAACATCTCCCGCGGGTTCGCCGCGAACTCCGGGCCCAGCAGATCGCCCAGCGACACCGTCCGGCCGCCCTGCTCGACCACCACGATCGTCTGCGCCGCCGCCAGCTGCCGCGACACCCGGCGCGCCAGCCACCGCAGCGGCTGGTAGACCGGCTCGATCGTCCCCAGGTCCGGGCAGGTCCCCACGACCACCTCCGCCCCCGCGGTCCGCAGTCGCCGCACGGCGGCCGCGAGCAGCCGCACCGACTCCGTCGCGGGCATCCGGTGCGTGACGTCGTTCGCGCCGATCATGATCACGCCCACGTCAGGCGGCCCCGACGGGGAGGACAGCAGCAGCGACACCTGACGTTCCAGATCGTCCGAGCGCGCCCCCGGCAGAGCCACGTTCCGCAGCACCACCGGCCGCTCCGCCACCGCCGCGAGCCCGGAGGCCAGCAGCGCGCCCGGGGTCTGCCCCGCGCGGCGCACCCCCTGGCCCGCCGCCGTCGAATCACCCAGAAGGGCCAGCCGAAGAGGTGCCGAGCCGGGATCCGAGGCCGCGAACGAGCGCCCGTACAGCCCGTCCGCCCCCGGCGGCAGCGGCGCCACACCGCCCCCCACGTTCCGCTTCGCCAGCTGCACCTCGGCCAGGAGCACACCCACCGCCGCCGCACCGAGCAGCCCGATGCTCCCGCCTCCGTACGCCGCGCCCGCCGCGATCCGCCGTGCCACCCTCGCCCTCGACATGGGGGCAGTCACCTCCTTCAAGCCGTTCAGGATCTAACTGCCCCGTAACCCGCTCCGACTACGCATACGCTGGACGCACCATTACGGAGACCCCGGAGATTACGGTGCAATTCCACGACTCGATGATCAGCCTCGTCGGCAACACCCCGCTGGTGAAGCTCAACAACGTCTCGGCGGGAATCCAGGCGACCGTCCTGGCCAAGGTCGAGTACTTCAACCCCGGCGGCTCGGTCAAGGACCGCATCGCCCTGCGCATGATCGAATCGGCCGAGGAGAGCGGGGCGCTCAAGCCCGGCGGAACCATCGTCGAGCCCACATCCGGGAACACCGGTGTCGGTCTTGCGATCGTGGCCCAGCAGAAGGGCTACAAGTGCATCTTCGTCTGCCCCGACAAGGTGTCCACCGACAAGATCAACGTGCTGCGGGCGTACGGCGCCGAGGTCGTCGTCTGCCCCACCGCCGTCGACCCCGAGCACCCCGACTCGTACTACAACGTGTCCGACCGCCTCGTCCGTGAGACCCCGGGCGCCTGGAAGCCGGACCAGTACTCCAACCCGAACAACCCCCGCTCCCACTACGAGACCACCGGTCCCGAGCTGTGGGAGCAGACGGACGGGAAGATCACCCACTTCGTCGCCGGCGTCGGTACCGGCGGCACCATCTCCGGCACCGGCAACTACCTCAAGGAGGTCTCCGGCGGCTCGGTGAAGGTGATCGGCGCGGACCCCGAGGGCTCCGTCTACTCCGGCGGCTCCGGCCGCCCGTACCTGGTCGAGGGCGTCGGCGAGGACTTCTGGCCCACCGCCTACGACCGGAACGTCGCCGACGCGATCGTCCCGGTGTCCGACAAGGACTCCTTCCAGATGACCCGCCGCCTCGCCAAGGAGGAGGGCCTGCTCGTCGGCGGCTCCTGCGGCATGGCGGTCGTGGCCGCGCTCGAGGTCGCCAAGGAGCTCGGCCCGGACGACGTCGTCGTCGTGCTGCTGCCGGACTCCGGCCGCGGCTACCTGTCCAAGATCTTCAACGACGAGTGGATGGCCGACTACGGCTTCCTGGAGGACACCTCCTCCGCCACCGTCGCCGACGTGCTGCGGCACAAGGAGGGCGTCATGCCCTCCCTCGTCCACATGCACCCGGAGGAGACGGTCGGCCAGGCCATCGAGGTGCTGCGGGAGTACGGCGTCTCCCAGATGCCGATCGTGAAGCCGGGCGCCGGTCACCCGGACGTCATGGCGGCGGAGGTCGTCGGCTCGGTCGTCGAACGCGAGCTCCTGGACGCCCTGTTCACCAAGCGGGCGTCCCTGGAGGACCCGCTGGAGCGCCACATGAGCGCGCCGCTGCCGCAGGTCGGCTCGGGCGAGCCGGTCGCCGACCTGATGTCCGTGCTCGGCGAGTCGGCGGACGCGGCGATCGTGCTGGTCGAGGGCAAGCCGACGGGTGTGGTGAGCCGTCAGGACCTGCTGGCGTTCCTGGCGAACGGCGGTGCGAAGGGCGTCGCGAAGTAGCGCGAGGCGTGCCCGGGCGGGCGTTCGCGCAAACGGTACGAGCGCGACACGTCCGCGCAGCACCCGCTTAACACGCGTCCGGCACATTGTTCCTTGTCGGCGTCGAGGACTACGGAGCGGCTCCCGGACCTCCTGACGACGCCTTCCGGACGCGAGACCGGCCCTGACCCGGGCCCGTGTCCCCCGCGGGGACCGCCGTCGTCCCGCCCCCCAGCGATGGGGGTGCGGCGGTCCCCGCGTCCTCTTCTTCAGGCTCGTTCGCCTCCGGGCGCTCGTGCGGCTGTCGACGGTCGATCGTGCTCGCCCGCTCGTTCCTCGCGGCCTGCGCGCGTTCTCCCTCTCGACAGCCGCGCGCCCTCCGGCTCACTCGCCGGCGTCCCTCTTTTTCGAGGCTCCCCCCGCCTCGGGTGCTAGAAGCCGTCCCGGTCGTCGGCGCGCTTGGTGCCGAGCGGGAGGCGGCCACGGGTCGCGTGGACGAAGTTCACGCCGACGATGCCGAGCCAGGCCACGATCAGGCCTTCGAGGTCCGCCTGGGTGACGGCGATCGCGGAGAGCGGGATCGCCAGGAGCAGCGAGATGATGCCGAAGCCGTAGCGCTCGCCGAAGCCCTCCGGCCCCGAGCCCGGCGGGCGGACGCCCCGGGCCGTCGCCACCTGCTGCTCGGCCGTGCGACGGCGGACCTGGCGGTCGATCGTCGTCTCCAGGCTCTGTTCCACCTTGCCGAGGAAGGACTCGATGAGCGCGGACTCGTACTCCGCGCCCAGCTCCCGCCGGACGTGCAGTGTGGCGTCCAGCTCGTTCTTCAACTCGTCGGTGCGGGCGGGGTCGCGGCTGTCCATAATCGTCACGGTAGGGAGCGCCGGCCCCACGTGTCAGTAGGGGTACCCCCCGCATTTCTTGCCCTCCTGCATATCTTCATGCAGAGTTCAAGGCGAATGAATAGGCGGAAGGGGACGGCGTGAGCGACAGCCCGGCCGGACGGCTGCAGGCGCTCTTCGAGGGGCATCGGCTGACACCGACACAGCGGCGGATCGCGCACTGCATGGTGCGCCGCGCCGGCGATGTGGCGTTCCTGTCCAGCGTCGAGCTGGCCGACCTCGCGGGCGTCAGTCAGCCCTCCGTGACCCGGTTCGCCGTCGCCCTGGGCTTCGACGGCTACCCGGCCCTCCGTCGCCATCTGCGCGAGGTCGCACCGGCGGGGGAGGCCTCGGCGAAGGCCGGCGAGCACAACGAGTACCAGCAGGCCGTCCTCGCCGAGATCGAGAACCTGCGCCACCTCGCCGAGCTCCTCGCCGACCCCGCGCCCGTCGCCCGCGCCGGCCGGCTGCTCGCCGCCTCGCGGCCGCTGCCCGTCCTCGGGCTGCGGGCCGCCTCCTCGCAGGCGCGTGGCTTCGCGTACTTCGCCGCCAAGGTCCACCCCGACGTCCGCCTCCTCGACGAGGGCGGCTCGATGCTCACCGACCGGGTCGACGCGGCGGTACGGGCCGGGGCCACGGCCCTGCTCTGTTTCGCGCTGCCCCGCCACCCTCGTGAGGTCGTCGAGGCCCTGGAGTACGCCCGGGGCGCCGGACTGACCGTGGTGACGGTCGCCGAGTCGGCGTTCGCGCCCGTCGCGGCCCACAGCGACCTGCTGATCCCGGCCGCCGTCGGCACCGGGCTCGCCTTCGACACGGCCTGCGCCCCGATGCTGCTCGGCCGCGTGCTCCTGGAAGCCATGGCGGACGAACTGCCCGACGCCCAGGCGCGCCTGGAGGAGTTCGACACCAAGGCGGCGGCTCGCGGCCTCTTCGTGGACTGAGCCGCTCAGATCTCCAGGTCGTTCTCCAGTTTCTTCAGCTGGTGGCGGGCCATCGCCAGGTTCGCCCGGTCCTTGAACAGCGCCAGGTACAGGAACAGTCCGTTCTTCCCCCGCCCCTTCAGCAGCCGGATGATGTGGTACTGGGTGCCGAGCGTGATCAGGATGTCCTCGATCTCTTCCTGGAGCCCGAGCATCTCCATCGTCCTGACCTTAGCGCGGACCACGTCCGTGTTGCCGGCCGCCGCCACGGTGAGGTCGAGGTCCTTGCCGCCGCCGATGGTGCCGAGCGCCATTCCGCTGGTGTAGTCGACCAGGGCGGCGCCGATGGCGCCTTCGATGGACGAGGCTTCCTTGAGGATCGTCTCGGTGTTCGCCATGGGTGTTGCACTTCCTTTTCCGGTTTCGGTTTCGGTTCTCGTTCGGTTTCGGTTCTTCGATCGGTCTTCGGGTCGGGTCCCGCGGCGCGGCTACGTCTGGTGCCGGTTCAGGTCCTTGCGCTCCAGCGCCCCGTCGACCAGCTCGCCTATCCGGGTGCTGGACCGCCGGGCCTCCAGATGGAGCCGGCCCACGTTGATGCGGGGCTCGGCCAGCAGCGTGAGCACGGCGGAGCCGCCGGCGGCGTATGTGGCGACGTAGCCGTTCTCGCCCCGGACGAGCAGCTCACGGAAGCCGCCCTGCCCGGTGGACTCGCACAGCCGCTGGGTCACGCCGAGAGCCGCCGCGGTCAGCGCGGCCACCCCCTCCGCCTCCGTGGAAGCGGTGTCATGGGCGAGCACCAGGCCGTCGGCGCTCGCCGCGAGCGCCCCGGTCAGCTGGGGCAGCCGGGCCCGCAGCCGTCTCAGCTCGCCGAGTACCTCGGCTTCTGCCGACATCAGTTGTCTCCTCTCGGCGCGCAGGCGCAGGGCACGCCTCATCACAGACTTGCCTCCAGGGCGTCGCGGAGCCGGCGCAGCAGGGTGATGTCCGGATCGGCCGTGACCTCGCCGACCCAGGCGGGTAAGGCGGGCGGTGCGGCCTCTTCGGGGTCGGGCGGGGTCTCCACGAGGCCGGCGGCGGCGAGCCGGCGGACGTCGAGAAGCGTGTGGAAGGCCGGGCGGCCCAACAGGCGGGCGATGTCAGCGGGCGTACGCGTCCCGTCGGCCGCCGCGAGCAGCGCCCGCTGACGCAGGCTCACCGTCTGCCCCGGGGCGGGGGCGCGGACGACGACCGGGGCCGAGTCCACCGCCGCGTACGGCCAGACGCTGTCCAGCAGTTCGCGGCGGCGTACCGTCTCGCGCTCGACGGCCTCGGTCGAGACCGGGCGCACCGGACCGAACCAGTGGGACACGCCGTAGCGGAAGCGGGTCGGGCCGGTGGCGGGGGCCAGGGCGAAGAACGCCGCGTCGAAGACCGCGCCGAGGTGACAGATCTCCAGCTCGCCGTCGTGCAGCCGGCCGCTCTCCACCAGGAACCTGCCGACCTCGCGGCGCGCCCCGGCCCGGTTGACGGCCTCGTCCCAGCGCTCGCGGGCCAGCCGTCCGCCGGCGGTCAGCAGGACGTCGAGTCCGGGGGCGGCCGGGCTCTCGGCGTGCACGACGCGGCCGTCGACGAGGTAGAGCGTTCCGTGGTCGCGCAGCAGGGCGCCGGTCGCGCGCTCGGCGGCCAGCCGGACGAGCATCGGGGAGACGGTCATCCGAGCACCAGCCTCTCGGCGAGGTCGCGGAGTCTGAGTCGGGCGAGCGCGAGGTTGCCGGTGTCCCGGTCCAGCCAGATGTGGAGGAAGACGCTGCTGTCGAAGGCGGTGTCGACGAAACGCAGGACGTGGTAGCCGCTGCGGGTGCTGACGATCAGATCCTCGACGGGCGGACCTTTGGTCAACCCGCCGTCGGCGGGGGCGGTTTCGGTACGCTGTCTCACGACTGGGGCGGACGCCGCCGGGGCGGCGGTCGCGCCGGTGCCCGGGACGGTGGCCGCGTTCGTGCGCGGCGCCAGGACGACGGCCGTGGTCGGTGCGGCGATACCGGCGAAGGAGTCGTACTCCGCCGCCGCGCGGGCCAGTTCGGCCGCCTCCGCCGCCGTCGTCTCGTGGTCGCCGACCGGCGACTCGCCCGCCGCGCCGAGGGCGAGCCCGCTGGTCCAGTCGACCAGCCAGGCTCCGCGTGCGCCTGGCAGGCTCATGGCCTCCAGCAGGCACTCGTCGATTCCGGGCACGCGGATTCCCCTCCCGATGCGGCGTGCGGGCGTACGGCAGTGACCGTGACGCTACTCAACGTTCCGGTCGGGGGGAGGAGTTCTGGCATTTTCCATCGGAACATGCCGCTCGCTTGCTTGAATTCGCCCCTGGGTCCGCGGCGCTCCTCCCCAGGAGTCCCGTCCTGTCCGGGTGTGCGGCCGCACGTCCCTACGGGCGTAGTGGCGAACGTATGTACGAACGACGGTCAGTGGCGGCGCTCCACCGAGGCCGCCACGTCGTCCAGGTCCTTCGCCAGCGCCCGGCTCGCCGCCTTGGCTCCCAGGCCGCTCAGCAGCTTGGCGACGAACCCCAGGCGGTTCCCCTCGGCCGGGCTCCCCGAGAACGTCATCCGCACCATGGTCCCCCCGTCCCCCTCGGGGCGCAGCGCGATCTCGGAGACGTAGTGCATGCCGTGCGAGTCGGCCACCGTCACATAGCGGTCCGGCGCCTCGGCCTCGGTCACGGTCATCTCCTCCGTGGCCTGCTTGCCGAACATGGTCCGCGTCTCGCGCCAGCGCGTGCCGACCCCGAAGGTGCCTTCGGTGAGCACCTCGACCTTGTCCACGCCGCTGAGCATGCGCTCCATGCCCCGCAGGTCCGTCATCGCCTCCCAGACGGGTCCGGGGGGCGCCTGGATCCGGCGTTCGACGACGATGCTCTTCATGGCCATGGATCCATGGAAGCACCGGGGTCCGGCGATCGCCTCCGTTGCCGGTCCAGGAGGGGGTCCGTCAGTCCAGGAGCGCGTCCGCCCGGCCGCCGCCCGCCTCGGCGACGATCTCGTCCGTGCTCTGCGCGGGCCGCACGGCCGAGAACGAGACACCGCCGTCGCCGTCCCGGACGGTGAAGCCGTGGACGGCCGGCCGGGGCAGGCTGTTGTACGCGTAGTGGTGGGCGAAGTAGTACGCGCCGGTGTCCGGCACCGCCACGACGTCGTCCGGCCCCAGCAGCGGCAGCGGACGCGCGGTGGCAATCAGGTCCCCCGCGAAGCAGGCGGGACCGGCGACGTCCTGGACGGTCTCCTCCCCGGCGTGGGGCCGGCCCTCGGAGTCGTACGCGAGGACGCGCAGCGGCCAGGAGGCCGGGTCGTAGACGGTGCGGGTGGCGACCTGGACCCCGGCGTGGGTCACCGCGATGGGGCGTCCGCCGGAGGTCTTGGTGTACTCGACGCGGGCGAGGATCGTGCCGTGCTTGGCGAGCAGCGAGCGGCCGAACTCGGTGACGAGCCCGTAGCGCCCGTCGAGGAGACCGGGTGCCGTCTCGGCGAGCAGCGCCGCGTACTCGCCGTAGGTCGGCGTCTCCTCGTCGGAGGCGAAGTTCACCGGCAGTCCGCCGCCGATGTCGACGGTGTCGATCTGCCGCCGCCCGGCCTTGGCGTTGATCTCCTCGGCCAGGTCGTACACGGCCGCGACGCCCTCCGCCATCAGCGAGAGGGGGACGCCCTGCGAGCCGGAGTGGGTGTGCAGCCGGGTCAGCCAGGGCCGGTCCAGGTACGCCTGGACGACGGCCTCCCGCGCCCCCTCGTCCCGGAGGGCCACCCCGAACTTCGAGGTGGCGGTCGCGGTCGAGAGAGCACCGATCGAACCGGCTCCGACCTGCGGGTTCACCCGGATCCCGATGGGGGAGGCGGTCGGCGCGGAGGCGATCAGCGCGTCCAGCCTGGCCAGCTCCTGGAGGTTGTCGGCGTTGACGGCGATCCCGAGCGCGAGGGCCTGGCGCAGCTCGGCGGGCGTCTTGGCGGGCGAGTCGAGCACCGTACGGGACGGCGCCACGCCCGCCGCGCGGGCGAGGGCCAGCTCGCCGGGGCTCGCGACCTCGGCGCCGAGCCCGCACGCGTCCAGCAGGCGCAGGACGGGCACGAGCGGGCAGGCCTTCACGGCGAAGGCGTGCAGGACCGGGGCGTCGGTGACGGCGGCGAAGGCGGAGACGAGGGCGGCGGCCGAAGCGCGGATTCCGGCGGTGTCGAGGAGCGCGACGACCTGCCCGGACGAGGGCGTGAGGAGGCCCTGCTCGACGGCGGCGCGGACGGCCTGATCGCGACGGTGGGATCCCATGGATCCATGGGACCACCGGGACGGGTGGCGCCGCAGCTGTTGACTACAACTATTCATCAGGCCAGGATGTGAATAGTTACGTCACATCGGAGGAGGCACCCATGTCAGGACCCCGCCCCGTACGGGCCCCGCGCGGTACGGAACTGAGCACCCTGGGATGGCAGCAGGAGGCCGCCCTCCGGATGCTGCAGAACAATCTCGACCCCGAGGTCGCCGAGCACCCCGACAAGCTCGTCGTCTACGGCGGCACCGGGAAGGCCGCGCGCGACTGGCGCTCCTTCGACGCCATGGTGCGTACGCTGCGGACCCTGAAGCAGGACGAGACGATGCTCGTCCAGTCCGGCCGCCCGGTGGGCGTCATGCAGACGCACGAGTGGGCCCCGCGCGTGCTCATCGCCAACTCCAACCTGGTCGGCGACTGGGCCAACTGGGAGGAGTTCCGGCGCCTGGAGCAGCTGGGGCTGACCATGTACGGCCAGATGACGGCCGGTTCGTGGATCTACATCGGCACCCAGGGCATCCTCCAGGGCACCTACGAGACCTTCGCCGCCGTCGCCGCGAAGAAGTTCGGCGGCACGCTCGCGGGCACCATCACCCTCACCGCCGGCCTCGGCGGCATGGGCGGCGCCCAGCCGCTCGCCGTGACGATGAACGACGGCGTCGCGATCTGTATCGACGTCGACCCGCGCGCCATCGAGCGCCGCATCGAGCACCGCTACCTCGACGTGAAGGCCGACAGCCTCGCCCACGCGCTGGCGCTGGCGACCGAGGCGCGCGACGCCCGCCGTCCGCTCTCCATCGGCCTCCTCGGCAACGCGGCCGAACTGCTGCCGCAGATGCTCGCCGAGGGCGCCCCCATCGACATCGTGACCGACCAGACCTCGGCCCACGACCCGCTCTCCTACCTGCCGGTCGGCGTCGACTTCGACGACATGGCGAGCGCCGCCGCCAAGGACCCGGCCGGCTTCACCACCCGCGCCCGGGAGTCCATGGCCAAGCACGTCGAGGCCATGGTCGGCTTCATGGACGCCGGCGCCGAGGTCTTCGACTACGGAAACTCCATCCGCGGCGAGGCCCAGCTCGCGGGCTACGACCGCGCGTTCGCCTTCCCCGGCTTCGTTCCGGCCTACATCCGCCCGCTGTTCTGCGAGGGCAAGGGCCCGTTCCGCTGGGCCGCCCTCTCGGGCGAGGCCTCGGACATCGCGAAGACCGACAAGGCGATGCTCGAACTCTTCCCGGAGAACGAGTCCCTCCACCGCTGGATCAAGATGGCGGGCGAGCGGGTCCACTTCCAGGGCCTCCCGGCGCGCATCTGCTGGCTCGGCCAGGGCGAGCGCGACAAGGCGGGCGACATGTTCAACGACATGGTCGGCAACGGCACCCTCGCCGCGCCCCTCGCGATCGGCCGCGACCACCTCGACTGCGGCTCGGTGGCCTCCCCGTACCGCGAGACCGAGGCCATGCTCGACGGCTCCGACGCGATCGCGGACTGGCCGCTCCTGAACGCCATGGTGAACGTCGCCTCCGGCGCCTCCTGGGTCTCCATCCACCACGGCGGCGGCGTCGGCATGGGCCGCTCCATCCACGCGGGCCAGGTCTCCGTGGCGGACGGCACGAAGCTGGCCGGCGAGAAGATCCGCCGCGTCCTGACGAACGACCCGGGCATGGGCGTCATCCGCCACGTCGACGCGGGCTACGACATCGCGGAGCGGGTGGCGCAGGAGAAGGGCGTACGGGTCCCGATGCGCGAGGGTGACTCCGCGTGAGCGAGACGTTCCACGCCATGTGGCGTTCGCTGCGGCCCAACGGCCGCAGCGACGCCTCGGGCGGCTACCGCCGCTACGCCTGGACCGGCGCAGACGCCGACTGCCGGCTCTGGTTCCGGATGCAGGCCGAGGCCCGCCGCCTGAACTACGAGGTCGACCGGAACGGCAACCAGTGGGCCTGGCTCGGCGACCCCGCGGCCGGTGACGCGGTCGTCACCGGCTCGCACCTGGACTCCGTGCCCGACGGCGGCGCCTTCGACGGCCCCCTCGGCGTCGTATCGGCCTTCGCCGCGCTCGACGAACTCCGCTCCCGCGGGGTCCAGTTCAAGCGCCCCTTCGCCATCACCAACTTCGGCGACGAGGAAGGCGCCCGCTTCGGCCTCGCCTGCGTCGGCTCCCGCCTCACCGCGGGCCGGCTGACGAAGGAGCAGGCGTACGAGCTCCGCGACGCCGACGGCATCAGCCTCCCGCAGGCCATGGAGGCCGCCGGTCACGACCCGGACGCCATCGGACCCGACGCCGAGCGCCTCGCCCGGATCGGCGCCTTCGTCGAGCTCCACGTCGAGCAGGGCCGCGCCCTGGACCTGTCCGGCGACGCCGTCGGCATCGCGTCGGCGATCTGGCCGCACGGACGCTGGCGGTACGACTTCGCGGGCGAGGCCAACCACGCGGGCACCACCCGCCTCGTCGACCGCCGCGACCCGATGCTCACCTACGCCGAGACCGTCCTCTCCGCCCGGCGCGAGGCCGAACTCGCGGGCGCCGTCGCCACCTTCGGCAAGATCGCCGTCGAGCCGAACGGCGTCAACGCGATCCCCTCCCTCGTCCGCGGCTGGCTCGACGCCCGCGCCGCCGACCAGGACGCCCTGGACACCGTCATCGCCGGCATCGAGACGGCCTCCCGGGACCACGCGGCCCGCCACGGCATCGACCTCACGGTCGTACGGGAGTCCTTCACGCCCGTCGTCGAGTTCGCCCACGCCCTCCGGGACGAGATCGCCTCCGTCCTGGGTGAGAAGACCCCGGTCCTCGGCACCGGCGCCGGACACGACGCGGGCATTTTGTCCGAGTCGATCCCGACCGCCATGCTGTTCGTACGGAACCCCACGGGCGTCTCGCACTCCCCGGCCGAGTTCGCGGCCGAGGACGACTGCGTGGCCGGAGTGCTCGCGCTCGCCGACGTACTGGAAGGACTGGCGTGCAGGTGACGACGTACTGGCTGGAACACGCCTGGCTCGACACGAACGTCGAGCCCGGCGTGGTGCTGGAGGTCGCGGACGGCCGGATCACGGCGGTCCGTACGGGAGCCGACGCGGGAGCGGGACCGGGAGCCGGAGCCGGCGCGGAGACCACCGCGCGGGCCACCTCGGGGGCGGGCGGCACCACCCCGCCGCCCGGCGCCGTCGTCCTGCGCGGACTGACGATCCCCGGCCTGGCCAACGCCCACTCGCACGCCTTCCACCGCGCCCTGCGCTCCACCGTCCAGGTCGGCTCCGGCACCTTCTGGACCTGGCGCGAGATCATGTACCAGGTCGCGTCCCGGCTGACTCCGGAGTCGTACCACGCGCTCGCGCGGGCCGTGTACGCGGAGATGGCGCTCGCCGGCATCACGGCCGTCGGCGAGTTCCACTACCTCCACCACGCCCCCGGCGGCACCCCGTACGCCGACCCCAACGCGATGGGCGAGGCCCTCGTCCAGGCGGCGTCCGACGCGGGCATCCGGATCACCCTCCTCGACACGGCGTACCTCTCCTCCGGCTTCGGCGCCGCCCCCGACCGCCATCAGCTCCGCTTCTCCGACGGCACGGCCGACGCGTGGGCGGAGCGCGTCTCCCGGCTGAAGGAGCGCGAGGGCGTACGCATCGGAGCGGCGATCCACTCCGTGCGCGCCGTCCCGGCCGACCAGCTGTCGACGGTGGCGAGCTGGGCGCAGGAGCGGGGCGTACCGCTGCACGTCCATCTCTCCGAGCAGACGGCCGAGAACGACGCCTGCCTCGCGGCCCACGGCCGCACCCCGACCCAGCTCCTCGCCGACCACGGTGTCCTCGGACCGCTGACGACCGGCGTCCACAACACCCACCTCACGGACGGGGACATCGCGCTCATCGGCTCCTCGACGACGGGCACCTGCATGTGCCCGACGACCGAACGCGACCTCGCGGACGGCATCGGCCCGGCCGTCGCCCTCCAGCGCGCGGGCTCCCCGCTCTCGCTCGGCAGCGACAGCCACGCGGTCATCGACCTCCTGGAGGAGGCCCGGGCGATGGAGCTCAACGAGCGCCTCCGCTCCCGCACGCGTGGCCACTGGACGGCCGCCGCGCTGCTGCGGGCCGCGACCGCCGACGGACACGCGGCCCTCGGCTGGGACCGGGCGGGCACCCTGGAGCCCGGCGCTCTCGCCGACTTCACGACGATCGCCCTGGACTCGGTCAGGACAGCGGGACCGGTTCCGCGTCTGGCAGCCGAGACGGCGGTATTCGCAGCGTCGGCAGCGGATGTGCGGCATACGGTCGTGGGCGGCCGCCATGTCGTACGGGACGGGGTCCACCAGTCCGTACCGGACGTGCCCCGCGCCCTCGCGGACTCGATCGCCGCCCTGCGCGGCTGAAGCGGCTGAAGGAGACATCTCGCATCATGAACACCGGACCCGCGACGAGGAACAGCCCGGCGGCGACCTCCGCCCCCACGAGCGCGAACAGCGCCGTGGCGACGGCCGCCACCGCCATCGTCAACATCGCAAGCCTGGTCACCAACGATCCCTCCCTCGGTGATGGAACGCCCCTGGGTCTGATCCAGGACGCGGCCGTCGTCATCGAAGGCGACCGTGTCGTCTGGGTCGGTGGATCAAGCAAAGCACCCGCCACTGACAACCGGGTCGACGCCGGCGGCAGGGCCGTGATCCCGGGGTTCGTGGACTCCCACTCGCACCTCGTCTTCGCGGGCGACCGCACGGCGGAGTTCAACGCGCGGATGTCGGGCCAGGCGTACAAGGCGGGCGGCATCCGCACGACGGTCGCGGCGACGCGCGCGGCGAGCGACGAGGCGCTCTCGGCGAACGTCGCCCGCTATCTGCGCGAGGCCCTCGCCCAGGGGACGACCACCTTCGAGACGAAGTCCGGCTACGGACTGACGGTCGAGGACGAGGCGCGCGCGCTGCGCATCGCCGCCGCGCACACCGACGAGGTCACCTACCTCGGCGCCCACATCGTCGCGCCGGAGTACGCCGACGACCCGGGCGCGTACGTGGACCTCGTCACGGGCGACATGCTCGACGCCTGTGCGCCGTACGCCCGTTGGGTGGACGTCTTCTGCGAGAAGGGCGCGTTCGACGGGGACCAGGCGCGGGCGATCCTCACCGCCGGCAAGGCGCGGGGCCTCCACCCCCGGGTGCACGCGAACCAGCTCTCGTACGGCCCCGGTGTCCAGCTGGCGGTGGAGCTGGACGCGGCGAGCGCGGACCACTGCACGCACCTCACGGACGCCGACGTGGACGCCCTGGCGCAGTCGTCGACGGTCGCGACGCTCCTCCCGGGCGCGGAGTTCTCCACCCGCGCCGAGTGGCCGAACGCCCGCCGCCTCCTGGACGCGGGCGCGACGGTGGCCCTGTCCACGGACTGCAACCCGGGCTCGTCCTTCACCTCGTCCGTGCCGTTCTGCATCGCGCTGGCGGTCCGGGACATGGGCATGACCCCGGACGAGGCGGTCTGGTCGGCCACGGCGGGCGGCGCGGCGGCCCTCCGCCGCGCGGACGTCGGCCACCTCACCCCCGGCTCCGCCGCGGACCTCACGATCCTGGACGCCCCGTCCCACGTCCACCTGGCCTACCGCCCGGGCGTCCCCCTGGTGACGGAGGTCTGGCGCCGCGGAACGCGCGTGATCTGATCACGGCCCGACTGCGACCCGGCCTGACCTCGCCAGGGAGACCTGGTGAGGTCAGGTTCTCACCCCGGACGACCTGCCGCTTCAGATAACCGGCGGCCTCCAGCTCCCTCAGAGCCCCGGCGATCCGGGACTCGCCCTCGCGGAAGCGATGCGCGAGCACCTTGATGCCGACGAGAGCGCCGTCGGGCAGCGACTGGATGTACACCCCGACACCGATCGCGCAGGCGGAAAGGTCCTTGTGCTGGGCGAGATGGTTGCCCACGACGGTGAACTTCTCGTCGTGACGGTGACGTACGTGCGTCACACCGGCGCGGGAGGGTGCGGGCGCACTAAGCTGCGTTGCAGTCATGGGGAAGGTCTGACTTCCTTGATGATCAGGCCCTCGTTCGGGATGCCAGTCCCGGCGGGGGCCGAATTCGTTTGCGGCATATGCAAGTTGGCGCGACCGTACCGCGCCGACCGGCCGTTCTGTCACCTTGTCACCTGATGGTGTGAGTCGTCGGGTTTGGGTGGAAGCGGTTCTTACCCCCGTCCTTTTCAACGGGATGTCGTGGAACGCCGGTTCACCCACGACCGGGTCGCGTCCGGCCGCGATCCAGGTGTCCCATCGGTCGCTTGATCATCATGAGTCCCCCTCAGTCACAGATAGGCCGAGTGCCCTGTCCCGGAGGGTTTTCGACCGGTACCGTCCTGTAGCGGCAGGACTCAGGGGGGAAGACCGGGGGGTCGGAGTTGAGCGCTGTCCGTCATCAGGCTGTCCGCGAACAGGGCGGCAGCCGCAGGCAGTTCGTGCAGATCGTGAAGCCGGGGGAGCTGACCGACCGCGAGGACGAGGCGTGGCGGGAGTTACGGGGGAAGTCCGGGGCTCCCGAGAACCCGTTCATGGGGCCCGAGTTCACGCGGGCCGTCGCCGAGGTGCGGCCCCGCGTGCGGGTGGCCGTCTGGTGGGAGGACGGGGAGCCCGTCGGGTTCTTCCCGTACGAGAAGGCGTCGTTCGGGCGCGGGAGGGCCGTCGGGCTCGGGGTCTCCGACTGCCAGGGCGCCGTCACCCGCCCCGGCCTCGCGCCCTCGCCCCGCGCGCTGCTGCGCCTCTGCGGGCTCTCCGCCTGGGAGTTCGACAACCTGGAGGCCGGGCAGGCTGCCTTCCTGGGCGAGGCCGCCGAGTCGTTCGGCTCGCCCGTGATCGACATCGGCGAGGGCTACGCCGCGTACGAGGACGTCCTGCGCGCCCAGTCGCCCAAGTTCCTCAAGACCACCCTCGCCAAGGAGCGCCGCCTCGGGCGCCAGGTCGGCCCCACCCGGTTCGTCTTCGACGAGCGCGATCCGGCCGCCCTGCGCACCCTCATGGCGTGGAAGTCCGCCCAGTACCGCAGGACCGGCCGGCGCGACCGCTTCGCCAAGGAGTGGATCAACACCCTCGTGCGACGCCTGCACGAGCTGCGCGCGCCCGGCTGCTCCGGTGTCCTGTCCGTCCTCTACGCCGGCGACCGGCCCGTCGCCGCCCACTTCGGGCTGCGCTCCCGCACGGTCCTCTCCTGCTGGTTCCCCTCCTACGACCCCGAGTTCGCGAAGTACTCGCCCGGCCTCGTCCTCCATCTGCGGATGGCCGAGGCCGCCGCCGCGGCCGGGATCGGGATGCTCGACCTCGGCCGCGGCGACGCCGAGTACAAGGACGCGCTGAAGACCGGCGAACTCACCGTGTACGAGGGGTCGGTGACCCGGCCCGGGTTACGCGCCGGGCTCCACTGGCTCTCCCGCGAGCCCTCCCGCCGCGCCCACAGCTTCGTACGCAACCGGCCGGCGCTCGCCGCGCGCGGCCGCCGCACGCTCAACCGGATCGCCCGCCTGCGCGGCAGCGCCGGCGGCGGCGACACCGGCCGGGCCTGAGCCGACAACGGGGACACGCACATGCGACCACCACACGCCCTCTCCGTCGCCGACCTCGACCTCGGCTCGCCCGACGGACCCGTCCTCTCCCTCCGCCCGGCCCCCGGCGGCCCGCCGCCCGGGCCCGGAGACGTCTACGCGCTCGTCCGGCTCCGGGGCAGGCCCGCGGCCACCGTGCTCGGGCACGTACCGGACGGGGCGGACCCGGCGAACACGCTCGCCGCCCTCGCCCGCCCCCGCCTCGGCGAGGCCCGTCCCGAGGAGACCCTCCTCGACGACGCCCCGCGCCCCGGGCACCGCCCCGCCCCGCCCCGCGCGAGCGTCGTCGTCGCCACCCGTGAGCGCGCCGACCAGCTCGCCCGCGCCCTGGACTCGCTCCTCGACCAGGACCACCCCGACTACGAGATCGTCGTCGTCGACAACGCGCCCGTCACACGCGCCACCGAAGAGCTGGTCACAGGCGCGTACGGCGACCGCGTCAGGTACGTCCGCGAGGACACCCCCGGGCTCGCCGTCGCCCACAACACCGGCCTCGCGCACACCCGCGCGGACGTCGTCGCCTTCACCGACGACGACGTCGTGGCCGACCCGCACTGGCTGACCGCCCTCACCGCGCCCTTCGCCGCCGATCCGCGGCTCGGCTGCGTCACCGGCCTCATCCTGCCCGCGCGCCTGCGGACCCCCGCCCAGATCCTGCTGGAGTCCCACGGCGGCTTCGCCAAGGGCTTCGCGCCCCGGCTGTACGACCCGGTGCGCCCGCCCGCCGACGAACCGCTCTTCCCGTTCACCGCGGGCAGCTTCGGCTCCGGCGCCAACATGGCGTTCCGGACCCGGGCCCTGGAGGCCGCGGGCGGCTTCGATCCGGCCACCGGTACCGGGACGACGGCCCGGGGCGGGGACGACCTGTACGCCTTCGTCGCCGTCCTCTCCGCCGGATTCCGGCTCCGCTACACCGCCGACGCCCTCGTCTGGCACCACCACCGCGAGAGCTGGCAGGACGTGCGGAACCAGGCGTTCGGGTACGGCGCCGGTCTCACCGCGTACCTCACCGCCACCCTCGTACGCCGACCCGCCCTGCTGCCCGCGCTCCTCGCGCGGCTGCCCCGCGGGCTCGCCCACGCCAGGAACATGACCGCCAGCCGCCATGCCGAGGGCGGCGGGGTTCCCGGCGAGCACGGCACCCACACCCATCCCTGGCCTCGCAGCCTCTCCCGACTGGAGCGACGCGGCATGCTCTACGGACCGCTCGGTTACGCCAAGGCCCGGCTGCGGATGCGGGGTACGAGATGAGCGCGCCCGCCCACACCCGTATCCCGGTCCTCCTCTACCACGCCGTGATGGAGGAACCGCCCGCCTGGATCGCCGAATTCACCGTCACGCCCAAGGAGTTCGAGGCGCAGCTCGACGCGATCGTCGACAGCGGACGGACACCCGTCACCATCGGTGTCCTCGCCGACCACTTCACCGGGCGCGCCCCGCTGCCGCCCCGGCCGGTCGTCCTCACCTTCGACGACGGGTTCGCCGACCTGCCCGGTCCGACGGCCGAGGCCCTCGCCGCCCGCGAGCTGCCCGCCACCGCGTATCTGACCACCGGCGCGATCACCCCGGGGCAGGTCTGTCTGCTGCCGCCCGCGCCGATGATGGCGCTGAGCCAGGCACCTCTCCTGGAGCAGTACGGGATGGAGGTCGGGGCGCACACCGCCACCCACCCACAGCTCGACACGCTGCCGCCGAAGGAGCTCAGGCGTGAGCTGCGCGAGCCGAAGGCCGCCCTGGAGGACGTCCTCGGCCACGAGGTCCGGCATCTGGCCTACCCGCACGGCTACAACAGTCCGGCCGTACGCCGGGCCGCCGCGACCGCCGGATACGCCTCGGCCGTCGCCGTCCGGCACGCGCTCAGCTCCGAGACCGACCAGCGGTACAGGATCGCCCGGCTCATCGTGCGCCGCGGGCACACCGTCGCCGACGTGGAGGACTGGATGGACGGCCGGGGCGCCAAGGCGGCGCCGTACCCGGACTCGCTGCCGACGGTGGGCTGGCGGATGTACCGCAGGGCCCGGGCGCTGGTCACCGGGCCGGAGTTCGCGGGCTGACGACGGGTGGGAGGCGGTCGAGGCGGCCGCCGGGGCCCGAGGGGCGTGACCTGATGGCGAAGCGTTCGAAGGGGAGTTCCACCGTGCAACAGCGTGTGCCCGCACCGGCCACCGGAAGCGACGTGCCGCTTCCCCCCGCCCGGCGACCGGAGGCGGAACCGGATGCGGAGCCGGATGCGGAGCCGCGTACGGAACCGCGTACGGAACCGCACGCGGAGGCGGACACATCCGCGCGGAGCCGCAGACCCGGTCTGCGCACCCGCCTCCGCCTTCCGGGTCCGCAGACCGTCCTCAGCGCGCTGCCGCTGCTCGTGGCCGCCGTCCTCTGGGCGTACGCGCTGCCGCGGATCGGTTTCCGCGACATCGGCGACTACGGCCTCCTCGACCGCTTCCCGCTCGCGTTCTACGCCTCCCTCGCCGTCCTGACCGGCGGTTTCCTGGTCGCCCTGCGGCGGGCCGGTACGGCCCCGTGGTGGCCGGCGGCGTACAGCGTCGCGATGCTCGTGGCGCTCAAGGCGCCGCCCGCGATCCTGTACGACTCCGTGCGCTACGCCTGGGCCTCCAAGCACGACGCCGTGATCAGCCGGCTCCTCGTCGAGGGCACGGTGCACCCGCAGCGCGAGCTGTCCGGCGGGATGTCCGCGTACGACCAGTGGCCCGGGTTCTTCTCGCTCGACGCGGCGCTCGTCCGCGCCTTCGGCGTGGAGTCGGCGGCCTCGTTCGTCAACTGGGCGCCGATCGCCCTGGGCGTGCTCACGCTCCCCGTCCTGCTGCTGATCTACCGCACCTTCAGCGACGACTGGCGGCTCGTGTGGACCGGGGTGTGGATCTTCCAGCTGGCGAACTGGGTCGGCCAGGACTACCTGTCGCCGCAGGGCTTCTCTTACCTCCTCTACCTGACCGTCCTCGCCGTCGTCGTCCGGCACTTCGTCCGGCCCGGGTCGGCGGGACGGCTGCGCGACCGAACGCTCCTCGACCCGGCGGCGGCCGCCGTACCGCCGCCCACGACGCCGAAACAGCGCGCGATCTGCGTACTGATCATCGCCCCGCTGATCGCGACCATCAACGCCTCGCACCAGCTGACGCCGGTGATGCTCTGCGCGACGCTCTTCGCGCTCTGCCTCACCCGCCGCTACCGCAACGTCGGGCTGCTCCTCGTCACCGGACTGATCATGCTGGTCTGGGACCTCACCATGGGCCGGGTCCTCTTCCTGGAGACCATGAGCACCCTGAAGGACTCGGCGGGCGACCTGCTCTCCAACTCCCGCGCCGGGTACGCGGGCGAGCCCACCGGGCCGGGACCCGAACTGGTCGGCGCAGCCAACATCCTGATGGTGCTCGCGCTCGCCGTGCTCGCCGGCACGGCCGTCCTGCTGCGCCGCAGACTCGTCCGCAGCACGCTGCCGCTGCTGCTCGCCGCGGCCGCGCCGGTGCCCATGTTCGCCGTCAACGACTACGGCGGCGAAATGCTCTTCCGTGTCTACCTGTTCGGGCTCCCCGGCACCGCGTTCTTCGCCGCCGCCGCGCTCGTCCCGGCGGCGGGCGCGGCCGGCCGGGCCGCCAGGGTGGCCCGGCGCACGGCCGCCGTCGCGCTGCCGCTCGCCGTCACCGCCCTGCTGGCCGGATTCCTGCCCTCGTACTACGGCAAGGAGGGCATGCACTACGCCCCCCCGGCCGAACTCGCCCTCACCCGCCGTGCCTACGACCGGGCACCGGACGGTGCGCTGATCCTCGCCACCACCGGCTCCTTCCCGGGCGCGTACTACCGCTACGACCACTACGAGCGCTGGTTCTTCACCGAGCAGGAAGTACCCGAGAACCTGAAGATGCTGAAGGACCCGGCCGGCTATCTCGCCCGGGGCATCCCCGAGGGCCGCCCTGCGTTCGTCGTCCTCACCCCGACGCAGGAGAAGGCGGTCATCGGCGAGGGCTACCTGCCGCCGGGCAGCTTCCGGACCCTGAGCGAGGACCTGAAGCGCTCGCCGCTCTTCCGCGTGGTGGAGGAGAGCGAGCACGGGCTGGTCCTGGAGTACCGCGGCGCACGGCCGGCATCGACGCCCTGACCACCGCACCACCCGACCGATCCACGGGAGTACGCACGCCATGGCACCCGCACACCTCCGGCTCAGAATCGGCCTCGCGGCGTCCGGCTGGGTCGCGCTCGGCGCCGCCGCGCTGCCGGGCGGCTCCCCACTGCGCTGGATCCCCGTCCTCGCCTTCGTCGCCCTCGCGCCCGGTCTGGCGCTGCTCCACCCGCAGCCGACCGGGCTGCGCCCCGGCGCCCGACTCGAAGCGCTCGCGCTCGCCGCGCCCGTCAGCCTGTCGCTCGCGACGCTCGCGGCGACCTCCCTCTTCCTCCTGGAGGGTTTCTCCACGACCGCGTTCCTGGTCTCGCTGGCCGTCTTCGTGACCGTCGTCGCCGCGCTGCCGGGCGTCCCGCTGCCGGCGGCCACCCGGGGCGCCGTCGAGCGCGAGAGCACGGGCGTGCGCGTCCGCTTCCGGGCCAAACGAAAGCCCGGTGACGGGCGATGACGGGGCGGCATGCGGTACCGCAGCGGCGCGCCCACATGGCCGTCGCCCTCGCCGCCGTCGGCGCGCTCGCCGCCGTCATAGGGGTCTACAGCAGCCGGACGGGCGGCGCCGACGACCGCTGCGCGCCCGATGCCAAGCTCGTCACGCCGTGCGGCGCGTGGTGGGGTGCCTACGTCCCGTACGACAAGAACAGCTCGCTCACCGAGCCGGTGTACGCCCTGGAGAAGAAGATCGGCCGCAGGCTGGACCTGGTCTACACGTACCACGACATGTCGGGGAACCCGGTCGACGGCGAACTCCTCACCGCCGACGAGCGGGAGCTGGGACGTGACCGGCTGCTGATGCTGGCCTGGGAGTCCACCGTCTGGAAGGAGAAGCACCACGCCGGCTGGACCGAGAACCAGCTCGGCTGGAAGAACATCGCCTCCGGGATGTACGACGAGTCGATCATCGATCCGCAGGCGAAGCGCATCAAGGCGTACGGCAAGCGGGTCTTCTTCTCCTTCGACCAGGAGACGGACTTCCGCATCAAGGAGGGTGCCGGGACCCCGGCCGAGTACGTCGCCGCCTACCGCCACCTGCGCGACCGCTTCGAGAAGCTCGGCGTGACGAACGTGGTGTGGGTGTGGACCGTGTCCGGTTACCTCGGCCACAAGGACACGATGAAGGCCCTCTATCCGGGAGACGCGTACGTCGACTGGATCGGCATGGACCAGTACAACTACTACCTGTGCCACAAGTCGCCGAACTGGCTGGACTTCGAGGCCAGTCAGCGGCCGAGCTACGAGTGGCTGCGCGCGAACGTGTCCGCGAACAAGCCGGTCATGCTGTCGGAGTTCTCCACCGCGCCCGACCCGAAGCGCCCCGAGCGTCAGCGGGAGTGGTACGCCGAGATCCCCGAGGTCGCACCGAAGCTGCCGAAGGTCCGCGCGTACGTCCACTGGAACCGGCCCGTACCGGGCCCGAACTGTGATCTGACCGTCAACTCCGGCCCCGCGCTCGAGGGGTACAGACACGCCGGTTCCGCCCCGTACTTCAACCAGCCGGTGCCGCGCGGCTAGTCCGGTTGCCTATGCTTCTGCGGTGGTGATCACGCGGGTCGACCTGCGGAAACACCCTCAAACACGCACAACAGGCGGAAAGCAACGGGGATATGAACAAGTACACAGTGATGGCCGCGGGCCTCGTCCTGTCGCTCGGGCTCGTCGCGGGCTGCGGGTCCTCCGATGGTGCGGAGGGCGACAAGAAGCCGGAGAAGGGGAGTTCGGAGGCGCCCAAGGACGCCCCGAAGGCAGAGGGACCGGTCTACCGCGGCGTCGCGATACCCGGCCTGGCCGCGAAGCAGGCGTGGAGCCTGCCGCCCGCCCACGCCGTCGACCTCGGCGCCACCCTCCTCTTCGTCAAGAGCGCCACGGGCGAGTACGCCCGGAGCGGGTACTACGAGGACGACCCGGTCGACGGCACGACGGGCATCCTCCACTCCAGCGATGAATCGGCGCCCCTCACCCTGGAGTTCCGCGACGTGAAGAGCGGCGCTGTCCGGAAGACCCTCAAGGTGACGGCCGACCACGTCGCCGCCACGACCTGGCGCGACGGCGTCCCGGCACTGGAGGTGCGCACCAGCACCACCACGGAGTCCGACGGACTGAGCGCGGAGGGCACGACCGCGACGGTCACCGTCTACGGGGCCGACGGTGCCGAGCTGGGCAGGGCCGCGCACAAGGGCGACACTCCCTTCCACGTCCACGAGGGCCACCTGATCGAGCAGGCCGAGGACGACCGGGCGACCCTCGTGCTCACCCCGATCGGCGGCGGGCAGCCCCGCCAGGTCACCTGCGCCGGGACCCAGGCGAGCTGCTCGTTCGACCCCCGTAACAAGGACATCGACGGCGGCCAGGGCCACGCCCCGCTGATCACCGGCGCGTACACCTTCCACGTGGAGAACGGCTCCACGTACGAGACGGCGCCGGAGGAGCTCGTCATGTCCGAGCTCTCCTCCGGCAAGAAGGTCTGGAGCACCGCGGACGTCACTCCTCCCAAGGGCGTGGAGCTGGACGACAAGGGCGTGCGGACCAGCGGCAACGTCCGCGTCCTCGACGTCCGCGACGGCCGGATCCTCACCGCGTGGGGTGCCGGTGCCCTCTCGGGCGACACGTGGATCACGGCGACGTACGACCTGGCGACCGGCAGGCAGATCGGCGGCTCCACGACGTACGCCTACGCCGACATCCCCGGTGACACGATCAACACCGAGGGCTCGTCCCTCTTCTCCCCGGACCGCAGGCTCGCCGCTGCGGCCACCGAGCGCGGCACGGCCGTGTGGCAGGTCGCGGACGGCACGGAGGTCTGGGCGCAGAAGGAGGGCGAGAAGCGCATGACGCCGCTGCGCCTCTCGAACGGTGTGGTGTACGGGACGACGGAGGACAGCAGGGAGACCGTGCTCGCCGTCGACGCGACCACGAAGAAGGTCCTTGCGAAGGACCTGCCCGCGGACAGCGTGCCGCAGTTCTCCAGGACGTCCGGCTACGGCTACGTCAGCACGGAGGCCGGCTTCTTCGTCTTCCCGGCGGCGAGCTAGCCGACTGCCGCGGCCCGTCCCGCTCCGGAGCCCGTCCCTCTCAGGAGCCGTAGGGCTCCGGAGCGCGTGGCTCCGGAGCCCGTCCCGCTCCGGGCGGTCGGGTGCTCGAGGTACGGAGCCTCAGCGGCGGCGCAGGCCGCGTACCGCCACCGCCGTCATCGTGGCCCCGCACAGGGCCAGGAGGACCGGCAGCGGCGCCGATGCGAAGGCGTGCTGGGCCGCCCAGCCCGCCCACACCAGGACCCACACCGCGCACGCCGTGATCCGGACGCCCGCGCCGAGGACGCGCAGCAGGACGGCCGCGAGCGCCAGGCACAGCGCCTGGAGGGCGATCGGCAGGGCCTCCAGGGCGGCGGCGGGCACGAGGGCGGCGCCGGGGCCCGCCGCCGCGTCCGGGCGGAGGCCGAGCAGCGGCGGCGCGGTGTGCAGGGCCAGGAACGTGGCCAGCAGGACGGCCGCGGCGAGCACGGGCCGGACCCGGCGCGGCGACACCACCGCGCCGTGCAGGACGACCAGCAGGATCCCGGCGGCGAGGGTCACCGGAGGCAGCGCGGCGATCAGTTCCGTACCGGACAGCCGGCCCGGGCCGAGGGTCTCCGCGCGGGCGAGCGGGATCCAGAAGAGCCCGGTCGTCAGACCGAGGAGCAGCCAGAGCCAGGTCCCCGCACCGTCCTCCCCGGCCCGCGGATCCGGGCGCGGCGGCTTCGGCACGTACACCGGGAGACCGAAGGCCGGGGTCACCGTGTCCGCCGAGGCGCCCCGCGGCGTCCACTCCCGCTCGGCGGCGCGCCGCGCCCAGCTCGTGCCGTACTCGGTCTCCTCCCGGCCTCCCCGCAGCGCCGCCCGCAGGCCGGGCGCCGAGGCCGCCGCCATCAGCGTCATGGAGCCGAGCATCGCGAGCCCGGCGCCGGAGATGCCGACCGGGCCGAGGAGCAGCGCCGCGGAGCCGAGGACGAGCAGGCACATCGCGCCCTGGAGGACGGCGAGCGCGCCCGTACGCCCCTGGACGCGCAGGACGCCGATGTACAGCTCGACCGCGACGCGGGGGAGCGCGGCCGCGGCGAGCAGGCGCAGGACCGTCGTGCCGTGGTCGGCGTAGTCCGGGCCGAAGGGGGCGAGGATGTACGGCGCGAAGACCAGCAGGACGAGGACGACGGGGACGAGCAGCAGCGCCATGCGCCGCAGTGCGCCGCGTACGCCCTCGGCGAGCGACTCCGGGCTGTGGGAGGCGTGCGCGGTGAGCGAGGAGGCCATGTTGATGGCCATGAACTCCATCGTGCCGCCGACGGTGTACGCGGTGTAGAAGAACGCGTTGTGCGCGGCGTCGAAACGGACGGCGACCATCACCGGCAGCAGGTTGATCATCGCGAGGCTGAACAGCGCGCCGACCGAGTCCCCGGCCATGAAGCGGCCGATCTCGCGCATGGCGGGCGGCTCCCGGTCGTGGTCGGCGCGGGCCTGCCGGGGGATGAGGCGGCGGAAGACGAGCCAGCCGAGCGGGACGACGGAGAGGGCGATCGCCGCCGACCAGGACACGAAGACGCCGAGGACGGGCATCGTGGTGGCGAAGGCGGCGAGCAGGAGCAGCTTGCCGATGGAGAAGCCGGCGTTGCCCACGGGCACCCAGAAGGCGCGTCTGAGGCCGGTGAGGACGCCGTCCTGGAGCGTGAGCAGGGCCCAGCCGACGCAGGAGGCGGTGAAGAAGAGCCCGGCGGAGAGCGAGCCGAGCGGTGCGTACGAGGGGCCCCACCAGTCCAGGGTCAGCAGGAAGATCCCGCAGGCCAGGGTGACGACGACGGAGCTGACCAGGTAGATCCGCCCGACGAGGGGGCCGGTGGCGCGGCCGGCCCGGGGGACGTAGCGGACGACCGCGCCGATCATGGTCGTCGCGGTGAGGGAGGCGAGCAGGCGCTGCGCGGCGATGGCGGCGGAGCCCTGCCCGACGGCCTCCTCCGAGTAGTACCGGGCGGCGACGAGCCAGAATCCGAGCCCGAGCGCGGCGGAGACGCCGGTGGAGAGCATGAGCGCGTACGCGTTGCGGAACATCGAGTCCCCGCCGGAGGCGCCGTCGGGCCCTGGGGGCCCAGGGGACCCATGGGCCACGTCGGTCCCCTCGGGGCCGGTCCCGGGCACGGAGCCGTCGTCCCGTCCCGGCTCCCGTTCCTCCCCCTTCGGCCCCTCCCCCTTCGGCCCCTCCGCCTTGTGCAGCCGGACGGCCTCAGCCACGGTCGTCGCCGTACCGCACCGGCCGGACGCCCGCGGCGCGCAGCGTCTCGATCACCTCACCGGCCCGCCGTGGGTCCACCGGCAGCGCGTGGCGGGCGAACCAGGACGCCGGTCCGGGGTCGGGGGAGAGGTCGGTGAACAGCTCGCCCGCGTAGGTGTCGAGCGGCGGGTCGTAGAGGTAGCCGGTGACGATCCGGCGGCGGGCGAGTGCGGCGATGGCCGCGTCCCGGTCCTCGACGAGCAGCGGGACCCGGAAGAGCGGCTGGACCTCCCCGGGCTCCCCTCCCCTCGGTTCCCTCGCTCCCCGTGCCCTCGCTCCCGGTTCCGCCTCCCCGCCGCCGCGTGCCCATTCGGTCCCGAGCAGCCGTTCCGTTCCGGTCCTGTGCGCGGCGAGCGTGGCATCCAGGCGGGCCAGGAGCCTCTCCGTACGGCGCAGCCGGCCCGGTCCCGGCCCGAGGCGGTAGTCGTGCATGTCGACGCGGACCCAGGAGTGGAAGGGCGCGAGTCCCGGCGCGGCGGCGAGCGCCTGCTTCAGCTCACCGGCCCGCAGCGGCATCCGGATCTCCTCGCGCTCCTGCTGCCCGAGCAGCCGCAGCGTCGCGTGCGCCGCCTTCACCAGGCGCAGTCCCCGTACGGTGGCTTCGGCGTACGGCCTTACGAGATAGGCCAGTTCGGCGCTCGTACGGGACGGATGGAGCAACTCGTCCCGAGCGGCAGTCAGTTCGCCCCGCAGGGCGGGGTCGTCGAAGGCCAGGAAGCCCCCGGTCTTCGCCCCGGTGTGCTTGGAGAGGCTGAAGACGGAGGCCTCGCCCCAGGTGCCGACCGGGCGGCCGCCGACCGTCGAGCCGATGGCGTGCGCGGCGTCCTCCAGGAGCGGGATGCCCCGGGCGTCGCAGTGGGCGCGCAGTTCGGGAGCCGGGTCGGGATTCCCGTACAGATTCGTGGTCAGTACGGCGGAGAGTCCGCTCCAGAGGGACTCGGGCACGGCGGCCGGGTCGATCGAGCCGTCGCGCGGGTCGAGCGGCGCCTGGACCGGGCGGAGCCCGGCGGCGAGGACCACGAAGAAGATCACGTCGTCGTTGACCGGCGACATCAGCACACGGCCGCCGGGTCTGCACCAGTGGCGCAGCGCGAGATAGAGACCGAAGCGGCACGACGGCACATGGAGGCACTCCCTGCCCCCGAGCCGGCCGCGCATGCGCTCTTCCAGTTCCGCGTACGCAGAAACCATGCGATTCCCCCCTGAACCCCGGCCTCAATGTGTCCCATTCCGGGCGGCCCGTCAATAACGCGGAAGGGCCCGTCCCGAGGGGAACAGGCCCTTTCCACAAGGCTCTTGGAGGCGCTCAGGGGGAGCGGAGAACCACTCGCCCGGGGGCAGGAGGCTCACTCCTCCAGGGTCAGTCCCTTGCGCAGCCGCCCCAGCGTCCGCGAAAGCAGCCGGGAGACGTGCATCTGGGAGATGCCCAACTCCTCGCCGATCTCGGACTGGGTCATGCCGGCGACGAAGCGGAGCGAGAGGATGCGCCGGTCCCTGGCCGGCAGCGAGGCGATCATCGGCTTGAGGGACTCGATGTACTCGATGCCCTCGATGCCGTGGTCCTCGTAGCCGATCCGGTCGGCGAGCGCGCCCTCGCCGTCGTCCTCGTCGGGCTGGGCGTCCAGCGAGCTCGCGGTGTACGCGTTGCTGGCGGCCATGCCCTCGACGACCTCGTCGCGGCTCAGGTGCAGTTCCTCGGCGAGTTCGCCGACGGTCGGCGCCCGGTCGAGCCGCTGGGACAGGTCGTCCCCGGCCTTGGCGAGGTCGAGGCGGAGTTCCTGGAGCCTTCGCGGGACACGCACCGACCAGGAGGTGTCGCGGAAGAAGCGCTTGATCTCGCCGACGATCGTCGGCATCGCGAAGGTGGGGAACTCGACGCCCCTGGCCAGCTCGAAGCGGTCGATGGCCTTGATGAGACCGATCGTGCCGACCTGGATGATGTCCTCCATCGGCTCGCTGCGGGAGCGGAACCGGGAGGCGGCGAACTTGACCAGGGCGAGGTTGAGTTCGACCAGGGTGTTGCGGACGTACGCGTACTCGTGGGTGCCCTCTTCGAGGGCGTCGAGCCGGGCGAACAGGGTCTTCGACAGGGCCCGCGCGTCCAGCGGGTCCACCTGGTCGAAGGGCCCGATCTCGGCGATCTCGGTGATCTCCGTGATCCCGGGAAGTTCTGCGAGGGTGGGGGGCGGAGTTGCTTCTGCCGACGGCGCGTCGGGGGTACGCGGGGCGTCGAGCCGGGGTGACATGGTCTCCTCCATCGTGTCTTCCTGCTGCGGTTTGCGGCGCCTCCAAGCCGGCCGTTTCGAATGTCCTCTACTAGCCCTACCCGCTCGACGCACCTGGTTGCAAGTGTCAATTGTCCGTTTTGCAACAGTATGTTGCGGTGTTCGGGTGCAAGCCTTGGCCTTGCGCTTGTATGGTTCAGGCACGTCAACCGGCATCCGCGAGAGCGAGAAGAGGCACGGGCATGGACCGCCAGCACATCGGCAGCGCGCAGCCAGGACGGCTGCGGGTCGAGGTCCGCACCGTGGGGGAGACCGAGATCCTCACCCCCACGGGTGAGCTCGATCACCACACGGCGGAAGTGTTGCGTGCGCCACTCGACCGCGCACTGGATGCGGGCAGGTCACGACTCGTGGTCGACTGCTCACGACTCGAGTTCTGCGACTCCACGGGCCTCAACGTGCTCCTCGGGGCCCGGCTGAAGGCGGACGCCGCAGGCGGAGGCGTGCATCTGACGGGGATGCGGCCGGTGGTGGCCAGGGTCTTCGAGATCACCGGTGCGGACGTCGTCTTCACCGTGCACGCATCGCTGGCGGCGGCACTGCCCGACTGAATGCGGCGGGTGTCGTCGGCCGAGGACCGGGCAGAAGAGCCCCGGTTTGGTCCGTTGTCTGGTGAATCTGTCTGGTGAATCGGTGAGGTGAAAGCGCTGATGGACACTGCTGCCGGTGGCAGGGAGATCGAGGAGTCGGTGGGTCCGGTCGTGGACACCGCCGCTCCGGACGTACGCACGCTCGCGCTCGGCGCCACCAGCGGCACCGTTCCGCTCGCCCGCGACTTCACCAGGACCGCGCTGTACGACTGGGGCTGGCTGCCGGCCACGTCCGCCGACGCCAGGGCCGCCGCCGAGGACGTCCTGCTCGTCGTCTCCGAGCTGGTGACCAACGCGTGCCTGCACGCCGAGGGCCCCGAGACGCTGCGCGTGGTACGCCGGGGCAAGGTGCTGCGCCTGGAGGTCGCCGACCGCGGGGCCGGCCAGCCCGCGCCCCGCACCCCGCACCGCGCCGGGCGGCCGGGCGGACACGGCATGTTCATCGTGCAGCGCCTCTGCCTCGACTGGGGGATCGACCGCACGACGGGCGCTCCCGGCAAGACGGTCTGGGCCGAACTGGCCGCACCCGCCTAGGACCTCCGTACGGATCAGGCCATCAGGGGAGCACTTCGGTGCTCCCTTTGTCTTCCCTCCTCAACGCCCCAGGCGTACCTTGACGCGCAATCTGATAAGCCGTCAGTAACTTCGCGGTGAGGGGTGCTTGGATCGTGCCGTACCGGAGGAGAGCAGCGTTCACGCTGGCAGCGGCCGTGGCGGGCTCGGCGGTCCTGGCCTCGGCCCCCGCCGCACAGGCCGCCGTCGTCGACGTGAACTACGCGTGCGAGACGAAGATCGGGCCCAAGGGCGCGGTCTCACCCGTCGACATCAAGGCCGTCAAGAACGGCTCCTCGTACACGATCACCATGTCCTTCGAGAAGGGCGTCTCGGACAGCCCGATCGAGCTGCCCAAAGGGGTCATGACGCCGCGCGCCGAGCTGAAGCTCGGCGGCGCCGACGAGGGGACGCTCAAGGTCAAGGGGACGCCGAACACGGCGGCCATCCCGCCCAACACCCCCATCAAGATCGGTCAGCTGACGGGCACGTACACACCGAAGAAGAGCGGCAAGGTCACCTTCACGGCCGGGCTGCTCACCGTCCACGCGCTCGGTATGGACGCGGCCGTCTGCACCCCGAAGAACAACCCCGCGCCGTCGCTCGAACTGGACGTCACGGCGCCCGGAGGTTCCCCGGACACCGGCTCCGGCTCCGGGGGTGCGCAGTCCACGAGCGGGGGCGAGCTGCCGAAGACCGGCCCGCTCGACTCCGCCACGGCGCTCGGCACCCTCGGCGGCACGGTGCTCCTGACCGGCGCGGCCGGCGTGCTCTGGCTCACGCGGCGCACGGCGCGCTGATGCGCGGGGCGTGGGCCGGGTCCCTCACCGCCGTCGCCGCGCTGCTCGGGGTGGTGGCGGCGGCGCCCCCGCCCGCGCCGCCGCAGTGGACGGCGCAGGCCGCGGCGGGGCGGCCGTACGTCTACCTCGAAGGCGCGGCGGGCAGCGTCCTCCAGGACACGCTGTCCGTGAGCAACCCGGGCGCGCGACCGCTCACCGTACGGCTCGGCGGGCAGGGCGCCCCGCTCGCCTTCGCCGCGCGAACGGTGACGGTCCCGGCGCGGACGCGGGCGGACGTGCCGTTCGCCGTCACCGTCACGGCGGACACCGCCCTCGGCGACCACCGGGGCTCGGTGACGGCGGCAGCGGGCGGACGCGAGGTGCGGGTGCCGGTGCATCTGCGGGTCAGCGGGCCGAGCCTCGCGGCGCTCACGGTCGAGGAGGTACGGCTCGACGGCTCGGGGACCGTGCACTACACCCTGGTCAACCGGGGCAGCACGGTCCTCGCGCCACGTCTGTCGCTGCGTGCCGACGGCGCGTTCGGGACGGTGCTCGACCGCCCGGCCCGGCCCCTCGGGCTCACCCTCCGCCCCGGCGAACGCCTCACCCGCACCGAAGCCTGGTCCGACCCGCCCGCCCTCGACTCGGTCACGATTCGCGTCCGCGCGACGGCCCCCGGCGCACCGGCGGCGGAAGCCGGCGCCGAGCGCGTGTTCGTCTCCGGGGGTGCACTCGCCGCCGGCGCGGGTGTCCTGGTCGCTGCTGCGGCGGCGGCGCTCGCGGCCCGGGGGCGCCGCGCCCGGGCCGTGTCCGAGCGGCCCGGACTCCCTGTGGAACAAGCCCAGTTGGTCGACGTGACGGCAGGAGCGGACCGATGAGGACGAGCGGTACGGGACGGACGGCGGCCCGGAGCCTTCGTGCGGTGGCGGGCGTGGGACTGGTCCTCGCCGCGCTCGCGCTCTCCCTCCTGCCGGCCGCCCCCGCCCGGGCGGCCGCTCCGGGGCCGACCGTGGCGCTGTCGCAGTCCGAGGGCGGCAAGGGCGGCGAGATCACCGTCAGCGGCGCCGGGTGGAAGCCGGGCGCGCTGCTCATGCTGCTGATCTGCGGTCAGGGCGAGCCGGGCAAGGGGGTCATCGGCGGCACCAACTCCTGTGCCAACACCCTCGGCCGGGCCGCCACCGTCGACGCCAAGGGCGCCTTCAGCCAGAAGATGCCGGTCGCCGAGCCGCCGAAGCCGTGCCCCTGTGTCGTGCACGTCGCCGGGGTCACCGGGCAGCAGGACGTCGTGGACGTGGCGTTCACCGTCGCCGGCCATCCGACCGCCCCGCTGCCCGAGGCCTCCGGCGTCGGCAGGCTGGCCGTGCTCGCCTCCGTACGCCTCGAAGGCTCCAGCGGCGTCCTCGTCTGGTTCGGCGCGCCCGCCCGCCGCGAGGTGGTCTTCACCGTCGGCAACCTCGGTCAGACGCCGGTCAAGGATCCGGTGTTCCAGGTCGGCACGCGGCACGGCGTCTTCTCGCCCCGGTACGAGGAACGGCAGTGGCGCGGCACGATCGAGCCCGGCAGGAAGGCCCAGATCAAGCTGCCCGTCGAGCTGTCGGCGGGCGCGCACGGCGACTACGAGGTGTCGGTGAGGTACGCCAGCAAGGTCCTGGTCGACCAGCCGTGGGGGGTCGGCCGGCCCTGGGGCGTGACGCTCTTCTGGCTGCTCCTCGCCGTGGTCGTCCCGGCCGCGCTCTTCCGGGCCGGCATGGCGGTGGTGGACCGGGCCCGCCCGGGCGCCTCCGCCGGGGCCCGCTCCGGACACCGTCGCCGCCGTGCTCTCGTACGTACGCACCACCACGGGCCCGCCCCCGAGCGGGCCGAAACCACGACGACCGCGGTCCTGCCGTGGTTCACCCCGGACTCCGCACCGTCCGCACCGTCAGAGCACAGCCCGACGACGAAGGGACATCAGTGAGCACGCAACGGAGGATGAGCGCGGCGGGAGTCGCGCTGATGCTCGGCGGCGCGGGGATCATGCTGGCCGCCAGCCCCGCTCAGGCAGCCGAGGTCGCGTACAAGACCGAGTGCATTCCGCCGTCCATCTCCGGCCTCCCGCCGGTGCAGGGCACCACGAAGGTGCAGATCACCGCGCCCGCCGAGGCGAAGGTCGGCGACGAGGTGGAGGTCGTCTGGAAGACGGTCGAGGCGGCGTCGAAGAACCCCGACATCCTCGACCTGGAGAAGGACACGGTGAAGCCGACCGGCGTCGTCAAGGTGGGCGGCGCGGCGACCGGCACGCTGAACATGGAGGGACCGCGGCAGAACCCGCCCATCCCGAAGAACAGCCCCATGGTGCTGCCGGAGATGAAGGGGAAGCTGAAGCTGGAGAAGGCGGGCGAGATCACGCTCACGCCGGACAAGTACACGATCAACGTCTCGAAGCCGATGTCGACGGACACGAAGTGCTCGCCGAAGGAGACGGTGGCGGTCGGGGCGAAGATCAAGGTGTCGGAGGGCGGGGGCTCGACGTCGGGCGGTACGACGACGAGCGGCGGTACGACGACGAGCGGGGGTACGACGACGAGCGGCGGTACGACGGCCTCCGGCGGGACCGCCTCCGGCGGGAGCACGTCCGGTGGCGGCGGCGGCCAGACCGACTTCACCGGCAAGGAGGTCTCGGTCCAGTTCGCCTGCCAGTCGCCGGGCCCGGCGAACATCACGTCCAAGGTGACGATCAACGCCAAGAAGAACGGCGGCTCCTACGACCTCACGGTCAAGACCGCCAAGGGCGTCATGGACAGCCCGGCGCCCCTTCCCGCGGGCGCCCTCAAGCCGTCCATGGCGGTCAAGATCGGCGGCGCCGACAGCGGCACGGTCAAGGTCGAGGGTCCGGCGAACTCCGCCCCGCTGGAGCAGGGCAAGCCGGTCGACCTGCCGGACATGAAGGGCACGTACAAGCCCGGCGCGAGCGGCAAGTCCACGCTCAGCCCCGGCACCCTGACCATCAACGTCTCGCTCGGCGGTTCGCCGATCGTGATCCCCTGTCAGGTCAAGGGTTCCGTCCAGGCATCGCTGGAGCTCGACACCACCAAGCAGGACGGCGGGGCGGCGGGCGGCGGTGACGCGGCGGCCGGCGGCGGCTCCGGCAACGGCGGCTCGGGCGGCGGGCTCGCCGAGACGGGCGCCGAGGACGACGGTGCGCTGCGCGCCCTCGCCCTGGTCGCCGGCACGGTGATCCTGCTGGGCGGCGCGGTGTTCACCTTCACCCCGTGGGCACGGCTGAGGCGCTGACGCCACGGCGGAACGGCGGAAACGGCGGAGGGCCGCCGCACCGATGCGGTGCGGCGGCCCTCCGTGCGCGTACGGCGCGAGGCGTCAGTGGACGGATCCCATGAGTCCCTGGACCTTCTTGCGGTACATGTAGATCGCGATGCCGGCGACGACCGCCAGACTCGCCTCCATCGCGATGATCCCTGTGCCGTTGAGATCCACACCGGCCAGCGAGAGCAGACCGGTGGTGCAGTCACCGGCGGTGACGGCGAGGAACCAGACACCCATCATCTGGGAGGCGTACTTCTGCGGCGCCATCTTCGTCGTGACGGAGAGGCCGACCGGGGAGAGGCACAGCTCACCGATGGTCTGGATCATGTAGATCGAGACGAGCCACATCGGGGAGACCTTGTCGCCGCCGCCGGCCATGTTCATCGGGACGACGAAGACGAAGAAGGACGCGCCGACGAGGACCAGACCCATCGCGAACTTCACGATGGTGTTCGGCTCCTGGTTCTTGCGGGCCAGCCACAGCCACAGCCAGGCGAAGACCGGGGCCAGCGCCATGACGAACAGCGGGTTCAGCGACTGGTACCAGGTGGCGGGGAAGCCGAAGCCGAAGACGGTGCCGGCGGTCTTGTCGTCCGCGAAGAGCGACAGCGTCGAGCCACCCTGGTCGTAGATCATCCAGAAGACGGCGGCGGCGACGAAGAACCAGATGTAGCCGGTCATCTTCGACTGCTCGGTCCTGTCGAGGTCCTTGTCGCGCTTGATGCGCACCAGGACGGCGATCGGGATGATCAGACCGGCGAGGGTGATCGGGACCAGGGCCCAGTTCAGGGTGTACATGCCCAGGGCCACGACGACGCCGTAGAAGGCGGCGGCGAGGACGAGGACCAGGGAGACCTTGACCAGGATGCCCTTGCGCTCGGCCGGGGTGAGCGGGTTCGGGACGATGTTGCTCTTCGGGCTCAGGCTCTTCGTGCCGACGAGGAACTGGATCAGGCCCAGACCCATGCCGAGCGCGGCGAGCGCGAAGCCGAGGTGCCAGTTGACCTTCTCGCCGACGGTGCCGACCACGAACGGCGCGACGAAGGCGCCGAGGTTGATGCCGACGTAGAAGAGCGTGAAGCCACCGTCACGGCGCGGGTCGTCCGGGCCGTCGTAGAGGTGGCCGACCATCGTCGAGATGTTGGCCTTGAGCAGACCGGAGCCCGCGGCGACCAGCGCCAGACCGACGAAGAACATCGCCTGGCCGGGTATCGCGAGCGAGGCGTGGCCCGCCATGATCACGAAGGCCGCGATGGTGACGGTCTTGCGGGCGCCCCAGACGCGGTCGCCGAACCAGCCGCCCGGCATGGCCATCAGGTAGACCATCGAGACGTACACCGAGTAGATGGCCGTCGCCGTGGCCGCCGTCATGGCGAGGCCGCCACCCTGGCTGCCGGTCGCGGCGTCCGCGCCTCCGGAGACCAGGTACAGAACGAGAAGTGCCCGCATGCCGTAGTAGGAGAAGCGCTCCCACATCTCGGTCATGAAGAGGGTGGCCAGGCCGCGGGGGTGGCCGAAGAACGTCTTCTCGGAACCGGTGGTTCCGGTTGAAGCCGTCGTCAGGCTGGACGCCATGTCGATCCTTGCTCTGTCGGGACGCGCGCCTTGTGAGCGTGGTGCGCCCGGTGGGGGAGGCCGGCACCGGCTGGAGTGGTCGCACTCCACCGGGATCCACGCCCCGCGACGCCGTATCGCGCCACGGAACCCGGCCCACAGGTCGTTCGCTGTCATCGAGGTTGGCGGAACCGACCTCACGCAGAAAGAGGACCCTTGTCGCACGAAGCGAGCCAAAGGTCCCCGATTACCGCAACTGATGCCTCGCCACCATACGACACGACAGTGCCGGATATGGAAGGACTTGAGAGATGGATCACAGGTGACGAAGGAACCGGCGGGCGTCATTCGAAGGTCATGTGCAGGTTACCCACCTTGATCCGCAGGCTGCCCCGTCACCCTGTGGATCATGCCCCGGGGCGTCCACCGTGCGGACTACCATCACTCCATGACCCGTGTACTGCTCGCCGAGGACGACGCATCCATCTCGGAGCCGCTGGCTCGCGCCCTGCGCAGAGAGGGATACGAGGTCGAGGTGCGGGAGGACGGACCGACCGCGCTCGACGCCGGACTCCAGGGCGGCGTCGACCTCGTGGTGCTGGATCTGGGGCTGCCCGGCATGGACGGCCTGGAGGTCGCCCGGCGGCTGCGCTCCGAGGGGCACACGGTTCCGATCCTGGTCCTGACGGCCCGCGCGGACGAGGTCGACACGGTGGTCGGGCTCGACGCGGGCGCCGACGACTACGTGACGAAGCCGTTCCGCCTCGCCGAACTCCTCGCCCGCGTCCGGGCCCTGCTCCGGCGCGGTGCCACGGAGCCGGCGGTCGCCCCGGCGACGCACGGCGTCCGGATCGACGTCGAGTCGCACCGCGCCTGGATGGGCGACGAGGAGCTCCAGCTCACGGCGAAGGAGTTCGACCTCCTGCGGGTCCTCGTCCGCGACGCCGGCCGGGTGGTCACCCGCGACCAGCTGATGCGGGAGGTCTGGGACACCACGTGGTGGTCCTCGACGAAGACCCTGGACATGCACATCTCCTGGCTCCGCAAGAAGCTCGGCGACGACGCGGCGAACCCCCGCTACATCGCGACCGTCCGCGGCGTCGGCTTCCGCTTCGAGAAGAGCTAGCCCCGCCCGCGGCCGGCCCCGAAGCGGCTAGCCCCGCCCGCGGCGTGGTCCGAGCGGGGAGGCGCGTCCCCGTACGCTCGGGGAAGCCCCTCGTGCCCCGCCCCGCCCCCGGAGGGCCCCGTGCGTCGTCGTCTGATCAACTCCACCCTCGCCGTCGTGCTCGTCGTCATCGGCGTCTTCGGGGTCTCCCTCGTCCTCGTCGAGACGCGCACGATCTCCTCCAGCGCCCAGGAGAGCGTGGACTCCGAGGCCCTGCGGCTCGTCTCCATCGTCGACAGCCGGCTCTTCGGCGGGGAGCCCGTCAACCCCGACATCCTCGCCGAGCAGAGCGGCGCGAAGCGGTACGCCCTGATCGACATCCCCGGCCGCGCCCCCATCGAGATCGGCACCCGCCCCGAGGGCGATGTCATCCGGGGGAGCGCCGAGGGTGAGCGCGGCGAGACCGTGACCGTCGAGGAGTCCCGCTCCACGATCACCAGCGAGGTCGCCCGCACGCTGCTGATCATCGGAGCCGTGGCGCTGCTCGCCGTCGTGGCCGCCGTCCTCCTCGCCGTACGGCAGGCGAACAAGCTCACGTCCCCGCTCACGGACCTCGCCGAGACCGCCGAGCGCCTCGGGTCCGGCGATCCCCGCCCGCGCCACAAGCGGTACGGGGTTCCGGAGCTCGACCGTGTCGCCGACGTCCTTGACGCCTCCGCGGAGCGCATCGCCCGGATGCTCACCGCCGAGCGCCGGCTCGCCGCCGACGCCTCGCACCAGCTCCGTACGCCCCTGACGGCGCTCTCCATGCGCCTGGAGGAGGTCGCCGTCGCCGACGACCTGCCCACGGTCAAGGAGGAGGCGACGATCGCGCTCACCCAGGTCGAGCGGCTCACCGACGTCGTCGAGCGGCTCCTGACGAACTCCCGCGACCCCCGCACCGGCTCCGCCCTCGCCTTCGACCTCGACGAGGTCATCAAGCAGCAGATCGAGGAGTGGCGCCCCGCCTACCGCAGCGCGGGCCGCGCCATCGTCCACTCCGGCAAGCAGGGCATGCGCGCGGTCGGCACCCCGGGCGCCGTGGCCCAGGTCCTCGCCGCGCTGATCGAGAACTCGCTCATGCACGGCGGCGGAACCGTCGCCCTGCGGACCCGGGTCACCGGCAACCAGTCCGTGATCGAGGTCACCGACGAGGGCCCCGGCGTCCCCGCCGACCTCGGCGCGCGGATCTTCGAGCGGGCCGTCAGCGGCCGCAGCTCCACCGGCATCGGCCTCGCCGTCGCCCGGGACCTCGCGGAGGCGGACGGCGGGCGGCTCGAACTCCTCCAGCAGCATCCGCCGGTCTTCGCGCTCTTCCTGAGCCGCGAGGTGAGGAGCCGTGGGGACGAGGCGCGGGAACGCCCCGTCCGGTAGCGCGGCCCGTCGGCGCAGGCGGTCGACGCCCGCCCCGAGAGTTCGCCTCCGCCCCGAGAGCGTGCGCCGCTGTCAGAGCACGCGGTCGGGCTGCTTCCTCGTGGACTGCCTGGGCGCCTGCTCCAGGAACGATTCGGCGGTCTGCACGGCCTCCCGGGCCGGCAGTGTCCGGAAGACCCATGTGCGGTACGACCAGAAGCGGAACAGCGTCGCGACGCCGATGCCGAAGAACTTGAAGAAGTTGCTCTGCAGCGGGCTGTCCCAGCCGAAGCCGTACGTCGCCGCGTAGAGGATGCCGTTCTGGATCACCAGACCCGCGACGCTGAAGAGCAGGAAGAGCGTCAGCTCCTTCGTGCGGCTGCTCTTGTCGCGGTCCCGGTAGGTGAAGTACCGGAAGCCCAGATAGTTGAAGCCGATCGCCACGACCGTGGCGATGACACTCGCCCGGACGACGGGAAGCTCCGTCACCTGGCGGACGAGGTTGAAGACCCCCAGGTCCACCAGAAGGCCGACACCACCGACCGCGCCGAACTTGGCGAACTCACGTGTGAGCCGGTCAAGCCGCACACGCAGTGCGCTTCGTTCACTCATGGTGATTGCTCAGCCCCGTCCGTTCGGTTTCGTCAACCAAGCCATGCTAACCAGCCCACCTGTGACCCGCCCGAGGAGATTGCAAACCTCGGAAAATCCCGTTGCGCTGTCGTAAACCACAGGCGGGGCGGGCTCCGCTCGTCGTGCGGATACCCTAAGAGGGTGACGTTCCCGGTAGTCGGCATGGTCGGTGGCGGTCAGCTCGCCCGTATGACCCACGAGGCGGGCATCCCCCTCGGCATCAAGTTCAAGCTGCTCAGTGACACCCCGCAGGATTCGGCGGCCCAGGTGGTGAGCGAGGTCGTCCTCGGCGACTATCGCGACCTGGCTACGCTGCGTGACTTCGCGCGCGGCTGTGACGTGATCACGTTCGATCACGAACACGTCCCCGCCGAACATCTGCGCGCCCTGGAGGAGGACGGCGTCGTCGTCCGCCCGGGCCGCGCCGCGCTGGTGCACGCCCAGGACAAGGGGGTGATGCGCGCGAAGCTCGACGAGATCGGCGCGCCGAGCCCCCGCCACCGGATCGTCGCCGATCCGGCGGACGCGGCCGCCTTCGCGGCCGAGGTGGGCGGGTTCCCGATCATCCTCAAGACGGTCAGCGGCGGCTACGACGGCAAGGGCGTCTGGTTCGTCCGTACGGAAGAGGACGCCCGCGATCCGTTCCGTGCGGGCGTCCGGGTCCTCGCCGAGGAGAAGGTCGACTTCACGCGCGAGCTCGCCGCGAACATCGTCCGCTCCCCGCACGGCCAGGCCGTCGCCTACCCGGTCGTCGAGTCCCAGCAGGTCGACGGCGTCTGCGACACCGTGATCGCGCCCGCGCCGAACCTGTCCGCCGAGCTGGCGGGCCAGGCACAGGAGCTCGCGCTGCGGATCGCCAAGGAGCTCGACGTCGTCGGGCACCTCGCCGTGGAGCTGTTCGAGACGCGCGACGGCCGGATCCTGGTCAACGAGCTCGCCATGCGTCCGCACAACTCCGGTCACTGGACCCAGGACGGTGCGATCACCTCGCAGTTCGCCAACCACGTCCGCGCCGTCCTCGACCTCCCGCTGGGCGATCCGCGCCCGCGCGCCCCGTGGACGGTCATGTGCAACGTCCTGGGCGGGGACTACCCGGACATGTACTACGCCTATCTGCACTGCATGGCCCGGGACCCGCAGCTCAAGATCCACATGTATGGCAAGGACGTGAAGCCCGGGCGCAAGGTGGGCCACGTCAACACCTACGGCGACGACCTGGACGACGTGCTGGAGCGCGCCCGTCACGCCGCCGGCTACCTGCGAGGAACGATCACCGAATGAGCCCTGTGAGCCCTGTCGTAGGCATCGTCATGGGATCCGACTCCGACTGGCCCGTCATGGAGGCCGCGGCCCAGGCCCTGGACGAGTTCGAGATCCCGTACGAGGTCGACGTCGTCTCCGCGCACCGGATGCCGCGCGAGATGATCGCGTACGGCGAGGAGGCGGCCGACCGCGGCCTGAAGGCGATCATCGCGGGCGCCGGCGGCGCCGCCCATCTGCCGGGCATGCTCGCCTCCGTGACCCCGCTCCCGGTCATCGGTGTGCCGGTCCCGCTGAAGTACCTCGACGGCATGGACTCGCTCCTGTCGATCGTGCAGATGCCCGCCGGTGTGCCGGTGGCCACGGTCTCCGTCGGCGGGGCGCGCAACGCCGGTCTGCTCGCGGCCCGGATCCTCGCCGCGCACGACGCCGAACTGCTCGGCCGGATGCGGGAGTTCCAGCAGGAGCTGAACGACCAGGCGACCGAGAAGGGCAAGCGGCTGCGGGCCAAGGTCGAGGGCTCGGAGTCGTTCGGCTTCGCCAAGTGAGCGCCCCGGCGAGCGCGGCCGGCCGGCTGGCGGAGGCCGTTGAGCTGCTGGCCTCCGCCCCCGTCGTCGACGGACACAACGACCTGCCCTGGGCGCTGCGCAAGCAGGCCGGGTACGACCTGGACCGGCTCGACATCGCGGCCGACCAGACCGGGGCGCTCCACACCGACCTCGCCCGGCTGCGGGCCGGCGGCGTCGGCGCGCAGTTCTGGTCGGTGTACGTCTCCACCGAGCTGACCGGGGACGACGCGGTCAGCGCCACCCTGGAACAGATCGACGTCGTCGACCAGCTCCTCGAGCGGTACGCGGGCGAGCTGGCCCCCGCCCTGACGGCGGACGACATGGAGGCGGCGCGGAAGCAGGGCCGTATCGCCTCCCTCAAGGGCGCCGAGGGCGGCCACTCCATCAACGACTCCCTCGCCACCCTGCGCGCGCTGCACACCCTGGGCGTGCGCTACATGACGCTCACCCACAACGACAACACCGCGTGGGCGGACTCGGCGACCGACGAGCCGGGCGTCGGCGGACTCTCGCCCTTCGGCCACGAGGTCGTCCGCGAGATGAACCGCACCGGCGTGCTCGTCGACCTCTCGCACGTCGCCGCGACGACGATGCGGGACGCCCTGGACACCTCCGTCGCGCCGGTGATCTTCTCGCACTCCTCGGCGCTCGCGATCTGCGACCACCCGCGGAACATCCCGGACGACGTCCTGGAGCGGCTGCCGGGGAACGGCGGGGTCGCGATGGCCACGTTCGTACCGAAGTTCATCCTGCCCGCCGCCGTGGAGTGGACGGCCCGCGCGGACGACAACCTGCGGGCACACGGCTTCCACCACCTCGACACCACCGCCGGGGCGATGAAGCTCCACCGGGCCTTCGAGGCCGAGCACCCGCGCCCGATCGCCACGGCGGCGACGGTGGCGGACCACCTCGACCACATGCGTGAGGTGGCCGGCATCGACCACATCGGCATCGGCGGCGACTACGACGGCACGGCGTTCACCCCGGCCGGCCTCGACGACGTCGCGGGCTACCCGAACCTGATCGCCGAGCTCCTCCACCGCGGCTGGTCCCACGCCGACCTCGCGAAGCTGACGTGGTCCAACGCGGTCCGCGCCCTGCGCGACGCCGAGGCGGTCTCCCGCGACCTGCGCACCCGCCGCGGACCGTCGAACGCGACGATCGACTCCCTGGACACCTCCGCCTCCTGACGGATCGTCGCTTCCCGCGTGGCCCGTCGCCGAACCGAACCGGCGGCGGGCCACGGCCGTACCCGGACGGAGCCGCGAGGCGGGCGCCGTCCCCTGAACGGCCTACTCCACCGCCCCTCACGAGGGGTTTCGTGCCACGGTGGGCGGTACTGCCCAGTACGTTCGGAGTTGTTACGCCATGGCAGATCTGGAAGATCATCATCCCTTCTCCGTCGAGCACGCCGGTGCCGCGTCCGGTGATCTCGACGCCCCCGAACAACAGCTGCCCCTCGACGAGTTGACCCGTGCGCAGGCACTGCTCGCCGCGCAGCCCGTCGTCGAGGGGCACACGATCCCACCCCGGGTGTTCGACCCCGAGGACCTCGCGCCGGTGCGGGCGGCGGAGGCCGGGGCGCAGTTCTGGTCCCTCCGGGCCGAACCCGACGAGGACGTCGTCGGGACGCTGCGCCGCATCGACGGGATCCGTGCGCTCGTCGCCGCCTACCCCGAGGAGCTGCGCCTCGCGCACAGCACCGCCGAGATGGGCCACGCCGTCAACTGCGGCCGGGTCGCCGCGCTCCTGGGGCCCGTGAGCTGGTCGGCCCTGGCCGGCTCGATCGCCGCCGTGCGGGCGTACCACGCGCTCGGGGTACGGGCCGTGAACCTCCCCCGGTTCGACGGCTTCGCCCGGGAGGCCGTACGGGAGATGAACCGCCTGGGGCTCGTCGTGGACCTCTCCGGGGCCGACCCGGAGACGGTCCGCCGCACCCTGGCGCTCACCAGGGCCCCGGTCCTGGCCACGCGCGCGGACCCGGAGGAGCTGACGGACGAGGTCCTCGGCCTGTTCGGCGAGAACGGCGGCGTCTGCATGCTCCCGGTGACCGAGGATCTGCCGGCGACCGCCGACGCCCTCGACCGCGTCCGCGCCCTGGCGGGCCCGCGCTGTGCGGGACTGTCCCACACCACGGACCCGGCGGCCGGCTACGCGCCCCTCTTCGCCGAGCTGCTGCGCCGCGGCTGGCCCGCGCCGGACCTGGTCGCCCTCGCCCACGACAACGTCACCCGGACCCTCCGGGAGGCGGAGTTCCTCGCCCGCACGTCCGGCCCGCGCCGAGCGGCCTGACGACGGACCGGGCGGGCGCCCGGGTCGGCCTGACGACGGACCGGGCAGGCGGCCCGGGTCGGCCCGACGACGGACCCGTGCAGGCGCGCGTACAGGAAAGGCCCCGCCCCGCGCGCGTACAGGAAAGGCCCCGCCCCGCGCGCGTACAGGAAGGGCCCCGCCCCGCCCGGGTACGGAAAAGGGCCCCGCTCCCATCGGGGAGGCGGGGCCCTTCGCGGCGCGCTTCGCTACGCCCGCGGACGTCCCATCGCGCGGTACGTCCAGCCCGCCTCGCGCCACCGCGTGGCGTCCAGCGCGTTGCGGCCGTCCAGGATCACCCGCGAGCCGGCCGCCGCGGCCAGCTCCGCCGGGTCCAGGTCGTCGCGGAACTCGCGCCACTCCGTCAGGTGCAGCACGACGTCCGCCCCGCGCACCGCCTCCAGGGCCGACCGCGCGTACCCCAGCGTCGGGAAGAGCCGGCGGGCGTTCTCCATGCCCTTCGGGTCGTAGACCGTGACCTGTCCGCCCTGGAGGTGGATCTGCCCGGCCACGTTCAGCGCCGGCGAGTCCCGTACGTCGTCCGAGTCCGGCTTGAACGTGGCGCCGAGCACCGCGACCCGCTTGCCGAGGAACGACCCGCCGCCGACCGCGTCCCGCGCCATCTCGACCATCTGGCCGCGCCGGCGCATGTTGATGGAGTCGATCTCGCGCAGGAAGGTCAGCGCCTGGTCCGCGCCCAGCTCGCCCGCCCGCGCCATGAACGCGCGGATGTCCTTCGGCAGACAGCCGCCGCCGAAGCCGATCCCGGCGCGCAGGAACTTGGAGCCGATCCGCTCGTCGTAGCCGATCGCCTCGGCCAGCTTGGCGACGTCGCCGCCCGCGGCCTCGCAGACCTCGGCCATCGCGTTGATGAAGGAGATCTTGGTCGCGAGGAAGGAGTTGGCGGCGGTCTTCACCAGCTCGGCCGTCGGGAAGTCGGTCACGACGAAGGGCGTGCCCTCGGCGATCGGCGTGGCGTACACCTCACGCAGCACCTTCTCGGCCCGCTCGCTCCGCACACCGGCGACCACCCGGTCCGGGTGGAGCGTGTCCTTCACCGCGAAGCCCTCGCGCAGGAACTCCGGGTTCCAGGCCAGCTCCACGCCCTCCGGCAGCAGCTCCGCGAGCCTCTCGGCGGAGCCGACCGGCACGGTCGACTTGCCGACGACGAGCGCGCCCTCGCGCACCACGCCCGCCAGCGACGTGAACGCGGCGTCGACGTAGCTCATGTCACACGCGTACTCGCCGTGCTTCTGCGGGGTGTTCACGCAGACGAAGTGCACGTCGCCGAAGGCGCCGACCTCGTCCCAGGAGGTGGTGAAGCGCAGCCGGCCCGTCGATCCCTCGATCCCGGCGACGTGCCGGGAGAGCAGCTCCTCCAGGCCGGGCTCGTACATCGGTACGCGGCCGGTGGCCAGCAGCTCGATCTTCTCGGGCACGACGTCGAGGCCGAGCACCTCGAAACCGAGCTCCGCCATGGCCGCTGCGTGCGTGGCGCCGAGGTAGCCGGTGCCGATCACGGTGATCTTGAGGGCCATACGGGACTCCAGTGAGGTCGGGCGGAATGCCTGCCCGAGCATAGTCGGGCCCTGGCCGGGGGCCCGGACACGCCCTACCCTTTGGATTACTTAACGGTAGTTAACAGACGTGGGAGTGAGTGAGCAGTGGCGCGGGAAAAGAACGACACAGCCACCGATTTCGACCTGTATCGCCTGTCCGAGGAGCACGACATGCTCCGGGAGACGGTCCGTGCGCTGGCGGAGGCGAAGATCACGCCGTTCGCGGCGGCGGTCGACGAGGAGGGCCGGTTCCCCCAGGAGGCGCTGGACGCGCTGGTCGCGGCCGATCTGCACGCGGTCCACGTGCCGGAGTCCTACGGCGGCGCGGGTGCGGACGCGCTGGCGACGGTGATCGTGATCGAGGAGGTGGCCCGTGCGTGCGGTTCGTCCTCGCTGATCCCGGCGGTCAACAAGCTCGGCTCGCTGCCGGTGATCCTGTCGGGCTCGGAGGAGCTGAAGAAGAAGTACCTCGGCCCGCTGGCCAAGGGTGACGCGATGTTCTCCTACGCCCTGTCCGAGCCGGACGCCGGTTCGGACGCGGCCGGGATGAAGACCCGCGCGGTGCGCGACGGCGACTCCTGGGTCCTCAACGGTGTGAAGCGGTGGATCACCAACGCCGGCGTCTCCGAGTACTACACGGTGATGGCCGTCACCGACCCCGACAAGCGCTCCAAGGGCATCTCCGCGTTCGTGGTGGAGAAGAGCGACGAGGGTGTCTCCTTCGGCGCGCCGGAGAAGAAGCTCGGCATCAAGGGCTCCCCGACCCGCGAGGTCTACCTCGACAACGTCCGCATCCCGGCCGACCGCAT